>HF999643.1:67970-106194 GCA_000434055.1 Ruminococcus sp. CAG:488 | reverse complement strand
CCGCCGCCGCTGCTTCCTCCGGAAAATCCTCCGCCCGAGAATCCTCCGCCGAAACCGCCGTGATAAGTATCGTCATAATCGGAGTAATATTTGCCGCGCCGTCTCTTTCTGAATGACATCAGAAAGCTGAAAATAATAATAACTGCAACAACAATGAAGCCGATGTCGGTATCTTTGTCGGAACCTTTAACTTCGGAAATGGGAGTATACCCCTCCGCCGGTTGAAGGTTCTTTTCGATATATACCTCATTGACAAGCGAATCATAAACAGCCGTGAGACCTGTCGAAAAATCATTTTTCTTAAAGTGCTCAATACCGTATGTATCGAGGATTCTTCCGGTTTTGCTGTCGGGCAAGGCACCCTCGAGACCGTAGCCTACCTCAATACGCACCTTTCTGTCATCAACAGAAAGAAGGAACAGTATTCCGTCATTGTTATTCTTGGAGCCTATCCCCCACGAACGTGCAAGCTCAAGGGAATAAGACTCAATATCCTCTCCGTCCGTATTGCCGACCGTAGCAACAACAACCTGAGCGCCGCACGCCTTATAGAGTGCCTCGCCCTGCTGCTGCATTTTCGCTTCGTCCTCGTTAGAAATTACATTTGCAAAATCATTAACGAAGAAATGTTTTGTTGCATTGGGAATTTTAGCGGCTGAAGCGGAAAAAGAAAATATAATAAATAATATAAGAATTACGGAGAAAACCGAAATAATTCTTTTCATAACTTAAAACTCCACATTAGGAACTGTCTGCGAATTATCGTCAGCCTTGAAGAAATCCGCCTTTTCAAATCCAAACATTCCGGCAAGAATATTTTTCGGGAACTTTTTAATAGCGGCATTATAACTCTGAACCGCTTCATTATAGTCCTTTCTTGCAACGGCTATTCTGTTCTCCGTGCCTGCAAGCTCATCCTGAAGCGCAACATAATTCGAATTTGCCTTGAGGTCAGGATAGGCTTCCGTAACAGCATTAACCCAGACGGAAATAGCCCTGTCAAGCTCATCGCTTGCCTGTGCAAGAGCCTCGGCATTAGCGGCCTTGCCAACCTTGCTTCTTGCCTCTGTAACCGCTGTGAGAGTCTCCTGCTCATATTTTGTATAGCCCTTAACGGTTGAAACAAAGTTTGGTATAAGATCGGCACGACGCTGAAGCTGCGTCTGAATATCCGCCTGCTTTGTTTCGACGGCAGTCTGAGCATCAACAAGTGAATTATAGCCTCCGGCAACAATGCCGACAAGAACGAGCACAACCGCAACAACAGCGATCAAAATTTTAATTCCGTTTTTCATAATCAACACCTCGTATCAATCATTTGTTTCTTCTATTTTACTATTTCTGATTGCAGCAGTCAAGCAAATTACGATTTTTACATCATTCAAATACAACATTTTTCCGCATTCATTGAGAGTTGCGCCGGATGTTTTAACATCATCTATCAATAAAATCGTTTTATCGACAATATCGAATGATTTATCAACATCGAAAACTCCGATTAGATTTCCTGTTCTTTCAAGACCGGTGCAGTCGTGCTGACAGTCGGTATCATAAAGCTTGACAAGAAGTCCGTCAGCTAAAGGAATATTGCAAAGCTTGGATATCTCCGTGGCAAGCAACCTGCTTTGATTGAATCCGCGCTTGCGCTCCTTGCTTTTATACATCGGAATATATGTCACATAATCAAAATGAATATTGCCGAAATGATTTTGTAGCGTGTTTGCCATAAGCTTTGCAAGCGGCTTCGCCGTCATTCTGTCATCTTTGAATTTGAAGCGGTGAATACAGCTTTTCACATCTCCGTCGTAGTATAAAGGGGCGGCGACCTTCTCGTAATAAACCGACTTCCTTTTGTTACAAACACAATCGGCGACGGCAGCACCGCAACGAGTGCATATTTCACCCTTTATAAAAGGAACATTTACGGCACAGTTATCGCAATAATCGTCAAACGGATCAATCGGCTCATTGCAAAATATACAGCGATTTGGAAACAGCATTGAGACAAGAAAGATCATAATGTCCTTAAAACGTCCCAACTTAATCGTCCTCCGCTTCCGTTAAAAAGTATTTAAGTGCGGTATATCTTTTCGTTCTGCTGTTATTCATTGTCATGTTATATACAACATCTGCCGAGCCGACAAGAACCATGATATTTTTTGCTCTTGTTACCGCCGTATAAAGAAGATTTCTGTAACAGAGATTCGGCACAACATTGAACACGGGCATAACGACCGCCTTGAACTCGTTGCCCTGACTCTTGTGCACGGTCACGGCGTAGGCGTGCTCGATCTCATTGGCGTTTTCAAAAGAATAAACAGCTATTCTGTCCTCAAAATTTACTGAGAACGCAGAGGAAACACAGTCGATTTTTTCAATTATACCTATGTCTCCGTTAAAAATTCCGCTGCCCTCGTCGTTACCCTTTGTCCATAGAATATCATAATTATTCTTAATTTGCATTACCTTGTCGCCCTCACGAAGCGTTTTTCCGGCAAGCGTGACCTCCCGCTTGTTTTTTGAAGGAGGATTCAGCACATATTGAAGCATTTTATTGATGTTAACGCTTCCGCACTCACCTTTTCTCGACGGACAAAGAACCTGAATATCATTTATGGAATCGAAGTCATAAGCCTTAGGCAGTCTCTTTGAGCAAAGCTCGGAAATTGTACTTACTACAGATGCCGGAGATGTTCTTTTCATAAAGAAAAAGTCGTTATCTTTTGTTTCAAGGTCGGGCATTTTACCGGCAACAATGTCATGTGCATTTGTAACTATTCGGCTTTTCATTGCCTGACGAAAAACCTTTTTCAGCTCGACTACGGGCAAGGTCTTCGATTCAATCAAATCATGCAGAACATTGCCGGCGCCGACGGCGGGAAGCTGATCGGAATCGCCGACCATTATCAGACGGCAGCCGAGCGGCAGAGCATTCAAAAGGCTTGAAAAAAGAGTAATATCAACCATGGAAAGCTCGTCCACAATAACGGCATCGGCCTTCAGCGGATCTTGCATATCATGCTTAAAATGAGGGTTATCGTTCTTATCCCACTCAACCTCAAGAAGGCGATGAATCGTTTTCGCTTCTCTGCCCGTTATTTCGCTCATTCTTTTGGCAGCTCGACCCGTAGGTGCGGCAAGCACAACCTCAAGTCCGTCACGCTCAAAAAGCTTCAAAATACCGTTGAGAGTTGTCGTTTTTCCCGTTCCGGGACCGCCCGTCAGAATAAGTATTCCTTTATCTATCGCTTTTATAATTGCTTCTTTCTGCTTTTCGTCATAAACTATACATTCGTCACGTTCAATGTTTTCAATATCCTGCAAAAGGGTCGGTTTTCCCGCAGGCGGAAATTTAAGAAAAACCTTGATTCTTTCCGAGGCGGAAAGCTCGTCCGAATATATCTTAAAAAGCGCAATAAACTCTTTTTGATTCATTATGAAATGTTCAAGCTTATGACCGTCAAGAAGCGAATCAATTGCCTTTTCTATCTCATCGGAATTTGTATCAAGAAGTCCGATTGACGGAGCAATAACCTTTTCACGGGGCAAACAGGTATGACCGTTTCTTAGATTATGCTTTATAACGTGCATAACGCCTGCCTGAATTCTGAATTCGGGTGCAGGCTTGACATCCATTTCATCGGCTATCTGCTCGGCTCTTTCAAAGCCTATGCCGATGCCCTCGCCGCAAAGCACATACGGGTTCATCTCAACAACTTCAACGGAATTTGCACCGTAAAGCCGGTAAATTTTCAAGCATTCCGAAGCTGTCAGACCGAGTCGCTCAAGCGCAATCATAACCTGCCTGACAGAGAATTGCTCATTAAAAGCCTGACAAATCTTCTCCGCTTTCGAGAGGGATATTCCGTTGATCAGTGCCAATGATTTCGGGTGCTTTTCAAGCACCTCAAAGGCTTCATCGCCAAAACGTTCAATAATTTTCTGAGCCGTTTTCGATCCGATTCCTTTAACCGCTCCCGAAGCAAGGTAACGGTAAAGATCGGCTGCGGTGGACGGGAGCGAACGTTCACAAAGCTCGGCTCTGAATTGCTTGCCGAAGGTCTGATGAATGCTCCATGACCCTCTGAGCTTAAGCTCCTCGCCGACATTGACCTCGGGAAGAACTCCGACAACGGTTATGTATTCCTCTTCGGTGGACAGCTCAAGAACCGTAAACCCGTTCTCAGGCTTACGGAAAACAAGCTCTTCAACATATCCGTGGATTTCCTCAAGGTTGTCGTTCATCTTTTTCCTCACTGTCGTTTTCGGCGTCAATTATATTTATGTATATATCCGTTTCGTTTATTAAAATATCAACAAGCTCTTTTTCTTCATCGGAAAGCTCGCTCCTGTCAATAATAATATCATCAAAAATAAGATCGCCGAAAATCATCTTTTTTAAATATGCACCGTAAATCAGGCTTTCAGCCTCTCCCCTGTCGATTTTCGACGGAATCTTGATTATATAGCTGCTGTTGCCCTTTGGACGGTAAAAACAAAGCATAATAAAATAAATTATACAAACAAAGCCGATAAAGCTCAAAGCCGCAACAATACCGCAGACAAAAGCATTTTGCATAAAATCACCTCACTGATATAATATTCAGTGAGGAATATAATGTTAAGGCAATACTGTACAAATTAAGAAGCATTGCAAAAATCGTTGACTTTCATACAAGCAGGTCTGTAAGCCGAGTTCTGTCATTTAAGGCAATTATCTATCCAGTCTGTGAATTACTCCACAGCTCAAGCCACCCTTCGAAATAATAGGCCGAGCAAGCCTAATCGGTCGGTGTTGCCCCGAATAGGGTTTACAGGATCGCAATGTTTCCACGCGATCGGTGAGCTCTTACCTCGCCTTTCCACCCTTACCGCTGAAGCGGCGGTATATCTCTGTTGCACTGTCCCTAAGGTTACCCTCGGCGGCCGTTAGCCGTTATTCTGCTCTATGGGGCTCGGACTTTCCTCATGCAAAATGCATGCAACTGCCCAACCTGCTTGTATGATAATCAACGATTACCCATATATTTTAATTTAAAATGTAATAAAAGTCAATTAAAACGCTCATATATTTTTCAAAACTCTTGTAAAAAAAGAAAAGATATAGTAAAATATTGCATTAGAAGGTGAAAAAATGAGCGATATTTATTTTAAAAACTATAAAAAGAGGGACGATACGGGTGAAATACCGATCACTCAGTCCGAAAAAGACTTTCAAGACAGACTTAATCAGCAAAAATACGAAGAAATAATTAAAAATCAGGAGCGGCTCGGAACCTTTGAGAGCTACCAAAACGGGGAGATTCCTCCGAGGCAGGATAGCGGAAAGGGCTCAGACAAAAAAAGCAAAAACGAAAAGAAAAAGAAGAAAAAGAAAAAAGGCTGCGGTTGCGGCTGCGGAACACTGTTTATTATCTTCCTTTTACTCATTGCCCTTATTCCCGTCGGCAGCTTCGGTTATGTTTATTCAATGTGCGCAAAAACAAATTATGTTCAAAGCAGCAACTTAAATTTCACCGAGGATCCGAATTATTATAACGTTCTTCTCATCGGCTGCGATAAATCGGACGGAACGTCTCAACGCTCCGACTCAATGATTCTCGTTACAATAGATAAAGAGCATCAGAGAATCAAAATGACATCATTCATGCGTGACTTGTGGGTTTCAATCCCCGGATATGACGACGGACGGCTTAATGCAGCTTATTCCTACGGCGGAGCGGAGCTTTTGCTGAAAACAATTTACGAGAATTTCGGCGTTTCGATAAACGATTATGTGATGGTTGACTTTGAGATGTTTGAAAAGCTTATCGACGGTCTCGGCGGAGTAAGCGTTGAAATTACCGAAGACGAAGCCGATTTCATCAATGAGACAAGCCATGCAAATGTACATTCGGGAGAAAATATTCTCGACGGAGATTATGCTCTTATTTATTGCAGAATCAGATATCTTGATTCCGACTTTAACAGAACTCAGCGTCAGCGTAAGGTAATGAATTCTATATTTAAAAAGATAGTTTCTCAGAATCCGATTACTACGCTCTCGGTTATGAGCGATGTACTTCCTCTTATTACAACGGATATTTCACCGGTCAAGATGACTTTAAAAGCTTTCGGAGCAATAGCCTTGCTGAAATACGGCAACGATCAGTTCAGAATTCCGACCGATGACGGTTATTCGAGCGAAATGATTGACGGTCAGGACGTCCTTGTTCCGGATCTTGAAGAGAACAAAACGGCATTGCATCAATTCTTATATGAATCTTAAAAAAACAGGACAGAGGCAAATTGCTTCTGTCCTGTAATTATTTTAAATGTATTTTAAATTTTGCTTCAGTCGTTGCTGCGGTCGAAAAGAGTAAATCTACGGTCGTTTTCTTCGTTTGCAGCAGTCGGCTCTTCCGGCTCCTCCGGTGACGGTTCATCGGTTACAGGCTCCTCCGGTGCCGCAGTGGGTTCCTCAGTTACCGGTTCAATATCGGGGACATCCGGCTCAACATAGCCGTTATCGTTATTATCGTTTGAATAATCTCCCGACGATGAATTGCCCGAGCTGCTGTCCGTAGTAGTGTCTCGTCTGTTTGATACCGAGTCAAGCGGGCTGACGCGGTCTGCGGCAAGGACAATGTTCGTTTTACCGTAAAGAAGTTTTTGAAGTCTCTGAGCACAGAGAGGATAGTCAACTGTCCAAGCCCATGTTGAAGAATTGATGTAACCGCCGATTCTTTCAACATAATCTTCATTGGGCATAATGTATTCCTTGATTTCAAAATCCATCCAATTATGCGAATAAGCCGTTGCGATAAGAGAAAGAACCTCTTTCTGTGTATATCCGGTCCTGAGATAACCCGTTACCTGCTTATAGGCGTTAACAAGCTGGCCGTTAGAGGCTTTTTTTGCCTGGTTGATGAGCGACTTGATAACAGATCTCTGACGTCTTGTACGGCTGAGGTCGCTGTCGTCGTCACAATGACGGATTCGGCTGTAGATAAGCGCCTGCTTGCCGTTCAACTTTGCCGTGCCATAAGGAAAATTAGTCTGAGACGACGTTCTTCTGATATAATCTGCCTCATAGTCCTGAACATCGACCGTTACCCCGCCGATTGCATCAATTACCTTCGGGAATGACTTGAAGTCAACCACTATATACTGGTCAATTTTAATTTTATAATTGTTTTCAATGGTCTGTAAAAGAGTTTTCGGACCGCCGTGATAAGCGGCATTTATCTTTTCGTATTCGTCATAATACGTTCCGTCCTCCTTGGGCATTCTGATATATGTCCAGCTGTCTCGAAGGAAAGAAACCATTGTAATCTTTTCGTTTTTCTTGTCGATGGAAATAAGTATCTGCGAGTCGCAAAGATTAAATTCGCTGTCAACGCCGCAAAGAAGAACATTTATAATATTCTTGTTCGACATCTTATCTCCGCCGTTGTTTGCCCACTGATAGAGGAAAGCGTTGAGCGAGTCGGCATCAATATCGCCCATAACCTTAAACTGGGTATTATCATCAACAAGATAATTTTTGTCAATTTTGTTATAGTCAATTCCGTCGTCGCCGTAGCCCTTGCTCTTTGTTGAAACGTAGATCCAAACTAAACCGGCGCCGATGCCGAGCAGGAAAACAATTACAAGGCAAAGGGCAATTATTTTTGTGTTCTTGTACTTATTCTTTGTGAAGAAATTCTCTTTCTTTTCCAAAGTCGGCTCATCGTCACTGTCTGCATCAAAATCGGGATCCTCTGCATTAACATCCTCACTGTACGAGCTGACATCTTCAATCCCGTCGTTTTTTTCAAAGTGGGGAACGGGAACAATTTGAGTTTCCTCATCTTCGGAAAGATAGTGGTTATACTTCTGATTGAATTCATCCATGTTTTCCAAAGTGTCTTTTCTTTCTTTGTTATCCATCAAATCAACTCCATTTAAACGAATCCGAAGCCCGCAAAATAAAACCTCGGGAGAACGACGAAAAGCGAACAACATAATTATATTGTCCGCTTCTTTTAATGATTATTCCTCTTTTGCTTTTGGCTCAATCTTGCCGTAAAGCGATCCCTCAAGATCGGAACGCGGCGCTCTCGCAGGTGCCTGCTGTTCCCTTGACTGCGAACGGTTGTCGTGTCTTCTGTAATCCCCTCTGCGACCTCTGCCGTTCGACGGATTGGTTGCCTTAAATCCCTCGGCGAGAGTAATAACTACTCTTCTGTCACTTTCCGAGCCTATCGAATGAGAATCGACGCCCTCTATTTCCTGAATTGTTGTATGAATAATACGTCTCTCATACGGATTCATCGGATCAAGACATACATTTCTGCCGTATTTCTTGACTCTTGCAGCGTTCTTCTTTGCAAGCTCACGGAGAGTTACCTCTCTCTTTTCTCTGTAATTGCCTGCGTTGATTGAAACACGCTTATAATTATCCTTACCTTTGTTTATAACAAGCCTTGTAAGATACTGAATTGCATCGAGGGTTTCTCCCCTTCTGCCGATAACATAGCCGTAGTCGTTACCGCAGTCAAGCTGTACATAAACGCTTTCATCGTCTTCACACGAAGTAACTTCAGCGTCCTTTACTCCCATACCTTCAAGAACAGCTTTTATATAAGCTTCGGCTGCCTTTGAAGCATCACCGACGGTTTTTTCCGTCTCCTTGACAGCTTCCTGCTTTTTGGGAGCAGCTTCTTTCTTGGCTTCGGGCTTTTTAGCCTCTGCTTTTTTCTCCGGCTTTGCCGGCTTCTGATTCTTAACAGTAGGCTTCGGCTCGGGCTTCTTAACCTCGTCCGGAACCTCATAGTAAGCTCTAACCTCGGCAAGAGAACCGCCGAAAAGACCGAGAGTCTTTTTCTTGGCTGTTTTCAAAACTTCTATTTGTACATCGGCGTCCCACGGTGCTCCAAGCTCACTTTTGGCGGCTTCGATTGCAGCTTCTGTGGTTGCGCCCTTTCCGAATGCTTCTTTAATCAACGGTTTTCACCTCTGTAGATCTACACTTTACAGTGTTATTTTCATAATTTTCAGATGTTTTTGATACGCTTAATGCTGTTCTCTCTCGAACGTCTTTCAACTGTCTCTTTAACCATAAGCTTCGCAATGTTCTTCTGCGGAGACATGAATTTTTTCATAATAAATGTCTGGAAAAATGCGAATATATTTGACGCAATCCAGTATACTCCGATTCCGCTCGGGAACATGAATGCAAACCAAACCGACATTGCCGGCATCATAAGCATTGTACAACCCATTCCGGGTGTGTTTGCGGCAGGATTTGTTTTTTTCTGCTGCAACTGCGTGACAATCGCGGAAATCAATGATGTAACACCCGAAAGGATAGGAATAAGCCAATACTTATTGAACACCTTATATTGCGGTTGAACACCAAGCTCAAGACCGAGGAAGATAAACCTCTTGGCATCAATAAATGACTGAACTCTGGAAATTGCATCAGCCGAAACGGTTGTAATTCCTTTTGATGAAATATAATCCATTACTTCCGAGAAATGCTCAATGATATAAAGAGGATAGTATCTGTCAACTTTTGAACCGACAGTAACAACCCCGTCCTTAACCATATTGGAGAAAACATCTACGAATTGCTGTGACGTTGCAGCATCAAGTCCGATCGCATAGCGAAGCGGATTGTAAAGCACGCCGTAAAGACCGATAATAAACGGGAACTGAATAAGCAACGGGAGACAACCTGCCGACATGGGATTATAGCCCTCTCTGGCATAAAGATTCTGGGTTTCTTCCTGAATCTTCTGCTGATTTCCCGCATATTTTTCTTGAATTCGTCTGATCTTCGGTGCAAGACGCTGCTGCTTTGCCATACTCTTTTGCTGGCTTATTGTTGTGGGAAGCGTTACGAGACGGGCAAAAATCGTGAAAAGAATGATTGCGATACCGTAGTTTCCGTTAAAGCCGTCAACAATTCCGTAAAAGAAAAGCATAATATAACCGAAAATCGGTGTAATATACTTGTAAAGGAAGTTATACATATTTTGTCTCCTTTATTCTTTGCGACCCTTTTCTTTTTTAGGAGGAACGGGGTCATAACCTCCCTTAAATAATTGATTGCACCTAAGCAATCTGCCGAGAGCCATAAGTGAGCCTTTAAATGCTCCGTAAACTTCAATCGCTTCAACGGCATAATGGGAACAGGTCGGATAATACCTGCACATGGGCGGCAGATGAGGCGAAATGTGCCTTTGGTAAAACTTGATGCATCTGATGAGAAAGCTTCTCATATCTTTTTCACGCCCGCTTTTGAAAGTTGCTTCGACATAATTGCCGAAATATCCGTGCTTTTGAGATGTTTGGTTCTGGATCTGGCAACAAAGACAAAGTCATATCCGTTCTTTAAATACGGAAGATTATCTCTGAATGCCGCTCTGATGATCCTTCTTGCGCGGTTTCTCTCAACCGCATTGCCGATCTTCTTACTTGTGGTAATACCCATACGACAAACTCCCGCGCGGTTATTCTTTAAAACATAAGTAACCAACGCAGGATCAGAAAATGATTTTCCTCTGCCGTAAGCTCGTCGGAAATCGCTATTTTGCTTTAAAACAATATAATTCTTCTCGGGCAAAAACATCAAATCCGTTCAACGGTGGTCTACCGTAAAATCCAAGTACGTTTAATCAGTCAGGCAATCGCCTGCCAATCAAACAACTCAGTAAGTAAGCTGCTTTCTGCCCTTTGCACGACGACGTGCAAGAACCTTGCGGCCGTTTCTGTCAGACATTCTCTTGCGGAAACCGTGTTCCATTTTTCTGTGGCGCTTCTTGGGCTGGTAAGTTCTCTTCATCTTTCTGACCTCCGTTTCAATACTGTACTTTGTTATTCTGAGTGTCAACAATGCAATAATGCATATGCACTCACGTTGAGATATTATATAATAAAATTCGCCCTGTGTCAATCATTATTTTGTAAATAAAAGATTTACATTTAAAAAATTATTATTATTTTACGTTATAATTGTTTAAATTACTAATTGCATTTAATCATTTCGTATGCTATACTATTTCGGTAAAAATCAAACAGGAGATGTAAAAAACACATGGATTCATTCGCAGAACTTTGGGAAATGGTAAAAGAGGAATGTAAAAATCAGGTTTCCGAATCCATATATAATGTTTGGTTCAAGGACATGGAGCTTGTAAGCTTTGACGATAACAAGGTCGTTATCGCTCTTTCTGACTTTAAGCGTAAAATTGTTGAAAGCAGATTCATGGATAAGCTGGAATCTTCCTTCAAAAACGTTATCGGTTTTGATATTCAAATCATTCTTGTTGATGTTGAAAAAGCGGTACCCGTTAAGGCTGAGGAAACCGAAGACGCTCTCACGGACGAGGATACGTTTGATTCCTTCATTGTAGGCGCATCTAACAAATTTGCTTATGCCGCAGCAAACGCCGTTGCCAATGACCCGGGCGGAAAATATAACCCCCTTTTCATTCACGGCAACTCGGGACTCGGCAAGACTCACCTGCTCAATGCTATCGCTCATCAAGTTAAGCTTACCCACCCTGAAGCAAATATTGTATATACACGAGGAGAGAGCTTTACAAACGAGCTTGTCAAATATATCGGACAAAAGAGCACCGAGGCTTTTCACGATAAATACAGAAACGCCGATATACTTCTTGTTGATGACGTTCAGTTTATCGCAGGTAAGGACTCAACTCAGGAGGAGTTTTTCCACACCTTTAACGCGCTCTATCAGGCAGGCAATCAGATCGTTCTGACATCAGATAGACCTCCGAAGGAAATAGCTCTCCTTGAGGATCGACTTCGCAATCGCTTTGAATGGGGCCTTATGGCTGATATTCAGTCACCCGATCTTGAAACAAGAATGGCTATTATTAAAAGAAAAGCCGAGGTTCTCAATTTTGACCTTCCGGACGATATCGTTCAATACATCGCCGAGAAGCTTAAAAACAACATTCGTCAGCTTGAGGGCGCAGTCAAGAAAATGCAGGCATTCGTTACTATGCAGGGTATGCCCGTCAATATAATGACAGCTCAAACGGCAATTAAGGATATCATCGTCGATAACAGTCCGACTCCGGTTACGATTAACAAGATTGTTACAGAGGTTGCGAGAACCTACGGAGCGGACAGTGCCGATATTTATTCAAAAAAGCAAAACGCTCAGACAACAGAAATGCGTCAGATGGCAATGTATATAGTCAGAGAAATGACCGGACTTTCAACAAAGCTTATCGGACGTGAATTCAACAGAGATCATTCAACGGTTGTTTACAGTCTTGATAAATTTACAAAGCGCTACCATGAGGACAGCAAGCTCAGAAGCGTTGTTGACAATATTATAAAGAACATCCGCGACGGACGTTGATCGGAGGAAAATATGGCTTTTGGTATTTTTAAAAAGTTTAATTTAGGTCTGAAAAAGACAAGAGAAACCATGTCGGGTGCTATCGACGCCGCTATCAGCGAAAATGAGGATATCACAGATCAGCTCTATGACGATCTTGAAGAAATTCTCATCATGGGCGACGTCGGAATGAATACCTCGGCTGAGATTTGCGAGAAACTCAGAGAATATGTTGCAAAGCACCATCTAAAAAAATCCTCTCAGGTCAAGGGCGCAATCAAGGAGATCGTTTCGGAAATGCTTGAGGGCGGCGAAGATATGGGTCTTGTCACCATGCCGTCAATCATTCTTGTTATAGGCGTTAACGGTGTCGGCAAGACAACGACTATCGGTAAAATGGCGGCTATGTATAAGGCTCAGGGCAAAAAGGTCATTCTCGGCGCAGCAGATACATTCCGTGCCGCCGCAATCGACCAGCTTGAGGAATGGGCTAACCGTGCCGGAGTTGATATAGTCAAGCACCATGAAGGTGCAGATCCCGCCGCGGTTGTGTTTGACACGATTCAGGCAGGTATAGCAAGAGACGCAGACATCATTATCTGCGACACGGCAGGACGTTTGCACAATAAAAAGAACCTCATGGACGAGCTTGCAAAAATTTACAGAATTATTGATAAGGAACTCCCCTATAACGACCGTGAAAGCCTGCTTGTTCTTGACGCAACAACGGGTCAGAACGCAGTCAATCAGGCAAGAGACTTCAAAAATGTTTGCGAAATCACCGGAATAGTTCTTACCAAGCTTGACGGAACCGCAAAGGGCGGAGTTGTTCTTGCAATAAAAAATGACCTTAAGGTTCCGGTTAAGTTTGTCGGCGTCGGCGAAAAGATAGATGACCTTCAACCGTTCAATCCCAAGGCTTTTGCCGACGGACTCTTTGACAATGAAGTAAAGCATGACGAGGAAAACATGTTCATGGACACGGAATCGGAAGAAAAGCCGGCGGAGGAAAAGCGGAATGAAGCTTCTGATTGCGACACATAATAACAAAAAGAAGATCGAATTGCAGCGCATACTCTCCCCTCTCGGAATTGAAGTTGTCACCGCCGAGGATATCGGATGTGATCTTCGTGACGTTGAGGAAACTGGAACTACGTTTGAAGAAAACGCAAAGCTCAAGGCCGTTGCGGGCTGTGAGGACAGCGGAATTGCATGTATCGCCGACGATTCAGGTTTATGCGTTGATTATCTTAACGGTGAGCCGGGTGTATATTCGGCACGCTATTCGGGTATACACGGCGACGACGAAGCAAACATTGACAAGCTTCTGAAAAATCTCGAAAACGTTCCGAAAGAAAAGAGAACGGCAAGATTTGTCTGCGCCGCATGCTGCGTTTTCCCCGACGGTAAAATAATAACCGTCCGAGGCGAATGTGAGGGAGAAATTCTCACAGAAAGACACGGGAACGGCGGATTCGGATATGATCCGATTTTTATGGCAAACGGTAAGCCCTTCGGCGAGATAACATCGCAGGAAAAAGATTCAATGAGCCACAGAGGAAAAGCGCTTAGACTTATGTCAGAGCAGCTTAAAAATATTATTACGGAGTAAAATATGGAAGAAAAAATGACAAGCAAAAGACGTGCGGAATTAAGAGGCATGGCAAACCGACTTGAGCCGTTGTTTCACGTCGGAAAGAGCGGTGTAACGCCTGCCGTTATCGCTCAGACAAATGAGGTTTTCAATACAAGAGAGCTGATAAAGATAAAGGTATTGCTTGAAAGCGCACCCGAGAAGCCGAGAGAGATCGCCGAAAAAATAGCGGCAGAGACAGGTTCACAGGTCGTACAGGTTATCGGCGGCAGCATTATACTTTATAAAGAGAATCCGGATATTGAAAACGGAGTTGTTAAGAAAAAGAAAGCTCCCGAAAAGAAAAAGTCGGGAATCGGCAAAGGCGCAAAGGACTTCAAAAAAGTTTATAACGCCAAGAAAAAGCGTGAAGAGGAACGTCAGGCGGCGGAGCGTGCAAGATACAGCAGAAGCCGCAGACGAAATTTTAACGGCGGTTATTCAAAATAATTAAAAGGAGGTCGTGGTATGGATAAGAACGACAGCAAAACCGTAGCTCAGAACAAAAAAGCCTACCACGATTACTTTGTTCTTGAGGAATACGAGGCAGGAATTGAGCTTTTCGGCACTGAAATTAAATCAATTCGCCAGGGCAAAATAAATCTCAAGGACGCATGGTGCAACATCGTTGACGGAGAAATATTCGTTAACGGAATGCACATCAGCCCTTATGACCACGGCAATATTTTTAACCGTGACCCGATGAGAGTCAGAAAGCTTCTGATGCACAAGAAAGAGATCAACAAGCTTTTCGGCACGGTAAAGCAGGACGGACTTTCGCTCATTCCCCTCTCGGTTTATTTTAAAAAAGGCAGAGCGAAAATTAAGGTCGGTCTTTGCAAGGGTAAAAAATTATATGATAAGCGTGACGTCGCCGCAAAGAAGGATGCCGCAAGAAACATCGAACGTGCGATGAAGGAACGCTTTCAATAACATGGGGATGAAAGGATTTCGACGGGGATTTTGAACCGTGATAAGCGAGCAGTGGCGCGGAACCACTATAAAAGCCGTAGTTTATAAAAATAAACGACAATAATACTCAGTTAATGGCTGCCTAAGTGCGGCCCATCCTTCCCGGAAGTACTGCGGTCCGGATAAGGGTGTCGATCAGCAGTGAACGTGAATGAATGAGTAGCCTTGCAATTCATCATGACCTAAAGGATACCGTAAAGGAAAGCCTGTTTATCGGCGCTCCTTGAGGGGAATCTTAAAAGATAAACTACGCTCGTAGAAATTCGCGGGAATTGATTTTTGGACGCGGTTTCGATTACCGCCATCTCCACCATAACAGATCTGAATCGTTTTTCGATTTGGGTCTGTTTTTTTTCGGTAATCGAAACCGCATAGTCCATATTTTGCGAAGCAAAATGGACATATAAATGCGAAGGTTGCGCAGCAACAGCCGAAGCGAAGCTTCGGTTGTTGCCATCTCCACCAAAAAGGAACCCAAATCATTACGATTCGGGTTCCTTTTTTATTGGTTTTATTATTTTTACTCAACCGTTCCGATTATAAATTTGCCGTCGGATGAGGTTGACCCGCCGACGTTGGAGAAGCGGACATATGCACCGTATTTTGAAACATCGTCAATTCTTATATGAACGCTGTCACCCGATTTAAGGTCGATTATTGCGGTGAAATACTCCGTTTTACCCGGCAAAAGCTTGCTTATGTCCTGCTTTGTCTCAATCTCGTTATCTTCTGTTCCGATATAAACGGCAGGGTTAGCGTAAATCGGAGCAACGCCGAGATTTTTAACCGCGACTCTGACATAAGCCTTGCCGAAAAGCTTCTTGACCTGAACTCTATCGACATAAAAATCATATCCGAGCTTTGCCGAGGCTTCATTTGCCGTCTTGATCTCCCGGTCACTCAGCTTGCCCGTGAAGGCCCCTGTCATCATCAGCCATGAGCAATGCGTCTTATTTACGCACTCGTCATAGTCCTGAAAATCTTCCGTCACCTTGCCATTAAGAAAATTATCCTGACCTTCGGGACGAAATTCACCGCCGATTGGCTGAGTTTTCCAAATATTTGTTTTCAACGCTTTTTTTAACTGATTGCAAAAGAAATAATCTTTTTCGGAATTTATAGTGTTGTATGTAAAAGAATCATCATGGAAGCCGATTTGACCGTTGTTCGAACCCGGCGTTCCGGGGTAACGTGTAAGAATATTCGTATGCTTAAACTTATATTCAAATGCATGAATAATCTGTCTTTTCTGCTTGTTCGAAGCCATTGCGGACTTGATTTCATGGCAAACGTGCCATTCGCCCCAATGACCGATTAAGCCTGTCGTAATATATGCGATTCTCTTGTCACCGTCATAATTCAAGGCAAATTTATCAATAAAATCAAGCAGAAAATCAATCAGCCTTTGGTCACTGTAATCGGGACTTACTCCCCCGCCGTACTCGCTGTATTCATATTTTTTTACTCCCATATCCCATATGAACTGCGGAACAGCACATTCCTTATCGGGATAGTCAAGGTAAACTCTGAGTGCCGCCTGATGTCCTCGGCGAGCGATTTTATCAAGCTTTTCTTCAAGCGTTCCGCGAAGCGTAAATGTGCCGTCGTCCGCAACAAGCTCCGTCATCGGAATATAGAGCCATTCCATGCTGTATGGCACGGAGGAATCGGCACCGTCCTCGCTGTAGAAAGGCATAAAACCTTTCATCGGGTTGCCGTATGCGGTTTCGTAATCAAGCTCCGCTGCCGTGAAGCCCGGATAATTTCCGCAAAGCATAGCGAGGCAAAGCGTAATTACATTTAGAAAAGAAAGTATTTTATAAACAAAATTCATGTATATCCCCCTTTTTTAAATATAATACAGGATTTTTAACGTCGGGTCAATATACAATTTAATTTTTATAGGGTGTTATAACGATTTATTTTGAGATTTATCCCCTTTTCGGCGCTGAAATTATTCTTGCCTCCCTTGCAGGGGCGGTGGCACGACGAAGGAGTGACGAAAGGGTAAAATAATATTTTTATTAAATTTTCAACAAACAACTCAGTCAGCTCCCCTACAGAGGCGCCGAGGATAGGTTTCAGCCTGCCTCAAACAAACCTAACCTTATATTTTCTCAGCCAATAATCAAACTGAATGAAATACGCTATTGTCTGCGGAGTGGTCATAAGCTGACCGTACCATGGCTGACTTTTATTTTCTGATAAAAGCTCCTGCAACTTATCTTTTTTTATATAATCGAACAGTTGAGATGTGCCGTCATCTATAATTTTCTGCAAGCGTGACGAAACAGCGGCGAGATAATTCGGATTATGCGTTTTCGGATAAGGACTTTTCTTCCTCCAAAGCACCTCATCGGGCAGATATCCCCGCATTGCTTCACGAAGAAGTCCTTTTTCATATCCGTTGTGATCCTTCATTGCCCACGGAACATTATAAAGATATTCCACAATTCTGTGGTCACAGAACGGAACCCTGACCTCAAGTGACGAATACATGCTCATTCTATCCTTGCGGTCAAGCAAAGTTTGCATAAACCAGTCAAGATTCAGCTTCATCATCTGCGCCGTTTTCATGTCATCAACGTTCATTTTATTATAAAGCGGAGCACTGTCTGCCGTCAGTTTGTACCGTTCATAGACATATTCCGATCCGTCAATTTTTTCGGCAAATTCATCATTCAAAAATGACATTCGATATTCCGTTGACTGCGCCCATGGGAAGCCCTCGGAGGAACGTATGGTTTTATCCCTGTACCACGGATAGCCTCCGAAAATTTCATCGGCACATTCACCCGAAAGCGCAACCGTTCCCTGTTCCTTTATCGCTTTACATAAAAGAAGCATAGAAGCGTCAACATCCGCCATTCCCGGCAGATCACGTGCATCAACCGCACAATACAGTGCATTGACAAGCTCATCGGTGTCAATCACAATTCGGTGATGCACTCCTCCTAAATATTTCTCCATAATCCGTATAAATTCCGGATCTGAATTCGGCTGAAATTTTGATTTTTTGAAATATTTTTCGTTGTCCTTATAGTCAACGGAAAAAGTATGAAGCACCTCTCCATTTTTCTTAAATTCCCCGTTTGTAACAGACGATATCAGACTCGAATCGAGTCCACCCGAAAGGAAAGTGCAAAGAGGAACGTCTGACACAAGCTGACGCTTTATTGAATCGGTTACAAGATAACGAACCTTTTCAGCCGTCTGTTCAAAGCTGTCCGAGTGCTCGTGCGCCTCAACATTCCAGTAGCGATGAATTGTTAAGCCTGTTTCATCATAATATGCATAATGTGCAGGTCTTATCTCACTTATGCCCTTAAAAACACCGCATCCCGGCGTTCTGCCCGGGCCGATAATCATGATTTCGGCAAGCGAACGCGTGTCGATAACAGGCTCTATTTCAGAGTGTTCAAGCAAGGCCTTTATTTCGGATGCAAAAACGAACCCGTTCTTAGTCATCGAATAAAACAAGGGCTTAACGCCCATTCTGTCCCTTGCGACAAAAAGACGTCTCGTTTCATGCTCCCAAACAGCAAATGCAAAAATACCGTTGAACATATCAACACATTTTTCACGATATTCAACATATGCCTTCAAAACAACCTCCGTATCGGAATGGCTGAAAAAGTTATATCCCCTGCTTTCGAGCGTATTTCTTATCTCGTTTGTATTGTAAAGCTCTCCGTTGTAACAGAGAGTGAAAACAGCTCCGTCAACCGCATACGTCATCGGTTGATTGCCTTTTTCTATATCAACAACAGCCAGACGTCTGTGCATCAATACGGCGTTCTGAGAAAAAAATTCACCGTGTCGGTCGGGACCTCTGGAATAAAGCTTATTTTGCATATTATAAAATTGACTTTCATATTTTGATAAATCCGTTGTAAAAGAAACCTGTCCGCAAATTCCGCACATAAAATCACCTCATTTTGCTGCCCTTGTATTTTTCCCTTGTGGCAATTCCGCCTCTGATATGTCGCTGTGCCTTGTTAATATCAAGTATTTCCCTGACCTCACGGCATAAACCGGGATCAATCTCCTCCAATTTTTGCGTTACATCGGTATGTACCGTTGATTTTGAAACCCCGAACACCTTTGCGGCAGCTCTGACAGTCGATTTGTTTTTAACGATATATTCGCCGAGTTCAACCGAACGAATTCGCGCTGTATCATTCAAAAGAAAAACCTCCCGGATTTACATATCAGTAATTGATATGTCCGAGAGGTTGAAAATATTCAGATTTTTCAGCAAATTAAAACGTGAAAAATATTAAGTAATTTATTCTTTTTCCGAAGAAATCTTTGCCGATGCCTTTTTCATCATTGACTTCTTATAAAGAGCAAGCAATCCGCTGCAACCAAGGTTAAGGCAGATGCTTCCGAGAAGCAGAGAAAAAAGATAAATCGGCAGCTTATCAATTGCCGACTTTGCATCAATCAGCGAGATTATAAAATAGCAAAATCCGACATTGTTGAAGAAAACCGGAAGATAAGGGTGAAGCAAAATCAACGCTGCGATACAAATCGTCAGAGGTATCATTATCGAAACAAGCGACGGAACACCGCGTGTTTTAAGATAAATATTAACCCAAACAAGACCTGCAGCAAGAAGAAGCCCGACGGCTCCTCCGACAAGCGTGTGCCAAAAACGAGCTTTGTAGGTAAGTTCTTCCTGCATAAAGAAAATCGTTACGCTGATAAAAAACGCCCAGTTTGCAATCGGCAGCTCATGCCAGGCTCCGTGAGCAATCTGATAAATGAGGTTCCACAACATGATCCATACGAAAACAATGACTAAACCTTTCATTTTTCCCTTTGCAGGCTTTGCAAAGAATTTTAACTCGTGTTTCTTTTCCATACAAGACTCCTTTGTTTTAAATACTATCAACATGGTGCTGACTTTTGTATCATATCATACAAGCACCTTATCAGTCAACAGTTTTTAGAATAAAGAAATATTAAGGAAATTGACAGGTTAGCAAGATGTTAAAAATTTACTTGCTGTATATTTTTATCATTCAATCATATCGATATCATACGGTGTTGTCTGATATACGAAATAGTTCAGCCAGTTGGAGAAAAGCAAATTCGCATGAGCTCTCCATGAGACAATAGGTTCCTTGGACGGGTCGTCATTCGGAAAATAATTTTTCGGAACGGCAATATCAAGCCCCTTTTCTTTATCCCTGAGATACTCGTTTTTCAAAGTGTCGCGTTCGTATTCGGAATGTCCGGTTATGAAAATCTGCTTGCCCTTGTTCGTGGAGATAGCATAAACTCCCGTTTCCGATGACGACGCAAGAATTTTCAATTCTTTGACCTTTTTTATGTCCTCGGTCAAAACCGTTGTATGTCTTGACTGCGGCACCATAAATGTCTCGTCAAAGCCACGGAAAAGAATCGACTTTTTATAGTTTACCTTGTGCGGATAAACGCCGAAATACTTCTGCGGAAGATGGATTTTCGGAATCCCGAAATGATAATAAAGCCCCGCTTGAGCGCCCCAGCAAATGTGAAAGGTGCTGGTGACATGGGTTTTGCTCCATTCCATAATTTTGCAAAGCTCGTCCCAGTATTCAACCTCTTCAAACTCCATATTTTCAACAGGAGCACCGGTAATAATCATACCGTCATATTTATTGTGTTTAATCTCGTCAAAGGTTTTGTAAAAGGCTAACAGATGTCCCTCAGAGGTGTTTTTCGACTTGTGAGAGGTTGTATACATCATTTCCATTTCAACCTGAAGCGGAGTATTGCCAAGCAGTCTCGCAAACTGGGTTTCTGTTTCAATTTTTTTCGGCATAAGATTAAGAAGCAGAATTTTCAGCGGTCTGATATCCTGCTTAACTGCTCTTTTTTCCGTCATTACAAATATATTTTCATCGTGGAGAACCTTGACGGCAGGCAATCCGTTCGGTATTTTAATTGGCATTAGATATCACTCTTTAATCAGATTTTCTCAAGCGCCTGTGCAATATCCTCAATAAGATCTTGGGAATTTTCAAGTCCGCATGAGAAGCGAACAAGGTTTGCGGGTACTCCCGCAGCGGCAAGCTCAGCATCGTTCATCTGGCGGTGAGTTGCGCTCGCCGGATGCAGGCAACAGGTTCTTGCATCGGCAACATGCGTTTCAATCGCGGCAACCTTGAGATTTTTCATAAATTTTTCGGCGGCCTTTCTTCCGCCCTTTATTCCAAAGCTGACAACACCGCATGAGCCGTTCGGAAGATATTTCAAAGCAAGCTCATAATACTTGTTGCCCTCGAGCGAAGGGTAATTAACCCACTCGATTTTATCATGGGAAGAAAGGAACTTTGCGACCGCAAGACCGTTTTCGCAGTGCCTTGCCATTCTTACATGAAGGCTTTCCAGTCCGAGATTGAGAATAAAAGCGTTCTGAGGTGACTGAATAGAGCCGAAGTCACGCATGAGCTGAGCGGTCGCTTTTGTAATAAAAGCGCCTTCTTTTCCGAAACGCTCGGCATAAACAATGCCATGGTAGCTGTCATCGGGAGTGCAAAGTCCGGGGAATTTATCGGCATGAGCCATCCAGTCAAATCTGCCCGAATCGACTATACAACCGCCGACACCTGCGCCGTGACCGTCCATATACTTTGTAGTTGAATGAGTGACGATATCCGCTCCCCACTCAAACGGGCGGCAGTTAATAGGAGTTGCAAAAGTATTGTCAACGATAAGAGGAACCCCGTGCGCATGAGCGGCATTTGCAAATCTTTCAATATCGAAAACAGTCAAAGCAGGGTTTGCGATAGTTTCACCGAAAACAAGCTTGGTGTTCGGCTTGAATGCGGCTTCAAGCTCCTCATCCGAGCAGTCCGGCTCAACAAACGTGAAGTCAATACCCATTTTCTTCATCGTAACGGCAAAGAGATTATATGTTCCGCCGTAAATCATGGAAGAAGCGACAACATGATCGCCGCAGTTTGCGATATTGAACACTGCATAGAACGAGGCAGCTTGTCCCGAAGAGGTAAGCATAGCTGCAGAACCGCCCTCAAGCTCACAAATCTTTTTTGCAACCATATCGTTGGTCGGATTCTGAAGCCTTGTGTAAAAATAGCCCTCTGCCTCAAGGTCAAAAAGCTTGCCCATATCCTCACTGGTGTTGTATTTATATGTGGTGCTCTGGATTATGGGAATCTGTCTCGGCTCACCGTTACCCGGAGTATAGCCGCCTTGAACACATTTAGTTTCAATTCTTTTTTCGCTCAACAAAATCATATCCTTTTATACTAATTTTTTTAAATATTCCAAGCCTTTCGGCACAGCCGTCAACGGGCTCTCCCTGCCCTCATATTCGAGAGTAACCCAGCCGTCGTAGCCCGAATTTTTTATAAGCTCAACGCATTCCTTAACGGGAACAATTCCGTCGCCGAGAATCGAACCGCAAAGATGGTTGCCGTCTCTCGTGTCAAAATATCCCTCGGGGGTCGGAACGCTTTTATCGGCAAAGTAAAAATCCTTAACGTGCGCATAAACAATATGCTTCACGCCGACCTTTACGGCATCAAGCGGCATTTTGTCTGCACAAAGGAAGTTGCCTATATCAACAAGCCAGCCGAAATTATCGTCATTGACTGCATTTATAAGGGCCTCTACCCTGTCGCTCTGCTGACAGTAAAATCCGTGATTTTCAACTGAGGTTTTAATGCCCTTTGTCTTTGCGTATTCCGTGACCGCCTTACAGCCCTTTGCAAGCACAGGTAAATATTGTTCAAAGCCTGTCTTGGAAAATCTTTCGGCTTCGGGTCCGATAGTCGCGTCATGGCGCATGGTTTTTACACCGAGAATCTCGGCAATGTTCACCTCACCCTTGAGGCGCTCAATCTCCGAATCAACATTTCTGTTTATAAAATCCGCACCGATGGCATAATTTGAAATCATTACACCCTTTTTATCGGCATAGCAACGAAGCTCCTTGGCATATTCGATTTTATTCTTCTCTCCGGGGTTGATTTCGGCAAATTCAATGCCCTCAAATCCCATCTCTTTGGCAAGGTCGATTCTTTCAAAATCACTGTTCCCGAGCTGAGAATAGCTGTAGCTGCTGACAGAAATCTTCATTTTAAGCACCCATTTTACCGTTGAGAAATTCAACAGCCTTTCTTATATCCTTTTCGGGATCGTCGCCGACCTCTCTCTCGATCGTGAGGAAGCCCTTATAGCCGATATCCTCAAGAGCCTTGAGATATTCATCCCAGTTAACGCTGCCTTCGCCGAGCGGAACCTCAATGAAGCTGTCCGCCGTCACGATATGAGATTCAACCATGCCGTAGATAATATCGGGATCAACATAGTAGTTCTGCTTGCCGTCCTTGGCGTGCGTATGAACAATATAATCCTTTAAATTATGTACAGCCCCCGCCGGATCGTCTCCTGTAACCATAACAAGATTAGCCGGGTCAAGATTAACGCCTACGCCCGTTGAGCCGAGCGAATCAAGAAATTTTTTAAGTGTAGCCGATTTTTCGGGACCTGTTTCAATTGCAAAATGAGCGCCGATGTCGTCCGCATAGCGGCTCAGCTCAAAGCAAGCCTCCTGCATTATCTTAAATCTGTCGGTATTCTCATCCTCCGGAACAACGCCGATATGAGTTGTAACAACGTCCGTTCCGAGCTCCTTGGCAAGGTCAAGAATTCTCTTTGATTTTTCAACCTTCCAAACGTTCTTTTCGGGATCGGTAAATCCGCCGCCGCCGAGATCGCCGCAAAGTGCGGAGATAACAAGACCGTTATCGGCAACAAGACTGCGAAAATCCGCTCTTTTCTGTCCTACAAGGTTTTCGGGAGCCATCTCACCGCTTGTGGAATAAACCTGAATACCGTTCGCTCCAACCTCGGCAGCCTTCTTAACCGCCGACTTTATATCAACTCTGAAGCTGTCAATAATTACACCAATCGGAAATCTGTACATAATATACACTCCTCATAAAATGTTACCATTAAATTATACATACAATTTATAAATAAATCAATACGAAAATAAGATTATTTATTGAACATATAAACAGAAAAAAGCCGCAAACCATAAGGTTCACGGCTTGGTGACTCATCGGGGATTCGAACCCCGGACACCTTGATTAAAAGTCAAGTGCTCTGCCAACTGAGCTAATGAATCGCAATGCGTATTTAACGCTTGAATATAATACATCAAAGAAGATAAAAAGTCAAGCATTTTTTTGAAATATTATGATTTATTTTATCTTTTTTCTCTGCAACTTTTATAATGAGAATTTTGCTATTGATTTATTCCTCCTGTCGATATAAAATATAATTATATTATATCAACGGAGGAACGTAATGACCGAGGACGAGCTGCTTTATGCCGTGCTTGACGATAAGATAAGAGAATGTGAAAACAACAACTACCTTTCCAATACGAATTTTCTCGACATCTATCAGCAGAGCAAGGCTATTCAATATCTTCAAAAATTTCATATTAAGCATGTCCTTTACGGTGGCTTTGAGGAATCCGAGCGCAGAATCGTTATCTTCCTCCCCGACTATGCCGATGACGATTTTCTCTTTGAGTGTGAAGATTTGCCGATTGTTCCGCTGAGAATTGACAAGGACAACTTTTCTACGCTTTCGCACCGTGATTATCTCGGAGCAATAATGGGTCTCGGAATAAAAAGAGAAATGCTCGGAGATATTCTCATTGACGCTAAGGGCTGCACGACGGCGGCGGTCAAAAGCGTTGCAAAGTATCTTTGTGAAAATCTCATATCCGTTGGCAGTGGAACCGTTCATACACACATTCTTGAAAGCTTCAATACAGTTAAAACCGAAGAAAAATTTGAGACTAAGCGCTGCTTCGTATCATCTATGCGTGCCGATTCGGTAGTATCTTCATGCTTCAATCTTTCACGAAGCGAAGCCGTTCGCAGAATCACCGCAGGCGAGGTTTATATAAACGGAATACAGATTACAAAAATTGATTATAAAATCCCTTTCGACTCCAAGGTTGTCGTAAGAGGTAAGGGCAAGGTTCTCATTACCGAGGACGACGGAATTACAAAGAAAGGCCGACAGGCTTTCACGATTAAAAAATACATCTGAGGAGGATTTTTATGTTAAATTTCGGACATAGGGGCTTCAGCGGAAAATATCCCGAGAACACAATGTTCGCATTCAAAAAAGCTGTTGAAGCAGGCGCAGACGGAATTGAACTTGACGTTCATTTTTCCAAGGACGGCGAGCTTGTTATTATCCATGATGAAAAAATCGACAGAACATGCGATTCTACGGGCTTTGTCAGAGACTACACTCTTGCCGAGCTTCAGTCTTTTGACGCTTCTGCGGGCTTTAAGGGCGTTTACGGCGTAAACAGAATTCCTACCCTGCGCGAATACTTTGAATTTGTCAAGCCGATTGACGGTTTTATGACAAACATTGAGCTTAAAACGGGTGTTTACGAATATCCGGGAATTGAAAAAGCCGTTAATGAAATGATAGTTGAATTCGGACTTGAGGACAGAATTATTATTTCAAGCTTCAACCATTACAGCGTCATGCGTTTTAAAGCAATTAACCCAAATATCAAGTGCGGTTTTCTCGAAGAAAGCTGGATTCTCGAATTCGGCAAGTACACTAAAAATCACGGCATCGAATGTATTCATCCGATGCATTGGACATTGACGGAGGAAACCGTCGGTGAAATGAAAGAAAACGGAATCGAAATAAACACATGGACAGTCAACGATGAGGACAGCGTTGCAAGGCTTTATAAGCTCGGCGTCAATTCGGTTATCGGAAATTATCCCGATATGGCGAAAAAAGTGATAGATTCGATGAAATAATACTTGATTTTATCATACATTCAGTGTATTATGATAAAGGCTTAGAAAGCTAAAAAATATCAGAGGTGTTAAAATGTTTACAGGTAAAGCAGAAGAGTTCAGAGGCGTATATGCCCTTCTTCTCACTCCGTTTAATGAAGACAGATCCATCAACTATGATACATATGCACAGTACGTCGAGTTCCAGGCAGCAAGAGGCGCGCATCACCTTTTCTCGGTATGCGGCAGCTCGGAAATGACATGCCTCACTCTCGACGAAAGAATTAAGTGCGCCGAGACAGCCGTTAAACATTCAAACGGCGTTGAAATCGTTGCAACAGCCAACCTTGAGCCGACCTGGAAAGAGCAGATCGAAGAGGTTAAACGCATGGAGCAAACCGGCGTTGACGGTCTTGTTTTTGTTACGAGGGATTACGGTAACTGCGATAAAAGAATAGTTGAAAATCTTTCCGAGCTTGCAGGATATACAAAGCTTCCGATTATCCTCTATGAGTTCCCCGGCTTTGACCATTGCCATATGTCAGGCAAAGCATACGGCGAGCTTGTTAAAACAGGCAGATTCCACGGAATAAAGGATACCACTTGTTCTATGGACGGTATTAAGGACAAAATTGCCGTTCAAGGCGATTCGGCTGTTCTTCAGGCTAATATTCCCCTTCTTCTTGACGCTTATGATGCAGGTGCAAGAGGCGTTTGCGCAACTCCTACCTCATGCGGCGTAAATCTTTTCCGCAAAATGTATGACGAGTATTTCGTAGAGAAGGATATGAAGAAGGCAAGAGAAACCTTCAACGAGATCATACTCCTTGACTGTGCTATCGACAGCGGCTTCAATGCAAGCGCAAAGTTCCTTGTTCAGCTCCAGGGTATTCCTTTCACAACGGTTACAAGAGCAGGCGCAACGCTTAACGCACCGAGAATCAGAAGCCTTCAAGCTTTCTATGAGTACGCAAAGGCACACGAACTTCTTTAATCAGAATAAAATAATCGCTCACAAGACTTTCGGGCTTTGTGAGCATTTTTTTGCATAAATGTACCATTTTGAAAAAACATCCACTTTCTCTGTGATTAAAGTATATGAGCTTCGGCTTTTTCTTGTAGTTTGCGAATATCCGTGTAAATAGAAAAAGCCCTTTGAAAAAAGGATTTCTCCTCTCCCAAAGGGCAAGTTGGCAAACTGGAATTTATATATTATCACAATTTCCTTTTGTGTTCCTGACACAAATATTTAAAATCAGGATATACGCTTATTCATCCACAGTTCAATTCTATGATAATTATTTCCGGTCGATTGTTAATTCGCACTGGAATAATACTGTTTCCAATACCTCTGCTCACAATCATAGTTGTTCCATTCTCTGTATAGATGCCTGCATCATATTTCGGGAAAAGTCCTTGATTAGGAGCAATAACTCCTCCCAAAAATGGCAATCGAAATTGTCCGCCGTGGGCGTGTCCCGACAATACTAAGTCAATATTTTTATTTTGATAGACATTAAAATGCTCGGGTCTATGCGACAAAAGTATAGTAAATCCATTGCTAATATTTACCTGCGAAAGTTTTGTTTCCAAAATACTTTCTGATAAAAAACTGTCTCGTTCTGAAAAATCAGGGTCATTTAAGCCTATTAGCTGAATACACTCATCACCATAGTTCAATTCAATGGCTTCATCTTGAAGAACGGTAACTCCTGCATTTTCTAATGATGTCTTTAATTCTTCATATTGTGAGCCGACCCATGCTTCGTGATTGCCTGTAACAAAATAGCAAGGAGCGATTTTTACGGCTTGCTGAGCAAAAGATAATGCAACTTCAAGATTTGTATGGTTGGAATCTATCAAATCCCCAGTAATAGCGATTATATTTGGGCTTTCTGCCTTTAATATATCAATTAACTTTTCATTATTCTTCCCGTATTCTGCATTATGCAAATCCGAAATATGGGCAATAGAAAAATTGTCAAACGCTTCAGGTAAGTCTTTAGATGTTACTGTTAATTTATTTGTTTCTACCGACAGATTTCCCCAAATTAACCAACTGACCATAATTAAAATCAGAAGCACCACAAGTATAATTATTTTTCGCTTTCTTATATTTTTCACGATATTATACCTCGCCATTATAAATCCTATCCCCACATATTCCGATTTGTATTTCTATTCATTTCAGAAAATGGGCAATCCATAAGGACTGCCCATTTGTCATATTATAATCAATAAAGCTTGGCACCTGCCGGAATGTGGTCATCTACCATCAGAAGATGAAGCTTTTCCTCGCCCTCTTCCTCATGAATAGCGGAAAGAAGCATACCACAGGAATCAATGCCCATCATAGCTCTCGGCGGAAGATTTGTGATTGCGATACAGGTCTTGCCGATAAGCTCCTCAGGCTCATAATAAGCGTGAATACCGCTGAGGATCGTTCTGTCCTCGCCTGTTCCGTCGTCAAGTGTGAACTGAAGAAGCTTCTTCGACTTCTTAACGGCTACGCAGTCCTTGATCTTAACTGCTCTGAAATCCGACTTTGAAAATGTATCAAAGTCAACATATTCCTTGAACAGCGGCTCGATCTCGACCTTTGAGAAGTCGATTACTTCGGGAGCAGCCTTTTCTTCCGTTGCTTCCTCAGCAACCGTCTGAACCGGCTTGTCGTATTTCTTGTCCGAATCAAGCGGTTTCATTGTCGGGAAGAGCAAAACATCTCTGATCGACGGGCTGTTTGTAAGAAGCATAACAAGACGGTCGATACCGTAGCCGATACCACCTGTCGGAGGCATACCGTACTCCATAGCGGTGAGGAAATCCTCATCGGTGTGGTTAGCTTCCTCGTCGCCTGCCGCCGCGGCAGCGTCCTGAGCCTTGAAACGCTCACGCTGGTCGATCGGGTCGTTAAGCTCGGAATATGCGTTACACATCTCCCAAGTGTTTATATAAAGCTCGAAACGCTCAACCTGATCCGGTCTTGACGGCTTTCTCTTTGTAAGCGGAGAAATATCAACCGGGTGATCCATAATGAATGTCGGCTGAATGAGCTTGTCCTCGCAGAACTCCTCAAAGAAGAGATTGAGAATGTCGCCCTTTGTGTGACGCTCCTCGAACTCAATATTGTGCTCTTTAGCAAGCTTCTTTGCCTCTGCGTCGTCCTTGACAGCATCAAAATCAACGCCGGCATACTTCTTTACTGCGTCTGTCATTGTAAGTCTTTCAAACGGCTTGCCGAGGTCGATTTCCTTATCGCCGTATGTGATGGTCGTTGAACCGCAAACCTCGGTTGCAAGGTATCTGAACATGCTCTCGGTGAGATCCATCATTCCGTGATAATCCGTATATGCCTGATAAAGCTCCATGAGAGTGAACTCGGGGTTATGTCTTGTGTCCATACCCTCGTTACGGAAAACTCTGCCGATCTCATAAACTCTCTCCATGCCGCCGATGATAAGGCGCTTGAGGTAAAGCTCAAGTGAAATTCTGAGCTTGAAGTCCTCGTTGAGTGAGTTATGGTGAGTAACGAACGGTCTTGCCGCCGCACCGCCTGCGTTTGAAACAAGAATAGGAGTTTCAACCTCAACAAAGTTCTTTTCGTCAAGGAAGTTTCTTATCTTCTTTATAATAAGCGAACGCTTGTAGAATGTTGTCTTAACGTCGGGATTAACGATAAGGTCAAGATAACGCTGACGGTATCTTGTATCGGTATCCTTAAGGCCGTGGAACTTCTCGGGAAGAGGAAGAAGCGACTTTGAAAGAAGTCTAACGTTCTGAGCATGAACGGAGATCTGACCTCTGCGTGTTCTGAAAACAAAGCCCTTGACCTCGATAATATCGCCGATATCCCACTTTTTGAACTCGGCAAACTCATCCTCGCCGATATCGTTCATTCTGACATATACCTGCATACGTCCTGCGCGGTCGGTGATATCAATAAAGTTGGCCTTGCCCATGTCTCTCCAGGTCATGATACGTCCGCAAAGAGTTACGTCCTCAATTCTGACCTGCTCCGGTCTCTGATCCTCGGGAAGCTCGTTTGTCTCTGCCTCAAGCTTCTCGAAGGCGGCTGTAATTTCCGCACTGGTTGCCGACTGCTCCGCAGTCGTTATCTGAAACGGGTCCTTGCCTGCTTGCTGAAGCGCCACAAGCTTGTCAACCCTGATTTTTCTGAGTTCGTTGGTGTTCTCCTCTGTCTCAACAACGGGAGTATTTTTTTCTTCTGCCATATTCAACTCTCCATTCATAGCAAAAAGTTTTAACAGTCAAAGCGGGCGTAAGGCTAAGCCTGCGCCCGATATGTTTATATTGAAATTTCAAGAACCTCAAACGCAATTACGTTTCCGTTCGGAAGATTAACATTGACAACGTCGCCGACCTTATTGCCGATAAGCGCCTTGCCGACTGCGGACTGATCCGAAATAATACCCTCATCGGGATTTGCCTGGCTCTCGCCGAGAATCTTGTATTCCTCAATATCACCGTATTCAACGTCACGGATCTTAACCTTTGATCCGACGTGAATAGCCTCGGTAGTAATTGCGCTTTCGTCAAGAATTTTAGCGTTCTTCATTTCATTTTCGAGCTGAGCGATTTTAGCCTCCATTTTAGCCTGATCGTTCAATGCCTCATCATATTCGCTGTTTTCAGAAAGATCTCCGAATGATCTGGCCTCTTTGATTCTTTCGGCTATCTCGTCACGTCCCGCTGTTTTAAGATATTCCAGCTCATCATTTTTCTTTTTGTAAGCCTCAGCTGTAAGCAAGATTTCCTGTGCCATAATTTTCATCCTTTCAATGCAATTACTCGGTCTTTTGACCTTGATACAGATAAAAGCCTGTACCTCAAAGTCAAAGTACAGTAATATATCTATTATAGTGTATTCCTCGAAAAAAGTCAAGTATTTGTTAAAAACGACTTTTAACGAAGCGTTAATATAAAGCAACGCAGCACAATCAAGGCGTCGGGATATGCAGTAAATTATTTCGTCTGTTTGCGAAAAAGATAACTGAAAAAGCCTTCGCAGCATGACGTAAAATCAAGCAGTATATGCACCTCAATTTATGCGCTGTCGCCTTTATATAATATGTTCGAAAAATTCAAACATTCCTGATTTATCCTTTTTCTATTTTTTGAACCTCGTGAGCGTCAAGCAAACGGCATTCGCCCTCTTTAAGGCTCGGGTCAAGCGTAAGCCCGCCCATCTGCGTTCGCTTCAATTCAATTACACCGTTGCCTGCGGCGGCAAACATTCTTTTGATCTGATGATATTTACCCTCGCAGATTTTTATTTCAACAAGCGGCTTTTCACCGTCGGCAAGGACAGTCACCTTTGCCGGCAGACATTTTGTTCCGTCCTTTAGCTCGATACCGTTGCGAACCGCTTCAAGCTGACCCTCCGTCACACTTTCGGCAAGCCGTGCCTCATAGGTTTTTTCAATATGATTCTTCGGGGAAAGAATTCTGTGTGCAAAATCTCCGTCATCGGTAACAAGCACAAAGCCGGTCGTTGTAATATCAAGACGACCGGCAGGAAAAAGATTTCTTCCTTTAAACTCCTTCGGAACAAGGTCGATAACAGTCTTTTCATTTTTGTCGTTTGTTGCACTGACAACGCCCTTGGGTTTGTTGAGCATGATATAAACAAAGCGTTGAAAATCGAGCTGTTCGCCGTTCACGCAGATAATATCCTTTTCGTCATCCGACTTGGCTCCCCTGTCGCGAACCGTTATTCCGTTGACCTTGACAGCTCCGTTTTTAATAAGCTCCTGAACCTCTCTGCGGCTGAATCTGCCCTGTGAAGCGATCAATTTATCAAGACGTTGAAGCATTTTTTACTCCCTGTCAAGATAATCAAGGCTGACCCAGCCCTCATTACCGTCATAATATGTATGGCCCCAGCCGTCGGACACACGGTCGATTTTAAGAACCGTACCTTCGCTGAGCTCAAGAATGATGTCGTTCTGCGTACCCGCATCCGTTCTGAGTTTAAGTCCGTCCGTGTTGACTGTATAATTTCCCGCTCCCTCTGCCGTTGTTGTTTCGTCGGAAGAGGTTTTTTCGGTCGTTTTCTCGGTCGGCTTTTCAGTCGTTGTTTCCGGCTTGGTTGTCGTTGCCGCTTCAGTCCTTGCGGAAGCGTCCGAAGAATCACCGAACGAAGCAAGACCCCATTTGCCGTCATTGCAAATATATGCTCTGCCGCTTACAACGGGCGTTGCCCAATCATAAATCATTTGAGTGACAGCCTTACCCTCGCTTGAATATATTCCGAATTTACCGTCTTTTGTAACGGTTACATATCCGTCAAAGCACTCATACGGAGTATCCTCGCCGCCGAAAGCGCTGTATCCCTTAACGGCATTGAATCCGAACGGAAGAACCGTTTTTCCGTTTGAATCAATATAGCCCCAAACTCCGTTTGACTCGAAAGCAGCCATTCCGTTGGAGAAGCAGCCTGCACCGGAATATATCATACCCATAATGTTCCTGCCGTTGATATATAATCCGTAAGTGCCGTCAGAAACATATTTTCCGTCAACGTCCTTAACGCCGCGTACTGTCTCGGGCAAGGAGGCCTTTAAATCGTCCTTGTAAATTTCGCCGTTATCATTCTGAACAAAAACGGCGGAATTATCCGTTGCGCTCCAAAGATATTCATATCTTAGCGTATTATATTCTTTATAAGCTGTCTCGGTGGAAAATGTCTTGTAATCAATATAGGTCTGCACGGTCTCACCGTCGGAAGACTTGCTAAAGCCGAGAAAATCCTTGCTGTTTCTGATAGCAACAATGCTGTCATACTTAGGCTTTATAACCGTCTTGCCGTTATAATCAATAATTCCGTACTTTCCGTTTTGCTTGATTTTAAAACAGTCGGCATAGCTTATATCATAGTGTCTTGTGCTGTCATTATAATCTGCTCTTACAAGCGGTTCGATAGCTTCATATTCCATAGTAGGAGCTATGATCCATTTAAGCGAAACAAGAGAATTGTTATTATCCGAGCCAACTTTGACAGGTTCTCTTTTTGACGAGCAAGCCGAAAGCACACCGAGCATGCTTGCAGCGCACAAAAGTATTGATATCAGCTTTATGAAGCCTGTGTTCTTCATCTTTTACACCTCTCGGAGAAGCATGCCGACCTTTTGAAATAAAATCAATACATACTTTCTCTTTTTTTCTTCCTTATCGTCCTGTAAATAAAATAGACAACAACGATAACTGCGAAAGTAATCAGTCCGATATATACGGACATGACGTCATTACCTTCTATTTTAAGATTATCCCAAAGCGAGGTCATGAGCATGAGCGTCTCGGAATCGAGATTGTGGAAATACTCGGTCGTCGGAGTGTGCTCCTCGTCGGGATAGAGCATTTCGTTATCTCTGAACGAATAATCCTCATTGTCAAGAACCGCCTGGTTAGGAGTAGCATAACACAAACACTCGGCATTTGCAAGTGCAATGTCGCCTCTGAGCAAGAAATTGATGTAAAGCTCGGCGGCGTCCTTGTTCTGACAGCCCTTGGGAATACAGATGGAATCGACGAAAATATTCGTGCCCTCTTTAGGATAAACAAACGCAAGGTCGGGATTGTTCTCTGCCATGCCGATACAGTCGCCTGCGTAATATGCGGCTATTGCAGCCTCGCCGCCCTCCATCTTGTTAAAAACGTCGTCCATAACATATGACTGAACGACAGGCTTCTGCTCCTTGAGCTTTTGATAAGCCTTTTTCCAATCCTGTTCGCTTGTTGTGTTGACATCAATTCCCAAAAGGAACTGTGCAATACCGAAAGCGTCGCGGGAGTTGTTGAACATGAGCACCTGACCCTTGTACTTTTTATCCCACATAATGCTCCAGCTATCAGGTGTGCCCTCAACCATTTTGGTGTTATAGACTAGTCCGACCATGCCGACATTGTAGGGAACGGAATACTCGTTCTTCGGGTCAAAGTAAAGATCTTTGTACTTCGGAATGATATTTTTATAGTTCGGGATATTGTCAAAGTTTATTTTTTCGAGCATGTCCTCGTCTATCATGCGCTCGATCATGTAGTCCGACGGAATAATTATATCATAATTTGCTCCGCCGCTCTTGATCTTGTTGTACATATTTTCGTTGGAATCGTAGGTTGTGTAATTGACCTTGATTCCTGTTTCTTTTTCAAATTCCTTGTTTACGTCGAGGGTATCCTCTGCGCCGTCTGAGATATATTCGCCCCAGTTGTAAACATTGATTTCCGTTCCCTTGAGCTTGGAAACATCAATCTGCTTTGCCGCAACACCGAACGAGGCGGAACAGCTCAGGGCGATAACGATAACGGCAAACAAAACCGAAAAAATCTTTTTCATCATTTTGCCGCACCGCCTTTCTTCTCCTTCCTGTTATCTCCCTGTGCCTGAAGAACATTGACAAGAACGAGGAGAACAAGGATAACGATAAACATAATGGTTGAAAGAGCGTACATATCGGGAGTAACACGCTTCTTCGTCATGGAGAAAATCCTTATAGGAAGCGTCTGGAACTTTGGTCCGCTGACAAAATAGCTGATAATAAAGTCATCAAACGAAAGCGTAAATGCCATAATAAGTCCTGCGATAACGCCGGGAAGAATCGACGGAAGAACTACCTTGATAAACGCTTTAACGGGAGGACAACCGAGATCCTGCGCCGCCTGAGAAAGGTTTGCGTCCGTTTGTCTGAGCTTGGGCAATACGTTGAGAATAACATACGGCAGACTGAACGTTACATGAGCTATGAAAAGCGTCCAGAAGCCGAGAACTCCGCTTGCGCCGAGAATAGAGCCGATGAATACAAACAAAAGCATCATCGAAACGCCCGTAACGATTTCCGGATTCATCATCGGAATATTAGTAACGGTCATAACGCTTGATTTAACAACGCCTTTTTTCATTTTGTCAATTCCGACCGCGGCAAGCGTGCCTATAACTGTCGCTGTAATTGCCGAAGTAACGGCAAGAATGAGCGTATTTGTCAAGGCGTTTATCGTTGCGCTGTCTTTAAAAAGCTCAACATACCATTTTGTTGAGAATCCCTGTATAACGCTTGTACTGTTCGTTCCGTTGAATGAAAGCACAATGAGCATAATAATCGGCAGGTAGAGAAAGAGCATGACCAGGGCAAGATAAATGCCTGATGCGGGGTGAAGCTTGTTGTTTTTCATGCTACAACACCTCCCGCTTCCTCGGTATCGCCGAATTTATTCATAACAGCCATACAGATAAGTATGAGAATCATAAGAACAAGTGAAAGTGCGGCTCCGAAATTGAAGTTGTTTGAAACCTGGAATTGCATTTCGATTATATCGCCTATGAGCGCAAAGCTGCCGCCGCCGAGCTTCTGAGAAATATAGAATGTGCTGACCGACGGAACAAAGACCATTGTAACGCCCGAGACGACACCCGAAAGCGTTGACGGGAATATAACGTCCTTGATAACATGGAATCTGTTTGCGCCGAGATCCTGAGCCGCTTCGATAAGGCTGTTGTCAAGCTTTGTCATAACGGAATAAATCGGCAGAATCATATATGGCAGGAAATTGTAAACCATTCCCAATATGACCGCACCCGAGGTGTTGATCATGTGGAAGGGTCCGATATTTATTTTTGCGAGTATGCTGTTGATAACGCCCGAATCCTCAAGCAAAGTCATCCATGCGTAGGTTCTGAGAAGAAAGTTCATCCACATGGGAATCATGACGAGCATTACCATTGTGCTCTGAGCTCTGAGCTTCATTTTTGAGAGAATGTAAGCCAAAGGATAAGCAATCAAAAGGCAGATGATCGTTGCAACGATACCGAACCACAAAGAACGCAGAAACGTGCTTGTGTAATTGGTCAGGCGTGTAACATTGTCAAGAGTAAATGCGCCCGACTTATCTGTAAAGGCATAGTAAAATACCATTATAAGCGGAACAACGATGAAAATTGCCGACCAGAGTATATGGGGTGCGGCGCACAAACGCTGAGTTAAAGTCCTTTTATTCACGGCTCATTCCTCCTCAACGATGTCGGAAAGATGCTCCAGTTCATCGCTGAAGGAGCTGTAATCTCCGTACAGTCCCGAATATTTGGATTTTTTCATAATATGAATAGCGTCGGGTTCGATTTCAAGGCCGATTTTTTTACCGACAGGCTCGTAATCGGTCGTCTGGATCATCCATTTGAAGCCGCCGATATCAACAATAATTTCAAAATGAACGCCCTTGAACGTAATGGAAGTAACCGTTCCGCTGAGCATACCCTTTTCGACGGGAACAATATCAACATCCTCGGGTCTTACGACAACATCGACGGACTCGCCGATGCCGAAGCCCTTGTCAAGGCACTGGAACTGAGCACCAGAGAAGGAGCACTTGAAATCCTCAAGCATCTTGCCGTCAAGAATATTACTCTCGCCGATAAAGTCGGCAACGAAAGCGTTCTTCGGTTCATTATAAACGTCCTGCGGAGTGCCTATCTGCTGGATAACGCCGCCGTCCATAACAACGACCGTATCCGACATTGAAAGAGCCTCCTCCTGGTCATGTGTGACATATATAAACGTTATGCCGAGTCTCTGCTGAATGTTTTTAAGCTCCACCTGCATATCCTTGCGGAGCTTGAGATCTAGCGCTCCGAGCGGCTCGTCAAGAAGGAGGACTCTCGGCTTAACGGCAAGCGCACGGGCAATTGCGACACGCTGCTGCTGACCGCCCGAAAGAGAATTGATATTTCGTCTTTCAAAGCCGTTGAGGTTGACAAGATTAAGCATTTCCTTAACCGTCTCGCTAATTTCCTTTTCCTTCATCTTCTTGACACGAAGTCCGAACGCAATGTTCTCGTAAACATTCAAATGCGGAAACAGCGCATAACGCTGAAAAATGGTGTTTACCTGTCTCTTATGAGGCGGTACACCATTGATAACTTTATTCTCAAAGACAACCTCTCCGCTGTCCGGTTCAAGGAATCCGGCGATGATACGAAGTGTGGTTGTTTTTCCGCAACCCGAAGGTCCCAACAAGGTAATAAATTCCTTGTCTCGAATGTACATGCTGAGATTTTCGAGTATCTGAGCATCTCCCAGCTTGACCGAAATGTTTCTGAGGTCAATAATAACGTTGTTTTCCAATTATGCAGCCCCTCTCTTTACCGAATACGGTATAAATATCAGTCGGAAATATGCAAATAAATTTTTCCTTTCGATATTGATATATAATATAGTGCAGAAACTCGCAAATGTCAACATTTTTTTGCAAATTTTTAGGATTAAATCATCAGTTTTTTTGAATGGTTTTTGAAATACTCTTTTTTGCTCAGTTTTGCTCAGTTTTGCTCGTTTCAGCTCGTTTTTTATTGCCGTAATAATATTGACAACCGGAAAACTTTTTAAAGCTTTCCGGTTGAAAATTGTATAAAAATTCAGTGATACAAGACTTTTACAATGATTTTAACGCACCCGTCGGACAAGCATCGACGCACTTGCGGCAGTTTTTGCAGAAGTCAACAGTCTCCGCCGAATCAAATTCCGGCTTGATGACTGTTGTAAATCCTCGTCCCACAAGACCGAGAACGCCCTTTCCGACCTCCTCATCACAGACACGAACGCAAAGATTGCAAAGAATACACTTGTTCTGATCTCTTTCAATGCAAACAAGCTTCTGCTCCTTGGGGCAGTTATGCTTATCTCCTGCAAAACGTTCGGGGTGAATATCATATTGATTTGCATATCTTATCAGCTTGCAATCGTGATAATCGTGACAACCGCACTGTAAACAGCGCTTTGCTTCGTTCATTGCCTGCTCGGGAGTAAAGCCGAGATTTATCTCGTCAAAATCATGCTTTCTCTCCTCGGGAGAGCGCTGCGGCATTCTCGCTCTTGCACACTTTTCTCTGTCGGCAAGATCGGCTGCTGTGACGGTCTTTTCAACAACGAACGGCTTTTTATAGCTGACATTTTCGCCATGGAGATACCTGTCAACGACCTCGGAAGCCTTCTGCGCTTCGCCTATCGCTTCAATTGCGATTGAGGCGCCCCTGTTCGTTGCGTCACCGACGGCAAACACACCGTCAAGAGAGGTTCTGAATGACTTTTCGTCGGCGGCAATATTGCCCCTGTTCGTCAATTCAAGCTGTTCAAAGCCTTTGATATTTATCTTTTGACCGATTGCCATGATTACAGTGTCAAGCTCGATCGTTTCAAACTCGCCCTCAACGGGAACGGGTCTGCGCCGTCCGCCTGCGTCAGGCTCGCCAAGCATCATTTTCTGAAGCTTAACAGCCTTCACTCTGCCGTTTTCACCTATGATTTCAGACGGATTGCATAGGAATTTGTAGATTACTCCCTCTTCCTCCGCCTCGTCAATCTCAACCTTTTCTGCCGGCATTTCGGCTCTCGTTCTTCTGTAGATAACATAAACCTCTTTTGCACCGAGCCTTACAGCCGAGCGGCAGGCGTCCATAGCGGT
>HF999643.1:50663-67961 GCA_000434055.1 Ruminococcus sp. CAG:488 | reverse complement strand
GGCAGGCGTCCATAGCGGTATTTCCGCCGCCGATAACAGCTACTTTTTTGCCGATGTCAACGGGATTTTTCATCGCAACAGAACGCAGGAAATCAATTCCTCCGAGCACACCGTCAAGTCCTTCGCCCTCAACACCCATTGAGCTGCTCGTCCAAGCGCCGATTGCAGCAATAACCGCATCGTGGCTTTTCCTTATCTCGTCAAGCGTAATGTCATTACCGATTTTTATATTATTTTTCATCTCGACGCCAAGCTCCTCAATCGAGCCTATCTCAGCGTCAAGAACCTCTTTCGGAAGTCTGTACTGCGGAATTCCGTATCTGAGCATACCGCCCATCTTCGGCATAGCGTCATAAATCTTAACCTTGTGACCCTTGACGGCAAGGAAATATGCCGCAGTCAGTCCTGCGGGACCTCCGCCGATTATGCCGACTGTTTTTCCGCTTGCTTTTTTAACCTCAGGCATAAACTTGTTGCCCGATTTCAAATCCTCATCGGCGGCAAAGCTCTTGAGAAAAGCGATTGAAATCGGCTCCTCGACAAGCTTTCTGCGGCATGCAGTCTCACACGGATGCGGACAAACCCGTCCGATTGAAGCCGGGAGAGGAACTCTTTCCTTGACAAGCTCAACGGCCTCTTTAAATTTGCCCTCTGAGATAAGCTTGACATAGCCCTGACAGTCCGTTCCGGCAGGACAGTTGAGAGAGCAAGGGCCTTTGCAGTCGCCCGTATGGTCGGAAATAAGCAATTCAAGGGCAATTTTTCTCGACCGGCGCACTCTCGGAGTATTTGTATTGATAACCATTCCGTCCGATGCAACGCTTGCACAAGCTCTGAGAAGCTTAGGTATATTCTCGGCTTCAACAACGCAAAGTCCGCATGCACCGTATGCCTTTACCTCGTCAATATAACAAAGCGTCGGAATCTCGATATTATTATCACGGGCAATTTGAAGGATGGTCTGACCCTTTTCGGCGGTCAGTTCTTTGCCGTCTATCGTAACCTTAATTTTATCCATTCAAATCACCTCTCAATCAACATTAACGGCACCGAATCGGCAGACGCTTACGCATGAGCCGCACTTGATGCACTTATCCCGATCTATCTTGTGTGCCGATTTTACCTCGCCCGAAATCGCATTGGCAGGGCATTTCTTTGCACAAAGAGTGCAGCCTCGGCACTTGTCGGCGTCAATCGTATATTCCAAAAGGTCGGGACAGCTCTTTGCAGGGCACTTCTTATCATTTATATGAGCCTCATACTCATTTCTGAAATACTTGATCGTCGTCAGAACGGGGTTCGGAGCAGTCTGACCGAGGCCGCAAAGAGCACCGTCCTTGATTGAATAGCAAAGTTCCTCAAGAAGCTCGATATCGCCTTCTCTGCCCTCGCCCTTGACTATTCTGTTGAGAATTTCCAACATTCTCTTTGTTCCGATTCGGCAATGAATACACTTGCCGCAGGATTCCTTGGCAGTGAAATCAAGGAAGAACTGCGCCATGCTTACCATACAGGTCGTCTCGTCCATTACAACCATTCCGCCCGAACCCATGATCGCGCCCGTAGCGCCGAGCGCCTTATAGTCGATTACCGTGTCAAGCAATTCGGCAGGTATACAGCCGCCGGAGGGGCCGCCCATTTGAACAGCCTTGAATTTTTTACCGTTCTTGATTCCGCCGCCGATGTCAAAAATAACGTCTCTGAGCGTTTTGCCCATCGGAATTTCAACAAGTCCGCCCCTTTTGATTTTGCCCGTGAGAGCAAATACCTTTGTGCCCTTGCTGCCATCTGTACCCATTGCGGCAAAGGCCTCGCCGCCGTTGAGAATGATCCACGAAACATTGGCAAAGGTCTCAACATTGTTGATATTAGACGGTTTATACCAGTAGCCCGACTGAGCCGGAAACGGCGGTTTGAGCCTCGGCATACCTCTCTCGCCCTGGAGAGATTCGATAAGAGCCGTTTCTTCGCCGCAGACGAATGCGCCTGCGCCTGCCTTGATTCTCATTTTGCATGAAAATCCCATTCCCATAATATTTTCACCGAGGAAGCCCTTTTCTTCGGCCTGTTTAATTGCTTCTTTCAATCGCTCAATCGCAAGCGGATATTCGGCACGGACATAAACAACGGCTTCCTTTGCGCCGATAGCATATGCGCCAATGAGCATACCCTCAATCAGGTTATGCGGATCGCTCTCAATAACGGCTCTGTCCATGAATGCGCCCGGATCACCCTCGTCGGCATTGCAAATAAGGTACTTTGTCTCGCCCGGCGACTGCCTTGCGGCGTTCCATTTGAACCACGTCGGGAAGCCTGCACCGCCGCGACCTGCGAGTCCTGATATCTTGATTTCTTCGATAACATCCTCGGGAGTCATTGTTTTGAGCACCTTTTCGAGTGCTCTATAGCCGTCAAAGGCTGTGTATTCGTCTATAATTTCCGGATTTATAATTCCGCAGTGACGAAGCGCGATTCTTGTCTGCTTTTTAAGAAAAAGCTTATCTTCATCGGAAATTTCAATATCGTTAACGGCGTTTTCGTCACCGTTTACATATGCGATAATTTTTTCGGCATCCTCGGGTCGAACCTTGACAAGACGCTTTTTAAGCTCGCCGCCGTCATAAATATCGACAATCGGTTCAAGGAAGCACATTCCTATACAACCGGTAACGGTCAGCGTTGAGCCTGTCAAACCGATAAGCTTCTCAATTGCGGAATAAACCTTTGCGGCGCCTGCGGCTATTCCGCAGCTTCCCTCGCCAACAACAATCTTCATTTTCAGCCCTCCTCTTTAAGCTTGCGGAGGATCTCAACCGTCTTTGACGGAGTGAGACTTCCGTAGGTTTCGCCGTTTATCATCATAACGGGAGAAAGACTGCAGCAGCCGAGACAGGCAACGTTTTTAAGAGTAAAAAGCCCGTCGTCGGTCGTTTCGCCGTCGGCAATTCCCAGCTCCTGAGTTATGGCTGCCTCGATTCGCTGAGAACCGTTGACGTGGCACGCCGTACCCTGGCAGAGCATGATAAGATATTTGCCGACGGGTTTTAGTCTGAACTGTGAATAGAACGTTGCAACACCCATAACCTTAGCAGGAGAAACACCTATTCTCTCGGCAATACAATAGAGCACATCGGTCGGAAGATAGCCGTAGATATCCTGAGCCTGCTGAAGAACGGTTATAAGGCTGCCTTTAATATCGCCGTACTCGTCAAGCACGGGTTTAATAAGCGACAAATCGCTTTTTTTGCAGCAGCAATTCATTTGCACAACCCCCATTTTATAGCTGAATTTTTATAATTTTAACATATTTAAAGATAATTATCAACAACGTTTTATTAAAAAACAAAAGCAAAAGCGACCGTATTTTAACAGTCGCTTATAAGCTATAATAATTATTGTTTATTATAATTCTTCAATAATCTTTTTGGCAACATTCGGAACATCGGTAATAACACCGTCTACGCCCAATTCAACGAGTCTTTTTATGTCTCTCTCCTTGTTGACAGTCCATGGATTAACCGTCATACCGTTTTTATGGGCATTGTCAACCAGGATTTTATCGACAAGCCAAAGATACGGGTGCAAAGCGTCTGCGCCGATACATTTGGCAAAATCAACCTCTTTGCCGTAAATTCTTAAAAAGTTCGGACTGTTCGGACTGTAAAGAAAGCCTGTCTTGCAGTTCTCGTCAACGTCCTTGCATATTGTCAATGCGATAGGGTCAAAGCTTGAAATAAGAAGCTCCTTGAAAAGTCCGTGAGCCTTGACCATATTTATTGTTTTCGGCACAATCGAATAATCCTTGTTCTTAGGCGGCTTAATTTCAATATTGAGCACCTTGAGCTTAGCTTTTTCGCAAAGGCGAAGAAATTCCTCAAGTGTGGGAATTTTTGTTCCCTTGTAGGCCCTGTGGAAATACGAGCCGAAATCAAGAGTTTTTAAGTAATCAAGTGTCTGATTTGCAATAAGACCCTTTCCGTTCGAGGTCTCGTCGATAGTATAGTTATGGCAGATAACCGGGACGCCGTCAAAGGTTAAATGAACGTCCGTTTCAAAGCCGTCGGCATGAAAATCAATGGATTTTCTGAAAGCAGGAAGAGTGTTCTGCGGTGCGATTTTATTTGAACCGCGATGTGAAATAACATTACAAACAGCCATTTTCATTCCTCCGTAGCAAAACAAATTTTAATTCAAAAAATATTATACCACATTAAGGAAAAAAATCAAATATTTATTTGACATATCCCTACTCGGCTGATAAAATGTATATTTGTGAGTTCAGTCTCACGCGGCAGTTCAAATTGAAAGGAATCCTATCCAATGGCAAACAAGAAGAGAATAATCGGTCCGATTCTGCTAATCAGCGCCGCAATGATATGGGGTCTCTCATTCGTTGCACAGAAACAGGGCATGGAATATGTTGACGGCTTCACATTTAACGGAATAAGAAGCCTTTTGGGCGGAATAGTGCTTCTGCCGATCATCATTTTCAGAAGCATAAAAAATAAAGACAGCGTCAAACTCTCCCCTGCCGAAAAGAAATCGAACCGAAAAGACGTAATAAAAGGAATTATAATCGTCGGCACAATGCTTTGCATCGGCTCAAACCTCCAGCAGTTCGCCTTTGACTATATCGAGCCGGGCAAGGTTGGCTTTATCACAGCTTTATACATGCTGCTTGTGCCGCTGATTTCTTTTATAATATATAAAAAGAAACAGCCCGTCACGACATGGATCGGAGTTTTCCTCGGTGTCGGCGGACTGTATATGATTTGCATGGGCGGTTCATCCTCGTTCGGGCTCGGCAAGGGTGAAATTCTTGCATTGCTTTGCTCGATCGCTTTCGCCTTGCACATAATCGTTATCGACAAATATGCTTCGAAGATTGACGCCATCGTTCTTTCATGCGGTCAGTATATGGTAACAGGCATTGTTTCCTGCATTCTCATGTTCATCTTTGAAAAGCCGAGCATGGACGGAATTATGCAAGCCGCTGTTCCGATTCTCTACGCCGGTATAATGAGCTGCAGTTGTGCTTTTACCTTTCAAATCATCGGTCAGAAATATACCGAACCGACGCTTGCGAGTATGCTTCTCTGCACCGAATCCGTTTTCTCGGTCATATTCTCTTTCATCATTCTCGGAGAGCGTATGACGGTTGTTGAGTATATCGGCTGTGCGGTCATGTTCGCGGCGATAATCATTGCCCAGCTTCCCGCGAAGAAACATTCGGAAACTCAAAGCCCTGAATAAAGCCGTTTTGCTCAATCGACGAAATATCGCCACCGATTACAGCTCCGTCATAAACCAGTAAAGTTGCCCTGATATATCCGCTGTCGGCAGGATATTCAGGGTAGTTTTTTACCTCAAAAATCCATTTTTTTGCTCTGAATCCTTTATACGGTTCAAGGTCAAGTCCCTGATTTTTTTGAATGACGTTGTATGCTTCATATGTATCGTTAAACTCGGACGGGATAATAACCTCTCTGACTTCCACGGGTTCCTCGTTTACAGTCCAGCCGAACTGAGACAAAAACGTAATACATTCCGAGGCTGTTTTTGCCTTGTAATTGATCACCTTATCATTGACAACCGGCTTTTTTCTGCCGCCGAGAGCAAGTGTTCCCGCAATCAGCACACAAATAACAACGCAAAGAGCAATAATCAGCTTAGGCTTGTTCGCCTTGAAAGAAAATACAAACATATAATTAACCTCCGTTTATCAGCTAATTTAATCTATGCTGATTTGCGGAGGTTTATTACTTCATTTATACAAATCGCAGAGAATCGGCATGATCCCCTTGTCCGTTATATCGACCATTGCATATTTACCGACAGAAATCGAGCCGGGATTGACATACAGGATTCCGTACTCATATTTTGTATCAGGGACATGCGTATGACCGTATAATGCTATAGAAGCGGAACAGTTATGCGCCTTTTGCATCAAAACAGCAAGGGAATACTTGACGCTTTCATAATGTCCGTGAGCGGCATAGACTGTCCTCCCGCCGAATTTTTCTATCAAAAAAGGCGGCAAAGACGAGTTGAAATCGCAATTGCCGCAGACGGCATAAAGCTTTATTTCGGGATGAAGCTCTTTGAGAAAATCAATATCTCTTTCACCGTCGCCGAGGAAGATCACGGCATCCGCTTCCGGGTGCAGCTCAACGACTTGGAGTAAAAGATTTTTCCTGCCGTGGGAATCGGACAAAACGAGCAGGCGCATACATACAACACCTTTCATAATATAAATTATATAATAATTATAAATCATTGGAGAGTGAGTGTAAATGGCAAATAATAATTTTCCGAATTTTTTCTCTGCACCGACCGATAAGGCAGACGCCGAAAAAAAGGCAAGCAAGCTGATTAGCGGACTGAATGCAGATGAAAAAGACGAGCTGCAGGAGATTCTCGGCGACAGGGATAAAATAAATGCGGTGCTTTCCTCCCCTGCCGCTCAAAAAATCATGGAAAAGCTCAACGGCAAGAAAAATGGACATCAATGAAATTCTATCGTCTCTCACTCCCGACGACATAGAAGGACTGAAAGCCACTGCCGAAGCGGTTTTCGGCAAGGGAAATGAAGCAAAAGAAAAACAGTCGCAGCCGTCCGCCTCCGATATGTTTTCCTCAATCGACCCGAAAATGATCGGCAAGCTCACAAAAATAATGGGAGCGATGAACGGCGAGTCGGGCAAACGTTGCAAGCTCATAGAGGCACTGAAGCCGAATCTCAGCCCCGAGAGACAAAAAAGAGCCGACCAGGCAATTCAAATACTTAAACTGCTTGAAATTTTACCGCTAATCAATAACTTGACAGATCGGGATGAATAGATATGCCGCAACAGGATTTTAACGCCGCCGAGCGTCAGGCGATAATGAGGGCTCAGGAGATGTACAGGCGTGCAACTCCGCCGCCGAACGGTGAGCCTGTTTTCCGCAAGCAGCCCTCACCACCTCCTCCGCCGCAATTCAATCACCGTCCGCCTCCCCCGCGCGAGCCTGAATTCAGACCGCCGCCGAGACATGAACCGAGCAGCAAGCCTACATTTAACAATCCGCTCGGAAATCTTTTCGACGGCGATATGAAGCTTATAATCGCAATGATGCTCCTGCTTTCGGGTGACGGCGGAGACATGCTTTTGCTCATGGCGCTGATGTATATAATGCTTTGACCTTGACAAAAAGCAGAAATTGAATTATCATATTTTCAGCAATAAATCGGAGGTACAAAGCAATGACATATGAATACAAAACAAAGGGCACATGCTCATCCCGCATCACATTTGACCTTGACGGCGACGTTGTAAGGAACGTAAAATTCACGGGAGGCTGTAACGGAAACCTCAAGGGAATTTCCGCAATAGTTGACGGAATGAAGGTCGATGATATCGAAAAGAAGCTGAGCGGAATCACCTGCGGCTTCAAGAATACATCCTGTCCGGATCAGCTCGCCAGGGCGGTCGCCGAGGCATATGCAAAACAGAACGGTTAAAAAAGCCACCGGTTAGTTCCGGTGGTTTTTTACAATCGAAATCAACATCACATGTCATTCCGCAATAAATTTATAAATCCTGTCGCAGGCGTCTTTTTCTTTATCGAAGAAGAAGTCTGCGTTTTTTTCTTTGTACGGACTTATCGGCTCGCCGGAATTTTCCATAATCCTCTGCAAAGCCGTGCAAAGCTCCGCTTCATTCTGCGTGAACTCTCCAAAGCCCTTTTCAAACGGAATATCAAGCTCCCTGTAATCGTTCATGCCTGCCTTGAACTCCTTAAAATCGGGCATGAAATATATAATCGCACGGTTGAGATATACAAAATCAAAAACAAATGACGAATAGTCCGTAATGCAGATTTTATATTCATCGGAAGCCCTGCCGTCGGCAAATTTCACTCTGTCCGATTTCAGCAGGAAACATTCTTTATAAGGCGCAAATATTGGGTGAAGCTTAAATTCAAGCGTCCAACCGTTTTTCTCCAGGATTTCTTCAAGCCTGTCACTGTTTAAAAATGCCTGTGTTTTCTTATAATATTCCGACTGTATGAACTTATCCTTATCGGGCATCCAGCCGCCCTCGCCCTTATGACTGATAAGATACTTTCTCCATGACGGCGCAAAAAGAATGACGTTTTCCGCCTTGGTTTCGTCAATGTCGAAATAATCGTATCTCGGCATTTTACTCTTGATGAGCGCTTCCTCCGGGAAGAAATAATTCTTGGTAAAATTTTTCACCTCATAATTTGTCGAAATGACCTCGCCTGTCACATCGAGCCTGTCATAGGAATACTTCCACGGAAGATGTGCGTGCAAAACTCCGTGCTGGAGGTAATACACATCGCCCGAAAAAAGATCAATGTATTCGGGATAAATATCACTGAAATAAGGAAGATAATTTTCCTTTTCGATGAAAGCCGTAATTATCTTTTCGGCGTTAAGATACATAAGTTTATGCTTAGTTGAACGGAACGCAATTAAATTCTTTTGCTGCTCGGGTGTAAACTTATCTTTCACGGCGTCAACTGAACCGTTTACGACATAGTAACGTTCAACACCGTCGTCAATCGAAAAATCATGCACAAACTGATAATATGCGTTGTCAACGCCGACGCCCTTGCAGTCATGGTAAAGCCAGATGCGCTTTTTCGGCATAAGATAATTTATGAAGCGGACCGCAAAGACCTTTTTGTTTGCTAAAATATATTTTTTCAGCTCGGATTTTTTATATGCTTTTTCCGCTTTTTTATCGGCTTTTTCAAGCACAAAGCACCTGTCGCTCATCTTGCATTTTATGCCGGTCATAACAAAAAACTTTCTTTTTTTATTGAAAGGAACCCATTCACCGCACTCAAAGTCAACAGGATACGACCTCTCGCCTATTTCAACCGTGAATGAAAAAGATTTACGTTTATCGACTTCTATGACCGTTCTGAAACCCCAGGCAGTGTTATTCTTTATTTTTGCGCCGTCATAGCAGAAGGAACATTCTCTGATTTCAAGCGGTATAATTTCACTCCGTTCTCTGAGGAGGAGCGTCGGCTTTTCGCAATAATCGAAAATCGGAGAAGATATATATCCGCAAAGCTCAATGCCGCTTTTACGGGCTTTGAATCTTGTCAGCACAAGCTTAACACTGTCTGCTTCATATAAGACCTTATCCTCGTGAACAAGCTTTAAGCTACCGTCCGTAACAGCATCAAGGTCACCCTTGTATTTCATCGAAACAAGATAATATCTGTTCATCAACGGTGCATCGGGGAAATTGATGATTATTTCATCTCCGACGCTTTCGAGAAGCTTTTCAATTCTACGAATTTCCTCACGGTAGGCATCACCCTCAATATGATACGGAAGAAGATAATCCCCCGAAATTCTGTTTAGAACATCCTCTACAAAAAGCGACTTGACAAAATCCGGAACCGAATCAAAGCTTGAAAAAATTTCCTCCCACTTACCGATAAAGCGGTCAAAATAAACGGAACACTTCAAAGCCTTGCTCTCGCCTGACGGGTTGTTAAATTTACGGTATTCGGCGCTGTCAACATAACCGACTGTCATCTTGTCCCTTGCGCATTGAATACAGTATTCCGTCGCTTTAAGGTCACAATCCTCCGAGCTGTCAAAAAGAACATTCTCGTCTCCAATGTTTTTGACAACAATATTCATTCCGTTCGGACAAAAGAATTCATTGCCTTCAACGTTCAAATCATATATTTCCGTCGTACGTTTTTCATTCTTGAAATCGCACTTTTTTCTGCCGGATTTTGTATAAGGAATCATCTTGTAGGCTACAATATCCGTTCTTTCTTCGTTTTCTTTAAAAAAATTAACCGTATTCTTCATTGCGTCGGCAGAGAGTGAATCGTCGGCATCAAGGAAGGCTATGTACTTTCCCCTCGCCGCAGTAATTCCGCTGTTTCTCGCCGCTCCCGAACCGCCGTGAGAACGGGTAATGATCGTTGCAAACGTTTTTTCGCTTGCAAATTTCTTTGCTATTTCCTCCGAACCGTCGGTGCTGCCGTCATTGACAAGAATCACCTCAAGTTTTTCCTTGTCAACGGTCTGTGCGGCAACGGAATCAAGACATTTTTGCAATGTTTCTTCCGAATTGTAAAAAGGGATTATCAATGAAATTATTTTTTCAAAACTGCTCATACTGTCACCTCAATCAATGAAAAGATTATACACTGATAAATCGTTTTTTGCAATAATCTTTATGTATAAACACAATTTTTCAGGTCAAAAATTTCCATGGGTGATTTTATGAAAAATGCACTGATAAAGCAGGAAAGCAAGGCTTTTATAAAAGGGAAAAGAGTAAAAGCACTGTCAATAATTCTATTTTTGCTTATATTCTGTATCGTGATGACAGCCGTAGATTTCGGAATTATCTTTATTGCAGACATTTTACGGCATCTCGGGGTTGCCGCTACGATAGCTTTATCGGCAGCTCTTGTTTTGATAAGCTTTTCGGTACTGCTTGTTTACAGCTCGGTATCTGTCGGCGAAAAAGCGTGGTACGGCGGCATTACGTCCAATAAAAGAAACTTTTCAAAAAGATTTTTCTTTTGGCTTAAACCAAAAAATTCCTTGCGTGCTTTTCGATTCAAAGCATTATTATTTCTTTTTAAATCCATGTGGGCTGTCGTATTCTTTCTGCCCTCGGCAATACTCGCTTGGTCCGTCTACTACCTTTCGGGCACGGGAGGACTTGAGCTGTATCTGTTTATTTCGCTTTCCGGCGGAACGTTTTTGCTGACAACAAGCGGAGCTTTATTTTATTTTATTGCCATGCAAAAATATTTTATAGCGGAATATCTCTTTTCTTCAAATCCAAAGCTCGGCGCTCTGACGGCGATAAAGCAAAGTAAAAATCTGCTTGACGGTCATATTTATGAAATCGTTCGCTTCAAATTGAGCTTTTTACCGTGGTTTTTTAGCTGTATTTTTATTTTTCCCGTTTTTTATTTCCTGCCATATTATAAAGAAAGCTGCTGCGTTGTTGCAAAAAGAATAACTTTGTGATAAAATAAAAAAGAATTTTTTCACGGAGATGTTTATATGAAGGATAACTTAAAATGGACAAAGTCAAGAGTTTTTTTGATAAGCATAAACTGTATTCTTAGCGTTGCAATTGTTGTCAGCGCGATGATGATTGTAATTGACAAATCGAGAATTAAAAACGGCGCTGTTTTCACCGGCGGCGAAAAAGAAACGACCGCTTCCGACTCTTCGGTCTCTGGAACGGCCGGCAGCGCAAGGCTGATGATTGCCGGCGACAATGTCGTTTACAAAACCGTTTACACTCAGGCAAATCAAAAAGCCGGCGGCAGCGGATACGATTTTTCATCCGCATATGACGGAATCAAGGAAATTATCGCCAAATCGGATATTGCAATGGTAAGTCAAAATACCGTTATGGACGACAAAAACGAACCTTCGGCATCTCCTGAATTTAACACGCCCGACCAGATGCTTGATAAGCTTCTCGATCTCGGATTTGATGTCTTCAATCAAGCTAACGATCATATCATGGATATGGGTCTTTCGGGTGCGATAAACGACATTGCCCTTTTCAAGGCAAAGGAAAATCAAGCACTTTTAACAGGTCTCTATGAAAACAAAGAGGAAATGATGAAGCCGCAGGTCAAAGAGGTCAACGGAATCAAAATTTCCTTTGTCGGCATAACTCAGTCACTCGGCGATTACGAACTTTCGGAGGAAACCGATATAGGTATCCTCAATCTTTCCGACAGCCGTTCAACATCGGACGAGCTTGAGGGCACAATGAAGCAGCTTGTCGAAAGCGCAAAAAACGCTTCGGATATTGTTTGCGTAACGGTTCATTGGGACGGCGAATCAACAAGCGAGCTTTCCGATACTCAGAAAGATATTATTTCAAAGCTTTTGAAATACGGCGTCGATATTATCGTCGGCACGGGTAAAAACGACCTGCAAAAATTCGAATATCGGTCAAACGGCGACGGTGAACAGGCACTTGTTATTCCGTCACTCGGCAAAGTGATTTCTCTTGAGGAAAGCGTTGACAGCTTCCTCGGCGGAATCGCAGATATCACCGTTTCAAAAGACCCCAAGACGAACAAAACACACGTCTCCTCGGCAAAGCTTATACCGACCGTTACAGTCTATGAGGAGGATTACGCAAACGTCCGTGTTCTCCCGTTTGCAAAGTGCACTGAGGATATTATCAAAAAGCATGGATTTGTTCTTGAGGACGAAACATTTACCTACAGCTACATTAAAAATTATTACAATCAAAAGTTCAGCGATACGCTTGAATTGAATTATTGATAAAGAAAAACCGCTCTCACAAAGGGCGGTTTTTACAATGCTTAAATAAATTCAATATATATTTTTTACAGACTTTCTTGGTGCAACGAGGTTTAAAAAATGAACATTCCGTAGGGGTCGATGACCACATCGGCCCAAGGTCAGGTGAAAGAGTGTCACCCGTCTCCCCTGCGGGGCGGCAAGAAAAACCAGCAAAAAACTGCCACACCGAAATGAACGATGTGACAGTTTTTTTATCTGTTAATAAGCGGTTTGACCTGCTTGCCCAAAAGCACGGCGATTATCATCTTCGCACAGTCAAGCGCAATGTAGGGAATAACTCCCGCAAGAAGAGCCTGCTTGAGATTCATGCCTGCCTGATAAGCGAGCCAAAGTGAACCGAAAAGGTAACAAACAGCCGTTCCGAGCGCCATACCCAAAAGTGAAAAGAAAAACTTTCCTTTGAACTTATCAACGAATATTCCGCCGATAACGGCAATAAAGATAAATCCGATTATATATCCGCCCGTGGGTCCGACAAGCTTGGCAGCTCCGCCGGTGAATCCTGAGAAAACAGGTACGCCGGCAAGACCGAGCAAAATATAAATAATAACGCTGACCGTTCCGGTTTTCGCTCCGAGCAAATAGGTTGTAAGGTAAACCGCCATAATGGTGAACGAAACCGGCACAGGTGTAAACGGAAGCGGAACCGAAAGAGGTCCGAGCACGGATATTATCGCCGCCATAAGCGCAATTTTAACTGTTTCAATTATTCTCTCATGTCCTGTTTTCGCTTTTGCACTCATAAATTATACCTCCGGAGCCGGTTCTGACGGCTGGAACTTTCTCTTGATAAGCTCAAATATACACTTCCACATCTTCTTGAAAGCCTCAAAGAATGTAACGTGATATCTCGAATCGCAATTCATATTCTCGGTGACGAGAGGTGTGATCTCATTCGCATCCTTGTCATAAAGCATATACTGCGGCAGCTCGGGATCACTGAATACCGTAAAATCACTGCCGTTATTTACAATTGCGTCAATCAATCGGTTAACGGCTTTCGGGAAAGTCTTGTGTATTATGTTCTTAACAAACCATGTCTTTTCGGGGAAAAGACAGGTTGATGCGTCAATCTGAAGGTCGGGAGAAATATACTTATATGTGCCGTCAAGCTTTGCTTTCTCAATATAATTGTCATCAAAGCCCTGCATGAGCGTTGCTGTTGTTGCGCCCTTTGATGCGTCATAAACACTGCAAATATTATCGGTTATCATATCCGCTTCTGTAGTTACGGGATATGTCTGATAGCCGTACTTTGTAATGTTTGCAACATTAACTCCCTCTTCGGCGAACTTCTTGAGAAGCTCGTTTGACTTAACCTGTACGTTATAGTGATAATTGTCGATTATGCTGATAAGATCGGCATATTTTTCCTTAACGCCCTCGCCGTGGAATACAGTGTCCTTGGCTCTCTCATAGTCACGGTCATTGACCATGCTCCAATAGCCGGGGAACGTGCCGTAGGAGTTCATAAGCGCTTGCGGCATAAATTCAAGATAGTTTTTCTTGAGAACATTATTGATTGCCGCACAGGTGATGTCCAAGCCGTATGTTCCGTTGAAAACGGTTACGAACGACTGAATAAGCTGATTTGTAACATCGTCCTCGGAGAGCTGAACGTCATACATAAATCTGTCAACTCCGTCCGGGTCAACATACATATTTCCGGCGAAGCATCTGCTGCACTGAGTTGCACCGTCAAGAGCACTTGCATAAAGAATATAGTCCGAAATATATTCGGCATTGTATTTCTCCATGTAAGCCATAGTGACGCAAGAGCCGAGACAGCGGCCGCTCAACGCAACCTTGTCGGCGCCGGTGACCTCACGCACGTCCTCGATATACCGATGCATTATTTCTGCATTCTCGTAAGGGTCAAGTCTCCAGTCATAGTTAAACGTGAACCTCTGAGTCGGATACTTTCCGTGTGACTTTTTACCGTTAAGCTTTTCTTTATTCCATGTCCATCTAAGATAAACGCCGTTCTGCGTCTTTCCGTGCTCGTCAAGGCTTATCGTTGAATATATCTCGCTGAGGGCATCACCGAGAGCATTGCCGAATTCCTCCCATTTCTGAGTAAGAACAGCCTTGGCAAAAATTCCGATGTTTTCTTTAACTGTTTTTTCAACAAAACCGTCGGGAATCTTAACGGGATAAACCTCCTGCTCCTCGCCGTTTTCGTCCTTAACAAACAGAGGCATACCTGAACCCTGAACATAAATTAGCGGAATGTCTGTTCCGTCAGACGTTGCAGCTGTTCCCGGGAAATCAATGAAAATAAATGTGGAAATAACGACGGAAATGCAGAGAATAACGGAAATTATTCTTTTAAATAATTTGCTCAATTTATTTCACCTGTTTCAAATTTAAATGTTTGTATTTGCTTTTTTGTACTCGTCAACAGTCAGTGAGTTCTCTGTTTCAACGTGAGAGAAGAAAAACTTTTCTCTCTCGGGAGAGTTGATAACCGTTACGGGCTTAATCTGATTGAGAACAACGCCCTTTGCTCTAAGCGACTCTCTGTAATCCCAATAGCTCTTTTCTTTAAGAATAAGGATTTCCGGCTCGCTGAGCATACCCCAGCGTCTGTATTTGAAATATTTCTCGTTAACGCCCTTGAGCTCCTCATCAAGAATTTCAATCATTTTTCTGCGAGTGTCTTCATCAACGGTCTTTTCCGGCTCAACAAACATGCAATAGCGAGGCGGCTTGGTTGAATAATCGGGATAGAAGCTGAAGCCCTTAAAGCCTACGCCGGCTTTTTCGGCTGTCTTTGCGGCGGAATACTCAACCATCTGAGTTGTTGTTTTTTCATTGGCAACATTCATGCTGAGATTCTGTCTGTAAAGAAGCTCAACTCTCGGGGTGTTGTTATACATCTTTGTAACATGAACAACGTCCTCGATCTTATATCTGTAAAGACCGGAGAAATTTGAAACAACAAGCTCATAATCCTTGCCGACTTCAATCTCATTGATAAGAAGCGGCTTAACGTCGTCTTTTGCGTGATCCTCGCCCTCCTCGATCGGAAGGAACTCAAAGAATATGCAATGTGGGAGAAGAACAGAATCATTAACATTAAGCTCAACCGGTGCGGCAAAGAAGCCTTCGGCCGCAGCATAGCCCATGTTGTGAAGCGGAAGATCGCCGACCGATTTACGAAGCTTGTCAATATAAACCTGGAGGCTTGAACCCATCATACCGTAGCCCCAAACAAGCTTCGGCCAGATTCTTGGTGCGATAGGCGTATCGAAACCTTTTTCGAATTCTTTTCTAAGCTCTGCCGCTCTTGAAGGATTGGGCTTGAACATCTTTGAATACTTGGCTCTCAGCTCCGGAGTGCACTTGATATTCGGGTTAATTATTCCCTTTTCAATATCGTCGCAGAGCATCTCCCAGTTCTCCTCAAGGTAGTCAAACATGGTTGTAAGAAGCGTGATAACAAGAGAACCGAGATATGTTACTTTTCTGTTTTCAAGAGCAAAACGAAGCTGGAGATACGAAGTATCAATAAGCTCCTCGTGCTCGGGGCAAAGAAGTGAATAGGGCGATGTGCAGAAAAATCTTGTAATCGGTTTAAGATATGTAAGCGGAACCTGTCCCGCTCCGTTACAACGCTTGTTGTCGTCAAGATTATGTCCCGAGAGAACCAAAACAAGCGGACCCATCTGGTTAGGCATTCTGATGCCCTTGTTCTTTTTGAGCCAATGAGCGGCAACGGCAACCGAAACCGAAAATCCGATACACTGCATTTTCCAAAGGTCGTTGATACCTTTTGGAAGAATTTTCGGCTTGCCGACCGAACCCGACGACGAGCAATATCTGATATTTCTGCCCGAGAACATGAGTCTGTCCTCTTTATTGTTTATCATTCTGTCAACATACGGCTCATAATCGGCGTAAGTTGTCAGAGGAACAATACGCTGATAATCCTCGATTGATTTAACCTCACCGAGACGGAGCTTTTTACCAAGCTCACAATTCTTATTTCTTCTTACGATCTTTTTCAAAACGCTTTTCTGCGCCTTGAGAGGATCCTTTGTGAAATGATTTATCTCCCAGAGAGAAACGTCTCCGAGAAAAATTCCGAAATCTGAAAAAGGCACTTTTTTCTACCTCCCGCTGTTTTATTTATCACGGAAATATGCGGCACTGCTCAATCTCAAGCCAAGGCTTCCCCTCAAGGCGAAGGCACGCCGGGCTTGCTTGACTGTTGATTAAAGCAGAAAGCCTACCAAGCTTTCCGTAGAATACGTTTATTATTCTATCTTATAACCGCTGTAATGTCAACAAACGACATATACAATTACATTTTCTTCGTTTTTTCATATGCCGCAATAACGGCATTCATTGCATTTGAACGGAATGCGCCGTCCTCAAGAGCTTTAACGCCCGCAATCGTTGTGCCGCCCGGACTGCAAACCTCGTCCTTGAGCTTGCCCGGGTGCTTGCCGCTCTCAATAACCGCCTTAGCGGAGCCGAGAACGGTTTCGGCAGCATACAGCATTGCCTTGTCTCTCGGAAGTCCGCAGCTTACCGCGCCGTCGGCAAGAGCCTCAATGAACATATAAACGAATGCCGGACCGCAGCCGGAAATCGCACAGCCGGCGTCAATGAGTTTTTCGTCAATCCAATCAACGATACCTGCGCATTTCATTATCGAATCGAACTCGTCCCTGTTTTTTTCATCGACCTCATAGCCGCTCGCAAGAACAACGCCTTCGCCGACAGATACAGGCATATTCGGCATAATTCTTATAATATGCTTTGCCTTTGAAAGAGACTTGATTTTTTCAATCGCAACGCCTGCCGCCATTGAAACGAGCACGCAATCTTCTCTGTTTTCGAGAATATCGCTTATCTCGGCAAATGCCTTGTCAATGACCTGCGGTTTTACTCCCATGAATATAAAGTCACATTCCTTTGCTATTGCCACACTG
>HF999643.1:15721-50595 GCA_000434055.1 Ruminococcus sp. CAG:488 | reverse complement strand
GTTTTCTCGGCAAAATGATCGCAGATGTAAATGCTGTCCGAATAGCCTGCATTTGCCGCCGCCTTAACAAGAGCGCCGCCCATATTTCCGCAGCCTATGAATCCTATTTCAGGCATAATTTTCCCTCCTTATCTTATTTGTCCGTTACCCTTGACAATATATTTATATGTTGTCAGCTCGCAAAGACCCATTGGTCCTCTTGCGTGAAGCTTCTGAGTTGAAATACCCATTTCGCAGCCGAGGCCGAAGCAGCCGCCGTCCGTAAATCGTGTGCTTGCGTTGACATAAACCGCCGCAGAATCAACATCTCGGGTAAATTCCGCCGCATGGGCGTCATTGTTAGTTATTATAGCGTCGCTGTGCTGAGTTGAATGTTCGCCTATATGCCTGACGGCTTCCTCAACGCTGTCAACGATGCCGACAGCAAGAATATAATTGAGAAATTCCGTGTCAAAATCCTTTTCACCGGCCTTTGTTCCGTCAATAATCCTTGCCGCTCTCTCGTCAAGGCGAAGCTCAACGGGGTTTTCTTTTCTGCCGTCAACCAGTCTCTTTTTGAGCATCGGAAGAAATTTATCTGCAATCTTGCTGTTGACGAGCAAAACCTCCTCTGCATTGCAAACCGACGGTCTGCTTGTCTTTGCGTTTTCGATAATATTGAGCGCCATATCAAGGTCGGCATCATCGTCAACATAAATATGGCAAATACCCGTGCCCGTCTGAATAACGGGAACAGTTGCGTTCTCAACACAAGCCTTGATAAGACCTGCTCCGCCTCTCGGGATCAGAAGATCGATATATCCGTCGGCAGTCATAAGCTCCGTTGAGCTTTGACGTGTCGTGTCCTGAACCATATTTATAAAGTTTTCACACAAGCCGAGCTTTTTAAGTCCGCTTCTGAGCGCATTAACTATTGCGTTGGCACTTCTGAAAGCCTCTTTACCGCCTCTGAGAACGCAGACGTTTCCGCTCTTGAGCGCAAGTGCGGCGGCATCGGATGAAACATTCGGTCTGCTCTCATAGATTATGGCAACGACACCCATGGGTACGGCTGTTTTTTCAACGATAAGTCCGTTTGAAAGCTCCACACGGCTGAGCACACGGCCTACCGGATCGGGAAGCTTGACAACATCTCTTATTCCGTCAGCCATGCCCTTTATACGGCCTTCGTCAAGGCTGAGCCTGTCGATCATAACGTCGGTAATCTTACCTCTTGCCGCTTCAACGTCCTTTTTGTTTTCTTCAAGAATAGCTGCACAGTTTTCCCGGAGTGCGTCTGCCATGGCAAGCAAAGCGTTGTTCTTGTCCTCTGAGCCGAGCTTTGCAAGCTCACTCTTTGCGGCCTTCGCTTGCTTTAAAATATCAAGTGTTGTCATAATATCATCACCTTTTTATAAACCTTGTGCCCACGGCTTTTCCGTCAACGATATCATAAAGAATATCGGGCTTTTCGCCGTTGGCAATTATCATATCGCAATTCTTTTCCGTGCAAATCTGAGCGGCATGGAGTTTTGTTCTCATTCCGCCCGTGCCGAAAGCAGAACCTTCATCGCCGCCGAGAGCGAGAATATCGTCATTTATTTCCGAAACGACAGAAATAAGCCTTGCGTTCGGGTCTGTGTGAGGATCGGCGGTGAAAAGTCCGTCGATATCCGAAAGAAGAATGAGTAAATCGGCACTGACGTTGACCGCAACCATAGCCGAAAGCGTATCATTGTCACCGACTTTGATTTCCTCGGTTGCAACAGTGTCGTTCTCGTTTATAATCGGAAGCGCTTTAAACTCAAGGAGCTTATCCATTGTATTTTTAAAATTGATATGTCTTTCCTCGTTTTCAAAATCCGAGCCTGTCATAAGAAGCTGAGCCACGGTGTGATTATACTCCGAAAAGAGCTTGTCGTAGGTATACATCAGCTCACATTGACCGACTGCGGCGGCGGCCTGCTTTGCGGCAACGTCACGAGGTCGTTCGCTTAACTGGAGCTTACCTGCGCCCATGCCGATGGCGCCCGAAGTAACAAGTATAATATCATGTCCCGCATTTTTGAGATCGCTCATGACCTTGCAAAGCTCCTCAACACGTCTTATATTGATAAGACCGCTCGGATGCGCAAGCGTTGATGTGCCGACCTTGACAACAATTCTCATGTCGTAAACCTCCGTTAAGGTAATATTACTGCATTATCGCTTTATTTTATCACATTACTCTCTATTATGCAAGAAAAAACACACCCGAAAAATAAATTTCAGGTGTGTTTAAACGTCAATATAAATTATTTAACCGTATATGTCAGTGTTTGCTGATATTTCCAGCCGTCTGTCGGAGTTTTGATGTAAAGCTTGAACTCATTTTTTCCGCTGTGACGGGGTTTAACGGTGATATTGTAGGTGTATGTCAGCAAGCTTTCGTTAAACGTTGCCGCCGAGGTGTTGAGGGTCGTGGTCATTCCGTCCTCATACTCAATGCGAACCTTGGTTACTCCCGAGCCTGTGACAATTTTACAGTCGGCATAATTGCCGTTATCCTTATTCGATGAAATTTCCGCTGACTTCAATGTCTGATCCGAATAAAGAGTTGTAACCGTAAATTTATGTTTAATTTCAGACCATTCAAGACCGTATTTTGAGCGAACCTGTAAATTAGTGCCGGGTGTCAGCCTTGTATGAACCGTCCATACCTCATATGCAAGGTCGGCGGACATATCGTTTACCCTTTGTCCGTTCGCACTGTAAGATTCAATGCTGACATTGCCTGCATGACGGTTAAAGGTTCTCGTTGCGCCCGTTTCTTCAATGACCTGAAGCTTATCCGCTCTGTCGTCAACATGGAATTTGTAATCATTTATACTGCTGTTTGACAGGGCGTAGTCTACTTCATAAATCGTGTGAAGAGGGACGGCATTTTGTATATAAAAGTTCGATTTCGGATATCCATATAAATCACAATACTTTTTAAACATATAGATTTTAGCATTTGAACTAAAACTGCAATCAATTAAATTTGAGGGATCGGGAGAACCGAAGATCATCACTTTTTCAAGATTTTTAGAACTATGAAAATATGAATAACATTCCACGTTACTGCCCCAAACAATCTCTTTAAGACTCGGACAGTTATCAAAAACGAAGTAACATATTGCCAGACTGTTATTACTTTTTCTTGTAAAATCAACCTTTTCCAGTGCTGTGCAGCCCTCAAAAGCACGGTCATCAACATATTTTGCGACATTGTCGGGAGTAAAATATACCTCCTTGAGCGCAGTGCATCCCGAAAACATGCTTTGACAAACCTCGCTTGCAACATAAGCTGTTTTCAGATTTTTGCATACGGCAAAAGTACCGCCGAGACCGCCTGAATTATCCGACTTAAATTCAACGTTTGACGGAATATAAAGTGTTTCTATCTCCGTTCCCGAGAAAGCGCCGCCGTAAAGCGTAATTTTCTTGCCCGAACCGTCATCGTTCAAAATAAGATTATAGACAGTTGCATATAAAAAATCCTCATCGTGAACAGATGCACCCGGATTAACGATAACCTTATCAAAGGTTCTGCCAAAAGTATAGCTTGTTGTCATACTGTCATTAATCGTCAGGATGTTTTCACCCGTCGAATTGTCGTAATTTATCGTAACGAACTTAAAGCCGTTATCATTGGCATATCTCTCGGCTTCCGTTCCGCTGTAGCCGTATATTGTAAAGTCATTTTTATATCCGTTAGCTCTGTAGCCAAACGCCTTTTCACCGATTGACTTGACCGAAGCGGGAACATACACTGTTGTAAAATACCACAGGTCGTTTACAAATGCTTCACTGCCTATGCTTTCAAGCCCCTCGTTGAGAACAAGATAATCAAAGTCATTATCTGTATATCTGCCGTCGGGGATTTCCTTTGTACCCTCGGGAATAACGCAATATCCGCATGCTTCCGCATCGGGTAAATCATCTCTGAGAGCACTGACAGAATACATATTCACTGACAAAATGAGACAAATTGAAACAAATAGTGCCGCCGTTCTCAGCCAAAATTTTTTCATAATTATTCCTCCCTATAATTATTTTCAATTTCATTATAGCAAAAAACAGGAATTTGTCAACAAAAATTCCTGCTTTATAAGTCTATTCTATGTGTATTTAGTTCTGCTTTCTTACGATTTTGTATTCGTCATACGGGTCGTAATACGGGCAGTTATAGAACGATGCACTGACGAATTTCATGTATTCGTCCTCGTCAAGCTCCATTTCGCAATAATAAGTCTCGCTCTCCTCGTCATAGACGAAGTTGTTGCAATCCTCACAGTTTGTAACCTTCATAAATATCTACGTCCTTTATTTTCTGCCCTGCGCCTTAATAAGATTTTGATAAAATCTTACCGCACCCGGCAGGCAGTTGTATTCAATACATTCGTTGAGTCCGTGCATTCCCTGCATCTGATCGGGGCCGTAAATAACAGGCGCAAAACGGATACAGTTTTTACAAATCGGCTGATAGAAATGAGCGTCGGTTGCGCCCGTCATAACATAAGGGCTCGACGCAATACCCGGGAACGTCTCGGCGATAACGCCCTCAAAAAGCTTGAACGCTTCACCGTTGATGTCAACGGGCTTCGAATAGTCATTGGAATGTAAAACCTCGGTATCAAGTCCGTGCTTTTTTGCAAGCTTTGTGATAATATCAAGGCTTTCCTTTTCGCCCTGATGCGGAATGAAGCGCATATTTGCGCCGAGTGTTGCCTCCTGCGGAATAACGTTATAGGCGTCGGAACCGGACTGAACTGTGAACGCTATCGTAGTTTTCAGCATCGCACCGGCCTGGGCGCTGATAGAGGGCAGAGCCGCAATAATAAGCGGTTTAAAAAGCCACATGTTGCCAAGAAGAAATCTTAAGCCGAATGAAGAAGCGTAAGGCGCAAGGGTCGTAAACATTGCCTCAACCTCCGGGAGAAGTCTCTTTTTAAACGGTGAGTGTTTTTCAACGTCATCAACGAACGAAGAGAGTCTTGCGATAGGCGTGTTCTTTGTTGGAGCACTCGCATGTCCTCCCGTGCTGTGAGCGGTGAATTTGACGTCCGCCTTGCCTTTTTCAAAAACGCCGACCATTGCAAAATTACCGTTAACACCGCCGATCGGATTTGTGATAATACAGCCGCCCTCGTCGCAGACAAGGAAAAGCTCAATTCCGCGCCGTTTCAGCTCATTTACGATTTTCGGCGCACCGTCACCTGCCCATTCCTCTGTGCATGACGAAGCAAGATATACGTCAACAGGCGGTGTGTAGCCCTCTTTCAGCAATTCTTCAACCGCTTCAAAAAATGCCATGACGGAGCATTTTGTATCTGCGGCGCCTCTGCCCCAAACCTTGCCGTCCTCAATATCACCGGAGAAAGGCTCGTGCGACCATTCGCCCTCGGCAGGCACCACGTCCTGGTGGCTCATGAGAAGTATCGGCTTTTCGGAGCTTTCACCCTTCCAATAGAAAAGCAAATTTCCGTCGATCTCTGTCTTTTCAAGCTTTTCGTGAACAAGCGGAAAGAGCTTTTCAAGCACCTTGTGAAAACCGAGGAATTTATCAACCTCAGGTACATTCGCGTGCGAGGTTGTATCGTACTTAATCATTTCCGAGAGCTTTTCGGCAAGGCGAAGCGATTCCTGCTCGTCCTCATTCGCCTTGTAATCGGATTTTTTCTTAGGCATGAGAAGTGTGCGAATTAAAGCGATCAGCAATAAAAGCACTATAACGGCCGGTATAATAAGCAAATACTTCATTTTCAAGCCTCCTTGCTTTTTTTATAAATAAAGTAGGAAATTCCTATGGCTATTGCGCCTGCGGGAATAATCATAAAACTCGTCGAGCCTACAAGCGAAGGAACAAGCATGAACAGCACGCTCATCACAACGAGCGGAGCAACGGCAATGCTCATGTTCTTGCGATAATATTTATAAGCCATTGCACCGAAAAGAGCCGGAACAACGTTATCAAACGCAGGCTGAAGCGTCGGGCTTTGGAGCAACGGCTGAAGCGGAGTAAGCGCGAGCACACCTACCGCAAGCACAAGAATCGTCACAAGGGACGAGGTTGCAATCGAAAGCGTTGAAATTATTTCATTTTCCTTAGTGCCGCTCTTTACGCCGACCATGTCTCTCGCCGTAACGGCACAGGGGATTTTCATGTTTATAAGATTACCGGTAATAAATGCAAGATAACCGCCGCCCGAGCCGAGCATAGGGGTGTAGATGAGAAATTCCGCAACGCTCGAAACCGTCCAAACAAGTCCGACGGAGAAGAACGCCTTGCCCACTGCGCCGATGTCGGGAAAAGCACCGAGATATTTTCCGATTAAAAACGGTGCGCCGACGAGCATAATAACGGTAATTGCGCTGACCAATCTTCCGATAAAATGAGTTGTTTTACTGTATTTTTCCCATACAGCATTGTTATTTTTATCCATCATGGCACCTCCTTATTTAATCAGCAGTCCGATAACAACAGCCGAAGCCATTCCGACAATCATACTGCCTGCAATTGAAAAATTATCCACCCAGGCAAGCTTTTTCTTCTCGCCCAAGAACACAAACAAAGCCATAACCAATGCGGAAATAGCCGCAACAGCCAACGGAAGCCAGTCGCCCGTGAAGGTGAAAAGACCGTTGCCAGAAACAAATGAGCCGAGATAACTGCCGATATAGGCGCTGACAAGACCGATGAACATTGCCGTCATAGCCTTGTCGCCGAAGCCTGCCTTTGAGCTTCCGCCGTCTGTACCGAGCTTTTTAGAATATTTTTTGTTAAAGAATATCGAAAGAATCATTCCCCACATGATGCAAACGCTCATCAGCAAAGCTATTGTGGCAAATGATTTCGGGGTCATTTCCGCAGCGGAAAGCTTAGACATTCCGACCTGCTCGGCTGCCGCCTGAGCGACCTGTGTTTCATAGTGCAGGGCGCCGATAACCGAAAGACGAAGCCATGGCCACGGAATTCCGAGACTGCCCGAAAGAGCAATAACTCCGAGAAGAATTCCGACGCTCGGCAAAACCGAAAATGTTGCGCTTGAAACAATAACTCTTTTCATTTTTGTGGTGTCCATTCCGAGAGCGACTCCCGCTTTATAGGCACGCACAAGGAAGATGAGGCAAACAATCGCAACGAACGCAACAATTCCGCCGCAAATCAAATACATAGGCGTACTGTTAAGCTGTTCGAGAATATTTGCAGATGAAGCCGCTAAGTTTTGCATAGAACTACCCCTTTCCGATAATTCATATTTTTATTAAATTATAATACATTTCCTCCGATATGTAAATAGCCCCGGTACTATGTAAAATAAGTTAAATGTAACAAAAATACGGGGTCGATTTTTACGACCCCATAATTATATATTTTTAATTATCATTTCTTCTGCTTTTCTTTTTTGGAAGACCCTGAGCAATCTTCGGATATTTGTTTTCCGTCGCCGCAGTGGGCTGTATCTCATAGGTTCCGTACTTATGAAGTATATCGGCACAGTTTTCGGGGTCATTCATAACCGGCTCGTCAATCGGCAAATAAACTTTTTCTTTTTCACTTTTCATAAAATCACCTCATTAGTATTCTTGCACCTTATTTTACAATAATTCCGACATTTATTTGGCAATAATTCAGACAAAAATCCTTGACTATTATGATTATTTGTAGTATAATTTAACATCATATTCGACCAGCGGGCGTGGAACAAAATTCACGTCCGCCCATATTATTTATTATGAGAACCAAAAATCATAACGGAGGTAAAGCAAATGGATTCACTTATCCCCTTTTTTGATCCGATTCGCGGCGTAACAATGCCGGCGCTGGTGATTAAAATTCTGCTTTCCGTCTTTTTCGGCGGACTAATCGGACTTGAGCGCGGACATAAACACCGTGCCGCCGGTAGCCGTACATACATGATAGTTTGCATGGGCGCTGCACTCACCATTATTTTGAGCCAATACGAAAGCTCACTTCTTAATACAAACTGGAAGGCCATATCCGATGCAATCGGTATCAAAACCGATGTATCGCGTTTCGGCGCTCAGGTTATCAACGGTATCGGCTTCCTCGGAGCAGGAACAATTATTCTTACAGGACGTCAGGAAATCAAAGGCTTGACGACCGCCGCAGGTCTTTGGGCTTCGGCCTGTATGGGTCTTGCAATCGGCTCGGGCTTTTATGAGTGTGCAATTCTCGGCTTCATTCTGATTCTTTTTACGACCGTTCTTCTGGATAGAGTCAGCTCGTGGATTGTTTCAACTGCAAGAAATATGGATCTTTACATTGAATTTGAAAAAATTGAAGATCTCGGAACGATAATCGCAACGTTTAAAGAAATGAATATTCAGCTTTTTGACGTCGATATTCAGCGTGAAAAACAATCGAACGGCGTTACGATAGGCGTTGTTATTTCGGCACGCCTGCCAAAAAAAGAAACACATTCCAACGTTATGTCGGTTATTTCAAAATTTGATTTTGTAACCGTCGTTGACGAAATATAAACAAGGAGGTAGATACGCATGCTTCATTTCTTGGATCCGCTCAGAGAAATAACCACCGTTGCTGTGATTGTACGATTGCTTTTTGCAATGATTTGCGGCGGTGCAATCGGAATTGAACGTGAGCATAAACGCCGTACAGCCGGCTTTAGAACGCATATACTTATCTGTCTCGGTGCGGCTATGACAACAATGGTCAGCCAGTTCCTTTTCCGTGAGATGCACCTGTTCACGGATATCGGACGTCTTGGTGCTCAGGTTATTGCAGGTATCGGTTTCATCGGTGCCGGTACGATTATCGTTACAAAGCGCCGTCAGGTTAAGGGTCTCACCACCGCTGCCGGTCTTTGGACTTGTGCAATAATCGGTCTTGCGGTTGGCGCAGGTTACTATGAAGCAGCCTTTCTTGCAACCGCAATTATTCTTCTTGCAGAGATTTTCTTCTCACGCTTTGAATACTGGGTTCTTGACAATGCGCGAAATATCAACATTTTTGTTGAATATTCGGGAACGGATAATCTTGATAATGTTATAAGAACGCTAAAAACCTACCGCGTTATCATTCTCGACCTTGAGATTACAAAATCGGGTCAGAATTCATGCGCAATATTCCAGCTTCAATTGCCGAAGAAGCTTTCGCACGATAAAATAATGACTATCGTATCAACCTCGGACGGAGTTATTTCCGTTGAGGAGCTTTAATAAAATACAGAAAAAACAGGGTTGTCATATTTAGATGCAGAAAACAATTAAAAGAGCAAAAATAATATTTTAGCTATATTTTTACTCTTTGGTCTGCGCTAAATACGGCAACCTATTCTTTATATCAGTTTTTGTCTCATTTGCCTTAGTATCTGCTTTTCTCTGCGGCTGACCTGCACCTGCGTCATTCCGAGCAACTGCGCCGTCTGGGTTTGGGTCTTTCCCGCAAAGTACCTTTGCTTAATCAGCTCACGGTCTTTTTCCTCGAGCCTTTCCATGACCTGACGCACGGCAAGATTCATTGAAACGCTTTCCTCATGGTCGGGTACGGGAATATCAAGCTGGGAATCTGATTCATCATCGTTAACCGTCAGGCTGATAACCGGCAATGATGCGGCTATTGCCTGCGCCGTTTCAAATTCATTATATCCGAGAATTTCGCTCAGCTCACCGACCGTCGGCTCACGGTCGTATTTTTTTATAAATTTATCCCGTTCATATGAAATTTTTCTCCCTTTTTCCTTAATCGAGCGGCTTACGCTTACCGTTCCGCCGTCACGGAAAAGTCGTTTAATTTCGCCGAGAATGACGGGCACGGCATAGGTCGAGAATGAAAATCCAAGCTCCTCTTTAAAATTGTCAACCGCCTTGATAAGACCGATACAGCCTGCCTGAAAGAGGTCATCATATTCAACACCCTTTCCGCTGAATTTATGCGCACATGAGTGAACCAAGCCCATGTTTTTTTCGATCATCCCGTCTCTGTTGGTTTTAGAAAGGATCATCTTTCCTCACGCCCGCTGATTTTTTTGAGCATTGTTACCGTTGTACCTCTGCCCTCCTTTGATCTGACCTTGATCTTATCCATGAAGCTTTCCATAACGGCAAAGCCGAGGCCTGCACGTTCGCCGCCGAGGGTCGTGAAAAGCGGCTCCATAGCCTTTTTAACATCGGGAATTCCCACTCCCCTGTCCCTTACTGAAATTTTAACGGAGTTATCCTCAAACACAGCGGCATATATGTATATTTTTCCCACTCTGTCGGGGTAAGCGTGGACTATACAGTTTGTAACAGCCTCGCTCACCGCTGTTTTAATGTCGGTTATCTCATCAACCGTCGGGTCAAGCTGAGCGGCAAATGCCGCAACGGTTGAACGGGAAAAAGCCTCGTTAACCGACCTCGAATCAATCGTCATTCTGAAATCATTTTTTGCTTTCATCACTAACATCCTCCCTTTTGCTGATTTTTGCAATTTTCTCAAGCCCTGCAAGCTGCATAACCTTATAGGTCTGCGGCGAAAGATTTGATACTATTATCCTTCCCCCGAACGGCGACATTGTTCTGACACGCCCCATGACAAGCCCCACTCCCGATGAATCCATAAACGTCACGTCACCGTAATCAAGCTTCAGGACCTTCGGCTTATAGGTCTGTATCGCATCGTCAATTTCCATCCTCAGCGTTGAGGCGGTGTGATGATCGATTTCACCTTCGAGAAAAGCCGTCACCCTCTGCTCTGTCGCTATAATTTTTACAGGCATAAGAATACCCCCTTTGTTTATTGCTTATGTTAAATTTTCATCAATTTATTATAGTTTCAGGAATTTTACTTTTTCTCTTTCTTTATCCCTTCCACAGTATGCGAGACTTGAAAAGCTTTTTTATGTAATCATAGAATTTGCATCAAAAAAACAATCCCTTACCCAATAGGATAAAGGATTGTCCGGAAATATTTTGTTGAAGACTGGTTAAAAAAATAATTTCTTTTTGTAATGTGATGTCATTTAATGAATTTTTTAACATCGGAAGCGAGATAAAGAGAACCGCATACCAAAACTACATCATCGTCTTTCGCCTTTTTCAAGGCTTTGTAAAAAGCCTTTTCAGGATTCGGCTCCGGGCGGACTTTTTTGCAGTATTGCTTTACCTCTTTGGCAAGCGATTTTGCGTCAAGCGTTCTCGGATTTGAAGCTTCTGTCGTATAAATTCTCTCACAAAGAGGAGCAAGCTTTTTGACGGCATACCTGTAATCCTTGTCCTTCATCATTCCGAAAACAGCGATGATTTTCCTGTTTGCGCAGAATTTTACAAGCGTATTGCAAAGAGCATCCACTCCCTCGGCATTGTGTCCGCCGTCAATTATTGTAAGCGGTGAATGTGAAATAATCTCCGTCCTTGCAGGAACTTTCACCTTTGAAATTCCGTCAATCAAGCTCTTATATGTAACATTCCATCCGTTCTGCTTGAGAACATTGATTGCCGCAACGGCTGTCGCAAAATTATAAAGCTGATGCTTGCCCGTCAGCGGAATTTTGAATGTACAGCCGGCGTAGATTATCGTAGAACCGTCAATTTCCTCACGAACAAGGCGGATTTTGCTCAATTCATGCGGAAAATATTTGCAATTCTTCTCCTTTGCCTTATCCTTAATAAACCGTTCAACGGCAAAATCAGGCTGAGGATAACCGACAACATTTCCGCCCTCCTTGAAAATTCCGCATTTGTGCTCGGCAATTTTCAGTAGTGTGTCTCCGAGAATATTTGTATGGTCGAGAGAAATAGAGGTTATAACGCTGACCTCGGATTTCTTTATGATATTCGTTGAGTCAAGCAGTCCGCCGAGACCGACCTCAAGCACGACGATATCACAATTCTGCCTGAGAAAATAAAGAAACGCTGTGATTGTAATAATCTCAAACTCGGTCGGTTCAATCCCCTGCTTTGAGAGCTTTTCGACAACAGGCTTGACCTCTGAAATAATTTCCGCCAAATTCTCCTGTGAAATCATCTCACCGTTGATTTGAATTCTCTCACGAAAATCGACAACAAACGGAGACGTGAAAAGTCCGACCTTATATCCGCTTTCCGAAAGAACGGAAGCAATCATATGACAGGTTGAACCTTTACCGTTCGTTCCCGCAACATGAACATATTTCAGCTTATCCTGCGGATTATCAAAGGCATTGCATAGCGCCTCAATACGTTCCATGCCGGGTCGGCTGCCGAATTTATCCCTCGAATGTATGAAATTCAATGCTTCGTTATAATTCATTGTATCACTCTTTTATTATAATCTTGCCTCGTCTGCAGAGGCGTTAAGAAAGCTTCTAATAACTACGAATGCGAAAAAGAATAGCCAGCTAAATCATTACCTCCCCAAAATAAAAATGAGGAGGTTGATTTTAATTTTTACTTTTGGAATTTCTCGATGCTCTCGTCGATCATGGCAATCTTGTCACGAAGCTTCTGTGCGGCTTCACGCTGACCGTCAACAACAGCCTTCGGAGCTTTTGCAACGAAGTTTTCGTTATTGAGCTTCTTGTCAATAAATTCAAGATCCTTGAGAACCTTCTCCTTCTCCTTATTGAGTCTTGCAATTTCCTTTTCAAAATCAACAAGCTCACCGAGAGGGATATAAATCTTAGCGTCGGTCGTAACGATACAAACGGCGTCATCAATCTCAAAGCTGTCGCCTATCTCGGCTTCGGAGCATGAAGCAAGTCTCTGCATGAAGATACCGGCTTTCTCAAAGGTATCCTTATGAGCCGTAGCTATATAATACTTTGCCTTCTTTGACGGCGGAACATTCATTTCAGCTCTGCGGTTACGGATAGCACGAACTGCTTCCATAATTCTGTCCATTTCCTGCTCTTCAAAGCTGAAATCGTATTCATCCTTATAAACAGGCCACTCGGAAATCATTATGGACTCGCCCTCGTGAGGCAAGGTCTGCCATATTTCCTCCGTGATGAACGGCATAAACGGGTGAAGGAGCTTGAGCGTGTTCGACATGATGTAAACGAGCATATCTCTTGCTGTCTGAGCCGCTTTTTCATCGCCGGAATTAAGTCTTATCTTTGAAATCTCTATATACCAGTCACAGAATACGTCCCAAATGAAATCGTAAAGCTTCTGAACTGCGATACCAAGCTCAAACTTGTCAAGGTTATCCGTAACTTCCTTTGTAAGCTTATTGAAAAGGCTGAGGATCCACTTGTCCTCAAGTGCAAGTTCGTCGGGAATATGCGGAGCTTTTTCATCCTCGCCTAGATTCATAAGAATAAATCTCGCCGCATTCCAAAGCTTATTTGCAAAATTACGGCTTGCGCCGACCTTTTCATCGGAGAAACGCATGTCGTTTCCGGGGCTGTTGCCCGTTGCAAGAGTAAATCTGAGTGCGTCTGCGCCGTACTCGTCAATAACAATAAGCGGATCAATTCCGTTGCCGAGAGACTTTGACATCTTTCTGCCCTGCGCATCACGGACAATACCGTGAATGAATACCGTGTCAAACGGTCTTTCGTGCATATTCTCAACAGACGAGAAAATCATTCTTGCAACCCAGAAGAAGATGATATCATAGCCCGTAACAAGCGTGCTTGTCGGGAAATAATGAGCAAGCTCAGGTGTTTTGTCCGGCCAGCCGAGAGTTGAGAACGGCCAAAGCGCGGACGAGAACCATGTATCAAGCGTATCCGGATCCTGAGTGAGATGATTGCAGCCGCATTTCGGGCAAACTGTCGGTGTTTCCTTTGAAACAACAACCTCGCCGCACTCGTCGCAGTACCATGCCGGAATCCTGTGACCCCACCAAAGCTGACGGGAAATACACCAGTCCTTGATGTTTTCCATCCAGTGATAATATGTCTTATCGAAACGCTCGGGAACGAACTTAACTTCGCCGTTCTTTACGCAGTCAATAGCCGGCTTTGCGAGCGGCTCCATCTTAACGAACCACTGCTTTGAAACCTTGGGCTCAATTGAGCTGTGGCAACGGTAGCAAACGCCGACGTTATGCGAATAGTCCTCAATCTTAACGATAGCACCCTCTTTTTCAAGGTCCTCAACGATCGCCTTACGAGCTTCCATTCTGTCCATTCCGGCATACTTGCCCCATTCGGGCTTGATGTGTGCGTCGTCTGTAAATGTATCAATAACCTCAAGGTTGTGTCTGAGACCAACCTCAAAGTCGTTCGGGTCATGGGCAGGTGTGATCTTAACGCAGCCTGTTCCGAAGTCCATTTCAACATAGTCATCGGCAATTACCGGGATCTCTCTGTGAACGATCGGAAGAATAAGCGTTTTGCCGACAATATCCTTGTATCTTTCATCATTCGGGTTAACTGCAACTGCAGTATCGCCGAGCATTGTCTCGGGTCTTGTCGTTGCAAGCTCAAGATAGCCGCTTCCGTCCTTGAACGGATAGCGAAGATGCCAGAAGTGACCTGCCTGATCCTCATATTCAACCTCGGCGTCCGAAATTGAGGTGAGGCAATGCGGGCACCAGTTGACTATACGCTCGCCGCGATAGATAAGTCCCTTATTGTAAAGATTGACGAAAACCTCTTTAACAGCCTTGCTGCAGCCCTCGTCCATTGTGAAACGCTCTCTGTCCCAGTCGCAGGAGGAGCCCATTTTCTTGAGCTGTTCGATGATTCTGCCACCGAACTTTTCTTTCCACTCCCAGGCTCTTTTGAGAAAGCCCTCACGTCCGATATCTTCCTTTGTGATACCCTCTTTACGCATAGCTTCAACGATTTTAGCCTCGGTTGCGATAGAAGCATGATCCGTTCCGGGAAGCCACAAAGCGTCATAGCCCTGCATTCTTCTGTAACGGATAAGAATATCCTGAAGTGTGTTGTCCAGCGCATGACCCATGTGAAGCTGGCCGGTAATGTTCGGCGGCGGTATAACTATAGTATACGGCTTCTTATCCGGGTCGCACTTTGCGTGAAAGTACTTTCCGTCGAGCCAGAATTTATAAATTCTGTCCTCAACGTCTTTCGGATCGTACTGTTTAGCAAGATCTTTTGCCATTGAAATATCCTCCTTATGTCAATGCAGTTAAATTACAGTATAAATAAAAACTCGCCTCAAGGAAAACCTTGAGACGAGATAAAACCCGCGGTACCACTCAATTTGTATTCAAAGAATACCACTCAAAACCTTAACGCAGAATAACGGGAGGGTTCTACGGCAAAAGCTTTCTTCCCTCCGGCTCGGGAGCTACAATCCGAATAACGGCCGACGTCTCTCACCTGCCGACGCCTCTCTGAAAACCGAACAATCCGAATACTCTCCGTCTTTGCCTTTCGATATTGCTATTATTCTATCATCACGGAAGATTTTTGTCAATAGAAATTCACTTTTTTTCGTTAGCCGCACGGCCAAGAGCCGCTTCGATATTTCCCGAAACGGTTATGTTGAGCAAGTGTATAAGCTCCTGACTCGACATCCGTGCCGCGCCGTTAGTTTCGAGCCAGCTCTGTACCATTCCGCCGAAAGCTATCGCATAGAAATTTGAAATAAAGTTTTTATAGTACTCGTCAATATTAAGATCTTTCGACTGGAGGTCAACAACACGTTTTATACTTGTCCTTAACCCCTCGTAAACGAAGTTTGAAAAATAAACCATGGCTCTTGAGTTTATAACGCTGAGAATTTCATTTCTATGCTCCTCAATATAATTGAAAAGAGCCTTGATTACCTCTTCCCAGTCATCTCTTGTGCCAACCTCACCCTGAAGAAACGCTTTGTTGTTTCTCTCGATAAGCTCAACCGCGTCATGCTGGTACATCCACTCGACAAGAGCATAAATATCCTGAAAATGATAATAAAATGTCTGTCTGTTTACCCCGCAGGCATCAACTATCTCATGGATTTTGATTTTATCAAGAGGTTTTTTCCGCATCAGATTTCTTAACGATTCTGCAAGCATCAGTTTTGTTTTATCACCCGAACGCTGACTTGCCATTTTATCACTTCCTTTATGAATTTGTTAAAATTATAACACACTATTATACATATATCAAGACATTTTACTATACAGTTGTATATACAATATTGGGATATTGTAAGATTTTTAGCAAAAAAAATATAGCCTGCAAAAAGCAGGCTAAAGCTTTATAAATACTGTCTGATTTCAGCCGTGAAATCGCTTTCGATTTTAATCAGTCTTTTTGTCAGTTCCTTTGACGCATCATCGGCGGCTTTATACTGATTTAGATATCGGCAGAGGGATTTTACTCCCATATTGCAGCCGTCGGTCATCAAATCGGCAATTGTTTCATCGGATTTTTCGGCAGCCATTCTAAAATTTGTTTTAAGCTGTGACATTCCCTTAATAAAAGGATTGGGGTTTTTGCCGTCATCGTGATACTTGCCGAGAAGCTTTTGGATATCGCCGTTGAGCTGCTGATGGTCGTCCTTCAAATCTATGAGCTTTGCTTTAAACCGCTCATTTTCAACATCGGAAAGCACCTCGTCTATCGCAGCAATCCCCATTTTAACTCCGGCGTCGCACTCTCTGAGAAGCCGTATTGTATCCTGTTCGATCATTTTTCTTCACCTCTACCCTATTTTTACCGATAATTAAAAAAATATACAATAATAAAAGAACGGATAAAGAGCGGAAAATAAAAAAATCGACAACCCTCAAAAGAAGATTGTCGATATGGTCCGAGTGGCGAGACTCGAACTCACGGCCTCTTGAACCCCATTCAAGCGCGCTACCACCTGCGCTACACCCGGATACCTGAGTTATTCTACCACAAATTTTAAAAAAGTCAAGCATTTGTTTAAATAATCTTTTAAAATCTTAAAAAAACATTTGTCGCACGGTTAATATATGCAGTTTTCATAATAAGCTTCCCACTGCTTGATGCAATAAATCAACCTAAATATCATGAATTAAAACTCTTTTTTTCGTTTTGCTAACATTAGCTATACAAGATTTAATAGTTGTCAGGTTAATAATTTTATCTGCACGAATGTCACAAAATAAAATACAGAAATATATGCGTTATGACAATAACATCAAAAACATAATTTTTGTTTTTGTTATTTCTTACTAATTCGCTATCACATTTTACAAAAGTATTGCTTTTATAAGAACATTGTGTTATTAAAGTTTAAATAAAAAACAATGGATTAATATGTTTATTTCCATTCCAGAAATTCAGTTGGATTAAAATGATTAAAAAGCACAACCCTATTACATTTTAAATAACGGAGGTAAGGCATAAAATTATGAATGATTCCATTTTTCAACACAAAAACGGAACCGGAAAAGAAATATCGGCATGGAGCATATTCAGTCTGATATTAAAAAAATTTCATTGGCTCCTTCTCAGCGGTGCCGCGATTGCATTGGCTGTATTTTTTGCCGTTTCTTTTCTTGTTACACCGACATATAAATCAACCGCAACTTTCTATGTATATAACAGTTCAAACGGGGTATCAACCTCGGGAGTAATCAATAATAACGACCTTCAGGCTGCCGAGAGCCTTGCTTCTACATATTCAAAAATATTCCAGAGTAATGCGGTTCTCGATTCGGTTTTGCAGGATTTGAACTACAAGAACAAGCTATCAAGAAAAGAGCTTTCCGAAATGGTCGATGTTTCCATTATATCCGACACTCAGCTTCTTGAGCTTTCGGTCACAAGTCCCGATCCTTAATTTTCATGCAAGGTTGCTAAATCATTCATCTCAATTGCTCCGCAGGAGATTGTCAGAATCACAAAAGCCGGCGGAGTCGAGGTTGTTGACCGGCCTGAGGTTGCGACCGAAAAATCCTCACCGAGGACTGTTTTCGATACAGCGATCGGTTTTATTGTCGGAATAATCATTGCATTTATTATTATTGTTATCCGAGCGGTATCGGATACCACTGTTTACCTTTCGGAGGATCTTGAAAGTATACCCGGCTTGACGGTTCTCGGTCAGATCCCGAACATAAATGTTTCGGGCAGATACAGTTATTGGTCATTGAAGAAAGGAGGCGTAATAAGTTATGAAAAAAAAATCTTTCATGGATATCCGACGGCTATGTTAAATATCTCGGAAGTGATATTCATATGCTCGGCAACGGTTACAGGGAATTTGAAAAAAGCAAGAAGTTACTCGGCAAGCATTAAAGCCGTAAGAAAGAAGGATGAAGGAATTGGCATACACACAAGAAGCTAAGCCTTTGGTCTCCGTCATTATGCCCTCATACAATGCTGAAAAATACATAAATGAAGCGATAGAATCCGTAATCGCTCAAACATATACGAACTGGGAGCTTTTCGTTATTGACGACAGCTCAACCGACGGAAGCGGAACAATTCTTGACGGGTACGCCTGTTCCGACGATAGAATTCATGTTTTTCATCAGGAGAACAGCGGTCAGTTTTTCGCAAGAGAAAAAGGATTCTCACCGCATAATTCTTGCGATTGTTTCCGTTTTTCTTTTATACTGCGGACTGCTTTCTGCATCAAAGTCATTTATTATAATTACTGCTTGTCTGTTTTTCGTTTGGATACCTATCCTGCTTAAAAAGCAAAACAGAGGTTCAACCGCCGCCAAAGTTTTTATAGGCTTGCTTTGTGCCGGAATTATAGTGCTTTCCTCGACGGCATTTCAGGAGCTTTTTAAAATCATTGACACCCGCTTTTCCTACGCTTCAAGCGTTTCGGAGCTGACCACGGGACGAACTGACCTTTGGCAAACTTACATTAACGAGTTTATACACAATCCGGTTCTTGTGCTCCTCGGCGAGGGCTTTTCGAGTGTTATCATCGGCAAAAGAGCCTCTCACAATACGATAATTCAGGGCGTGTTTCAATTCGGCATAATCGGATTTCCGTTTTTGATTGCATGGTTTGTGATTACGATAAAAAATTTGATTTCAAATATTTCAGATAAAAAACCTCATTTTTTATACATACTTCTGATGGGAGTCGGAATCGTGCTTCCGTGGATGGCATTGGATATTATTTTCTTCGATGAATTATTCCTGCTGCCCGTTTACGGCGCTCTCGCTGTTGCTTACAGCTCCATAGAGCTTGAAAACGGCAAATAACATAGAAAAACAACGGAAGAATCAAACTGTTCCTCCGTTGTTTTGTTTTATTGAATTTGAACGCGGCATTATATTATCATTTTTTGATGCATCAAGCCGCATGAGCGCCGCCGAACGGAATCGCTCACTATGACATTGTCAATTTTCGTCAGGCACGAATAATAAAACATGACGTTTTCAATTTAACTGTTTTTGCTTTGCTCTGTACCTTATCAATGCAACAATCAATGAAACCAGGGTCAAAAGGTTGTTTACAATTCCCGCCCATGAATTATTGACAAAATTATACGGCAGCCAGCAGAGGCAAACGAGGACATTTGAAACTCTGAGAATCTGCGGATTTTTCTGCCAGCCTCCGACGGTTGCGAAAACAGAAGACACAAGAATCAAAATATCCCATGCACCCTGCCAGGTGAATACGGTAAGAGCAAGCGAAAGAACGATAAAAACGACAGGGACTGCTTTTGAGCGTGCAAATTTATTGTCAAAGCTGCAAACATAGCTCCTTGCCAGATTTATAAAATTCATCGCAACGGGCGTAAAAAGCCATAAGCTGCCGTAATGAAGGCACCAAAGCGCTGCATTGAGCGTCATCAAAATCATTATTGTTTTATGCTTTTTGAATTGATACATCAATATTCCGACCGCAATTGCCAAAAAGCCGAAAATCTGCGATAAATAAGAATGTGTTTGAAAAAACTCCTGCATGATAAACTTCACCCGATGTATTATAAAGCTGTTTCTGAGCATTTCATTGCTTTTGCCATTATAATATAATAAATAATTTTGCATGTCAACACTTCAAAATCTTAAATTTAAAGCTTATATTTATAAAATAATGTCAATCATAATTTTCATCACTTTTCACATATTGTTGTTTGTTTTTTTGTATGATTCGTATGTCCGAACAGTTGACAGCAAAGCTTTATTATGTTATACTTTGGTTAATCTCTTGTAACTGACGGATTAGCAGAACACTGCATGGGAGCAAGAGAAAAAATATGCCGACCGTCTGGGCGCAATTAAGGTTTATCCTGCCTTAATTGTGCCCTTTTTTAAAAGGAGGATTTTCATGAAAAAAGTTGGAATTATCATGGGCAGCGACAGCGATCTGCCGATTGTTCAGAAAGCAATCGACACGCTCAAAGCATTTAACGTTCCCTATGAGGTGCACATATTCTCTGCGCACAGAACACCCGGAGAGGCTGCGAAATTTGCTCAAAACGCTCAATCAAACGGCTTCGGTGTCCTCATTGCGGCCGCGGGAATGGCTGCTCACCTGGCAGGGGCAATTGCCGCCCAGACCGTTCTGCCTGTCATCGGAATACCCTGTAAATCAAATACACTCGACGGTATTGACGCCTTGTTATCCACTGTACAAATGCCTTCCGGCATACCGGTTGCAACAGTTGCGATTAACGGAGCTGTCAATGCCGCTTTGCTTTCTATACAGATTTTGGCTCTTTGTGAGCCTGAGCTTTCCGAAAAGCTTTCCGAAAAGCGTGCGTCGGACTCGGCTGCCGTTTTGGAAAAGGATAAAAACATTGCATCAAATTTATAAAATATAAAACCAAGGAGGATTTCAAATCATGAAAAAATGTGAACAGCTCTACGAGGGCAAGGCAAAGAAGGTTTTTGCAACCGAGGATCCCGAGTACGTTATCGTTTCCTACAAGGACGATGCAACGGCATTTGACGGACTCAAAAAAGGCACAATTGCCGGCAAGGGCGTTGTAAACAACAAAATGTCCAACTATCTCATGCAGCTTCTTGAAAAGCAGGGCGTTCCGACTCACTATGTCGAAGAAATTTCCGACCGTGAAACGATTGTACGCAAGGTTTCGATCGTTCCTCTCGAGGTTATTATCAGAAACATTTCCGCTGGTTCGTTTGCAAAGCGTTACGGCGTTGAAGAGGGCATTGTTTTTGCCGAGCCGACAATCGAGTTTTCATACAAGAATGATGATCTTCACGATCCCCTTCTCAATTCATATCATGCTCTCGCTCTCGGACTTGCAACCAAGGAGGAGATTGAGAATATCAAATCAATGGCATTCAAGGTCAATTCTGTTCTCAAGGAGTATTTCAAGAACCTTAATGTAACTCTTGTTGACTTTAAGCTTGAGTTCGGTAAGCTCTCGGACGGCACAATAGTTCTCGCCGACGAGATTTCTCCCGACACCTGCCGCTTCTGGGACAGCAGAACAAACGAGAAGCTTGACAAGGATCGTTTCCGCCGTGACCTTGGCGGAGTTGAAGATGCCTATGCAGAAATGATGAAGAGAGTTTTCAAATAAGAAACGGAGCTTTTTATGTCTAATATACATGAAGAATGCGGAGTTTTCGGCGTTTACGCCAATGAATCTTATGATATCGCAAGTACCGTTTATTACGGTCTTTACGCCCTGCAGCACAGAGGACAGGAATCCTGCGGAATCGTTGTAAACGACGACGGACTTTTTACCGCATATAAGGATACAGGTCTTGTCAACGATGTTTTCACCACCGACCATCTCAACCAGTTCGGTCAGGGCAACATTGCAATAGGTCATGTCCGTTACGGTACCACGGGCGGCTCGGCAAGGGACAATGCTCAGCCGATAGTCGTCAATCACATTAACGGCCATATTGCCCTCGCTCATAACGGCAATCTCACCAATTCCTATGAGCTACGCAGTGCGCTTGAGCTTAAAGGCTCGATTTTCCACACGACATCGGACACCGAGGTTATTTCATACATCATAACCGAGGAAAGACTCACCGCTCCCTCGATTGAGGAGGCTGTTAACCGTGCCGTTAACCGTATCAAGGGAGCTTATTCCCTTGTTGTAATGTCGCCTACCAAGATGATTGCCGTTCGTGATGAAATGGGCTTCCGTCCGCTTTGTATCGGCAGACTTTCCGAGAACGGCGGCTACGTTGTCGCTTCGGAAAGCTGTGCGCTTGACGCAGTCGGTGCGGAGTTTGTCCGAGATGTTGAGCCGGGCGAAATCGTCGTTTTTGACGGCAAATCGGTTCGAAGCATTAAGGACCATTGCAACAAAGAGAAGCCGCACACCTGCGTATTTGAATATATTTATTTTGCACGCCCCGATTCGGTGATCGACGGAGCAAGCGTGCATGAAGCAAGAATCCGTGCAGGCGCATTTTTGGCTCTTGAGCACCCTGTTCAGGCGGATGTTGTTATCGGCGTTCCCGATTCCGGACTTGATGCCGCTCTCGGCTTTGCAAAGCAGTCCGGTATTCCCTATGAAATAGGATTTATCAAGAATAAGTATATCGGCAGAACATTCATTTCTCCGGGTCAAAAGAGCCGCACAAATCAGGTTCGCATCAAGCTCAACCCGATCACAAATGTTATCAAGGGTAAAAGAGTTGTCATGATCGACGATTCTATTGTCAGAGGAACGACCTGCGCAAGAATAGTTAAGTTGCTTAGAAATGCCGGTGCAAAGGAAATTCATATGCGTGTTTCCGCTCCGCCGTTCCTTAACCCCTGCTATTACGGCACGGACATCGATTCCCGTGATAACCTCATTGCCTGCCACCATACGGTTGACGAAATTGCAGAGATTATCGGCGTTGATTCCCTCGGTTATCTGAGCGTTGACAATGTTAAAAAAATTGCCTGCGGCGACCTCGGCAAGGGCTATTGCACAGCCTGCTTTGACGGCGATTACCCGACCGAAGTGCCGACCGAGACGCACAAGAGCAAGTTTGAATGTAAAATTTCCGAAAGACAAAAGGAGAAAAAGTGATGAACACACAATCACGTTCCGAAAGCTACGCCGCAGCAGGCGTAGATATAACGGCAGGCTACAAGGCTGTCGAACTGATGAAATCACACATTGCAAGAACAATGACATCCGGCGTGTGCTCCGATGTCGGCGGCTTCGGCGGCCTGTTTGAGCTTGACACAACGGGAATCGAGAAACCGGTGCTTGTCAGCGGCACTGACGGCGTCGGCACAAAGCTGAAGCTGGCTTTTCTCATGGACAAGCATGACACGGTCGGCATTGACTGCGTTGCAATGTGCGTAAATGATATTATTTGCTGCGGAGCAAAGCCGCTTTTCTTCCTTGATTATATCGCATGCGGCAAAAACATTCCCGAAAGAATCGCTTCTATCGTTTCCGGCGTCGCCGAGGGCTGCGTTCAGAGCGGTGCGGCTCTTATCGGCGGAGAAACGGCGGAGATGCCGGGCTTCTATCCCGTTGACGAATATGACCTCGCAGGCTTCTCTGTCGGCGTTGTTGACAAGTCAAAGATACTTGACCCCTCAACGATGAAAGCAGGAGATGTGGTTATAGCGCTCCCGTCAAGCGGAGTTCACTCCAACGGCTTTTCACTTGTCAGAAAGGTTTTCGATGTTGAAAACAGCGATATCAAATCTCCCCGTGAGGAGCTTGGCGGAAAATCAATCGGAGAAACTCTTCTCGCCCCCACTAAGATTTATGTTAAGCCCGTGCTTGCACTTCTTGAGCAGGTTAAAGTAAAAGGAATTTCCCATATCACGGGCGGTGGATTTTACGAGAATATTCCGAGAAGCATTCCCGACGGCCTCGGTGCGGTAATTGAGCGTAAAGCCGTAAGGGTTCTCCCGATTTTTGACCTCATTGCAAAAGAGGGAAACATTTCCGAAAGAGATATGTTCAATACATTCAACATGGGCGTCGGCATGAGCATTGTTGTTGCTCGAGAGGATGCCGAAAAGGCTGTTGAAATTCTCAAGGCAAACGGCGAGGACGCCTATGTAATCGGAAAAATTGAAAATTCAGAGGATAAAATTACGATATGCTGAAAACTTTTCGTGAAAGCCTGTGTGCGGGAATTCTCATAACAATCGGCGGCACGGTTTTTCTCTCGTGTGAAAACAAAACGGCCGGAGCGGTGCTCTTTTCGGTTGCACTTCTTTGTATCTGCTATAAAGGTTACTACCTTTTCACGGGAAAAATCGGCTACATAGTCGAACAGCATAAGAAGCAGGATTTTCTGAATCTCGCTGTCGGACTTTTCGGTAACCTCATTGCAACGTTTCTTCTCGGAATGCTTCTGCGGACGGTTCTGCCGAATATTGGCGAAAAGGCGGCGGAAATGTGCTCGGCAAAGCTTGCACAGTTCCCGTTATACACGTTTATCCGCGGTTTTTTCTGCGGAATACTGATGTATCTTGCAGTCAGCATTTATAAGGAGAAAAACTCCGTTCTAGGCATTCTCTTTTGTGTGCCCGTGTTTATCCTCTGCGGCTTTGAACATTCGATTGCCGATATGTTTTATTTAGGTGCTTCGGGAATTTTCAGCGTAAAAATAATCCTCTTTACAGCCCTTGTTGTTGCAGGAAACACATTTGGCGCAATTGTTTTACCTTTACTAAAAGGAGTACATACAGATGAAAAACAAGGCTAAAATAGCCGTTCTTGTTTCGGGCGGCGGAACAAATCTTCAGGCACTCATTGATGCTCAGCAGAGCGGAATAATAAATAGCGGTGAGCTTGCACTTGTCGTTTCAAACAACAGCTCGGCTTACGCCCTCACGAGAGCGCAAAACGCAGGAATAAAAACTGCTGTTGTGATAAAAAAAGAGTGCAAAAATCAGGCGGATTTTGAAAGCCGTATTTTGGAATTGCTCCGTGAAAACGAGATCGACATGATCGTTCTTGCAGGCTTTATGAGCATACTCGGTGCAGATTTTGTTTCTGAATATCCCGAGCGAATAATCAATGTCCACCCGTCGCTTATTCCCTCCTTCTGCGGCGAGGGCTTCTACGGATTAAAAGTGCATCAGGCGGCGCTCGACTACGGAGTAAAGGTCACGGGCGCAACCGTGCATTATGTAAATGAGATACCAGACGGAGGAAAAATAATTCTTCAAAAGGCCGTCAATATCGAGGACGGCGACACTCCCGAAATTCTTCAAAAAAGAGTAATGGAGCAGGCGGAATGGAAGCTTCTTCCTCAGGCAGCCGAGCTTGTATCCGCTGAGATCGTTAAAGAAAGGACAGCTTGAAATGAACATATATGAAATCAAATCAATGAAAGACCGTATAGACGGCAATCCCTATGTAGGACGCGGAATCGTTATCGGCAAAAGCTCTGACGGCAAAAAAGCCGCAACGGCATACTTCATCATGGGCAGAAGCGCAAACAGCCGCAACCGTGTGTTCACGGTAAAAAACGGTGAGGTCTTTACCGAGCCTTTCGACGCTTCAAAGGTAGAGGATCCCTCCCTGATAATCTATGCGGCGCTCAGAAAATTTGAGAACAAGCTCATCGTCACCAACGGCGACCAGACAGACACGGTTTACGACGGAATTGTAACGGGCAAAAGCTTTTCCGAAAGCCTTGAAAGCCGTGAGTTTGAGCCGGATGCGCCGAACTTCACTCCCCGAATCAGCGGAATGCTGACCTTCGGCGAAAATGATTTTAAGTATGAAATGAGCATACTTAAAAGCCTTGATGAAAACGGAAGCGACTGTGCAAGATACACCTTCTCGTATCCGTCAAAGGCAGGGCTCGGTCACTTTATCCATACATATGTGACGGACGGCAACCCGATCCCGACATTTCAGGGTGAGCCCGAGAGAGTAGCTATCCCCGACAGTATTGACGAATTTGCCGATGAAATCTGGAATTATCTTGACGAGAACAACAAGATTTCCCTTTATGTAAGATACACCGACCTCACAGACGGCAGCTATGAGGAAAAGCTTATAAACAAGAATTGCTGAAAACAACCAAGAAAGGAACGGAAATATATGAAAGAATTCGAGCTCAAATACGGCTGTAACCCCAATCAGAAGCCTTCAAGAATATTTATGAATAACGCAAGCGACCTTCCCATCGAAATCCTTTGCGGCAAGCCCGGATATATCAATTTCCTTGACGCATTCAACTCATGGCAGCTTGTTAAGGAATTGAAGGAGGCTCTCGGCCTTCCCGCCGTTGCATCATTTAAGCACGTCAGCCCAACCTCTGCGGCTGTCGGAATAAAGCTTCCGGAAAAGCTCAAAAAGGCTTGCTTCGTTGACGATATCGAAGACCTTGACAGCTCCCCTCTCGCCTGTGCCTATGCCCGTGCAAGAGGAACCGACCGTATGTGTTCGTTCGGAGATTGGGTTGCTCTCTCCGATGTTTGCGACGTCACAACGGCCAAGCTCATCAAGCGTGAGGTTTCCGACGGAATAATTGCCCCCGGCTATGAGCCCGAAGCTCTTGAAATCCTCAAATCGAAGCGCAAGGGCAGCTACAACATCGTCAAAATCGACCCCGACTACACACCCGAGCCGATTGAGCGCAAGCAGGTGTTCGGCATCACCTTTGAGCAGGGAAGAAATAATTTTGAAATCAACAGGGAGCTTCTTTCCAATGTTGTCACCAAAAATAAGAATATCCCCGACGATGCAATTCGTGACCTGATTATTTCACTTATAACGCTCAAATATACGCAGTCCAATTCCGTGTGCTTTGCCTATGACGGACAGGCTATCGGCGTCGGCGCAGGTCAGCAGTCGAGAATTCACTGCACCCGTCTTGCCGGCGGAAAGGCGGACACATGGTTCCTTCGCCAGAGCGACAGGGTTCTTAATCTTCCCCTTCTCCCCACTCTCGGCAGACCCGAGCGTGACAACGTAATTGACAGATATATCAATAAATGCGAGGAAGATGTTTGTGCCGAGGGTAACTGGCAGAAATATTTTACCACCCGTCCCGAACCGCTTACAGAATCGGAGGTACGTGAATATCTCGACACTGTCAACGGAGTTTCGCTCGGTTCGGATGCTTTCTTCCCGTTCAGCGACAATATCGAAAGAGCAAAGCTCAGCGGCGTAAAATATATTGCCGAACCCGGCGGCTCGATTCGCGACAACCTGGTAATCGAATGTGCCGATAAATATGACATGGCGATTGCGTTTACGGGAATGAGACTGTTCCACCACTGATTTTTAACGGTTCTTTTTCCGCTTGAAAGGATATGATAAGCAATGAAAATAATGGTTATCGGCGGCGGAGGCCGTGAACACGCCATAATAAAGAAATTAAAAGAAAATAAAGCAATTGATAAAATATATGCTCTCCCAGGAAACGGCGGAATTGAAAACGATGCTGTCTGCATTCCCATCGGAGCATGTGAAATTGATAAAATCGTTGACTTTGCGTCAAGCGAAAAAATTGATTATGCCGTTGTCGCTCCCGACGATCCGCTTGTTCTCGGAGCGGTTGACAGGCTTGAGGAAATCGGGATCCCGTGCTTCGGCCCTCGCGCAAATGCCGCAATAATCGAGGGCAGTAAGGTCTTTTCAAAAAATCTTATGAAGAAATACAGTATTCCGACCGCTTCATACGAGACATTTAACGATATGGAAAAAGCTCTCGCTTACCTTGAGAACGCCCCTATCCCGACTGTTATCAAAGCCGACGGTCTTGCTCTCGGCAAGGGCGTTACGGTCGCATTTACCTGTGAGGAGGCCAAGAAAGCCGTCGTTGAAGCAATGCAAGACAAAAAATTCGGCAGGAGCGGAGAAAGCATCGTAATTGAAGAATACCTTGAAGGACCGGAAATCTCCGTTCTTGCGTTTACCGACGGAAAAACCGTAAAGCCGATGGTTTCCTCAATGGATCACAAGCGTTCGGGCGACAATGACACGGGACTCAATACCGGAGGTATGGGCACAATCGCTCCGAATCCGTATTATACAGATAAGGTTGCAAAAATTTGCATGGACACAATTTTTGTCCCGACGATCAACGCCATGAACCGAGAAGGTCGAACCTTCAAGGGCTGTTTATACTTCGGACTTATGCTCACTAAGGACGGCCCGAAGGTAATTGAATATAACTGCCGATTCGGTGATCCTGAAACTCAGGTAGTTCTTCCGCTGCTTGAAAGCGACCTGCTCACTGTTATGAAGGCGACAACAGACGGCACTCTGTCGGAAACTGACGTCAAATTCAAGGACGCTGACGCCTGCTGCGTTATCATGGCTTCGGACGGCTACCCCGTTTCGTATAAAAAAGGATATGAAATCACAATTCCCGAAGAAATATTCGATTCCGTTTATGTTGCAGGCGCAACGCAAAAGGACGGAAAGCTTTACACCTCAGGCGGCAGAGTGCTGGGAGTAACATCCGTTGCTTCGACGCTGAAGGAAGCAATCGACAGCTCATACAAAAAGGTTAAAGAGATTTCATTTGAAAACGCATATTACAGACATGACATCGGTCAAAGAGCCTTGAAAGCAACGGAGGAATAATATGGTTTACAGAGTTTATGTTGAAAAGAAGCCGGAAATTGCCCATGAGGCAAAGAGCCTGCTTAAAGAAGCCAACGAGCTTCTCTCGATAAAGGGTCTCGAGGACGTCAGAATTATCAACCGTTACGATGCCGAAAACATCACCGAGGAGCTTTTTAATTATGCCGTTAAGACGGTTTTTTCCGAGCCTCAGCTCGATATTGTTTCGGACGTGATAAATTCCGAAGGCTATTCGTGCTTTGCGGTTGAATATCTTCCCGGTCAGTTTGATCAGAGAGCCGACTCCGCCGCACAGTGCATACAGATTATTTCAAAATCCGAGCGTCCGACCGTGCGCACAGCGAAGGTTTATTTGCTCAAGGGCGAGCTTTCCGCAGGCGAAATTGATACAATCAAAAAATACGTAATTAACCCCGTCGAAGCGAGAGAGGCTTCACTCACAAAGCCCGAAACTCTTGCCGCAAAGTATGATATTCCGACATCCGTCGAAACTCTTGACGGCTTCCTTGATTTAACCGACTCGGAGCTTGAAAAATTTGTTGAAGATTTCGGTCTTGCAATGGATATTGACGATATCAAGTTCTGTCAGAATTATTTTAAATCCGAAAACAGAAATCCGACAATCACCGAAATACGAATGATTGATACCTATTGGTCGGATCATTGCCGCCATACAACATTTTTGACGGTAATTGACGACGTTACCTTTGAGGACGAGCTTATTCAAAAAACATATGATGAATATCTTGAAACACGCAGATCGCTCGGCAGAACAAAGCCCGTCTGTCTGATGGACATTGCAACTATCGCCGTCAAGGCGCTTAAAAAGCAGGGAAAGCTTGACAAGCTTGATGAGAGCGAAGAAATCAATGCCTGCACGGTTAAGATAAATGTTGATGTAGACGGCGTCAGTGAGCCTTGGCTGCTTCTTTTCAAGAATGAAACTCATAACCACCCGACTGAGATCGAACCCTTCGGCGGCGCGGCAACGTGTATCGGCGGAGCTATCCGCGATCCCCTCTCGGGCAGAAGCTATGTCTACGGAGCTATGCGCGTTACGGGTGCGGCAGATCCCTTAAAGCCGCTCGACGAGACAATCAAGGGCAAGCTTCCTCAGAGAAAAATCGTAACAACAGCCGCAGCGGGCTATTCGTCCTACGGCAACCAGATAGGCCTTGCAACGGGAATTGTCGATGAGATCTATCACCCCGGCTATGCGGCAAAGCGTATGGAAATCGGTGCCGTCATCGCCGCAGCTCCTGCCGAAAACGTAAGAAGAGAGGTACCGACTCCCGGAGATATCGTTATACTTCTCGGCGGCGCTACTGGTCGTGACGGATGCGGCGGCGCAACCGGCTCATCTAAATCGCATACGGTTTCTTCCCTTGAGACCTGCGGCGCAGAGGTGCAAAAAGGTAACGCACCGGAAGAACGCAAGCTTCAAAGACTTTTCCGCAATAAAACTGCCTGCCGTCTTATCAAGCGCTGTAACGATTTCGGCGCAGGCGGAGTTTCCGTTGCAATAGGCGAGCTTGCCGACGGACTTGAAATCAATCTTAACGCCGTACCCAAGAAGTATGAAGGTCTTGACGGAACGGAGCTTGCAATCAGTGAGAGCCAGGAAAGAATGGCGGTCGTTGTTGAGGCTCATAAGGTTGACGAGTTCCTTGCACTTGCCAAATCAGAAAATCTCAATGCCGTACCGGTTGCGGTCGTAACCGAAGAACCTCGCCTGAGAATGAACTGGAACGGAAATACTATTGTTGATATCAGCCGAGAATTTCTTAATTCAAACGGAGCCGACAAACACATTGTAATCAACACCGAGAAATGCGAATCGGCAAATCGCAGCTTTAACACAAGCTTTTCGGAAAGCTATAAAGCACTTGCCGACGACCTCAATATATGCTCAAAAAGAGGACTTTCCGAGCGCTTCGATTCAACCATCGGCGCCGGAACCGTTCTTATGCCCTTCGGCGGTAAAAATCAGCTCACACCAATTCAGGCAATGGTTCAAAAAATTTCCGTTGAGAAAAAGGCGACGGATGACTGTTCGCTCATGGCGTTCGGCTACAATCCGTTCATAACGGAGAAAAGTCCTTATCACGGCGCATATTTAGCTGTTGTTGAATCTGTCTGCAAGCTTATTGCGAGCGGAGCCGATTTTAAAGATGTTTACCTGACATTCCAGGAATATTTCAAGCATCCCGGCAAGGACGGCAAGCGCTGGAGTCAGCCGCTTTCGGCTCTCCTCGGTGCATTTAAGGCTCAGATGGAGCTCGGAATCGGTGCTATCGGAGGAAAAGACTCAATGAGCGGCACATTCGAGAATATCGACGTTCCGCCGACTCTTGTTTCCTTCGCCGTTACAACATCAAAAACAGACCGAATCGTTTCTCCCGAGTTTAAGAAAGCAGGAAACAAGGTCATCTTCCTTCCCTGTCCGTATGACGAAAACAATCTTCCGAAAACCGACAGCCTCATTGCTCTTTTTGATAAGGTCGCCGATCTTTTGAAATCGGGAAAAGCGGTTTCATGCTACACTCCCGGTATGGGCGGCATCGCCGAAGCAGTTATGAAAATGTGCTTCGGTAACGGACTCGGCTTCAGTTACAGCGAAAATGCAGATATGAATAAAATTTTCGGCTACAGCTATGCCGGCTTTATTCTTGAGGTCGCAGACTGGGACAACGGGGACGAAATAATCGGAACCGTTACCGAAAAATGTGATATATCATACCTCGGTGACACCGTGTCGCTTGATTCCCTGCTGAAAATTTACGAGGATAAGTTAGAAAGCGTTTTCACGTGCAACATTAAAAACACAGGCAGTAAGCCCGAAAACGTTTCATATACTGCCACAGAGCGCACAGCGCCGTCAATCAAGGTAGCTAAGCCGCGTGTTCTCATTCCCGTTTTCCCGGGTACAAACTGCGAATATGATTCCGCAAAGGCTGTCGCAAACGCAGGCGCAGAGCCGGTAATCACGGTTATCAATAATCTCTCTGCAGACGGAATCGCAAGAAGCATTGAAAGCTTTGCAAAGGAGCTTAAAAATTCTCAGATCGTATTCATTCCCGGAGGATTTTCAGGCGGAGATGAGCCGGACGGAAGCGGTAAATTCATTACTGCATTTTTCCGCAATCCCGAAATAAAAGAGGGCGTTACAGAGCTTCTTGAGCACCGTGACGGTCTTATGTGCGGCATCTGCAACGGTTTCCAGGCTCTTATTAAGCTCGGACTTGTGCCGTACGGAAAAATCATTGACACGGACGAGAATTGCCCGACTCTTACATTCAACACAATTGCAAGACATCAGTCAAGAATCGTTCGCACAAGAATCGCTTCAAACAAGTCACCGTGGTTATCCGAAATGAACGTCGGCGATATTGTTAATGTTCCGATTTCTCACGGCGAAGGCCGTTTCCTCGCCAATGACGAAACGATACGCAGTCTGATTGAAAACGGACAGATCGCAACTCAGTATGTCGATTCAAACGGCAATGCGTCAAATGATATCCGCTTTAATCCGAACGACTCCGCATACGCAATCGAGGGCATCACCTCCCCCGACGGCAGAGTTTTCGGAAAAATGGGTCACAGCGAAAGAATCGGAGCCGGACTTTATAAAAATGTTCCGGGCAATTATAACATACATATGTTTGAATCAGCCGTAAAATATTTTAACAAGTGAGGAGTATAGCCATGTCACAACTTTCCGATATTGAAATAGCTCAGCAGTGCAAGCCAAGGCACATTACAGAAATTGCAAAAAAAGCACACATTGATGAAAAATACATCGAACAGTACGGAAACTATAAAGCCAAAATCGATCCGCAGCTTTTAAAGGAAACCGACAGAAAAAACGGCAAGCTCATACTTGTTACCGCTATCACCCCCACCCCCGCCGGAGAGGGCAAGACAACGACAACAATCGGTCTGGCAGACGGTCTCGCCCGTCTGGGCAAGGATGTTACGGTTGCGCTGCGTGAACCGTCATTGGGTCCCGTTTTCGGCATAAAAGGCGGTGCCGCCGGCGGCGGATATGCTCAGGTCGTTCCCATGGAGGACATCAATCTCCATTTCACCGGAGATTTCCATGCAATCGGCGCAGCAAACAACCTCCTTGCCGCAATGCTCGACAACCATATTCAGCAGGGCAACGCTTTGGGTATCGACGTAAAAAAAATCACATGGAAACGTTGTGTTGACATGAATGACCGTCAGCTCCGTTACGTTGTAGACGGACTCGGCGGAAGAGTGAACGGTACTCCCCGTGAGGACGGCTTTGATATAACCGTAGCGAGCGAGATTATGGCAGTTTTCTGCCTCGCAACATCAATTTCCGACCTCAAGGAACGTTTGTCAAAAATTATCGTCGGTTACACCTATGATGACAAGCCCGTAACCGCAGGTGATCTCCACGCGCAGGGTGCGATGACTGCCCTTTTGAAGGATGCAATCAAGCCTAATCTTGTTCAGACACTCGAAGGAACACCCGCATTTGTTCACGGCGGCCCCTTTGCCAACATTGCTCACGGCTGTAATTCGGTAATGGCAACGCAAATGGCTCTTAAAATGGGTGACTATACCGTTACGGAGGCAGGCTTCGGCGCCGACCTCGGAGCAGAAAAATTTCTCGACATCAAATGCCGCATGGCAGGCCTTGTGCCCGATGCAGTTGTTATTGTCGCAACCGTCCGTGCTCTGAAAATGCACGGCGGACTTGATAAAAAAGAGCTTGCAACCGAGGATATTTCAGCATTGGAAAAGGGAATTCCAAACCTTCTCCGTCACGTTTCCAACATCAAAAATGTTTACAGGCTCCCGTGTGTCGTCGCCGTAAACAGATTCCCGACAGATACGGATAATGAAATCAACTTTATCATTGAGAAATGCCGTGAGCTTGGCGTTAATACGGTTCTTTCAACCGTTTGGGCTGAGGGCGGCAAGGGCGGAGAAGCCCTTGCAAAAGAGGTTATTCGTCTTTGTGATGAAGAAAAAGGCAATTTCACTTTCTCCTACGGTGATGAGCTTTCAATCACGGAAAAGATTGAAGCGATCGTTAAAAAGGTCTACGGCGGAAAAGGGATCAACCTTTTGCCGAATGCGAAGAAGCAAATTGCACAGCTTGAGGGTCTCGGCTTTGGAAAGCTTCCTGTTTGTATCGCAAAAACACAGTACAGCTTTTCCGACGATCCGACAAAGCTCGGTGCACCCAAGGACTTCACCGTAACCGTTAAAAACGTCAAGGTCAGCGCAGGCGCAGGATTTATCGTTGTGCTGACAGGTGATATTATGACGATGCCCGGACTTCCCAAAAAGCCCGCAGCGGAGAACATCGACGTTGACGAAAACGGAAAAATCATCGGACTGTTTTGATTTTTTGTAAAAATAATATATACGGAAATCCCTCCTAGACATAAAATCTCGGAAGGTAAATTTATAAGGATTATCTAAGCAACCGGGCGCTTCGTGCATTTAGTGAACAGTCAAATTTTAAAAATATACATCAATATTCATTCCTGCCGAAAATGTGGTTTTTTCGGCGGGAATATTTTTTATGCGGTGAAAAAGCTGTTCTGTCCTCAAAATTCGGGACAAAAAAAGAGGACAAAATACGAATTATGAGGACAAAATACGAATTAGGAGGACAAATGTGGACCGAGGGAATTTTGAAACGTCGATTTTGAGACAGAAAAAGAGCCTCGCTCGAAGTGAGCGAAGCTCTGAAAGTGTTGATTTATAAGGCTTATTACGCAAGTAACAAGGTTCTGACGCTTGCGTCAGGTTCTTACTTCATTGCCTCTTCAACCGCAACAGCAGTTGCAACGGTAGCACCAACCATCGGGTTGTTGCCCATACCGATAAGACCCATCATCTCAACGTGAGCGGGAACCGAAGAAGAACCTGCGAACTGAGCGTCGGAATGCATACGGCCCATTGTATCTGTAAGACCGTATGAAGACGGGCCTGCAGCCATGTTGTCCGGGTGAAGTGTACGGCCTGTGCCGCCGCCCGAAGCAACAGAGAAATACTTAACGCCGTTCTCAACGCACCACTTCTTGTATGTGCCTGCAACGGGATGCTGGAAACGAGTCGGGTTGGTTGAGTTACCTGTGATTGAAACGCCGACATTCTCAAGCTTCATGATAGCAACACCCTCGGGAACGTTGTCAGCGCCGTAGCACTTAACATCGGCTCTCGGACCGTTTGAATATGCCTTCTCGTAAACAACCTTAACCTCTTCCGTGTACGGGTCAAACTCTGTCTCAACGTATGTGAAGCCGTTGATTCTGGAGATGATCATAGCAGCATCCTTACCGAGACCGTTAAGGATAACACGAAGCGGCTTAACTCTAACCTTGTTAGCATTAAGAGCGATCTTGATAGCACCCTCGGCAGCAGCGAACGACTCATGGCCTGCGAGGAATGCGAAGCACTCTGTCTCCTCGGAGAGAAGTCTCTTACCGAGGTTGCCGTGACCGAGACCAACCTTACGGTTCTCGGCAACAGAACCGGGAATACAGAAGCTTTGGAGACCGATACCGATAGCGGCAGCGGCGTCGGC
>HF999643.1:0-15712 GCA_000434055.1 Ruminococcus sp. CAG:488 | reverse complement strand
CGATAGCGGCAGCGGCGTCGGCAGCCTTTGTGCAACCCATCTTGATAGCGATAGCTGCGCCTACAGTGTAAGCCCAGATAGCATTTTCAAAGCAAATGGGCTGAGTTGAACGAACGATCTGGTCAACGTCGATACCCTTTGCAAGTGTGATTTCCTTACATTCGTCGATGGAGGAAATACCGTACTCTTTAAGAACGCCGAGGATCTTAGCCTCACGTCTCTCATAACCTTCAAACTGTGCCATTGCGTTATTCCTCCTTCAATTATTCTTTTCTCGGGTCGATATACTTAACAGCTTCGTCGAAGCGGCCGTATGTGCCCTTTGATTTCTCATATGCCTCGTTCGGCTCCATGCCCTTCTTGATGAAGTCGGTCATCTTGCCGAGAGAAACGAATTCATAACCGATAACCTGATCGTCAGCGTCAAGAGCCATTCTTGTGCAATAGCCCTCTGTCATCTCAAGATAACGAACGCCCTTTGCCTTTGTGCCGTACATTGTGCCGACCATGGAGCGAGCACCCTTACCGAGATCCTCCATACCTGCGCCGATTACAAGACCGTCCTCCGAGAAAGCGGACTGTGTACGACCGTAAACAATCTGAAGGAAAAGCTCACGCATAGCTGTATTGATAGCGTCGCAGACAAGGTCAGTGTTGAGAGCCTCAAGAATTGTCTTTCCGGGAAGGATCTCAGCCGCCATAGCTGCGGAATGTGTCATACCTGAGCAGCCGATAGTCTCAACAAGAGCCTCTTCGATAACGCCGCCCTTAACGTTAAGCGAAAGCTTGCAGGCACCCTGCTGAGGTGCGCACCAGCCCACACCGTGGGTATAGCCTGAAATATCAGTGATCTGCTTTGCAGCGATCCACTTGCCTTCTTCGGGAATCGGAGCCGGATCATGTTTCGGACCCTTGGCTACACAGCACATTCCCTGAACTTCTGCTGAATAGTTCATTATAAAAATCTCCTTTCGGTTTTTCGGGGTTTTACCGGTTTTGGTGTATCCCAATCTGGGTAACCGCTGATTGATTGAAAGCGCAAAAATAGGCGAGTAGATTTTTCGTCAGATCGTACAAGGCATCGCAGTTAATACTGTTCGTATTGACAAGATGGTTTGTGCGATATGACAAGAAATATACCGTCAAGATTTGTGCTTCTCAATAAATCAGTGGTTACCCGATTATTATATCAGTCTGTGAAAGATTTATCAAGAGTTATAGGGAATTTTTTTCAAAAAACGTCGAATTTCGCTCGGTAGAGTTCAAAAAAATCACTCTACCCGGAGTAGAATCACTGTAGAGAGCCCGAAACACGGTGTAGGGTGACTTTTGCCGGTTTTCGTCGTACAATGAAATCAATAAACCGACGCCGATTGAACAGCATCCCTCATGCAACGTCTTTGCATGAAATTTAATCGGCGGCTCAAAAGAATAAAATAAACAGAGGAGAAATCAACATGGTTTTGGAAAATGTCAGCCTGCCTTATTATACTGAAAAAGAGGACAAAGCAAACTCAATATCGCACCTTGTCGGAGTTATTTTCGGAGTGGCTGCAACCGCTGTTCTGCTCACGAGATCGCATGATATAGGTCACATAATCAGCTCGATAATTTTCGGCGTCGCTATGATTATTCTTTACAGCGGTTCTTCGATTTATCATAGACTTTCCCCGGGAAAAGCAAAGAAAATTGCAAGACTTGTTGACCATTCGGTTATTTTTGTTTTGATTACGGGCACAAGCATTCCGCTTATGATACTCGACGTGCTCCCCTATTACAAAGCCCTTGCTATCACCTGCATTTCAGTCAGCGTAGTGACGGCTGTGCTGGGAATAGTGCTGACATTTATAGATCAGGAAAAATATAAAAAGCTTCAAATGGTGCTTTACATGGTGCTCGGCTGGATGTGCATTTTTCTATTTTATCCGATTTACAAATGCGACCCGAATGCACTTCTTCTTTTCGGTTTGCTCGTTCTCGGCGGCACAATTTATACGCTCGGCACGATTTTCTATTCAATCGGCAGATTCAAAAGATATTATCACTTTATCTTCCACCTTTTCATCCTCGGCGGAACGGTCACGCACTTCCTTGCTTTTTTGATTTGTTTGTATTGAGAGTGCAATAGTGAATATCAAGTTACAATTTCCGCACTTGCCTCTCATGCTTGGGCGCGCACGAAGTTTCATCGACCCCTACAAAAAGTGTCATTGTCATAGCAAATCGTAAGGTGCGATGCCTACTGTCACCAAAGAAAATTGATAAAGTAACTTTAACACATAAAAAGCTTGCCTCCCCTTGCAATAAGGAGAGGCATAATTTATATCGCCGAATCAAATGCCGCTCTTATTGTCCTTGCCGGAACAATTTCAACGAGCGATTTAATATTTGAATTCAGATTTTTATAGTTATGGTAGGGCACAATGCAGCGATTAAAGCCGAGCCTTGCCGCCTCCTTGATTCGCTGTTCGCAGCTACCTATCGAGCGTATCTCACCGCCAAGACCTATCTCGCCGAATGCAATAACATCATCACGAATGGGCGTATCCTTGAGACTCGAAATAAGCGCAAGCGCAACCGAAAGGTCGGAAGCAGGCTCGTCCAGCTTCAGTCCGCCGACAACATTGATATAAATATCGCAGTTGCTCAGGAAAAATCCCGCTCTTTTCTCGAGAACGGCGGCAAGCATCGCAAGCCTGTTATAATCAAAGCCGTTCGTCATGCGTCTCGGATTACCGTAGCCCGACGCACTGACAAGTGCCTGAACCTCGGCAAGAATCGGGCGCGAGCCCTCCATAAGACAAGCGACGCACGAGCCTGATGTGTTCTTCGGTCTGCCCGAAATCATCATCTCGGACGGGTTTTCAACCTCGCTGAGTCCGTTATCCTTCATCTCGAAAACGCCGATTTCATTAGTTGAGCCGTATCTGTTCTTGACGGCACGCAAAATTCGGTAGGAAAGATGTCTTTCGCCCTCAAAATAAAGCACTGCGTCAACGATATGCTCAAGCACCTTAGGACCCGCGATATTGCCGTCCTTATTGACATGACCGACAACTATCGTCGGAATGTTCAGGCTTTTTGAGGTCTGCATAAGACAGTTTGTGCACTCCCTGACCTGTGCGACACTGCCGAGCGAGGAATTCAGTTCAGAAACATTCATAGTCTGAATCGAATCAATAATAACAAGGTCGGGCTTTGACGCTCTCATATGCTCTGCAACGATTTGAACGTCTGTTTCGCAGAGGATAAAAAGATTTTCCGTATTGACGCCGAGCCTGTCCGCTCTGAGCTTGATCTGATGCGCCGACTCCTCGCCCGAAACATATAGAATTTTAAGCGTTCTGCCGAGGTATTGGCAAATCTGTAAAAGGAGCGTCGATTTACCGATGCCGGGGTCGCCGCTGAGAAGCACAAGCGAGCCTTTGACTATTCCGCCGCCGAGAACTCGGTCAAGCTCCTCAAGTCCGGTCTTATGGCGAACCTCGCCGTCACAGCTTATGTCGTTTATCATCTGAACGTTTGAATTGAAACCGACCGACGCTGTTCTGCCGGAGGCCTTTGTTTTTTCAGGTGTTTTAAAAACCTCTTCCATGGTGTTCCACTCGCCGCAGCCCGGGCAGCAGCCGTACCATTTGGCGCTCTCGTGTCCGCAGGCTGAGCAAACATATAAAGTTTTGGCTTTCTGCGCCATGTTATCACCTCAGTGGTTACTTAGATATTTTAACAGTCCGTCTGCAATAAGAATTGCAAGCTTCATTCTGTAGCTTTCGTCCTTAAGCTTCTTCACCTCGTCGGAATTGGAAATAAATCCGCACTCAACGAGAACCGCAGGGATCTTCGCATGATAAAGAAGATAAATTCCCGAGCCTGATTTTTTAACGACCCTGTCATTTTTCCGCTGCAAAGTCAAGGTTACCGAGGTCTGAATCGCTTCGGCAAGCTCCTTGCTTCTCTCATCATTTCCCGAATAAAAAACCTGTGTGCCGTGCTGAGAGGAGTCCTCAAATTTATTCTGGTGCACGCTTATAAAAATCGCGTCGGGATTTTTCCGCATCAATTCAAAGCGGTTGTGAATATCCGAAATTTTTCTTTTTCTCAGAGAATCAAGGCCGTCGTCACAGGTCATGACGTCCTGCGTTCTTGTCATTATAACATTAAAGCCGTAAAATTTCAAAATTTTTTCGAGCTTCAATGCGATATCAAGATTGATGTCCTTTTCAACGGTTCCGTCAATTCCTATCGCTCCGCCGTCGTCGCCGCCGTGCCCTGCGTCAACGATTACCGTTTTCTGCGTAATCGGCATTGAAGAAGCCTCGGCGGCGGAAAAATTAGCCATGAATGTAAGATAAAGCATTGCGGATAATATTATAAGAAACGCAGTTATAATTGCGATGATACTCTTTTTTCCGTTTTTCACGTTACCACCTCATACATAAAAAATATGCAAACGGTGAATGAACTATGAAAAAAATAATGACTCCTCTGCTCGGGATTCTGACGGGCATCGTGAATATTCTAATCGGCTCATGCGGAGGAATTGTTGCTGTTGAAGCACTGAAACTCCGCGGAACGAATCAGACAAAATCGCACGCAACGGCAATAGCGATAATTCTGCCGCTGACTGTGATAAGCGCCGCCGGCTACCTGATAAAGGGTCAGGTCAGGCTGAGCGACAGCTATGTTTATCTTATCCCCGGTCTTATCGGCTCGGCGATAGGTTCACTCCTACTCCCGAAGATACCCAAAGACGTGTTGAGCAAGGTGTTTTCGGTTTTTATAATCTACGCAGGAATCAGGATGCTGATGAAATGATACTTGATATTATCGCCGGAACAGTCTCCGGAATTCTCGGCGCAATGGGCTTCGGCGGAGGCGGAATCCTTATTCTCTACCTCACGCTTTATAAGGATATGCCGCAGGCGGTTTCGCAGGGAATTAACCTTATATTTTTCATTCCCTCCGCCATATTGGCAATTATATTTCACATAAAGAACGATCTGATTGATAAAAAGGCGGCATTGACCTACATCGGCTACGGTCTCATCGGCGTTGCGTTCGGATTTTTCCTGCTCAACCGCCTTGAGGACAGAACGCTGAGAATAATTTTCGCCGTTATTCTCATTCTCGTCGGCGCAAAGGATCTGCTTTTGCCGAAGAAGAAAAAGTAAATATATGTAATGTGCGAAAAATTTGTATGGTGCGAAAAAATATTGTTACGCAGAGGTACGGTTGGAGCATAATCCGTAGGGGTCGATGCCCACATCGACCCAAGGTCAGATAAATTAAGCTTAAATCTCTGCCTGCAATCATCGTCTCAGCGTAAAAACTTTATCAAACAAAAGCTTCAGCAATACGCCGATATAGAATCCGATAACATTCAAAATCACGTCATCAATATCGGGGTGACCCATACCGAAATAATACTGCGAAACCTCTATCGCCGTGCTGAGAACAAACGGCAGGAGGACAAGAACGGTTTTCAGCCCTCCCCTGTTCAGCCTGTGGCAAAGGAGATAGCCAAGCGGAACAAAAATCGCAATATTTCCCAGGAAAAGAATTAGCCGTTCATAATCAAGCGATCCCGAAAAAAAAGTTACTCTGAACACATCGAGCGGATCGAGGTTCGGCTCAACACGCTCTCCTCCGGGAATCCTGCAAATGAAGAAGCAGTAAACCAGCACAACAATATAGAATAAAGTAAAAGCAACAGAAACAGCCGAATAGAATTTATCATACTGCTCGGTTATTTCTGCGTCTTTTTTTATAAATGCTTTTATTCGCTGATATGCCGTGACAACTATCAGCACAATAAAAACCATACCGATGCTGTCGTAATAAAACATATATTCCCATGCCGAATTGAAAATTAAAAAAGTGCCTTTCAAAAGCATCTGAGCGACAATTGCACACATGACCCAAAATGCCGCAGAAAAGCAAGCCGCAAAAGAGATAACCTGCATTTTTATTTTTAAAATATCGGCAACAAATGTAAAAATAAGCGTGAGCGAAAACGTCAATATAATCTGAAATGCGAGTCTGCCCGTGAACTGCATACCTGCATATGCCGAGATGAGCATAAAAGCAACGCAATACAGCCCCGAAAAAAAGGTTTTAATTATATTTTCTGCCCTTGCTTGCATTTTTGTTTCTCCTGTAATCAAGATAGTCCTGCAAGATAATAACAGCGGCAACAGCATCAACAACGTTTTTACGCTTCTTTCCTCTGACGTTATTGTTGCTGAGATACATATGAGCGGAAACGGTCGTCAGTCTCTCATCCCAAAGATCTGTTTCAATGCCCGTTGCCTCGGAAATTCTCTTTGCAAATTCGGCACATTTCTGCGCCCTCTCGCCTGCCGAAGAATCCATGTTCTTCGGAAAGCCGACAACAATAAGCTCCGGCTTGTGAATTTTTGCAAGCTCCGATATTCTCTCAAGCACCTTCGGCTCATAGCCTTGCTTGATGACCTCCACGGGATGCGCAAGACTTTCAAGGCGGTCGCAAAGCGCTATGCCCGTCCTCGCATCACCGTAATCGACAGACATAATAACCATGCAACCGCCTCCGTGTTATTATTTATTGCTTGACTTTTGTAAAAATCCTATTGCTCGCCGCCGTTGCTTTCTGTCGCAGGAGCTGCGGAGGTGGCGGGCTGATTTGATTTTGTTGATTTTTCTTCTTCCTTGTCGTCGCCGCTATCGTTTGATGAATAGTAGTGACCCGTGCAATACTCGGGAACATTGTCCTTCTTGTACCAGCCTGTGGCCGTTGAATAGCAGCTTGAGGAAGCAAGCTTACCCGTATCGGTACAGTATTCCTTCTGAACCGCACCGTCAAGATCCTCAAAATCCTTATCGGGAAGATCCTCATGTATTGCGTCAAACACGGTCTTGTAAACAGCACCGGCAGGGTTACCCCATGTGCTGATATATTCGGGAATATCATAGCCGTACCAAACCGCGGCAACATAATAAGGCGTTCCGCCGACGAACCACTTATCGTTGTTATCATCTGTCGTACCGGTTTTTGCAAAGGTATCGAAACCGCTTACCTTGTAGCTTGAGCCTGTACCGTAGGAGCTGGTTGTAACGGTCATAAGAAGATGTCTCATAACCTCGGCTGTACCCGTTGAAATAATCTGCTCGCCCTTATTGTTCCTGTTGTCTATAAGAACCTTGCCGTTGGCATCCTCAATATAGTAGAAAGAGTAGGGCTTGTAATAGTAACCGCCGTTGCCGAAAGCAGCATAAGCCGCAGTCATTTCAAGCGATGTTGTTCCGTAGGTCATTGAGCCGATGGAAAGCGGAGCCGCGCTCTTATCCGACGCCTCAACAGCGGTTGTGATATGATATTTATTCACAAGGTAGTTATAGGACTCGTTTATGCCTATCATATTGATAACGATTCTTGCCGGAATCGTGTTGAGCGATCTTGCAAGAGCGTTCTGAACAGTAACATTATAGCCCGAGCCGTAGCCGCCGTCGGCATTTCGTGTTCTCCATCCGCCGTAGCTGACAGCGGAATCAAGAAGATAGGACGACCATGTGATCTCGTTCATCTCAATTGCCGGACTGTATGAGGTGAGCGGCTTGATCGAAGAACCGGGAGATCTCGGAGACGAGCTTGCTCTGTTGAGAACTCGGTTGCCCTCCTTAACGCCTGCCTGACCGACAATTGCAACTACTCTGCCCTTGTAGTCCATAATCGTGATAGCCGACTGTGCGTTTTTCCTATCCTCAAAGCCCTTTCGATTTACATAAATATCCTCCGCCGTTTTCTGAACATCAAGATCAACGGCTGTGTAAATTCTCAAACCGCCGCCGTAGATGGCGTCACGGGCTTCATTTGCGGAATAGCCGAGATCGCTCTGAAGTCTGGCGATAACGTCGTCGATAACATAATCGACATAGAAGCTCTGGAACTCCGATGAAGCCTTTGCATTCTCCTCATTTTTGCGTCGCTCAAGCTCCGCCTCGCTGGGGACATAATCATCATCCGTTGTATAGATAAGGTGATAGTTAACGGCTTCGTCATATTCCTTCTTGGTAATCTTCTCCTGGTCGAGCATTTCATCAAGGCAGTAGATTTGTCTCTTCCTGTTATTCTCGGGATTGTTGATCGGGTCATAGGAATACGGCATCTGAGTAATCGAAGCTATAACGGCACATTCGGCAACGTTAAGCTCATCGACAGACTTTCCGAAATATGTTTCGGCTGCGGTCTCAACGCCGTAACAGCCCTGACCGAGATAGATCGTGTTGAGATAAGCCTCCAGTATCTGATCCTTGTTAAAATTCTTTTCAAGGTTCAGCGCAGAAAGAATCTCGTTATATTTACGGACGTAGGTTACCTGATTGTTGCCCGTAATGTTCTTGACAAGCTGCTGAGTTATCGTCGAACCGCCCTGGTCGTTCTGCTTAACGAAAACGCCGATGGTACGAATCCAGTCAACACCGTGGTGGTTATTGAATCTCTTATCCTCAAGGGCAATGAAAGCGTCCTTCATCTGCTTGGGAATCTTGTCGAAATCGACCCAGATACGGTTTTCCTCACCGTGCAAACGCAAAACCTCGATCTGCTTTCCGTCGGAGTCCTTGGCATAGAGGAACGAGGTCTGGTTCTGATTGTTCCTTGCACTCTCAAGATTGATAACGGGATCGCCTGCCACAACCGTGACTGCGTTGATAAAAACATAGCCCAAGCATATCACGAGTGTAAAACAGAATATAGCGAGCAACGAGATAAAGAAAGCGCCTGCATTAGATAAATCGTTCAGTCTCTTTCTTTTCTTCTTTTTTGCTGCGCCCGTTCCTTTCTGCGGCATATAACTACCTCCTTGAATTTTCACTGAAAACAGAATTTAATTCTTCTTTAAACAGAGTTTAATTCTTCTTTGATTTGATATATTTCTCAACTTCCTCACGCTCGGAATAGGGAATCTTTCCTCCGTTTATTTTTATAAAGGTTTCGTTTCCTTTTCCTGCGAGAACAAGTATATCGCCTTTTTGCATATGGGAGAGCGCATAAACTATAGCCTCTCTCCTGTCACGGATTATTATATATTTTCCGCCTGTCTGACGGATATAGGAAGCGATCTCCTCGGCAATTTTCACGGGATCCTCCCTGCCGGGGTCCTCCGTTGTCAGAATTGAAAGATCGGCTTCCCTGCCTGCAACAAGTCCAAGCTCCTTGCGGCGGATTTGATTTTTTTCGCCTATCGCGCCGAAAAGGACGATTATCCTCTTGTGAGGATATGCCTTTAAGGTGGAAATAATGTTGTGCATACTCAAGCCGTTGTGGGCAAAGTCAATAATAACGTCAAAATCATCGCTGACGTGAACCGGCTCAAACCTTCCTGCAACGCTGAAGCTGCGGAAAATATCTTTATGTTTTTTAACCTCAAAGCCGAGCACCCCGCAAACAGCCGCTGCGGCAAGAACATTATAAACGTTGAAATATCCCGGCATTGATGCCTCAATAGAAAACCTTCCTTCTCCGTCAATGCAGTCAAAGGAAACGCCGAGAATATCCTTGCTTCTCAGAAGCTCAACATTTTCCGCCCTGACGTCGGCATCACCGAGTCCGAAGCTTGTAACGTCTGCCGATGAGCCTTCAAGCATATCCGTGTATGCCGGGTCATCAACATTTACAACGGCATGCCTGCACATCTTGAAAAGGAGCTTTTTGCTGTTTTTATAATCCTCAAATGTCGGATGCTCGATTGTGCCGATATGGTCGGGAGCAAGATTCATAAAAACGCCGACCTCAAACGGAATCCCGTCGGTTCTGTGCATTTTGAGTCCGAGTGACGAGGCTTCAATAACGCAGTATTTGCAGCCTGCGTCAACCATTTTGCGAAAAAGTCTTTGAAGCTCGTAGCTTTCGGGGGTTGTGTTCTTCGTTTCCTCGGAAGCGTTGCCGTATGCGGCTCCGTTCGTTCCGATTATTCCGCACATCTCGCCCGAGGCTTCAATCAAGGCTTTCACAATATGTGCCGTTGTCGTTTTACCCTTTGTGCCCGTTATTCCGACGACCTTGAGCTTTTCGCAGGGTCTGCCGAAAAAGTTTGCCGAAGCAATTGCAAGAGCGTGCCGCGTATCGTCGGTGATTATCTGAACGCAGTCCTCGGGAAGTTCTACCGTGTGCTCGGCAAAAATACATCTGCAGCCGCCGTCGTAGGCACTGCGAGCGAATTTGTGCCCATCGGTAACCGTTCCCGAAAGGCAGAAAAAGCACTTGCTCTCGCCTGCATTTTTTGAATTGTATGTAATGTCAACAATATCAGTATTCTTAAAATTATCGCAAGAATAATCTATACCGTTGAGAATATCACTTAAAAGCATAAAAGCCTCCGAAAGACCTGTCAGACAGCCTTTCTCAAAAGGGCGTCCGGCGGAATATCCTTTTCACATTCAAAGCTGACCTTCATCATCGGATGAGGGGCTTTATCTATTTTCTCTCCGTTTTCGTCTCTCAGGTCGGTGACCGTAACCTCGTAGGGTTCGACTCCCCGCTGAAGCACCTCAAGAACTTCACCTTCAAAAAATCTGTTCCTCTGGCGGCAGAAAACACGTCCGTTCTCGGAATAAAGAACCTCCGCCATAACGCTCCAGTCCCTCTTGTAGCCGCCGTCGTAATAGATCTGCGCGTTATCCCTCGGGTGCCCGAAGTAAAAGCCCGTGCAGTATTCGCGGCTGCTGATTTTATACATCTCGTCTACGACCCATTTTTCAGGCTTGTAATCATCGGTCGGATTTTTTAGATATCCGTCGATAGCCTGACGGTATGCGTTGGTTATAACCGAGGTATAGTATGCCGATTTTGCTCTTCCCTCGATTTTAAAGCTCGAAATACCGGCCTTGACCATTTCGGGGATATGCTCAATCATGCACATATCCTTGGAATTAAATATATACGTGCCGTTCTCGTCCTCGTCGATCGGGAAATATTCACCCTCACGGGTCTTTTCCATCAGGCTGTACTGCCAGCGGCATGGCTGAGCGCACTCTCCCCTGTTGGAATCACGGTTGACAAGATAGTTCGACAAAAGGCATCTTCCGGAGAACGAAACGCACATTGCGCCGTGAACGAAGCACTCTATCTCAAGCTCCTTCGGGGTCTTTGCTCTGAGCGTTGCGATGTCCTCAATGGAAAGCTCTCTCGCCGTGACAACCCTTGTTGCGCCCATGTTGTACCATTCGTTCGCCGAGGCATAATTCGTAATTCCCGCCTGAGTCGAGATATGGATATCAACATTGGGTGTGTATTTTTTTGCGAGCGTCATAACGCCGAGGTCGGAAATGATGAAAGCGTCAACTCCTGTCTCTGCCGACTCCATAAGAAAATCGGGAAGTCTGTCAATTTCATCGTTTCTCGGCACGGTGTTGCAGGTCTGATAGACCTTAACGCCCTTTTTATGTGCGGCATCGACCGCCGCCTTGAGCTCCTCTGCGGTAAAATTGGCAGGTGCGGCTCGCATTGAAAACGCAGAACCGCCGACATAGATTGCGTCTGCGCCGAAATAAAGCGCACGCTGAAATCTTTCTGTATCCCCTGCCGGAGAGAGAAGCTCGGGAAAAGCTGTTTTAATATTACTCATAAATCCTCTTAATCAGTTGAGCTGTTCGCCTTGATGATAAGAACAAGGTTGTTCTTGTGCTCCTTGAAGGTCGAAGCGGTGTAGATATTACCAGCCTTATCGTGAGCGAAGAAATAGTAATCGGTATCCGAGGGATAAAGCGCCGCTCTGATAGCGTCTATTCCGGGGTTACAGATCGGTCCGGGAGGAAGTCCCTTGACCGCCGATGTATCGTAAGCGCTGTAGTAGATTGCGCCCTGAGCCTCGCCGACAGTCGGAGTTACATAATTGCTGATGTAAAGAGCCGTACTGTCACAGCCGAGCGTCGGGTAGTCCGCCTGATGGTTAAGACGGTTATGGATTACCGAAGAAATAACCTTCATCTGATCCGTGTTTGCGGCTTCCTTCTGAATAATGGAAGCTATTGTTATAATCTCGTCTCTTGAAAGTCCAAGCTCGGCGGCACGTTTATCGTACTCGTCCTCCCACTTGGAATTGAAGTTGTCGAGGAACTTTGTGATAACATAGTTCGGATCCGCATCAACATAGAAATCGTAGGTATCGGGGAAAAGATAGCCTTCAAGCTTCAGATATCTGCTCTTGTTATCCGTAATTTCATTTATAAAGTCATAATTATATTTGCCGGTTTTCATCGCCGTGAGAACCTTTGCGGAGTTGCAAACATCGTATTTCTCAAGCTTTTCAACGATCTGTGCTGCCGTCCAGCCCTCCGGGAAGCTGAGCGAAATCGAATCGGCCGTAACCGGAGCCGCCATGATATCCTTGAGCATACCCTCAACGCCCATCTTGCTGTTGAGATAATACTGACCGCTCAGATATGTTCCGTCGTCAAAGCCTCTGAACTTTGTAAACACCTTGCAAAAGGTCTTGCGCTTGATAAGCTTATTATCCTTGAGAATATCAATTATCTGGCTGTAGGTTGCGTCGGCAGGGATATCTACCGTAACATTCTCGTCGCTCCTGTTGATTGCGAGCATATCTCCGAGGCAGGTGATTCCGACATATGAAAGCAGGATGGTTGAAATAAGAATGAACGCAAGAAATCCGACGGCAGCCTTACCGCCGACTTTTTCGATTTCATTTTTAACTTTATTGACCGCATTCTCACGGGAACCGTGCATTACCTTGTGAGCCTTTTTCTCCATGTGCTTATGCTCAGGCTCGGCAGCGGGTTTCTCCTGCAAATCGGGCGACCTGCGGTGTTTGGGATAATTTGAAAAATATATTCCGCCGGACTGCGGCTTGGGTTCCTCGTTCTGCGGCGAATCGTCAATCAGCGATTCATCTATATGAACAACGAACTTTTTCTTTTCCCTTGGCGGCTGTGAAGCCTGCTCCGGCTCATCGTTCCGATTGATATGCGAATACTCTTCTATGAGCTTGTCAATATCGTAATCGGAATATTCTCTGCCGTTCTCGTCTTTCATATTCGTCCTCCTTCTTCAATCAACAGGGACACTGAAGAGATTCTTTTATCTTCTTCGCTTTACTCTCGTTTATAAGACAGGCTGTGATTTTTTCCGAAAAATCAATCGCAGCTCCCATACCCTTGGCAGTAATAATTTTTCCGTCACGGCAGACATAATTCTCGCTTACGTCTGCGCCCTCAAGCTCGTTTTCAAAGCCCGGAAAACAGCACGCCGTCTTGCCCTTGAGCAGACCCATATGACCGAGTATCGACGGTGCGGCGCAAATGGCACAAACATACCTGTCGTTATCGGCGCAGTAGCTCACGGTATTTTTCACGGTCTGAGACTTCTCAAGATTGAGCGTTCCCGGCATACCGCCCGGAAGAACGACCGCCTCAAGCTCGCCGTCAAGTCTGACCTCGGATTCGTCAAGATCGCAGAAAACCGGAATATTGTGCGCTCCCGTGATGAGCTTTCCGCCCACGCCGACGGTGCAAACCTCAAGCTCCGCCCTGCGCAGGAAGTCAACAACCGTAAGACCCTCGATCTCCTCAAATCCGTTTGCAAGAAAAACGTAAATCATTTTATTACCTCTCAGTCAAGATACATTCCGGAATAGAAAATATCTTCATCCTTGATAAAGCTTTTTGAATTATCGGTAATCGGGTAAAGCATACCACATTTAGTAGCTTTGAACCCCATATCTGTATTATTATACACTAAAGGAGCATGAATGTAAACATTTTCCGCCCTTAAATTTTTAAATAAATCCAAAATAATTGTAAAATTACTGTCAAAATCGGTCAAAATCTCCTTGATAACGGCGCTTTTACCATCCGTAACGGTAAAGGCAATAAAGCCGTTTTCGCCGTCGCAAGAGTATATTTCGCCTCCCGTGCGCAAAAACTCCGCCACGGTATATTCCGTCGTTTGCATATCAAAGGCAAAGCATTTCATTGACGAAAGAAGCTCTAAACGTCTTTTGGCCACTGATTTTATGTCCGTTGTTTTCGTTGCTTTAAATTCTCCCGAAGTGCCCTTCAAAGCAAATTCGGCTCTCTGCATTTTCGGAATAAAGCCGAATTTTGCATAGTAACCGTAAAGGCTCTCCTCGGCGGGGACAAGGAAGATCATGTCAGTTTTATTCTCGGCACAATATTCCTTTGAGTATTCGATAAGTCCGCCCATAAGTCCCTTGGAACGAAACCTTCGAGACGTACAGGCGGCATAAATATACCTGCACGAAAGTCCGCCGACGACGCCGTTCAAAAGAAAAAGCATTGAAGCGAGCACACCGTTTTCAAAGCTGCCGATACAAAGCTTATTCGGGCAGTTATCCAAAAAGAATTCAATATAACCCCTTTCGTCACCGAAGCACTCATGCCACAATGCAATTATATTCTCTCTGTATTTTTTGATATCAACAATTTTAACCATGATAGCGACAAACCTTTCATTTTGCAACAGCCGAATATTTTTTAACCAAAAATTCGGGGTGATACGAAAGCTTAGCGCTTCTCAGACCCTCCGAGCCGACGTCGTCCTCACGGTTTATGAACTCATAATCCGAAAGCAGAGTCTTTGCAAAAAGCTGATTTATCATCGGATACGCTCCCCTGATATCGGAATACGCCTTTTCAAAATGAGTATCAAAGGTATTGTCGTTCAGCCTTTCGCCGAAGGTAAACGCAACAACCTCTCCGTCGATTCTGAGAACACCGCCGACGCCGCCGATTTCTTCAAAATGGGCAAAATTAAGGCGCAAAACCTCACGCTCGTCCTCTATTCCCTCCCTGTCCTTTTCGACATTGAGAGTATACCATTTCTCATTCATGGCGATACAGTCGTCAATATTGCTTCTGTTAAGCTCCTCAAAGCTCCAGTTAAACGTTCTTTCAAAATAGGCTATGTGATTCCGCTTACCGTGATATTTCTTGCCGCCGAGCGTTGCGAGCTTCTCACGGGAATAAACATAGTCAAAGCTGTCGCGTTCCTCAGTGAACTCATATTTTCCCGGGAAAAGCTTTTCGAGAATTTCCGTCTCATGCTTTTCAATCGTGGAAAATTTAGGATAATCAAAATAAGGAACCATTTCGCGCAAAGCTTCTTCGCGGTTTTTACCCTTCGGAAACGAATATGAATTGTATTTTTTAATTTTTACAACAAGGCAATCCGAAACACTGCCGATTTCTCCGCCGAAAAATCTGCTCCAGCCTATAAGGTTGCCGGGTGTGAAATCGCAGCACTCCGTTCTTCTTTCCGAAATTTTTTCTTTAATCCATTTAATGTCATCAAAGCCGGGCTTGTGAAATGAATAACTCATAAAACCTCCGTGGAAATAATAGAGTATATTTCGTCTCCTATGGACTCAATACTTCTCGGGCTGTCACCGTCGTTGCATTTAACGACATACCAGCCCATTTTTTCTGCGGCGTCGAGTGCCGCGTCTCTGCATTTATATAAGTAATCGAGATTGCTCTCGTGAATATCCTTTTTCGTCTCATCGCCGTGATATCTCTCGGACATCATCTTCTGCGAAATCTCAATCGGCATATCAAGATAAATTACCGCATCGGGCTTCGGCACACCGATAAGTCCGTATTCAAAATCCTCCAGCCATTTAAAGAACTCCGCTCTTTCGCTTTTTTCAATCTTAGTCGCCTGATGATAGGCATTGGAGGTAGCGTATCTGTCGGAAAT
>HF999642.1:2078-5813 GCA_000434055.1 Ruminococcus sp. CAG:488 | reverse complement strand
GATATACCCGTGGTTATGCTTTATCCGGGCGAATACAACGGGAATGAGCTTACTCTTTTCGGCCAATTCCTTGACGGTAATTATTATAGAGCGTTCAATTTGTTATAATTTGGAGGAATACAAATGAAATTACAGCAGATTTATAAATCGGACATAAACAGAAATATTAACGGCGTTATTCAGGTTGATCAGGATGACAATGAAGTAATCAAGCAGGAGCTTTCGGAATATATTATTACCAAAGAGCTTCGCGGTCATTATAATGCATTTTTTAATAATTACGAAAAGTCGTTTGATTACCGGACCAATAAAATCGGTGTCTGGATATCGGGCTTTTTCGGAAGCGGTAAATCGCACTTTCTGAAAATGCTTTCATATCTGCTTTCCAACAAAGTTGTTGACGGAAAGACTGCATTTGAATACTTTAAAGACAAGTTTGACGATCCTATGTTTCTTGCGCAGATCGAGCGTTGCATTTCCGTACCGACCGAAACGATACTTTTCAACGTTGATAAGAAAAGCGGAATAAATAAGGACAAGACCGCAATTTTGAAGGTTTTTGCAAAGGTTTTTTATCAGCATATGGGCTTTGAGGGAAATGATCTCAAGGTGGCTAAGCTTGAGCAGTTTATTACAAATTCGGGTAAAATGGATGAGTTCGCCGCCAAGTTTGAGGAAGTTAACGGCGGAACATGGCTCGACTCAAGGGATTCGTACATATTCTTTGAAGATGACATAGTTGAATGTCTTGTTGATGTTCTCGGAATGAGCGAAACTGCGGCGCACAACTGGTTCAACGGCACAGAAACGGCTGATATCAGTATTGGTCAGCTCGTTACGGAGATAAAAAGCTATATCGACAGCAAGGGCAAGGATAATCGGCTTATTTTTATGGTTGATGAAATAGGACAGTTCATCGGCTCCGACAGTGACTTAATGCTCAACCTTCAAAGCATAGTTGAAGAAATCGGCTCGAAATGCGGCGGCAGAGTATGGGTAATGGTTACAAGCCAGGAGGCAATCGACTCTGTTACAAAAATTGTCGGTGATGATTTTTCAAAAATTCAGGGACGGTTTGATACAAGACTCAGCTTGTCGTCATCGTCTGTTGACGAGGTCATCAAGAAGCGTATTCTTGAGAAGAACGACGCCGCAAAAGAAATGCTCAAGATGAATTATGAAAAGAACAGCGGTGTATTAAAAAATCTATTCACGTTCAATTCTCCATATAAAATGGATTTGAAGGGCTATTCGGGAGAAAACGAATTTGTTGAAACCTATCCGTTCGTTCCTTATCAGTTCAAGCTGATGCAGAATGTATTTTTGCAGGTGCGCAGGCACGGCAATGCAGGAAAGAGCATGTCGGGCGGCGAGCGATCCATGCTTTCGGGCTTCCAGGAGGCGGCGCAAAGCTTAGCGGATAAGGACGAGAACTCGCTTGTATCATTCAATCTTTTCTATGATACGCTGAACGCCTTCCTTGAAAGCTCCATAAGAAGGGTAATTGACCGTTGCCGCAGAGCTGCGGAAAATAACGACGGGCTTGAGCTGTACGATGTCGAGGTGCTGAAGCTTCTTTATCTTATCCGCTATGTCGATGAAGAAATCAAAGCGAATATTGATAACATCACAACCTTGATGGTTGACAGAATTGACGCAGACAAAATCAATATGAGACAGAATATCCGTGAGTCGCTGGATAGGCTTCTGCGTCAGAATTATATTGCAAGAAACGGCGATACATATTCATTCCTGACCGATGACGAGCAGGATATCGCACGTGAAATAAATCAGATAAACATTGAAGGCTCGGCGGTTGTGCGTGAGATTGCAAATGTTGCTTTCGGCAGTATTTTTATGATGAAAAAGTTCCGCCTTAACAACAACGATTTTGCTTTCGATCAGATGGTTGACGACCTTTGCATCGGCGTGCCCGGAAATCCGATAAAGCTTCGTTTGGTGACCGATGCGAACGACAATTATCGCAATTCCGAGCAAAATTGGATAATGAAATCGAATGTCGATAACGAGGCGATCGTTGTTATGTCGGATAAATACCCGTACTATAACGAGATTGAAAGCGCAATGAAGATCCGCAGGTTTGCCAAAAGCCGAAACATTTCGCTTCTTCCGGAAACGATTCAGTCGATTATCCGCGGCAGAACTCAGCAGGCGGCGGTGTTCGAGTCGAGGGCAAAGGATTATATTACCAAGGCGATTGAAGAAGCGACATTCTATGTTGACGGCGAAAGGCTCGGTAATCTCGCAGGAAGTGCAAAGGACAAGCTTGAGGAAGCGATGAAATACCTGGTTGAGGGCGTGTACGAAAAGCTTCACCTTGTTCGCAAAAGTGCCGAGTCCGATGCGGATATTCTCGCTATTCTCAATAATGATCAGCTCTCTTTCGGTACGGAGAATTACAATCTCGAAGCCATTGTCGAGGTTGAGCAGTTTATGGATCTTCAGTATTCAAAGCTCAGAACAGTGACAATGGGCGATATTCAGCGCAGATTCCAGGGCGTTCCTTACGGCTGGAGAGAGATTGATATTGCCACACTGGTTGCCGAGCTTGTTGTTGCGCAGAAAATTACGGTCAATTATGCAGGCAACACCGTCCAGCCGAGCGACAGAAGTATGCCGGATTATCTTCGCAGAAAGTCGGAGATAGACAAGACAGTCATCAGACGCAGAATAACTCCGCCTGAGAAGCTGATGAAGCAGGCGAGGGATATTCTCCGTGAATATTTCAATGTGATGGATGTTCCGAGTGATGAGGACAGGCTTATTGAATTCATCATCGACTCGTTCACAAAAGAGGGAGACGATTATTCAAGGCTTCTTTCGGAGAAATACAGAACCGAGCTCTATCCGGACAAGGCTATTGTCGAAAACGGATTGAAGCTTTGTAATGACGTACTTTCGCAGAAAAAAGATAATATCGCTTTGCTGAAAAGGCTTGTTCAAAGGGAGGACGATCTGCTCGACCAGAGCGAGGATATGGTTGACATCAACTCGTTCTTTAAGAATCAGCAGAGTGTTTTTGACATGGCTAACGGAGTTCTCGGAGCGTTGCAGAGCGAAAAGGATTATTTCCAGGCAAACGACACAATGATTAAAGATCTTTCGACCGTGTCCGAAATTTTGAAGCTTGCGAAACCGTATAAAAGAATAAGCGAGCTTCCGGGCTTGATTCAGTCATTGCAGTCGGCATACGACGAAATGCTGAACGGCAAAAGAGAAGAGGTCTATGCCGAAATTCAGTCGGCAATGGGCGAGATTCACCAAACGGCAAAGGTTGAGCAGGGCGATATTGTTGAAAGAGCGGATTCGGCTTTTGCACAAAAAAAGCAAGCTGCGGCAAACGCAAAAACGCTCACTCAGCTTGACGCAATGATTATTCAGTTGTCAAATCTACGTCAGCAGTATCTCAGGGCACTGATGGTTGAAAAAACGCCGCAGAGCAAAACTGTAACGGTCGGCAGAGGCACGCTTTGCTACACGGGCACCTTGAAAAATGAAAATGATATCGACGAATATCTTGCCGAGGTCAAGACCAAGCTCTTGGAAATTCTCGAAGGTAACGACGCAGTTCATATTATTTAGTGATTAGCGGACAGTGATCAGTGATTGCATTTTAACCAATTACAATGATCACGAAAACGAGAAGCCGACCTTGGGTCGATGTAGGCATCGACCTCTACGGATTGTTCGTTAATTTCACCAAATCGTAGAGGT
>HF999642.1:0-2064 GCA_000434055.1 Ruminococcus sp. CAG:488 | reverse complement strand
CAAATCGTAGAGGTGCGATGCCCACATCGCACCGAGAAAATCTGATGAATATTGCCTAAAGCAGGAGCCTACCCTTACAATAAGGGGAGGCTTGGAGAGTCTTAGTAATTTGTTTGGAAAACAGTAAATTTATATGCTGAATAACTTTAACCACTAACAACCAAAAAAGTGAGGAAGTTTATAATGGATAAAAATGCTATAAAAAAGTTTGCGATACAGTCGAGAGTGGAGCTTATTAAAGCTGTCAGGCAGAAGGCTTTTGAATATAAAATCGAGGAGCAGAGCGACAACGACGATTCGAACGTGACCGCAGGCGGAAGGTTGCTGACCGATGCGGAGCAAAAACAGCGTGCGTCGCTGATTTCGCAGATTCGTCAAAAGGGTTATGAGCAGGTGATGGAGGAGGTTGCCTATACATGGTTCAATCGCTTTATCGCCCTGCGCTATATGGAGGTCAATAATTTCCTGCCGTCGAGAGTGCGAGTTTTCAGCGACAAAGACGACGAATTTAATCCCCAAATTCTGAAAGAAGCGATGACGATCGAGTTTGACGGGATCGACAAAGAAAAGATATATGAATTTATCGAGAAGCAGGATAATGAGAATTTGTATAAGTATCTCATCATCACGCAGTGCAACGCACTCGGCGAATGTCTGCCGGGAATGTTTGAAAAAATCGAGGATTACACGGAGCTTTTGTTCCCGAATAATCTTTTGAAGCCCGGCAACGTGCTTGAAAGAATGGTTAATGATATCCCGACAGAGGATTGGGAGGACGCCGTTCAGATAATCGGCTGGATGTATCAGTATTATAATGTCGAGCTGAAGGACGATACATTTGCGAAGCTGAAAAAGAATATCAAAATCAGCAAGGAGAGAATTCCGGCGGCAACGCAGCTTTTCACTCCCGATTGGATAGTTCGCTATATGGTTGAAAACAGCCTTGGCAGAATTTATATTGACAAGCGCAAGAACGAGGGCGTCTATTCGGACGGTCGTGGCTTGGACGAAATGACTTGGCATGAAGCAGAGTCGGAGCGTATTAAAGCGGAAAAAGAGATTGCCGAAAAAATGGGCTGGAAATATTATTTGCCCGAAGCCGAGCAGGAGCCGGAGGTCAGAGAGCAGCTCAATAAAATAAGCACCGAAGCGTCGGAGAATTTTGACATAACAAAAATTAAGGTTCTTGACCCCTGTATGGGATCGGGACATATTCTCGTTTACGCTTTTGATGTGCTTATGCAGATGTACGTCGAGTTCGGCTATTCCGAGAGAGAAGCGGCAAAGAGCATTGTCGAAAACAATCTTTACGGACTTGATATTGATAACCGTGCAGGACAGCTTGCTTATTTTGCCGTAATGATGAAAGCGAGAAAATATAATCGCAGAATTTTGAACGTTGAAACGAAGCCGAATGTTATGGCGATTCAGGAGAGCAATTCTATCAATCCCGACTATCTTTCGCTTTTCGGCGATTTGGAGAGCAAGGCTCGTGAGCTTCTTGAAAACATGAAGGACGCAAAAGACCTCGGAAGCATTATTCGTGTCAAGCTGACTGTCGAAGAACTGACGGAGCTTAAAGATAAGGCGGAAGAAATCGAGAACAGCTTTTACGATAATTTCTTTGATAAGGCAAGGCAGTCGGGAATCGCAACGGAATTTATTCCGCTGATTGAGCAGGCAATAATACTTGCACAAAAATATGAGGTCGTCGCCACCAATCCACCGTATATGGGCGCAAGCGGAATGAACGACAAACTTGCTAAATATGTAAAGAAAAATTCCCCGGACAGTAAGAGTGATTTGTTTGCATGTTTTATTGAACATGGGAACGATATGGTAGAGAAAGACGGATATAATTGCATGGTTACAATGCAAAGCTGGATGTTTTTATCAAGCTTTGAAAAAATGCGTACAAAAATTTTACAGACCAAAACTATAACGAACTTGATGCACATGGAAAATATGGTTATGGGAATTGCATTTGGAACGGCTGTAACAGTTATACGCAACAACCGCTTTATAAATTATAAAGGTACATATAATCAGATAAAATTACAAGAT
>HF999641.1:70679-137819 GCA_000434055.1 Ruminococcus sp. CAG:488 | reverse complement strand
CCAGCTGAGCTATGCTCCCATTCGCCATGCTTCCTAACGTCGTTGCTCAGTACCGCAGCGACATTGAATACTTTACCATAATACAGGCAATTTGTCAATACTTTTTTCAGACTTTTTATTTTTTCTTTGCTGATTTTAAGAGCCTTTTTATATCCTCTCCGCTGAAATCGTATTTCTTGTCGCAGAATTGGCAGCAGACCTCTGTGTTCTCCTCTTTTGAAAGCTCTTCAAGCGACTTTGCTCCTGTTGAAATCAATGCAGCCTCAACCCTTTCGCGGGAGCAATTACATTTATATTCCGGCTTTGAAGTGTCAAGAATATCAAGCTCAAATTCGTTGAGAACCTTTTGGCAAATGTCCTCCGGGCTGAGTCCGTCACAAAGCATTGACGTTACGGAAGGGATATCCTTTATGCAGCGTTCAACGGCATCGATTGTATCGTCCATCGCCGTGGGAAGAAGCTGAATAATAAATCCTCCTGCCGCTTTAATCGAAAGGTCGGGATTGACAAGAACTCCGAGAGCGCACACGGACGGAATCTGCTCACTGATTGCATAATAGCTTGTGATATCCTCTGCAATTTCACCGCTTACGAGCGGAATCTGACCGACGTATGGCTCTTTCAGACAAAGATCCTTGATAACTGTCAGCGAGCCATCTGTGCCGACCGCGCCCGCTACGTCAAGCTTGCCCTTGGAATTAAGAGGAATTTCCACAACCGGATTCTGAACGTAACCTCTTGCATTGCCGCTGCTGTCGGAAACAGCCATCACCGTGCCTGCCGGACCGCCGCCGTTAATTCTCAGTGTGATGCTTTCGTTTTCACCCTTTAACATACTGCCCATGAGACTCGACGCTGTGAGAAGTCTGCCGAGAGCTGCCGAAGTTACCGCCGACGTCTTATGTATCTGCTGCGATCTTTCAACCATGTCGGTCGTGTCGGCTGCCATAATAACAAGTGTACCGTCTCTTGAAATACATCTAACCAGTTTATTCATTTTATCGTTCCTCCGATTTATTCTTATACCCATTATACCGAGCCACAAACACGGCGCGCTGAGTTTTATTGTTAAAATCACGGTCGCTCATCTCGTCATAGATATGCAATATCTCAAAGTCGGCATCGGCGAGCCATTTTTTGTAGTTATCTATTGGATAAGCTTTTTCCGAAAAATCCTCCGTGCTGCGGTAATAGGCTCCGTCCTCATATTCAAAAATATCAAGCGAAATATCTACGCTGTCGTCCTTGTTGAGACTGTTCTGCCAAACGCAGTAAACATCATCGCAGTCATAGACAAAGGTATTATTCGCAAGAATCTCTCTGTGCTTATATATTGTATTCACGTCAAAAATAAATATACCGTTATGCTCCATAAAAAGTCCGACTTTTTGAATAGTTTCGGCAACATCCTCGGCGCAGTCAAGGTGATTAAGACTGTCCAGCATACAGACCGCTCCGCTGATCGTTCCGTAAAGATCAAGCTCGGTCATATCCTGACAAAGAAACAGAACATCAACATTTTCCGAATACTTTTTATTCTGAGCCTGAGAAAGCATGGCATAGGCCGAATCCGTACCTATCATATCATATCCGCGCTTGGCAAGCTCAATCGTCAGGTTTCCTGTTCCGCAGGCAAGGTCAAGAATCGGCTCCTTACCCTTAACCCCGTAACGTTCAAAAAGCGCACTGATATAATCGGCACGCTTTTCGTATTCGATATTATCCGTCAGCTTGTCATAAACGTTTGCAAACGCATTATAGCCGCTCATTCTTTTTCTCCGTTCATTCGGTCAAATACAAGGTCATATCCGCCGCAGCCGTACTGGAGCGAACGGTTAACACGGCTGACTGTTGCCGTGCTTGCACCTGTTTCATCAACGATATCGCTGTAGACTTTTTTCTCACGAAGCATTTTTGCAACAACGATTCGTTGCGAGATTGATTTAAGCTCGTTGACCGTGCAAAGATCCTCAAAGAAATCATAGCATTCGTCAACGGATTTAAGGTGAAGTATTGCGTCAAAGAAAAGGTCTGTATTTTTATCTTTAAGCTTTTTTTCCATAAATTAGCATCTCCGTTTAATTTAATCAGCGGTATCTTTTACACCTTTATATTTTATCACATTAAAACGTAAAAGTAAAGTTATTATTCAAAATTAAATGTTGACGTGTGACTCTCCACACCGCCTATGAGTGTTGGTGTGTACGCAATTATAACAATATCGGGATTGGTTTTGTCAATATAATCTATAACACTGCCGTCAAAATAACGTCTGTCAAGAAGCGTTGTGCTCTCAAATGTCTGTGAAAGATACGGGGCAACGCATTTGTTATATGAATCGCCGATAATGAGAATCTTTTTGCCGTTTTTGCAGTCATGGTTTGTTATTTGCGTCAGCGCCTTATTGCCGTTGAGATAAGACGCATATGCAGAGTAGTTATAGTAATCGGTGTTGTTGAGGTAACTCTTATTGAATATGACATTCTCAAAGCGTCCGGTGCTCGGTGCGTCGTTATTATACTGAACGGTAATATTTGTTTTCTTTTTCGGATAAATTATGCTTATATCCTCGGGATCGGCAAAGGTCAGCGTCACAATTTTTCCTTGTGAGCCGAAGCAGTATTTTTCATACACATCAATGTTATAGCTTTCAAGATTGCCTATATCGCTGTCAAGCTTATATCCAAAGTCTGAATTAAGTGTGCTTACAATTTGTCCTGCAGCCCAAACTCCTGTTTCGGGTTTCCAGTGATGGTCGGTTTTAAAGAAATTCGAGTACCAGTCACTGTTCTTTTGAGCCAGCGAAGCTCTCAGATCCGAGCAGTTAACACCGCTCTTTTTAAGCCTTTCAACAAGGTTGTCGGCAGTTATGTTTGCTCCGTCCGTGACTCCTTCCGGAAGCATACCGTCGCCCTCTTTTCCTTTTGCCGGATATTGAAAATATACAAAGTCGATTCCTTTTTCTTTCATTATATCGCTGAACCACTTAACGCTCTCTACCTGCGTCGTCGCATCGGAGAAAGCGCTGCTTTCAAATGTCAGATATCCGTTTTTCATAACAATAACGGAATCGCTTCCGCTGACGATTTTCATTCCGACAGTCTTTCCGAAAAGGGCGTTTGCCTCAACATATTTCATTCTTCCGGGCAAAAGCTTCGTAGTATAATAATCTATGTTTTCCTTTAATGTGTTTACTTTTTCAAGATAAGCCGAAAAAATGCCCGACTCGGTTTTACCGGTTTCCTCTGCCGTATTTTTTGGGTTTTTGACCGTCGGCTCGAATTCATAATTTTCACTGAAAGGATATTTCTTGCTCCAATCTTCTTGAGCAGAACTGTCATTCGATGAGCTTGAGCTTTCGGCTCCTGTCAAGCCGTAATCAAAATAACGTTTCGCACGGTAATATCTGTAGCAAACAGAGCCGAAAAAGAACGCGATTATACAAATGAAAACTATTCCGATAATAAATTTAGCTTTAAACTTTTTCATTTGATATCGCATTCCTTTCGTCAGAAATTAAAGTAAATAAACGGGTTGTACGTTCCTTTGATAATATATGTTACGGAAATCAGAAACAGTGCAACAAGTACAATTCCCGAAACGACCGTGTAAACAGGCTTGTTTGTATTTATTTTATTTTTCAGAGTTCGGATTATCGGGAAGCAGCAGATAATTCCGAGCACAAGGAAAAAGCTGTAGTTTGAAATATAAAACAGAGCTGTGCTGTCATAAAGCGGCAGTGAGCCGAAGCCGAACATATTTTTAAGATATTCCCATGCCGAAGCAATATCCTTGGCCCTGAAAATGACCCAACCGATTATCACAAGGAGCATTGTGTAAACATGGCTGAAAGCGCCGAGCTTTTTTGTGAAGTCCGTGAGCTTTTCGATAGTGAGAATCACAAAATAGAACAAACCCCAAATGACAAATGTCCAGTTTGCTCCGTGCCAGATTCCCGTAAGAGTCCAAACAACAAAGAGGTTAAAAATCAGTCTCGATTTTTTCTTTACTCTGCTGCCTCCGAGCGGAAAATAAACATAATCCCTGAACCATGTTCCGAGCGAGATATGCCATCTGCGCCAAAACTCGGAAACGGATTTTGATACATACGGATAATCGAAATTTTCAAGAAATTCAAAGCCGAACATCTTTCCGAGTCCGATCGCCATCTCGCTGTAGCCCGAGAAGTCAAAAAGAATTTGCAAGGTATAAGCGAGTGCACCGAGCCACGCTGATGAGACCGAGCTGACCTCGCTGTCAAAAATTCCGTCGGCAACGATTGCGGCATTATTTGCAATAAGCACCTTTTTTACAAATCCTATCATAAAACGGTAAACGCCGTCGGTGAATTGATCGAAATTCTCATGCCGTTCCTTTATTTGATCGGCAATGGTTTGATAACGTACTATCGGTCCCGCAATGAGCTGGGGAAAGAAAGAAATATACAGCGCAACGTTGCACGGATTTTTCTGTACATCGCCGTTGCCGCGGTAAACATCAATAACATAAGACATTGCCTGAAACGTAAAAAACGAAATACCTATGGGTAAGGTTATGTTTAGCGTATCAAGGCTTGTATGAAAAAGCAAATTGATATTTTCAAGCGTAAATGTCAGATACTTAAATACAAAGAGCATTCCTATGTTAAAAATAACCGATACCGTTAAGGCTGCTCTGCCTTTTTTGTTGCCGCGGTTTTTATCGACCGCCAGTCCGAGCGCCCAGTTAACGAGAATTGAACCTAACATGAGAAGTACGTAAACAGGTTCACCCCACGCATAAAAGAAAATGCTCGAAACAATCAGCACGGCATTTTTGAAAGGCAACGACTTAAAAATCGGGTTATAGTATGCAATTAAAACTATCGGCAGAAACAAAAATAAAAATGTTGTTGACGAAAAAACCATACTATACCCCCTTTTTTTAAATAAATTTATTTTTATAAGTTTTTTAGAAATAAAGCTGCAGCAAACTTCTTTATAAATTTTTCTCAGTCACAGACAAGCCGTGACAGCTCCCAAAATGAGGAGCCACGCCCAAAACAAATTTCATTTAACTTTCGGCAAAAGTCTCGATCAGAGGAACTGCGGCAAATGCTTCAAATACGAAAGCGCATTGATAATCAATTATACAATATAATAATATTTTTTTCAACTGTAAAAATAGATAATACCTGTTTCTCGGATTTGTTGACAAATAAAAAAGGGTATAGTATAATTTGAAGGTAATCAACTGTTGTGAAAAATTATTGATTACATCTAAAAATTACGAATTGAGGTAATTATATTATGAATATAGCAGTGGTTCTTGCAGGCGGCTCGGGAAGCCGAATGGGTATGGTCGACAGGCCGAAGCAGTTTATTGACATCTACGGTAAGCCGGTTATTATCCACACTCTTGAAGCATTCGAAATCAACGAGAAAATTGACGCAATCTGCGTTGTTTGCGTAAAGGCATGGCAAGAGGATCTAACTGTGTGGCTCAAGGAATATGATATTCGCAAGGTTCGCTGGATTGCCGATGCCGGAGCCTCACGTCAGGAGTCCTCGCTCAATGCGTTAAATGCGATTCAGGCAGAGTGCAGCGGCGACGATTATGTTATCATTCACGATGCCGCAAGACCGCTTGTTTCTCAGAAAATAATCAATGAGAACATTGAAAAGGTCAAGGAATTCGGTGCTTGTGATACCGTTATTCCGGCTCACGATACGATCATAAAGAGCGTAGACGAAAAAACACTTGATTCAATTCCGCTCAGAAAAGAGCTTTACCTCGGTCAAACCCCTCAGTCTTTCAAGTATTCGATCGTAAGAAAGGCTTATGACGACTATTTTGCAATCCCCGAGGAAAAGCGCCCCGTCATGACCGATGACTGCGGACTTGTTCTTTCGGCAGGCATTAAGATAGGTATGGCAATGGGAGACAAGCTCAACATGAAAATAACAACAATGGAGGATCTCCTTCTTGTTAAATCCATTGTAAGAGCCGGAAGATAAGGCAGAAAGGATTGGTTAATTTTGTTCGCTAAGAGTTACAAAATTACAGAGCCGAAAAGATTTGAAATATTCGTTGAGGATATTAGAAACGATCATGTTCTTGTGCGACCCGAGTATCTTGCCGTATGCAAGGCGGATATCCGTTACTATCTCGGCAACAGAAGTCTTCGCATACTTAAAAGAAAGTTTCCGATGAGCCTTATTCATGAGGCAACGGGTGTTGTTGTTCGTGATAAAAGCGGTAAATTCAAGAGCGGTCAGAGAATCGTTCTTCTTCCGTGCCGTAAATCGGACTGCGACGGAACAAAGTGTGAGGTCTGTGTAAGAAACAATCCGCGCCTGCTTGACAATTACTGTCCGGAATCCAAATTCTGCTCCAGCAACTATGACGGCTTTTCAAAGGAGCTCATTGACCTTGAACATGAATACATGATCCCGATCCCCGATGAGATCGGACCGGAAGCTGTTTTCTCCGAGCTTATTTCCGTCGGCTGCTGTGCTATGAGACGTGCAGGCTTTGCCGAGGGCGAAAGCGTTAAAAGCGTAACCGTTTGGGGCGACGGAATAATGGGATATATTATCTCTCTCGTTGCGAAATACGGTTTCGGCTGTGAGGTCAACATTGTGGGTCTCAACAAGGAAAAGCTTGATATGTTTGATTTTGCAAATGTCTATTATTCAAACGATATCGACGCCCTTCCGAGAATGTCTGTTGCAATTGAGGCTGTCGGCGGCAACGCATCCGGCATAGCAGCAAACCAGGCAATTGATAAGCTCTATTCGGGAGGAAAGCTTATTCTTTCGGGCGTTGCAAACGAAAATGTTCCGCTCAACACAAGAATGGTGCTTGAACACGGAATTTCGATAAGAGGAACAACAAGAAGTGTGCGCTGTGACTTTGAAAAAGCAGTCGAACTCCTCACAATACCTGAGTTCCGCGAACATATTCTCAGGCTCATGCTTTCAGTCAATGATGTAACAAACATCAGAGATTATTACGCGATATTTGAAAAGGAGTCAAAGTCAACGGCTCTCGGAAAAAACATAATGAAAATTTCATTTTGATCAAGCAGCAAAGTCTGACGCAAGCTTCTGTTTGCGTCAGACTTTTGTGAGCTTTTCCGTTGCAAGGCGTTTTATTTTTGTAAAGATAATAAATTGTTCCATATAAACAAACTATCCGCAGACTTTGATTTTGTCAATGTCTGCGGATTTTTGGTGATTACAATAATTATTTACTTGTATGCTAAATAGATATACGATGTGCCTATACCGTTTAAGTCACTTGTCACGTTGCCTGAGGTGCTGTTGGAAACCTTAAAGCCGGTTGAGGTAAGCGAGAGACCCTGGGAGGAAAGGGATTCGTTTGCAACCGCCATGTAGCTCTTGCATGTGCTCTTTGTGAAGTCAACCGATACGGCAGGCTTGCCCGTCGCCATAAGAATCACAAGCTGCGGCTTGAAGCCGACGGAAAGCGAACGTGTTGACGAGCCGTTTCCAATATAAAATCCCGCTTCAAACGGAGCGTTCCATTTTATTTTGTCCTCGGCGGTTACATGAATTTCGCTGTTTCTGATATGGCTGCCGCAAAGAAGCTCTTTGTCAAGAAAGCTTGCAAAGTTTTCATCTGTGCTTGCGGCAGGGCAGAAGTCGGCATTCATCAAAAACCAGCCGTTCATCACGAGAGCATCGGTGTCTCTGTCGGAGGCTATATCCTCACATCCGGATTTTTCGATGTTCAGGTTTGTCCTGAAAGTCAATGCATCGGCAATTCTTGTAAATATATCGTGGCATGCCTGACCGCCTTTTGAGAAAGGAACGCAAATGCTCAGATTTGCTTTAATCATTGCCGTTCGGCAGTATTCCTGTTTTTCAAGCACACCGTCGTCGTTGGCAACAAATTTGTCAGTGATTTCGATATTGTCAATTCCGACGGCAACAATTGCTTTTCTCAGCGGAACAGCCTTGTTTATCGGAGGATATTCAACAAAGAAGGTCAGATCGTTCATATCCTCCTGTTTACCGAGCCATTCGACAATTCTTATTGGGAGTGAAACAATACTGTCCATTATTCAACCTCCACAATTTCTCTGATTATTGCCCAGACGTAAATCACTTCGTTCTTGAAATACACCTTTTCACAACGGTCAACGGTGTATTTCTTTCCGTTGGATTCAACGTGACAGCTTTCCTTTTCGGGATCGTGGTCTGGGGGACCGATATAAAGATAATGTCCCTGGCTGTTAAAGCCGATAACAGTATTGACGCCGTTAAGGTACATCTTGTTTTTATATCTCAGCGGTTGAATAAAAGCTCCGAAGATCGGGCTGCTCCAGCCGTCGTCGGTCTTGAGAGTGACCTCCTGACCGTATTTTTCAAACATTGATTTGAGAGTCATGTTACATCACCTTGATTTGATTAAAAGCGAAGCTGTCGTCCTTGCAAAGCGGAATTATATCCGCCGATTTTTTATCGTAAAAGTCCTTTGCACGTTCAAGAAAATCCTCGACCGTCTTGCTGTCCTGCTCTATGCTCACATCGCCCGCCTTAAAGCTTGTAATGCTCGGCTCGCTCTCAAGAGAGCTTTTTTTGAGCGCAAGCTTGTAGTACGCAAGCCCTGCGGCTGCGGCAATGACACGAAAATCTTCCCTGTCGGCATCGGGCTTCAGCCTTGAGTCTATCTCTTTGATGCAGGAGCGGCATAAAGGAAGAATTTCTTCTTCCTTATATGCCGAAATGTCCGTAAGCTCGCCGAGATAGTCCTTTACTTCCCAGCAGCTCATTCTGAGCCTACCGTACCCTGATTCTCAGAGCCTGTTGTGATCTCGGCAGGAGCGAGAGTCTTAACCGCACCGGGGAGAATCTTTGCAAAGCCTGTGATAGAGGTGATAGCAATCTGCTCAAGCTGACGGTCAACAAGCTTACCGTAGTCTGTTTCAACATCGCCGACCTTGACCATTTCAAGAGCGCATGTCTTGTCAAGACCGATCATCATGCCGCTTTTTGTAACATGAGAGGACTTGATGAGGTTTGCGCCGAACGGAGTGATCAGCTTGCCTGTGCCATGAAAATTAAGTCCTGCGGCAGCATCTCTGAATTCCGACATTTTGAGTACAGTTGCCGTTACGTCGGGCGATGCGAGAATCGTGTTAAGCTCATACGGTGCAAACTGATTCCAAAAATCAATAAGATCGTCATATGTATATTCGTCTGCTGCAAGCGCACATACGCCGGCAGGATTTTTACCTCCGTCGCCATTGATAAGAACGTCGACGGCATCTGCCATAAGGCTCTGCGCAAGGTATGAGCCGATTCTCTTGAGCGCAATTGAAACAACATCAAGACGCTGGAAACGAAGCACATCGTAAGAGGTTGTAATCATTCTGCCTCTTTTCTTGAGACGGATGGTTCTGTCGCTTACTTTGAAGTCGGCTGTTTCAAGAGTATCACCCTCCTTGAAAACCTTCATCTCGGCGTTTGCCGATGTCATTTCAAGATTCATTGCGCGGTAATCGAGAGAGTCGATATTGGTCGTTGCAGCAATGATATCGGGAAGAAAGCTTGCCTCATCCATGCCGTAGCGAACGGCTCTGGAAACGTACTCCGGGAAGAGAACTGCGGCATCGCTTGTCTGGAAAAACTTGCCTACAACCGAGCTGTCGGAGCCCTGCGGCTTGATGCCGAAACGCTTGAGCTGACGCTGATAAGCGTCGAGACCTTCAAGGTCAGTTCCTCTGTAATTCTCCGAGGGATCAAGTCCCTCCAATACCTGTGTAAAGCTGCGGCCTGTGCCGTACATACCTTTCTCAAGTCTTAAATTATCAAAACCCATTTTGGTTCCTCCTTAAAATTTAAATTCATTGTTCGTGTTTGTATTCTTTTCTTTTTTTGCCTTCAACTGAGGCGTGAGAGGGATAACGTCCTCAGCCTTTTTTCTGAAAGCGTCTCTTATTCTGATTAGCTCGTCCGTTTCAACACCCGAACACATTTTCTCAATACTTTCGCCCGAAAGGGATGGCACGGAAAGAACAGCAAATTTTGCTGTCTCCTCGGTAAGAGAGCGGCGGTAAATAATGCCGTCCTGCGCCTGTTTTTCAAGCTTTTTAATGTATTCGGAAAGCTGCTTTGCTTCGGATTCGCTGAGCTTGACGGCGTTGCCGTCCTTTATTGCCTTGATACAGTTTTCCATTGTTTCAATCTCCTTTTTGTAGCTTTTTGTCACTCCTGCATTAACCTGAGCCGGAACCGCTACGAAAGACCATTCGTAAGCATCGTTTATATCGGAAAGTCTGCAATAGCAGAGCTTACCGTCATAGATTTCGCCCTTGACGTGATTGCATGGGTCATATCTCATGTCACTGCCGCAAACAGAGCAGGTGAACGAGCCGACGGCACAACTGACACTGACTTCCTTTTTGATGCCTGCGTTAATGTCGCCGATGAGATCTGCGTTTTTCTCGGTCAGGGGCATGTATGCTCTTGCCTTGACGCATCTGTAATCCTCGCCTGTTACGGTTTTTTTGCCCGGAATCGAAACACATTCGGCGTGATAGATTCTTGCACTCTGGTTCGAGCTCTTGGGTTCGTGGTCGAAAATTCCCGTTACACCGACAAACAGCTCTGCCAACTGCATGAGAGCCTCGTTTGTAAAGCTTTCTCCGTCACGGTCAACGTCGTTGTCACAGAGAATTACGTTGAAGCTGTAAACCTCATCGGCAGAAAGTGCCTTTACGGTAAAGCGGTTGATTTTTTCAAGATCCTCGGCTGTAACTTCGCAGGGAGAAACGCTTGATTTAAATGCCTTATTCAACTGATTTCAACTCCTGTTCAATCCTTTCACTCTGTGCACGGTAAAGCCGTGCCTTTGCCAGTTCAACCTCATCTTGAAGGGTAATGTCATCCCATTCAACGGAAAATCCGTCATTTCTGCCGTTGGTAATCATCCAAAAACGGCAAATTCTTTCGATTACCGGTGTCAGCAGCCTGCGATATGCTTCAAGCTCGCTTGTCAGCACGTCTGCCTGCTGAGAGGACATTCTCTCGGTAGACGACCAGCTCAGACTCAGCATGAACGGAGGAAGGCCCGTTTTTGCAACGATCTGTTCAAGCATCTGACGGACAGGAACCTCGCTGTCGAGGATCTGATTGTCCGCTCCGATTGCTTTGATGCTGACATCGCCTACGGCAACGAAGTCTTTGACCTGGTTGCCGGGCTGCATTGCCTCACTCCATTCACGGGCGACCTGCTGCGCTCTGTCCTTTGCATATGCACGGTCAACAACATCGTTCTGCGGCTTATATGTGACGGCAAACCTGACGTTGCCGACCCTGTCCCAGTTGATTCCGATAGTGTTATAAATCTTCATCAGAATGTTGCTGACAAACGGCAGACCCTTTAAAAGTGAGCTGCCGGTAAGCTGACCTGCTTCGGGATTGAGAACCGAGAGAAGAACAAGCTGAGGATAAGTGACCGGCCTGGTTTCGGCAAGTTCTCGAACGCATACTATGCTTGAAAAGCCGTCGTCGCCGCGTTTCAGTTCAATGTCGTCAATGTCGGCATTGTAGAGGGCGACGAAATCTCCGTTTGAATCGGTGATCATCTCACCGACCGCCGTTCCATAGGTCAAAAGCTGTTCAAAATAAGCCGACATAAAAGCATTTATGCCTTGCTGACCCGAGCCGACCCTGATCTCACGAAGAAAGCGACGAAGCTCTTTTTCACATGTCTTGTCTTTGCAGTCAACATGAAAACCGCCTGTGAGCCTGATGATTTTATAAATCGCAGCGTCCACAATAGGGATAGCTTCACGAAGCTCACGGTAGAGACTGTTCTGCATTGATGAGAGGGGAGTGTAGCTGTCAAGAAGACTGAAAGGATTTTTCTTGTAGGTTTGCGGTGCTGAGACCGCGGTTTTTGCAGCGGATAATTTCTTGAATATTCCCACTGAAATTCTCCTTTCTTTTTGTGTGGAGGCAACCGCCGATTCAGGAGGCGGCCGCAAGAGTGTTAACGAGAAACACTCATAACGAAAAAGTCATTTTCGGGCGCATTCAGCGCCGTAGTGACGAAGTAGCGTAGATCGTCCATGGCATGGTCATTTTCCTTGCGCGGTGCGTCCCGAACTGCTTTATCGTCCCACTTGTAAAGCGAAAATTCACGGAGCGTGTCCTTGCATTCGGGCGAAAAATATATCACCCGTTGCTTGAGAGCATCGGATACCTGTCTGATTCCGTCAACGACATCATTCTTCGCAGGTATCACCGTGAAACGTCCTTTTCTGCGGATGCATTGAATAAAGCTTGCTGCCGATGGGTCAACGATGACCGATTCAATTCTGAGATTATCGGCAAGCTTTTCAAGCTCCTCATAATGCTCGGCGTCTGTTCTTTGTTCGCCTATTTTGCGTGAATCATAGTAGTATTCACGTATTCGGTACCATTTCTTTTCATATTCGCCCCATAGACCGAACGAACACGGATTGACCGTGCCGTAATCGCAGGAGATGAAAAATCGTGTGAACCGATCGGTTTCGGGAGGGACAGTGACATGGATTTCCTCGCTGAACATAGGATAAACAACGCCCTGAGCCGCGACCCATTTGCCCTCGACAAATCTTTTGTAGAAAGCACCCGAGTAAAGGCTTTCGTAGCGCCGGATTATCTTTTCTGTCAGCGACGGATTGTCACGCATTGTAAAATGAAGATAGAGGCAGTTCTTCTGCTTTGCCTTTAGTATCCATTCACGGTAGAACCAGTGCATAGGATGTTCCGGGTTGCAGTTGAACCACAGCTTTGAGCCGTCAAGCGAACATCTTGCGATTGCCTGCTCAACAAACGACCGCGGCATAAGAGCCACCTCATCGAGCAGAACTCCGCCGAGCGTCATACCCTGAATCAAAGCCGCCGAACCTTCATCTTTTCCGCCGAAAAGGTAAAAACGGTTTACTCTGTCCTTGTAGGTCATTTCAATATAGTTTTGCGACGATTTAAGCTTCATTGAAAAACCGAGGGAAGCCAAAATTGAATTTAAAGGAACAATAACATTCCTTTTTAACGATGCTATGGTTTTCCCGCATATAGCAAATGACGTGTCGGAAAACGCATAAAATGACCAGGCAATAAAAGAAAGAGACATACATACTGTTTTTCCCGAACGTACAGCACCGTCGCAAATGATAGCGTCGTAAAAATTCTTGTCCGAACTGTCACACCACCATGTCATCGCTTGAAGCTGCTTTTCGGAAAAATTCCTGAATGATGAAAGTGAGCTACTCAAGCTTATCATTCCTCACTTTTGCGGCGCTGTTTTCAAGCGCCTTGTAGAAGGGGAGAGCACTGTCCTCATCACCGCCGGAACAAAGCTGCTCCAAGTGCTCAAGTGCTTTGAGACGGTCAAAAAATTTGATCTCGAGACCGCCGCCCTTAGGACGTTTGATTTCGCTGACGTTGAAAAGGTCAAGCTTTTCCGTTCCAAGCATAGGCTTTTCGTCGGAATATGCCAGTCTGACGGCATCCGAAATATTTCCGAATGCAAGCTGGCGATATCCTGCGATGATCTCGTCACGGTTGATGTTTCGCAGTTTGTCAAGCCGCTCGATTTCCTTTTTGATGTCCTTGCGCTCAAGCATTGACGGGCCGACCTTGCGGGCTTTGATTCCGTAGCCTGCCTTGGCTGCAGAGGCTCGTGCATCCCTTGTCAGAGAAAAGAATAAACAAAACAGCTTTTCTTTTTCTTCAAGTGCCATAAAAACTTCCTTTCATTTTTGTACGGTTAACCGTTTTGTGAGAGTTGCCTCTCAATCTAAGCGCAAAAAACAGCAATCCATAACCTTTTTCGGTTATTGACTGCTGTTAATAATTATTTTATTTACAATTTATTCACATTTAGCGTAAGTGGATGCATTGATTTCGATTTGATTTATAAAATCTGCACCAAGTGAAATTTCGGTGCAAGGAGTTGTTGACAAAAAAATCACGGACGGCCGAAGCCGTCCGCTTTAATTTGCCTTATTCATTGCTTTGTCTATTTCGCCGTCAAGAATAAACGGGAGCACCTCGGTTGCCTTTGTTATGGCGGCCTTGAGCTGTTCCGTATCGTCTTTGCTGAATTTTGAAAGAACCCAGTCGGCGAGATCGTATTCGGGGTTCGGTTTTGCACCTACGCCGATTTTAATTCTCGGGAATTGGTCGGAATTGAGATGATAAATAATACTTTTGATTCCGTTGTGTCCGCCGTCCGTACCCTTGCGCCTTATTCTCAGCTTGCCGCAGGGGAGGGAAATATCGTCGAAAATAACGATTATCTTCTCCGGCGGTATCTTATAGAACTTCGCAATGTCTCTGACAGCCGTGCCGCTGTTGTTCATAAACGTCTGCGGCTTGACAAGCAGGCATCTGTGATTGTTGATAACAACGTCTGCGACAAGCGCATTGTTTTTAAGATTGTTAATCTCTGTGTCAAGCTCGCTTGCAATATGGTCAAGCGTCAGAAAGCCAGCGTTGTGGCGAGTGAATTCATAATTTTTACCCGGATTGCCGAGACCGACTATAAGAAATTCAATCGGTCCCGGGGCAATTCCTTTGCTTCGTTTAAAGAACATCTTGTACCTCAGGAAATTGCCGTATTGAAGCTTTGACCTCAATACGACAAATTTGTTTCTTTTCTTTTTGCGGTTAACCGAATTTAACGGTCATTGTTTTTTTGGTTACCGAGTCCCAGTTGTCAATATCGGTAATGCTGTCATCGACGAGGGTGTAAACAAGCTTGACCTTCATGTCGTTGAGCTCTTTGATTATTGTTTCCTCGTCGGGATATTTATCAACGTTTACAAGACCCGAAATATAAACCGGTACGCCAGAACCGGATTTGATTCCGTATTCGCAGTCGAGATTTTTCAAAACGACAAGATTGTTGTTTGAATTTGTCAATTCAAGGAACGATGTGATAAGTCTCTGCGAGCTTGTGTTAGCAATATAAGCCGTGTATCCGAACTCGACCCATTTTTCTGCATTCTTGACGATGTCCTCAGCCTTGCTCTTGTCAACTCCGTTGTCAACCATGGTGTTGACAAGCTTTACTTTTTGAGCATCGTTTTTAATGGTCTCGCTGAGTCTGGTGCTCATCGTCAGGTCGTTAATAATAGGACTGTCAACCTTGACGATTCTCGTCGCATCTTCGCTCTTGCCTTCGGCATTGACCGATGTGTACTTGACAACGGCGGTGCTTGCTTTTTCGTCAACGCTCGGCTGAACCGGAGCACCTTTTCCGTCAATGACCTCTTGAACGCTTGCCTTGGTTGTTCCGTTAGAAGCGTCAGCACCGGATATGACGTCCGCAGTGTTGCCCTTCTTTCCGCAGCCGCCGACGGCGAGCACAACGCTCGCTGCCATGACAAGCGAAATAATTCTCATTAAAATTTTGTTGTTCATAATCTACCTCTTACTTCTGCCATCTGTATGGCTTCTTTTTCTTGACCCAATCCTTCTTGACGGATTCCTTGGCTCTTGCAATTGCAAGAGCATTGTCGGGAACGTCATCGGTGATGACCGAGCCTGCTGCCGTGTATGCGTTGTCTCCGACCTGAACGGGAGCGACAAGGCAAGTGTCGCAGCCGATGAACGCATTGTTTCCGACTTTTGTTCTCGCCTTGGATTTGCCGTCATAGTTGGCGGTCGCACAGCCGCAACCGAAGTTTACACCGCTGCCAACGTCGGAATCGCCTATATATGTCAGGTGAGCGACGCTCGTATGGTCGCCGATGACGGAATTCTTGAATTCAACAAAGTTACCGACCTTGACTCCCTCGCCGATAACCGAACCGGGACGTACACGAACGAACGGACCCATGTGTGCACCGTTCTTTATCTCCGCACTGTAGCATTGAACATTGTTGAGCGAAACGTTGTCACCGATAACGCTGTCCTCAATGAGACTGTTCGGGCCTATATCGCAGTTTGCACCGATAACGGACTTGCCCTTGATTATCGTGCCGGGAAGGATTTCCGTATCTGCTTTGATTTTAGCGTCGGGTGAGATGATAACTCCGTCCGCACACGGAATCGAAACGCCGTTGAGCATGTGCTTTTTGAGAATGTTCCTGCGAGCGATATCGTTGAGCAGCTGGAGCTGTACCCTGTCGTTTGCGCCGAGAACGATGTCGGGTGAGCTTGCATCGTAAGCGACGGCATTGAGACCTTTTTCAAGAATGACCTCAACTGCGTCGGTAAGATGATATTCGATCGCTTCATCATTCTTTCTGTCGTGCTTTTCGATTATACCCTCGAGCGATTCGAGAAGAACCGAGCCGGAAAACCAATATGCGCCCGAGTTTACCTCATTGACTATCTTTTCGGCCTGTGTAGCTTCTTTCTCCTCAACTATCCTTTTGAGCTTACCGTCTCTTGAACGGATTATTCTGCCGTAACCGAACGGATCGGCAACCTTTGCGGAAATTACCGTTGCGGCATTGTTGCCTGCAATATGATAATCAAGAGCCGCTTTGAGAGTTTCGGCAGGGATAAGGGGAGCGTCACCGTTGAGAACGAGCACGTTGCCCGGGATATGCTCCTTGATAAAATCCTTTGCCTGCATGATTGCGTGACCCGTACCGAGAAGCTCCTTCTGCTCGACGGTCTTGAATCTGCCGCCGAAATGTTCATCGATCATCTCATGCTTGAAGCCCGTAACCAGGCAAATATCCTCGACGCCGGCGTTGACCGCCGCGTCGGTGACCCAATCTATCATAGGTTTGAACAAAACCTCGGCGAGAACCTTAGGCTTTGACGATTTCATTCGCGTGCCTTGACCTGCTGCCAGAATAACTGCACAATTTGAACTCATTTTGCTTCCTCCTCAGTAAATAAAAATCTACATACTAATTATTGCAGAAAATCAAAAGAAATACAATAGAATTTTTCATTTTTTTTACGACAATTTTCACAAAAGTTTAGGCGTTTATTTGTGCTTATTTATTTCAAAAATGTATAGCAATAGTTTGTCCCGTGTGTTATAATAATACGAAACGTGTTATTGGGATTATTCTGCCCAATCGCTGTTAACAATTTAGGTAATAATTTTAAATGGAGGTAATACCCATGGCAACTAAGTATACTTACCTTTTTTCCGAAGGTAACAAAGACATGCGTAATCTCCTCGGCGGTAAAGGTGCAAACCTTGCAGAGATGACCAACATCGGTCTTCCTGTTCCCCAGGGATTTACGATCACAACAGAAGCCTGTACAAAGTATTATGAAGACGGCAAGAAGATCAATGATGAGATCAAGGGTCAGATCATGGACTACATCGAGAAGATGGAAGAGATCACCGGCAAGAAGTTCGGCGATAAGAAGAATCCTCTTCTCGTTTCCGTTCGTTCGGGTGCCCGTGCTTCCATGCCTGGCATGATGGACACAATTCTTAACCTCGGTCTTAACGAGGATGTTGTTGAGACAATCGCAGAGATGTCAGGCAATCCGCGTTGGGCTTGGGACTGCTACAGAAGATTTATCCAGATGTACTCCGACGTTGTTATGGAAGTCGGCAAGAAGTACTTCGAGGAGCTTATTGATAAGATGAAGGCCGAGAAGGGCGTTACTCAGGACGTTGAGCTTACAGCCGATGACCTCAAGGTTCTCGCAGGTCAGTTCAAGGACGAGTACAAGTCAAAGATCGGTGCTGACTTCCCGTCAGACCCGAAGGAGCAGCTCATGGGTGCTGTTGAGGCTGTTTTCCGTTCATGGGACAACCCGCGTGCTAACGTTTACCGTCGTGACAACGATATCCCGTATTCATGGGGTACTGCCGTTAACGTTCAGTCAATGGCATTCGGTAACATGGGTGACGATTGCGGTACCGGTGTTGCTTTTACCCGTGACCCGGCTACAGGCGCAAAGGGCCTCTTCGGTGAGTTCCTTACAAATGCACAGGGTGAGGACGTTGTTGCCGGCGTTCGTACACCGATGAAGATTTCCGAGATGGCTGACAAGTTCCCCGAGGCTTTCAAGCAGTTCCAGGATGTTTGCCATACTCTTGAGGATCATTACAGAGATATGCAGGACATGGAGTTCACTGTTGAGCACGGTAAGCTCTTCATGCTTCAGACAAGAAACGGTAAGAGAACAGCTCAGGCTGCCCTCAAGATCGCTTGTGACCTCGTTGACGAGGGCATGATCGACGAGAAGCAGGCTGTTAAGATGATCGACCCGAGAAACCTTGACACTCTTCTTCACCCCCAGTTCGATGCTAAGGCTCTTAAGGCTGCTACACCGATGGGCAAGGGCCTCGGCGCATCTCCGGGTGCCGCTTGCGGCAAGATCGTATTCTCGGCTGAGGACGCTGTAGAGTGGGCTGCAAGAGGCGAGAAGGTTGTTCTTGTTCGTCTTGAGACTTCTCCGGAAGATATCACAGGCATGAAGTCGGCTCAGGGTATTCTTACAGTTCGTGGCGGTATGACATCTCACGCAGCCGTTGTTGCCCGTGGTATGGGTACTTGCTGTGTATCGGGCTGCGGCGACATCAAGATGGATGAAGCTAACAAGAAGTTCGAGCTTGCAGGCAAGACCTTCGTTGAGGGTGACTACATCTCAATCGACGGTTCAACAGGTAACATCTATGACGGTATCATCCCGACAGTTGACGCTCAGATCGCAGGCGAGTTCGGCAGAGTTATGGAGTGGGCTGATAAGTACAGAAGACTCAAGGTTCGTACAAATGCAGATACTCCGACAGATGCTAAGAAGGCAAGAGAGCTCGGCGCAGAGGGTATCGGTCTTTGCCGTACAGAGCATATGTTCTTCGAGGCAGACAGAATTGCTGCTTTCCGTGAGATGATTTGTGCAGATACTCTCGAGGAGAGAGAGGCTGCTCTTGATAAGATTCTTCCGTATCAGCAGGGCGACTTTGAGAAGCTCTATGAGGCTCTTGAAGGCAACCCGGTTACAATCCGTTTCCTTGATCCGCCGCTCCATGAGTTCGTTCCGACTGAGGAAGCTGACATCAAGGCTCTTGCAGATGCACAGGGCAAGTCCGTTGAGGACATCAAGGCTCTCATCAGCTCTCTCCATGAGTTCAACCCGATGATGGGTCACCGTGGATGCCGTCTTACAGTCACATATCCTGAGATTGCTAAGATGCAGACAAAGGCTGTTATTCGTGCAGCTATCAACGTTAAGAAGGCTCATCCGGATTGGGCACTCGTTCCCGAGATTATGATTCCTCTTACCGGTGAGGTTAAGGAGCTTAAGTTCGTCAAGGACGTAGTTGTTGCAACAGCAGACGCTGAGATCGCAGCAGCAGGCATCGACCTTAAGTATGAGGTTGGTACAATGATCGAGATTCCTCGTGCCGCTCTTACAGCTGACGAGATCGCTAAGGAAGCTGAGTTCTTCTGCTTCGGTACCAATGACCTTACTCAGATGACATTCGGCTTCAGCCGTGATGACGCAGGTAAGTTCCTCGGTTCTTACTATGACCACAAGATTTATGAGTTCGATCCGTTTGCAAAGCTCGACCAGGTTGGTGTAGGTAAGCTTATGGATATGGCAGTTAAGATGGGTAAGGCAGTTCGCCCGACTCTCCACTGCGGTATCTGCGGCGAGCACGGCGGAGATCCTTCTTCGGTAGAGTTCTGCCACAAGATCGGTCTCGACTATGTATCTTGCTCACCGTTCCGTGTTCCAATCGCTCGTCTTGCTGCAGCACAGGCTGCACTTGCTGACTAAGCTTGAACACAGTCTTATAAACCTTGTTTTCGGACAAGCATAAATGATACAAAGCCCCCGGAGCGTATATGCTCCGGGGGCTGTTGTGTATTCCGTTTTATGAGGCAGACAATAGTATTTCTCGTCTGTTCATTAGTGAGTTTAATTTGGCTGTATTATTTCTGAAAATCAAAGCTTTAAGTTTATATATATTGTTTTTTGAATAATCTTTATTAAAACTCCGTTTTCTGAATTATGATTTATTTTGACGGAATTATCACTTCAATTGTGATTTCTACGTTATTCCCGATGCTAAGCGGAAAAGAGAATACTCAGAAATAAATAAAAAGTATTATAAAATTATAATAAAAAATATTGACAATAACGAATTATACTGTATAATAAATACATAATTATGTGAAAGAGATGATAAAATGAAAAAGCAGTTGATTCAGGTTATTTCTGTCATTCTTGTTATTCTTACGGTTCTTTCGGTGCCGACGTTTGCCGGATTTTCGGATTCCGGCATCAACGGTGTGATAACCGGGATAACCGAGTTCTTGACCGGAACAACAACCGGCGACGACGAAACAACGGGCGAGACTTTAACGGAACCAACTACAGAAGAAACCACCGAGCCGACAACTAAGCCTACTACCGAGCCAACCACGGAACCGACTACCGAGCCGACTACCGAACCGTCAAAGATATTTGATGACTATAATGACAGCGATAAGATTGCCGTCATGTATATCTGCACTCAGCAAGTCGGACTTGGCCATGCGTGGATCTACATTGAGAACACGGCGGAATGCGATTTAAAGGTCGGATGCTATGATTTGAAGCCCGACTGCGGCGTTTCGATAGGAACGTTTTTGCTCAGCCGCTCTGACGGCGGCGGATTATATTATAATGTTGAGGCTTACTGTGCAAATAAGTGGGGACTTAAAAATAAGAGTTGGCTCAAAACCGAACTTACAAAGAAGCAGCTTATTAAGGTGAGCGATAGAATAAAACAGTGGAATTATTGGGATCTTTATTTTAACTGCACTTTTTTTGCAGCCGAAATTTGGAACTGTGCTTCAAAGAAAAAGATAATTCCGCTTATGTTTCCGTTCTTTATAAAGTGGCAGATTCTGGCGAAGGGCGGAAACAAAGATGTTGAAATGAAGCCTGTCGAAAAAACAGATTGCTTCAAACAGCGTGGGTCCGGAAAGAATGCACACATCGTTCAGGTTAAGGAAGGCACACTTGATTCAAAATTGTTTTAATAATAATCGGAATCCGTTCATATGGGCGGATTCTTTTTTGTATTGAAAAAGAAAATAATTATGGTATAATAAAAGAAAAGGAGCTAATTTCTATGAGAGCATTATTATGCAAACTTCTTTCGGGTGTAATTACGCTGATTTCACTGATAGCCTTTGCAGTCAATCAGCCGACAATTCCAAATCCGACAAAAAAGGTTGATATGTCAAAATTTACGCTCACCTTTGAGGATGAATTTGAGAACGAGCTTGACCGCAGTGTTTGGTCGGGACACTATACCTATGGTGACAAATCATCAGTTCGCAAAGGCTCATATTGGAACAATTATATGGCTTATACCGAGAACGGGAATCTCATTATTCCGCTTAGATATCTCCCTGACGGCATGGGCGGCACGGGTGCAGGCTGGTACACGGCAGGGCTCGATACCGATTCCGATGCGCCAAACGGCTTTTCGCAAAAGTTTGGCTATTTTGAATGTCGCTGTATTCTTCCTAAGGGTGCCGATATCTGGAGCGCGTTCTGGATGATGAATGAAAATGTTTACACGGTTGACGGCTCGGGTCGTGACGGCACAGAGATTGATATAATGGAAAGCTTCAGCTACGGAAAACGTATCTCAAATGTCATTCAGAGCAATCTTCATTGGGACGGCTATGACGAAGCTCATCAGACCGGCAAAGCGAAGAAGGCATATGTCATCGGTAACAATCCGTATGAGGAGTTCAATACATACGGCTTGGAATGGAACGAAAACGAGTATATTTTCTATGTCAACGGCAAGGAATACTGTCGCTCAAATGCCGGCGGGGTATGTCAAAATCCGCTCTATCTTATTCTTTCGGTTGAGATGTGGGGCGAGAACGCAGTTCCCTTGGACAGAGATGCCGACAGCGCTCCGGCGGATTATATTGTAGACTATGTAAGAGCTTATCAATACAATGATTTGCTGAACAAATAAGCTTTAAATATAAAAACAACCTCCTAAGGTGCAAACCTTGGGAGGTTGTCGATTTATTCTAAAAGACAAAATCGCTTTGCCAGATATCAACGTCAAAGTCTTGGAAAACATCCTTGAGACGCTTATGAATATCGTCCTTTGAAATTCCTTTTTTCAGTATTACTTGCAAGAATCCGCCGCCGCCTGCGCCGCATATCATCTTTGCATCGGTGAGGTCATCTACGGTCATGATTATTTGATCAATAAGAGTGTTAGTGCTGCCGCCGTCAATCATTTTGGACAGCCCCCAATGAGCATTTAAAAGGCTTGCAAATCCGTCTATATCGCCTCGCTCAAGCGCAAAACGCATGAGAGCCGCAACTTTTTGAATATTGCGGTGAGCTTCAAGACTTCTCGGCTCATTGCCAACGTAGCTGCCGACAACATCACGCAACAGATTTCTTGCCAAACGTCGCTGACCTGTATAAATCACAGCAAAGCGCTCGGAAAGCTCTTTTTTTGTGCTTTCGCTCAGAATTACATGATCAACGTTGATTTTTTGCTCGATCCCTGAATCGGAGGTTATGAATTTAATTCCCGGGGTTATGCCGCCGACCTGATCCTGCCAGCCGCCGCCCGTGGACATGATCTGCTCCATTGCGAGGACGGTTGAATAAAGCTTGTCGTCATCATATTCAATGTGCATGAACTCGAAAACTGCTTTGACCGCTGCAGCCGAAAGAATCGAGGACGTACCGAGTCCCGATCCTTTGGGAACATTCGTAACTTCCGAGTGCATCTCAAATCCGCCGCCGAGACGGCTGAGAACATCGTCAAGACTGCCGCCGGATTTCGGAATTATTCCGCAGGCAAGCAGGCACGCCTTTTGAAGCGCAAACGGGTCAAACGGATCCCCCGTATTCTGTAAGGGTTCTATGTTGTCAAATTCGCCGTGAACGTCCATATCGCGGCTGTCAAATACAATTTTGTGTTCGGGAATCTTAACAAGTCTGACCTCAACAGGCAGTTCGCCGTTGAGCGAGATGGCGGCATTTAGAACTACGCCGCCGTGCTCAAGGCAATGCGGGCAGGTGTCTGTCCAGCCTCCGCCCCAATTGACACGAAGCGGAAGCTGGACTACCGTTTCGTTTTCTTCAATTTTACATTCTGAGTTAAAACGGAGCTCCTTCATTGTGCTGCTCAGAACTGTATCCGCAATCAGCTTAAAGCATTTGGCAATGTATTTTTCATCATTGAATACCGTTCCGAGGTAGTAGTAGAGCCTTATGGCATATGAAAAATCCGGAAGACTTGAGGTGTCGAGCTTGTTGAATTCCTTTTCAAGCCACTGAGACTGAATAGCGGTGAGTTTATCTGCTTTGAGAATTCCGAAGCACTTACTTGCAGGCTTGCCTTCAAGAATGTAGTTCTTGAATTCGTCCATTCTGACAAGCTCCTCCATACGCTTTGTCCAGTCTATCACGGCGTCAGGATCGGCATCGTTGAAGCCCGAGCAGAGAGATTTTTTTGTTGATTTTAGCCATGCTCCGGTATTTTTTGACTCATTTACAATTATATCATAAAGGTTGAGCGCCGCATTAACAGCCTCATTAACCGTCTTACATTCCGGATAAAGCTTTGCGTTCCAAAGGGTGTGCTCGTCGCCGTCATCCCACAAATCGCTTGTGTGCAGAGAAAGTCTATCGGCAATTTCCTCAAGATTTCGACCGAAAATCATGCCTTTTTTCGGATTGTCATGTATATCCATTATTCGGCAGACAAAACAACCGTCAGTCTGCTTCAAGCCATGGATAAGCACATTATCCGGAATAATCTCGTCGTGAAGGTCGATAAAGCTGATATAGCAGTTCTTTCCTACAACGGCTTTGGAATGAATATATGAAACTTCAAGATAAGAACCGTCGCCGATAACGGCACCCTCTGAGCGAACGGAATTATATGCTGCAATGTCAGGGTCGGAAATGCTGCTGTTGATTTGTTTTTTCCAGCCGAGAGAGCTGTATTCCTCAACGCCCTTATTCATCAGCTTCATAATTTCCGGGATTGAGCCGAAATGAATGAAACGTGCAGGGGAGAGGTTGAGCAGCTTCATATTATATTGACCGATTGCCGACCAAAGTGCTGTCCTTGCCGCTGTCAGCTCATCGCAGAAGCTACCCTCGGGACTCTGAGTTAAAAAGTTTTCAAGGTCGGATTCTTCGGCAAGGCAGTAGGCTATATCGCCGTAAAGGGAAAGCCTTGCTCTGTCATTAACCATGATATCGTATTTCTCGTCGGTATCAACCGTTCCGTAAAGCTTTTCAAGAATATTCGGGCTGAGCCACAACGCACCCGTGTCGATGCTGCACTTGTTTCTCTCGTCAACCGCACCCTCTGCTTTGAGAATTTCAAGGGTCTGTTTATGAAGAAATTTTTTGACATTGCCACGTTCGCTTTTGAGATATACCCCGTGATTTGTTGCAACTTCCGAGTCCTCTTTAAAGCTGATAACAGCGGCATTCGAGGATCCGAAATCGCACATAAGCGGATTGAAAAGCAGAGTAACATCCCCGGAAAGAAGAAGCATACCGTTTTTCAGGCGTCCGGGAATACTTGCCATGGAAATCATGAACATATCAAAAAGCGTTGCCGGCAAACCGCCGAATGAGGTCGGAATTGGGCTGAAAAGCTTACCGAGAGCGCTGTATTGCGGAGTTCTCGAGCTGTTGCCGCCTGCATGGATAACCATAATTCTTTTGCTCGACAAATTGCCGTACAGTCTCTTTAATTCACGGATAACGGAGAGCGTGGAGCCTGCCGAGCCGACACGCTTATTTTCCCTGTCCGAAACAACAAGAAAATCGGTATAAGGCGAAACTCTGCCGACGGAGCGTCTGTATTCTATTTGCTTGCGGTATCCGTCGGCTTGTGCGGTGTTGCTTGCCGTTATTACAATGCAGTCCCAATGCGGGAAATTCGGATTGCTTACCGAGCGGTCAAAATCCGCCTGCGAATCCATGAGAGACTGCTGCAAAAACAGCGACACCATAGCCGTATTTGTCAGTTTATTTGAAAAAACGTTATCGGACATAGGTTACCTCCTACGGTTCTTTTACGTCTTGCTGATTCTTGATTTAAGCTTATGAATTCTGCCGAAGAATAGCTCTTTTTCGGCTTTGTTTGCGCCAAAGGTAAGCATGCAAACGGCGAGAATCACGCAGAATGTAACTCCTCCGGCCAAAAGGGAAAGGAAGCTGTTATGAATGAAATAAGAAACGGCTGCGCTTCCGAGACAGGAAATGATCATGCTTGGCAGAATTCCTTTAAATGATTGACCGAAAAGAAACATTACGTCAATGTGAATGGCTTTTTTATAGTAAATGTTCATCAGTATGATTTGACCGATGATTGTGAAAACCGCCGTTGCCGCCGCCGCACCGAACATGCCCCAGTATTTTATCCACCAAATTGTCAGAAGAATATTGCCGACAGCCGTTACGCCGAGACATAATGAGCGGACATGCCTTTTACGCAGGACGTCGAGAATGTTAACGATAATTCCGTTTGACATATTTATAAACATCGGAACCATTATCATAATGGCTATAATCCATGCGTCGAGATAATCCGTGCCGTAAACTATCGAAATAAACGGACGGCCGACTGCAATAAAACCGAAAAGAACCAATCCTCCGACGATTACAACAAGCCTGCAGGGCTGAACAAGGGTTTTTGTGAGTTCTGAACCCTCCTTGCCGTTTCGCATGTCCTTGGCAACCTGCGGCATGTACATTGAAATCGGTATGGTGGTCATGGCTGAGAAGGTTGAATAAATGTACATTGCAACCGAATATACCGATACCGCTTCGGGGGACATGACGATACCTATTACGAATTTATCAACATTGTTGTTAGCCATGTTGACAATCGTTTGCAGAAACATAGCGAGAGCCAGCGGAAGAATCTGACGGAAAATTCCGACGTTAAAGTATTTAAAAGTGAATTTAACCTTTAATTTTATTATACAGTAGAAAATTGTAAAAATAAAAATGCAAATTGTGAGCACTGTGTCTATCGTGACAAGCACTATGGCACTGTGCTTTACGATCAGGAGAGAAACAACAATAATCGAACGGACAATAAGATAGGTCAGGGAAACGATTGAGCCGAGGCTGTATCTTTCAAAGCCGAGGACAACACCGTTAAGGGTTTGCACAAGAAAATTGAATACAAGCTTCACGGCAGATATAATAAAAATTAACTTGCCTGTTTCTATTTGTTCGGGAGTAAGGGATTTGTGATATATTGTACCAATCAAAAGATAGAATATGAATACACCGATACATATGAGCGCCGAAAGAATACAGGTTGTCGTCCAAACGGTGGAAATATTTTTTCTGATATCGTCGTTTTCCGTACCGTCCTTTTTACAAAGAGAAATGTTTCTTGTCATTATCGTACCTGTTCCGAATTCAAACAGGGTCAGATAGGTAAGAAACGATGTCATGGTCTGATAAACGCCGTAGTCGGTTTTGCCGAGCATTCTAAGAATAAATGCGGACATGAAAAAACCGATGACGGTGTTAAGAATTGTATAGATATATGAAATTGCTATTCCTTTACCTCTGCGATTCATTTTGAGTCTCCGATCTTTTGCTTAATTCGACGGTATTTGCCAATCGCTCTTGTAATCAGTGTGTGACGATTGGCTGCATCATGAAGTAATGCAGATATCGAGGCAGTGCCGTTAAAATTGTCAAAGAAATAATCTCGGTTTAAGTTGTAACCGGTTTGAATGTACATTGAACTGTTTTCACGCAAAGCATCATCTTCGCTTACTTCTGTAAATTCAATGTCACAAAGGCTGTTAAATGTGCTTATCGCCTTTTCGCTGTTGATAAAAGCAAGCGTTATGCCTGTGTTGTCATTCATTTGCGGGGTTACTTTTTCGCAACCCCAAAAATCTGCCATTGTGAAGTCGGAAATACGTTCCAGCTTGCGGAAAGGGCATTTAAAACAACTTTTTCGTATGGTTACACTGTGAACAAAAGCGCTCATATAAGGGTCATCAACAACGGTTTGACAGTATTTATTTCCGTTTGAAAAATCAACGGAAAAAGAATATTTTTTCCAGCCGGATATTTTATTTCGGAAGCTCACCTTATCGGAATGTGCATTGTTCTTTTCTTCAAGCTCTGAAATATACGCACTCCAAACAGCGGGGGAGGGAACGCCGTGACATATCATATCCACGGTTAAAAGATTATCATATTTCTTTTTAAGATATGCACTCAGTCCTTCAATTTGACACGGTGTGCCGGAAAAGAGGACAGGGCGCCCCGACATCAAATCTTTTTTTATTTCTCTGAAAAGATTTGCGTTATCTTCGCATTGAACATATTTTGACCCGCGCAGCTTTCCGATATCCTCTGCTTTTTCAATGCCGATGTGTTTCACGGATTTAAAATCCGATGAAAATGCCGCACCGTAAACAATTCCTCCCTCGGCAATAACCTTTGAAGCGAGAACCGAGAAAAATCCGCCCGAGGAGCTGCTCATGCGAACCGAGCTGTCGGTTGTTCTTACTGCATATATTTTTGAAGCCTTTGAACGACTGCTTTCGTTTAAAACGGGGCACATCGAAGCACACGCTCCGCACTCGGTGCAAAGCGAGAAATCAACCTGTGGGTAACGAAAGCCATCTTCGTCGGAACAAAGAGAGATTGCGTTACGAGCGCATACGGCAGAGCATGCGGCACAGCCTGTACAGTTTTTCGGTGCTTTAATCGGCTTCATATTTTTACCTTCCGAAGTTTGAAATAAGATCCTTAGCGGCGCTTTCCGCCCTCTTTTGATATTCGGGGATTACTTCCTTCAGTCTATTATGAATAATTTCCTGATTTTGCTGCAGCCATTTGAATTCATCAAATACCTCGTCGGCTGATTTTAATTCCTGGACCGGAAGAACATAGTGTTTATAATCACCGAAAAGGTCGGTTGCAATTCCTTTTGACTTTATTGAGTAGCCGAGAACAAGAGTCGGAACAAGGCTGGAATATGCCGCAATAGACGCATGGGTTCTTGCAGCAACCAAAAGAGAGCATTTTGAAATAATGTATTTCAGTTGGTTACAGCTGTAATCCTCTTTTGGAAGCCGTACACGGTCATTGCTTTCAAATCGCTGTTTTAAAATATTGAGAGGTTCATAGTCCTGACCCTTAAAATCGTTCATATAAACATGAGGGATAAGTATTATGTTCATATCGGTATGAGCGAGAAGGTCTTCAATAATTTTTATGCATCCGTCAATAACAAGCATATGATCCGGATTTTCTTCCATCGAAATGGGACTGAGATTTATCCCGACAACGCCTTTTTTCCACCAGCTTTCATCTGTTTCAACAGCTTCGGGCTCGAGGGTAAACGCAGGGTCGGCTGTCAAAAAGAGCTTGTCTTTGTCAAAACCGGAGTTAAGCATGATATTATATGTCATTTGTTCTCTGATATAAAGTCTGTCATATGATAATAGGGCATTCTTTATCCTTTCATTTCTTACCGCAGACTCGTCAATAGATGCTGCCCAAAGAACAAGAGGGATTTGTTTTATTTTGCAAATGCGAACAAGAGCATCATGTTCAAGCAAAACGCCGTAGCAATATGTGTCGCCGCCGATGTGAACGGCAATGTTATCTTTAGCGGATTTTAAAAAGTCCTTTTGTCTGAGCATTTCGTAAGGAACCGTATTGTGAAAAACTTTATTCCATGCTGCTTTGAAAAAAAGCGACGGTTTGCTGTTCAATTCACGGAATTTCAGCACTTCATCATAATATTTAAAATCCTGATTTTCTTTAAACTCGTTCTCACTTCTGACTGTCAGTGATGTTTTAACATTCAATTTGCGAAACATGGCTGAGACTGACTTTGCAATTGCCTCAGTGCCTCTGTTTTCGCGACCCGTATAGCCGCCCATGACGATTTTTTTCATTCGTGCCGCTCCTCTTTATTTTGATTGATATATCGGTTTTGCAATGCTGCACGGACCGAATTCGTATAATGATTTTATATCTTTACCCTCAAGAAGGAAATTTGACAGATGAATAAAACGCTTTGCTGCTTCCTGAGGAGACCAATTTTGTGTAATTGTGTAATATGCTTCTTTGCCGTATTTTTTGCAAAGCTCGGGGTTATCCGTCATAGTTCGCAGCAGAGAATACATCTCATCAATTCTGCCGTTTTGATATACTCTGCCATTTATGCCGTCTTTCATCATAAACGGAACCGCGCCGATAGCACGATTTGTAAGCACGGCACAGCCGCTGTTCATTGATTCATTAAGAACTGCGCCCCAGCCTTCGTTATAGTCGCTTGTGAAGAGGTAAATTGACGATTTTTCCATTAATCTGCGAACTTCGTCCTGCGAGAGCGCACCTGTAAATTTTACGCAGTCATCAAGACCGTTTTTACTTACTTTTTCTTTCATTTTAGAAAGCAACGGACCGTTTCCGACCATTGTGAGTTTGAATTGAATCCCGTCTTTTTTCAATCTTCTCGCCATTTCTATTGCGTGTTCACTGTGCTTTAATTCGATAAATCGACCTGCCCACATGAGACTGTTTGTCTCTTTCTCCGAAAGCAGTTTATCAATATTGTCATATTTAATTACTTCGGGAAAATATCCCCATTTGAACATTTTGTCGGGGTAGGCGTGTATTATACGGCAATCCCCGGCAACGTAACCTCCGGCACAGAGCAGATAGAAATTCTTTTTTGCATATTTTGTGTGATAATTGTATGAATTTTTAAGAACTCTCGGATCAAGGAGTCGGATATATCCCTGTTTGAATAATCTTTCAAGATATCGGAATGTGATTTTATCGGTATTCTCGAGGCGATTTTTTATCCACTCGGTTGATGAACCGCCCTGTATTACGATATCGGCATCGTCGATGAGCTTTTTGGCAAGCTTCTTTTGTTCCTCGCCGTCATAGGTGCAGACGATAAAATCATATTTGTGGTTCATATCCTCATAGCCGAAGTCCAGGCGTTCTTGCTCTATCGGTTCGGTTGCAATGAAGTGATAGTTGTCGCCGATCAGTTTTTTCATTTCCCTTGAAAAGGGAAGCTGATGATGATTCATAAAATTGGAGATAAAAACGACTTTCATATAGCTCTCCTCGGATAAATTTTATATCATTATTTTTTTATAATTTCTTTATATATTTCAACAAGCTGTTCGGTTGATTTGTTTATGTCAAGATACGGTCTGATGTAGTCTTTTCCGTTTTGGCTGAAAGCTTTTGCCTTTTCATCATCGTTAAAAATTCTGAGAATAAAATCGGCAAGCTGAATATATTCTTCGTGGCGGAAAAGGAATCCGTTTTTGCCGTGCTCAATTGTTTCGGGAATTCCGCCGACATAGCTTGCTATGCTCGGAACACCGACTGCCATAGCCTCTCTGAGTGTAGAGCTGTGATTTTCAATTGCCGAAGGAACGACCATAACGTGCGATTGCTCCATTCTTTCTGCCATTTGCTGTTGAGTCAGTCTGCCCGTGAAAACAACGTTGTCTCTGATGCCGAGCTTGGTGATAAGATACATAAGATATTTTTCATATCCCTGCTGTCTGAATTTGGACTTGAAATCGGTTTTTGAAAAGGGATCCTGAAATCCCGGTGCATAAAGCTTAACATCAGGCACGCTTCTTTTTACGATTGCGAGAGCCTCAAGAAGGACGTGCAGACCTTTAAGAGGATAAGCGGAAGCACAAGTGAAAATCGAATGCTTTTCGCAAGTTTCAAGCGACCAATTCTTTTTAAAAAATATTTCATCAATGTTAAGATGATGAACAAAAAGCTTGGCATTGGGATTGATATATCTGCAATGAGCTGTTGCCCAGTCATTTTCAATAATAATATTTTCCGAATAATTAAGCATCTGCTTTTCTATTTCTGCTTTTTTGCCGAAAAACTTTTGCTCGTCATAAAGTCCGTCATGCTTAATAAAATTTCTCAGTGAATAAGCTTTTTTTATTTGAGATCTCGTCATGTTGCTCAGGTAATAGTATTCAATGGATTCCATTACACCTTGCATTTCGGTAACAGAGGGGATACCCTTTTCTTTTGCAATTCTGAGTGCGCACAGTCCGTGAGCATATTCGGTGCCCCACTGCATGATTATATCCGGCTTAGCTTCGTCAATTACCTGTTCCCACTGTTTGATATGTGCAGTGTCATTATATTCATATATTTTTTTGTTATCTTGAGGGACAAGGTAATATGTAATATTGTCTTCTTCAAAATGTTCAACTGCATTGACGGGGGCAACGGTTGCAACAGAAATCTCTATACCGTCGGTTTTTTCGAGGCCGAGCAATGTCGGCTCCATCCATGTTCCGCTGATGGCTTTAACATTGAATTTGCGCTCTGCGGCTGCGATAGGTCTGTTGGTTATCCATAAAACTTTCATTTTATAAGCGGCCTCCTTTTAATGATGAAGTTATTATTAATTAACAGCTCATGAAAGTAAGGAACAAGAATAAACATATTCATTGAATAAATAACTATAGAGAAATAGTTTAAAATACCGGATACAATGTAAAAAATACTTACAGCGATAATAATTTTTTTACCTGCATAATCAGAATCTATAAATTGCTTGCGTATATAATTGAAAATTGAAACATAATAAACGAAAATCAAGCAACCGAATTTAGCAATATAATCTATCCAAATTGAGTGACCGCCGTTTTTAAACTTATTCGGTGTCAGCTCTCCAAGGAAGAAATTGTGTCCCATTGCACGGAAGCTTTCGATATAGTGCGTGAGTCTGCCCTGTGTGCTTGTATAATTTTTTTCCAAGCCTGTGCTGTATTCATTGATAATTTCAGCAAATGAGGCATCCCTGAAGAAAATGTCATAAACATCCTGCAAGCGCTTTGTAACCTCTATGGGGAAAAAACTGTTTTTTAATATCCAGTTTAATCCCGTCGGCAAAAGAACCATGAAGAACAGGCAGAATATAACGGAAAAAAGAAGAATTTTTTTGATGTCTACGGTTTTTACGATTAAGATATAAAGTGTTATTATTATTGTAAGAAGCAACGGCAGCGACATCTGTGCCAAATAGAGAACATAAAGAGTCAATGCCATATATGCTGTTGAAAGAATCTTATGCTTTGAACGTTTGAAATTGCAAAGAACAATAAAATAAATAACTGCAAAGGTGTATATCGAAGGGATATTTACCAGCTTTTCAATTCCCGTACCGTTTACGCTGAGCACGTCAAAACCGGAATCTCTGATAATCATAGGGTTCTTTGCCAGCTCATATATATCGCAGATTTCCTTGAGAATTACTTCTGCAAGAATATAAAGCAAAATTATTTTCCGTTCCTTTTCTTTGTCATGCATATATGCGCCGATACACATCATCACGAAGCAGTAAAAGGAAACGAGAAAGCCCGATTTTGTGAATGACTCATGTGAAAATAACATATACGCCAGAGAAAGCAGCATGAACGTTGCAATGCCGTAAACCTTCATGTCATAGCATAGAAAATTTCTGCTTTTCTGCGAGGTTAGAATAAAGAAAACAAGAAGGAGACTGATTCCGAAAGCTATTGTTCCGTTAAGAGGAGGAATAAGCAGCCAAATTCCGCCCTGATAGAAGCTGATAAATGCACAGGATAAAAGCACAATAAGCATGTGTGTTATTTTCTGACCCGCAGAAACATTTATTTCTGGCATGGGCTGTCCCTCCTTTCAATAGTTTATCTTTTGATAATTGATTTAAAAATGTCTCTCTTTTTGTAAACACGTTTAATCTGATTGGCAACTGTTTTTGGGATGATCTTTGCCGGAGTAGAGAGAAAAATCATGCTGAATTTATAAAAAGGATTGCTCATTGAGCGTTTGCTGAACAATTTTTTCCTCGTCATTTTGTCGTAAAAATTATCGCCGGTTGTTTCTTCATCAACAAGATATCTGAGGCTTTCGTCGCAGTAAATCGTATAGCCGTATTTTCTCCAAGCGCGGATCGTCCATTCGTAGTCGGAGCCGTAGTGGGGGAGGAGGAGGGGATGAAAACCGCCGATTGTTATAAAATCGCTTATTCTGAAGAACAGACTTCTTGTCGAGGCACAGTTGCCTTCTCCGGCACCGCCGCGCTTAACTGTCGTTGTTGCAAAATCGTAATCAACCGCACCGTCAAAGACCTTGCCTGTCTGACGGCTGACTCCGTAGCCCGTGAGAAGAGTATGCTCTCGGGTCTCAAGAATTTTAATCGCTTTTTCGATATAGTCATCCTCAAATTCGGAATCGTCATTTGCAAACATGGCAAAGGCGGATCTGTCGGCGTTTTTGGCAGTCCACTTATAAGCCTCATGCAAAGCGCCTCCCCACCAAAGGTTGCCGTCACCTTGAATGATAACGGCTTCGGGGATTTTTGAGCGCACCATATCAGCCGTACCGTCCGTACAGCCGTCGTCAACGAGCACCAGCTTTATATCCTTATAGGTCTGTCTTAAAAGCTGATCCACAAATTTTTCCGTTATTTTATATCTGTCATGTACTGCCGTGAATACATAGATCATAGTTATTCCTCTTAAAGTCTCCAGTATTTCATTCCTGAGTTTTCAAGCTCCTCGACGGTGTATAAGCCTTTAACGTCAAGGAAAACTCTGCTTTCTGCGGCGAGCTTGTCGTTGAACAGCTTTGATGCTCCGTCCAATCTAAGGTCTTTGAATTCTTTATGAGCGACTGCCATAATAACGCAGTCTGCGTCATGGACATCGTTCATATCCGTAAGCTCGATGCCGTATTCGGCAAGTGCCTCCGCCTTGTTTGCCCACGGGTCAACAACAAGCGGCTTGATCTCATACTCATGGAGTCTTTTTATGATATCCTCAACCTTTGAGTTTCTGATATCGGGGCAGTTCTCTTTAAAAGTGAGACCCATAATGACGACCTTACTGTTCTTGGGAGCCTGTCCTGCTTCAACCATTTTTTTGATAGCGGCATCGGCGACGTATTTGCCCATATTGTCGTTTACAATACGTCCGCTGAGAATGATTTGACTGTGATAGCCGAGCTTTTCCGCTTCATAGGTGAAATAATAGGGGTCAACGCCGATGCAATGTCCGCCGACAAGACCCGGTCTGAAGCCGAGAGCGTTCCATTTTGTATTCATTCCGTCAATGACCTCGTTTGTGTCAATGTTCATGCGGTCAAATACCATTGCAAGCTCATTCATAAAGGCAATGTTGATATCACGCTGGCTGTTTTCGACAACCTTTACCGCCTCAGCGGTCTTTATGTTTGATACGGGATGAGTGCCGACCTCGATAACGATATCGTAAATATTTTTGATTTCGTCAAGTGACTCTTTATCCATTCCAGAAACTATCTTATGTATATTTTCAAGGCGGTGAACCTTGTCGCCCGGGTTGATTCTCTCGGGTGAGTAGCCGATTTTAAAATCTACGCCGCATTTGAGTCCCGATTCCTTTTCAAGTACGGGGATACATACGTCCTCGGTACAGCCCGGGTAAACGGTTGACTCGAAAACAACGATTGAACCCTTGGTAAGGTTGCGTCCGACAATTTGCGAAGCTCCGATAACGGGAGTAAGGTCGGGAGTATGGTCTGTATTTACAGGTGTCGGAACGGCAACAATATGAAATTTCGCCTTTCTCAAATCCTTTTCATCGGGTGTGAAATATATTGTTGTTGAGCGTATAGCCTCGTCACCGACCTCCTTTGTCGGGTCGATGCCTGATTTGTAAAGATTTATCTTCTTTTCATTGAGGTCAAAACCTATAACGTTTAAGCCTTTTGCGGCGAAAGCAACAGCCAGCGGCATGCCGACATAGCCGAGGCCGACAACGGACAATGATTCTTCTTTACTGATAAGTTTTTCGTACAAAGACATTACCGATCACCAATTCCTTTTTTGTTTTATTCTGCTTCAACAGATCTTTTGGCTATATTGTTGTAGGAAAATTTTTCCTTGCCGTGAGTTTCAGCGGCATATTTTATTTCATCAAGCTTTTCTATAGAAAGCTTGATTTTTTTTATGTATTCGCCCTCGCTGTCGTTTTCAAAGAAAAGACAGTTGCCTCCTATATCAATATGAGTGAAACCGCTGATTCTTTTAAATATACACGGCTTGCCCATAGCGACAGCCTGCTCCCAAAGAACCGAATGAAGTCCCGGAAAAACAACTATATCCGCAGCGGCAAATTCATCGTAAATATCATCGGATTTCTTCCAACCCGAATATATTACGTTGTCGCTTAAAAGGGAGTTGAATTTTTCTTTCAGCTCCGGAACAACGCTTCCAAACACGGTGAGCTTAATTTTAGGATTATCCAGCTTGTTTATTGCATCCATCAGCGTTAAGGTCTGCGTCTTATTGTGGTCGATTTTACCGCCCGTTACAAGCAATATTTCGTCGTCATTGATTTTATAACGCTTCCTGACAGCTTCCCTGACCGCCGGATCTGAGGCCTGTGAAACCCTGTCGTCATCGGCGCCCATAACAAGCAGCTCGCATTTTTCCTCCGGGAGACCATACACTTCCTTGAGAAAGTCAACTCTTGCGGGAAGAACGCCGTAAAACTTTGTTGTGTAAGGCTCAATACTTTTGGCACAGTGCTTCCAGATGATTCCGTGAAGAATTTTTCGTGAAACAAATCCCTTTGCACTGTTAGTGAAATCGGCATGATTGTCACAAAAGACTTTAACTTTTTTGTTCCTTTTAAGATATGAAACGACCTTGTCCATGTCAAGGAACTGAACATTATGAATAAATAAAATATCGGGCTTTGCCATTTCAAGAGCCTGACTCAATTCTGAAAACCTTTTAAGCTTTTTATAAATTTTATCCGGAGATTTGTAGTTGAGCCTTGTAACCAATACATCATTTTCGTTTGTGTAGCGCTTTGCCTCGCTGTAATAACACGTTTTTCCGTCATTATCAAATGTTTCAAGGGAAGCGATCACTTCAACATCGTAACCCTGTTTTTTATGGAATTTCGGCAACATATTTTCTTGATATGAATAGTTATCCGGGAAAAATGCGCCAAGACAAAGATGAACTATTTTCATCTCAGACTTCCTCTCGTAAAAAATCTTTCGGTTCACCGACATATTCAGCTCTTGCGGCAATTTCTTTGTCGGATAATTTCCACCATTCGCTTTTCAGAAGTTTCTCAACTGTTTCTTCCGGAAAACGGTATCTGATAATTTTAGCAGGAACTCCGCCGACTATGGCATATGGAGGTACGTCCTTTGTCACAACTGCACCTGCGGCAACAATAGATCCTGTTCCTATCGTTATTCCGCTTTTTATCTGGGCATGAGCACCAATCCAAACGTCGTTGCCTATTGTTGTAAGGGGACAATCTTCATAAGCGACGGAAGAAAAGTTTTTTTTGAGATAATTTCTTCCCGAGAGAAAAACAGGGGAGGTAGAAACAAGATTTGTTGGATGTGACGGCATGCCTATGTTGCACCCCTCTGAGATTGAGCAAAATGCACCTATTGATGTGTTTTGAATCAGCGAATTTCTTGCAACGTAGGAGTATTTTTCCATTGTAACTCCGTAAAGCCGTGATCCTTGACGTACAGCAGAAGTCTTATCAATTTTACTGTTATATAAAATTGCCGAAAAGGCTATGCGGGAATTAAAAATACTTTTAATTTTTGAAAGTGCTACATTTATCAATGCACTCATGTTACTTCACAACCTTTTCAAGCGTTTCAACATATTTCTTCACGCAGGTGTCTCTGTCAAACTCGGACATAAGAAAAGTTTTTCCGTTTTTGCCCTGCAAAATTGCTTTTTCACGGTCGTTATACATTTTTTTGACCGCCTCAATAAATCCGTCAAGGTCGCCTGCGTCGGCAACAAGACCGCAATCGTTTTCTTCAATGATTTTGCAAAGCTCACTTTCTTTATCAAATGAGGCGAGAAGCGGCTTTTCCGCCGCCATAATGCTCCATGTTTTGCTCGGCACGGAATTACTTCCGACATTCGGCTTGCTGATTATAAGTCCGACATCGCCGAGGCTGAAAACATGTGCAATATCGTCGTACGGCTGGAACGGAATATGAATAACGTCCTCAATATGCTCGTCGGCTATTCTTTTACTTATCTCGTCCATTGCCGCACCGTCGCCGATGAGAGCAAAACGAAGCTGCGGAATTTCGTACTTCAAAATCTTTGCGGCTTCAAGCAGAAGCTCCATGTTTTGCGTATATCCGATATTGCCGCAATAGGTTATATAAAATAGGCTCGGGTCAAGTCCGTACTTTTTGATAAGCTTATTGTCCTTTCTTCCGATCGGGTGAACGCCTTGCGTATCCGCCCAGTTCGGAACGACCGTAATCTTATTTTCGGGAACGCCCTTTGCCATTATATTCTTTTTAAAATCCTCTGAAATAACTATGATATTATCGGCATGGCGGTATGTATAATTCTCGACCGCACGTCCTATTTTCCAAATGATGCTTCCCTCGGATGTCATACCCGTATTTACAAGGGAATCGGGGAAAATATCCTGGAGATTATATACAAACGGTATCTTTTTGCAGGCTTTCAGAAATCCTGACATCATTCCCTGAGTCGGAGGAGTGCTTTGGGTAAATATAACATCAGCTTTTTTGCTCAAACCTTTTATTATAAAAATGAGATTCAAAAGGCCGTAACGGAAAGCACGCATGAGGGAATTTCTGCCCTCTTTATAAAGCGCAAATCTGTGAATCGTCAGCTTGCCGTCGTAAAGAATCTCAGTTTTCTTTTTTTTATATTCATTTCTAACTTCGTCGCTGACTCCTCGGCAGGGTACGGGTACATACATTTCAATGCTGTGACCCGCTTCAGCCATGCCTTTCAGCATATCCTCTGTCAGGTACATGCTTGCCGCAATTTCCGGGGTATAGTAACAGCTAAAGGTTAAAATTTTCATTATCCGACTAATCCTCTCAACGAATGGTAATCTTTATCTTATCCATGGCTTCCTCGCATGTTTTAACGGCGGCATCGGCGTTGCTGCCCTGTGCGATTATAAAGCCCATGCGCGAGCCGCTGTCCGTAACGTCCGTAATCGTTTCGCCGACATCGTGAACAATGTTTATTGAAACGACTCCGTCAATTTTTCTTGCCTCTTCCAAGCCTTCAATGCTTTCAACCGTTCCTCTATGCTGGGGAAAGTAGCGTATTGCCGCTCCGCGGTCAATGATAACAGAGAGGTCCGGCTTTTCACCCATGGCAATTTTGATGCAACTTTCAACCATATTCATACCGGTTGAGAGCGGAACAAGGTGGGTCGTTATGCAGTCTCCGCCGAGTCTTGCACCGAGTTCGACAATCTTCGGGCCGTCCTTTGTTACAATGATTTCCGTATGTGACGGACCGTTGCTTATTCCGACGGCTCTGTTCGCTTCTCTTGCTATTCGGCTTATCTCGTCCGTTGTTTTTTTATCCAGTCTGCTGGGCTGAGTGTGACCCATTTCAACGAAATGAGGTGCGCCGGTTGTGATCTTATCCGTAATTTGAATGACATGACATTTTCCGTCAACGCTCAGAGTTTCTACACTGACCTCGGGACCTTCCATGAATTCCTCAACAACAACCTTGCCGTTCCTTGAGGATTCAAGGCTGTATTCATAGGCGCTGTCAACGGCGGCCTTATCGGATGAATCAGAGAGCCTGATCACCCCGCGGCTGCCTGAATTGTCGGCAGGCTTTACGATAAACGGTGTTGTGAACAGTGGAACGATCTCATCAAATTCCTGCTTGCTTGAAACAACATGGAACTTTGGAATGGGAACATTATGAGCGGCAAGAGCCTTACGCATCTCACCCTTGTCAGTCGCCTTGATTGCCGTTTCGTCGCTTATTCCGACTATCCCGAGCTCCTTGGCAACGGCGGCAACGCAGCGCATCGGCATATCGGATGCGAGAGTCATTACCCCGTCAACCCTGTGTCGCTTTGCGGCGTCAACTACGGCGGGAATGTCGATAGTGCTGATGACCTCCTTGAGGATATTACCCTCGGAGAAGCCGACGGCACGGGGATTCATATCCACGACGATCGGAAGAAGTCCCATTTCTTTTGCTTTTTTAATTGCCGGAAGCTGAAGAATACTTGCTCCCAAAATCATTATCTTTTTCTTCATAAAACAGTCCTGAGGTTATTTGATTTCCGTTGTCTCTTTTTCGTTTTCAAGAACGAAGGTATCATCTAAGTTTGCTCCATCACGGTTAACATTTTTTCTTTTTAAAACGGTCATGAGGGTCATAAATATAATTTTTATATCAAACCAAAGCGAAAGATGCCTAACATAATAGATGTCGTTTGCAAACTTCTCTTTGGTAAGCACCGAGTTTCTGTTAATTGCCTGATTGTATCCGGTGATTCCGGGGCGGACTGTGAGTATGATTTTTTCTTCATCGGTATATGCTGCCGAGCCTATTGGCGTATCGGGACGTGGTCCTATGAAGCTCATATCGCCCTTTAAAATATTGATTATCTGCGGAAGTTCGTCAACGCTCGTTTTTCTTGCAAATTTGCCGAAACGAGTTACTCTCGGGTCGTCGTCGCCGTTGTAGGTTGAGCCGTCGGCAAGACGGATATCGGGTGCATTCTCTTTCATCGAGCGCAGCTTGAACATCTTAAATGTTTTTCCGAAACGTCCTGTTCTTTCAGCCATATAGAATACCGAGCCGCCGTCGTCAAGCTTGATAGCAAAAGAAAAAATCCCGATTAAAATCCCGACTGGAATCATCAATACGGCGGAAAATAAAACATCAAAGCCTCTTTTTATTATTCTGTAAATCAGACTTCCCGAAGGCTTTGTGTTATCAGGTGCAAGGGAAAAACCATTGTTTTTTTTGTCATTTAACATAGTTGAAAAGCTCCTGATATTTATTTCTATCTAAATCCTTCTTGTAATCAGTCATCATTGTTCTGAAATCTGCATATTCTGGGACGAAGCCGAAATCATACTTTGCCTTTTCCATAGAGAATAAATAAGACGGCGTATTGTTTACAATTTCCGGTTTGTAGGTTATTTTTGATTTTTGATTCTCGGACGGTGCCCAAAGGTCACGGATAACCTCTGCTTGTTCTTGAAGCGTAACACCTCTGCCTGAGGTCATGTTATAAAGTCCGTATGTCTGCACGCTTTTCATTGCAAGATAAAAGGCATGAGCAACGTCTTTGACATAGATAACATCACGGCTGAGATTAGGGTCACCGAAAATGCAGATATCCTTGCCCTCACTTGCATTGTCAATGAAAATTTTAAGTCCTGATTTTCTTAGAGTGCCGTTAATATAAAGGCTGTCATGCGGACCTACACCGTAAACGGGAGGAAAACGGAACCATGCGTTTTTCATTCCGTGCTGCTGATTGTAATATTCAAGCACGTCGTTTGCCGCATTTTTGGAGAAAACATAAACTGCGTGGTCGCCTGTGTATATGAAATCTCTCGGTTCGTCCTCTGTAATTACGCCTTTGCCCCATGCACCTCTTACATCGGCATAGGAGCAGTTGGAAATAACTCTTTTTATCCCGTTTTTGCGGCAATATTCGAGAACGTTGATCGTTCCGATTGTGTTAATTTCAAAATAATCCGCCGCATTTTCGTCTGTATTAAGGTCAACCTGTGCATTGGCGGGCAGTAAGCCTGCAAGGAGAATAACGCCGTCAACTCCCTCTTTTGGAAGCTTGTCAAAATCCTTTTTCTCGGTAAGATCAAGGTTTATGTATGGAACGCCAAGGCGGTCATAGTGTTCACGAAATTTGTTGTTTCTGCCTGTGACGGTGACTTCACAGCCTTGCTTTATAAATTCATCGACAGTATATACGCCGATGAAGCTTGATGCGCCGATAACGATATACACGGCAAAACCCCCGTTGTAATAAAATTAAATAACTTTATATGTATTCCTTGATTACATCTGTATAATTATCGATTATGTAGTCAACCTCTTCGTCCGTCAGACGGCTGAAAAGAGGAAGGCTGATTTCATTTGCGTAATGCGCGTAGGCATTGGGATAATCCTTGATATCAAAGCCGAGCTTCTTATAGCCTGTCATCATCGGCAGCGGCTTGAAATGAACATTGGTTGTGATTCCACGCTCTGCCATCTTAATGATTATCTCACGGCGTTCTTCATCGCTGATGGGTTCGCCGTTCTTCTTGAACACTCTTGTCAGATAAAGATGACCCGAAGAGGTATACTCGTCGGTAAAGTGGTGGAGTGTATGAACTCCCAACGGCTTAAATGCGTTGTCAAATTTTTCGATAATCTCACGACGGTGCTTCAAAAGAGACGGATAACGCTTCATCTGAGCGAGACCGATTGCGGCATGAATATCCGTCATGTTGCATTTATACCATGGGCCGAGAATATCATATTCCCATGAGCCGAGCTGGTTTTTGCTTAAAGCGTCCTTCGACTGACCATGAAGCGAATAAAGCTGAACCCGCTTATAAAGCTCTTCATCGTCGAGAGCGTCATTAGGCTTCCAAGTCAGTGCACCGCCTTCCGCAGTCGTGAAATTCTTTACGGCATGGAATGAGAATGCAGAAAAATCTGCGACCGAGCCTATAGGCTTACCGTGCCATGTTGAACCGAACGCATGAGCGGTGTCGGCGCAGACGATTATTCTGCCGAACTTAGACTGAATATCATTGGACGGAGTGAAAAGCTCCTTTTTCTTCTCAACGATTGAGAAGATTCGGTCATAATCGCAGGGAACACCTCCGATATCAACAGGGATAATAGCCTTGGTTTTATCTGTTATTGCTTTTTCAACTGCGTCATAATCCATTTCGAGAGAGTCGGGCTGACTGTCGATAAAGATCAACCTTGCACCAACATGACAAACAATCTCTGCCGAAGCCGTGTAGGTGTATGCGGGAACAATAACCTCGTCACCCTCACCGATGCCGAGCAGACGGAGCGCCATTTCGGCACATGAGGTCTGAGATGAGAGACAAACCGCTTTGTTGGTGTGACAGAGAGCGGCAACCTCCCTTTCAAGCTCCTTGGTTTTAGGTCCCGTTGTGATCCAGCCCGATTTTATAGCTGAGGCAACTTCCTCAATTTCCGCATCGGTCAGATCCGGCGGAGAAAACGGTATTTTCATAAAAACATCCCCTTCAGAAAATTCCTATTTCTTTTTTAAATTATAATCTGTAATCAGTTTAATACGTTCTTTCGCCTTTTTTACGGCGTCCCTTTCAAGCTCGGGGTCACGCTTGTGACCTACATACTTGACTATTCTCTTGCAATATAATGATGGCAGCTTCCATGGCTTATCATAAAGCTCGGGGTGCATTGCCGACATTAAATCGTAAGAGGGGAAGACCGAGCGCAGAAGTCCGAATCTGCTTCCGCCGGTTTTTGAAAAAATAAACGTACTTGCGTAGGTTATCTCCTTATCATCGAGTCCGAAGGTACCTCCGTTGATAAGATCCTCACAAAGTGTGCTCGGATCGAGCTGCTTTGACGGGGTGTTTTCTTCGCCGCCGAGAAGCTTCATAAGCTCAACGGTGTCGGCATAAAAAGCACCTCCGATAAATTCGGAAAAAACCTTTTCTGCAGATGAAAAGTCGATTTCTTTTTTATATTTATTTCCAAACACGGCGAGATCCATGATGTGTCTGATGCCTGCGCCGGTGGTCATAAAATGCTTTAGATAATGTAAAAATAAAAATATATAATGATTTGTCGGGTCAAGCGTGTACAGCCTGTTGCCGTCATAATTGATTTCGTAAGGATTTTTCAGCGCTTTGTCAAAAACGCGGTTCATTGCCGTGCGGAACGAATTCTGAGTCCCGAAAAGATTCAGGTGAACCTCGATTTTCAAATGATTGCGTCTGTTATGAAATGAAACGGTCTGTATCCTTTTTAAATATTTTAAGGAAAAGTCACCTTCATTGTCTGCCGTATATCCGTTTTCGTTGAGAACACGGAGGCAGAGTGAAAAGTCATGCTCGGAAACATATATATCCTCATCGCCGGAAGCACGGTGATTTTCAAGTCTGCCGTAAGCCTTGCGGCAGATAAGACCCTTTAAAACTATGGGTTTCAGTCCTGCCGAGAGAAGCTTGTTATATATTGAATAAAACTCAGCCGTATTTTGCGTTTGTGTGACAACCGAGCTTGTCGATTTTGATATCAGCTCCGCTTTAATGGCAACAGGGGCAGGGGAAAACTCCGCATATTTAACTGCACCCTCAAGAAAGATCGGTGCAACCTCTTGCTGAAAAGCCAAGCCTGTCAGCAGCTTGAAATCGGGCTTGTCCAATTCAAAGACCTCGCCCGTTAAGGCTGTATTCAGGATTTTGAAAAGATTGTCATATCGGTTATTCATAATGAGTATCTTTCCTGTCCAAAAGCACAATGCCGTTTTCGGACACGGAATAAATGCTGTCCGAAAGATTGAAAACGCTCGGCTTGTGCGATGTGAGAATTATCATCTTGTTGCGATTGTATGTGAGTATATTTGATATAACCTCTTCTTCCGTTTCAACGTCAAGTGCGCTTGTTGCCTCGTCAAGAAGAAGAATAGGTGTGTCGGCGAGGAGCGCTCTTGCAATTGAAAGACGTTGATTTTGTCCGTCAGAGAAGCATTGTCCCCGTTCGGTGATTTTTGTATTTATCGTTTCGGAGAGCTTGCTGACAAACTCCCATGCACAGGCGTCTCGGAGAACCTTTATAAGTTCCTCATCGGTTGCGTCCGGCTTTACAAGGCGGAGATTTTCGGCAATTGTTCCCGAAAAAACGGTGTTATTTTGCGGCACATAGCTGAAAAGCTTTCTTGTTGCCGCGCTTAGCTCAATCCTGTCTCCGTCCTCGTTCGTTACGGAAATACTGCCGGATTTCGGCTTCATAAGGCCGAGAAAAAGCCTGAGTGTTGAGGTCTTCCCCTTGCCCGAAGCACCGATAAGTGCAGTGATTTTGCCGCTCTGTGCGGTGAGCGAGGAATTTTTATATACAACAGCGTCGTCATTATATGCACAGGTTATATCCTTGCATACAAGAGTCAGCTTCTTGTTTTTACTTTTATCTATAAATTGTTTTTCATATTCCGTTAGTTCAGTTTTTTCGGTCGGAAGCTCAAGCACATCGAGAACTCTGCCTGCGCTTATGCCTGCCCTGATAAAGGAGGGAACGAGAGAAACGACAGAGCTGAACGAGCCGGTCAGTGAAGCTGCCATTGACATGAAAAGCGAAAGAGTTCCATATGTTATGTCACCCTTCCAAAGTCTGTACAGTGCAAAACCGTAACAGGAATAGGTCACAAGCTGACCCATAAGGCTCATAACTATCATCATTTGGTTCTGATAGCGGTTCTGCTCCATTGCAACGCCGTAGCCCTTTTGCTGGAATTCCCTGAATCTCTGTGAAAAGAGGTCGACAAGTCCGAAGGATTTAATAGTTTGGAGGTTTTGATAGCTTTCCTCCTCAATAGCAAGGCGTTCGCCGGCAAGCTCACGGTTTTTTATCTGAAATTCCGTGGCTTTACCGAAACGGAATTTTGCGGTCAGAACAGTTATCGGAGCGCCTGCCAGCGCAATAAGAGCCATGAGCGGGTCGTAGTGAAGTATTATAAAGAAGGCTCCGATAAAGTTGACGAGTGCCGTTACAACATTCGGGATATAGCTGAGCACCATATTTGAAACGATGCCGACATCGGCGCCTGTTCTTGTCATTATGTCTGCGGAGTGAAAAGCCGATATTGCAGTCCACTCGGTGTTCATGAGCTTGTCATAAACATCATTTTTGATTTTGATTCCGACATTGAGCCGTATTTTCAGCGATACACGGTTTGTAAGTGCGGTGATAAATATCTTTGCTATGGCTGTTCCGAGATACACTGCGGCAACCGGTGCGATTTTCATGGAAATTTCGCCGGTTACTGAGTCGATAAGATCCTTGAGCACCCATGATGTAAAAAGACCGAGTCCGGTGGAAATAAGTCCGATAAGGGAGAAGGCTATAACCTGACCCTTGTAGCGGAGAATATAGCTGAATATCCAGCTCCATGAGTGAAGGATTTTCTTTATTTCATTGTGATTCAAATATTTTTTGATCTTTTCAATGCTTTTCAATTCGATGTTCCTAACTCTTTTTCTACTGTCTTTACCGCATGTATATCCTTTGTACATTCAAGGCGATAAACGGGTGTGCATTTGAGCAGCTCATCAAGTGTGCTTATTCCCAAATCCTTGCATCCGTCAAACCAGTCGGGCAGCATGACCTCGGGTAAAACGCATTTCAGCATGTCCATTCCCTTGATCTCGGCTATTAAGCATTTCTCTGACTTAACGGGAACGATAATTGCCTTTATCGGCAGTTTTTTATTCAGGCAGTATTTCGACGAACCGTGCCACGGCGAACCGTAGGCATAGAAACTTCCGTCACTATCCCTGTGAATAAAAACCATGTCACCGTTGACGATTTCCGCACCGCGGTGTTCCTGCCAAAGCTCTGCCTGCGTTGTCTTGCCGGTCCCCGACGGTCCGGTAAACAGAATTCCGTCGCCGTTGACGTCGATAAGACTGCTGTGCATAACAATTGTGTTCCTGCGAATCAGATTGCCGTAAAGAGCGACCATGGAACAGCCGTAAATTCCGTTGTAATCCTTGCTGCTGCCGAATATCGTGCCTTTTGTGAAGTCATCATCTATCGAGAGAATTGATTGCGAAACGCAAAAGGCTTTACCGCCGAGCTCGCCTGTGAGAGACTCAACCTCATAGCGATCGGCGGTTCTCTCCTTGAATTTGAGTGACAGAACAGATTCGACAGGGGAGATACAAGCAAATTTTTGCCAGTATTCGTCCTTGTAGTCAAAGCTGACGGGAATGATTATTTGATAAGAATATCCCGTCATCACGAACAACCGATGCTTGCAACGTAGCTTCCGCCGTACATGTTAAGGTAGGGAACAATCTTTGCTTCAACCTCGTCATGGTTTGAACCGTAAACATTCATGGTTTTAACCGTACCGCTTGCAAAATCGTAGTACAGAAGATCCCAGCCTTTACCGGTAACACCTGTGTCAAGGTTCCAGTGAGCTGTTGCGCTTCCGGTTGCGTCGGAAGCACGGTTCGGGTCGCCGCTTCCGGTTGTCGAAAATCCGTCCGAGCCGAGCATTACGTCATATGCTTCTACGGGTACATACTCATCCATGTTTTATTCCTCCAATCGTATTATTAAAGATTTTGTCGATATATCGGCAATAATCTTTGTTAACTTTATAAACTGTGCCGCTCTCTGTTGCAAGCGTTGCGGCACATCTGGGACAAGCCTTTGTCCATTTACACTTTTGACATTCCTCCGGCCATTGGAGCTTTTCTTCAAAGTCCACAAGGCGCTTCCACGCTTCGGCAATTCCGAGCGAGACGGCGTTTATGTCAGGTTCATCAAGAAAGGAGCAAAAGGTCATTTTTCCGTCCCATTTTATCCAAAAGCCCGTACGGTACTCCTTGCATTTCTCGCAGGGCTTGGCTGCACTTTTTGAACTTTTTTCTTTCAGCAAATACTCTGCATCCTCACAAAGCCGAGGGTATGCGCTATCGGGCAGACGAAGCGATTCCGCCTCGGAATCGGCGCCTCTGACGGATTTACGCAAACCTGCCGAAAAGGCCCATGGAATGTCGAGATTTTTCATAAGCTCTTGAATTTCGGGCAAATCGTCAACATTATCTCTTGTGACGGTCGTAACGGCCTCAAGCGAAATTCCGAGAGACTTTATAAGCTTAATGTTTTTTGCAACCTCAGTAAATCCGTTGTCTGTTCCGCATAACCTTTGGTATGTGGCGTCGCTCGTACCGTAGATTGTAAATTTTATGCACTTCGGCGGCGATTTCTTGAAAAGCTCAATACATTCATCGCTGAGGTGGTATAGGTTGCTTTGCAGGGTTATTATGAAGCCCATACGCGAAAGCTCGTAATATATTTTGCAAAAATCGGGATGTCTCGTCGGCTCACCGCCCGTTATGCAAAGGAACAGTGTTCCCGATTGCATTGCCTGACGTCCGAGTTCTATCCATTGCTCCGCGCCGAGCTCTTTTCCGTGAGATTCGATTTCGCTGTCCTTGATATGCACGTAGCACATTTTGCAATTAAAGTTGCATCTCGGCGTTAACTCAAAGGAAGCAAACAGCGGAACAGCATTTTTTCTTGCGTCAATGAGCATTTCAAACGGAGCTGCCGCAATCGGAAGGCTTGTGCTTTCATTCATGCGTCATCACTCATATCCAATATATTATTTCTTGCGAGAATTTGCAGGAAAGTGATTATATCCTCCTGCGCCTTTTCTCGGGTGACGTTTTTGTATTTTGAAATGATGAGGTCAACAAGCTCGTCAAGAGTGAATTCCCTGCCTTCCATATGCTGCCAGAGATATGCGGCGGAGGAGGAAATATAAACCATAGACGGCACTTCCTTAACACGTTCCATTATGGGAACAATGATATACTGTCCCGCTATTTCGCGCAGAACAAGCTGATCCTTTACTCTCATAATCATGCTCCTTGACTTAATGCTTGATAATTATTTTTTTTCGGTTGCTTCATCGTAATCGTATTTGCCGTAACCGTATCCGCCGTAGCTGCGATAACCGTATTTGCCGTACTTGCCGTAGCGTCCGTAGCCGTAATAGCCGTAGCTGTATCCGGGGTCAAGTATGCTTTCCTTGGCGGCATTGAGAACTCCGCCGATAATATTGCAGCCTCGGGTTGAAATATTGTTTATGCAATCAAGAATCGTCCATCTGTGGGTCGAATCCTGACGGATAACGAAGAGGATTCCGTCACTGTATTCGGAAATCAAAAGGGGATCCGTTGTTATTGCGCAAGGCGGCGAATCAATGATTACATAATCGGCAATTGCTCTGAGCTCCTTCATGAAATCATACATTTTTTCGTCATTGAGTTTTTTCTCCGGACTTTTGCTTGGAGCGTCGCTGCCGAAAACAACGAAGTCTTTTGGATTTTCATTAAATAGTCTTTTGATTTTTTTATCACAGCTCTCGGACTGAACACGAAGAACTTTATTGTCGATGAAGCGTTTTTTAACAGTTCTCGTCTCACCGAGGAGCTTGCTGAGCGAACAATAGTTTTTCTTATTCTCAAGTTCTCTGCTGACTGAAAGCTTTCTGAGATCGAGGTCAATAAGAGCAACCTTTTTGTTTGGGTTACCCGCCTTGATATAGCGAGCCAAATTGATGGCAACTGAGCTTTTTCCTTCGTTTGCAAGTGCGGCAGTGACCATAAGCACCTTGGTGTCCGTCTTTTGCATTGAGCGAACTACCTTGAGCGAAAGAGCCTTCATGCTTTCGGAATATCTCTTGCCGTTTTCTGTGCTCTCATCGGCATAGATAGGGTGTGAACCTCTTTTTTTTCCGACCTTTATGTAAGGAATAATGCCCATGCAGTTCATATTTAACTTATCGTTGAAATCCTGTTCTGTCTGAATTGTTTTTCTGAACAGAGCAAAAATTATTATAATCAACAAGCTTGCGATAAAGGTTATTGCAAAGCAGATAATAACGGATTTCAAATAGCTGATTCTGTTGTTCGGCTGCGTCGGAACGGAGCTGGGTTGAACGATATTCAGCTTTGTTTCGCCGATAACGTATCTCGAAACGTCGGGAAGACGTTTGACAACGGCATCGAGAATTGCCTTGGCATCATTGGGATTTTGACTGACAACAGAAATTGAGAAAAGATTTGAATTTTTGATTGCATTAAGCGAAATTGTTCCGTTTATTCTTTCTTCACCGAGCTCTTCCTTCAGAATCTCATTGAAAACGGAGCTTTTAAGAATATAGGGAAGAACCTTTGCCATCTGCTCGGCGTTGGCGGAATCATAGTAGAAGCCGTATGAAGCGGCTATTTCGGCATATGAGGTTGTCGTATTGACAGTGAAAGATGCCTTGGATTCATAGGTGGGAACATATGTATATTTCTGATAGGCGCAGAAGATTACGGAAACGGCAACGAATGCCGAAACGCAGATCCACCACGCTCTTTTGAATATTTTCAGAACATCCCTCAGCAGAACATGAAGGTCAAGGACGTCATCATTATATCTGTTTGAATTCATATTACTCATTTTCGCTCCTCAATGTAGTTGTTTTCGGCTGTTTTGCCGTATTCGTAGTTTTCGTAATGGCTGTAGCCGTAAATGCTGTCGCCGGCTACATGCATATTAAATTCACGATAATCATTGAGAACATAACCTAAATATTTTGCGTTGCCTTCCTTAATATCTTCAATGGCGGTGTTGATGTCGGAAAGGCGGACATAATCGTGACGGACAACTATCAGCGAGCAGTCAACGATATCCGAAACAAGCTGAACGTCGGTTCCTACGATTATTGGGGATGAGTCAAGAACAATATAGTCATATTTCTTATCGGCGTAATCAAGAAGCTCCTGAAGCCTTACTGAATGAATATATACGGTTGACTCTTTCTTTGAACCGAAGTTCATTATCATATCAACGCCCGTTCTTGAAAACTTGCGGATGATATCATCAAAATCCGACTGTCCGTCGATGTACGAAATAAGGTCGGGAATTGACTTCTTTTCCCTCTCGGTGATTTTATAAAGCGCGGGCTTCCTGAAATCGACATCGACAAGCAGAACCCTTTTGCCCATACTGCTCAGGGCAATGGCGAGGTTGGTGGAAACTGTTGATTTGCCCTCGTTTTCTGCAACGCTTGTTACAAGCACACGCTTATATCCGTTCTGATCCATTTTAAACCTGAGGTTTTCAGCAAATTTTCTGTTGCTTTCTTCAAAAGAAAAGCTGCATGTCGGGGAATTTATCAAAACAGATTTACGAGGCTTGCGAATAAAAGATCTGAAGGTTTGTAATTTTTTCTCGTGACTGATGACGCCGAAGCAATCTCCGTCCAGCTCCTCCTGTGCGCTGTAAACGGTTTTGAAGGTTTTTCTTGTAATACAGGAGGTAACAACGGCGATAACATAGAGCGCAGCCATTGCAATAGCGGCAATGAGCCGATACATTTTCATGTTAAACGAATTGGATTCAACTGTCGGAATCTGCGGCTCCGAGACCGTTTCAAGAACGGCATTTGAGAAAAGATAATCGGAAATTCCGTTGTAATTTTTCAGTATTGAATTGCTGACAACATAGGCGGTTTTCGGGTCGTTGGCCGTGACCTCAAGCACAAGAAGGTTCGTTCCGGAAATAACATTTGCCGAAACGGAGATCCCGGCGGGCAGATTACCCTCGCTCTCCTCGACCTTTTGCATGAGTATATCGCTCTCAAAGACCTCCTTGAGAACGCCTGCCATTGAGGATGCAGTCGAAAGCGCCGCATAGGCATTGGCATAGGTTGTGCTCTTTGCAGCAACAACAAGAGTAGAGGATGACGTATACTCGGGAACACGGACATATCTGCCGTAAATGGTCACGGCGGAGAATCCGATAATCGCAGCCATCAGAATAAACAGGGCATTGTGCCAAACATCTCTGAGGACTATGAATATATTCATCTGATTCGATTTAGTCGTCGTGGTTTCTTTCATAATGTTATCCCTCTCTGACAATAACTATAAGGAATGAATGGCCTGTCAGTCCCTTTGAATCGGTGTATTCATATTTGATCTGATTTACACCTGCAGTTGTTGTGTCAACTGTTGAGGTTATCGAAACCTTGCTTATATCCGTTTTTTCGTCATATTTATCTGTGACGGATTTAATGAATTTGCGAGGCTCGACGGTGTCGTTGACATTGATATATATAAGGTAATCCGTAAGCTCAATGAGGGGAGAGTCAATAGTGTCGTTAACAATGTTGACCGGAAGCTTTCGGTTAACAACATCGGCATAGCTGTTGGAGGCTTCAAACGTAACATAGTATGTGCCGAGCTTGGAATTGTCAACGTCATTAACAACGATCTTGACCTTTGAGGAAATGTCGCCGTCAAGACAATCGGTCAGGCTGATTTTTGAGAACATGGAAACCGTGTCGCCGGAATTGAACATAAGGGGTTCCTTAAGTGTGAATACAGGCTCGGTATAATCCGTATATTTTACCCGTCGTGTATATTTGCCCACATTGTTGCTCGAATCGAAAACGAGATAAGTTATGTCGCACACGCCTTCGGAAATGAACTTTGAATGAGAGCCGACAAGAATTTCGGAAGTAAGGTCGCCGTCACGGTCGTCGGTTGCCTTTAAGCCCGAGACCAGCTTGCTTTTGTCGTCTTTGACGGAAAGCTCAAGCAAATCACGGTCCGATGTTATAACGGGGGGAGTGTGATCCCTGATGGTTTTATCGAGAACAACGTTGACTGACCATGCGCCTACGACAAGAACAAATACTATTAAGACCAGGATTCTGATAAACTTCATTTCAACACCTCGATACGCATACTACTTCAGTTTATATAGTAATATTTAATCATAAAAATCAACAAAAGTCAACATTTAATGCTTTTTTTATATATAACAATATAGCAGAAAAACAGCCACGCAAATAAAAAATTTTTGTTTGCAAAGCTGTTTTATTGAAATTTTATTTTCTGTTTTTAAGTCTCTTATCGCATTTTGCGGCGAGAAAAGTTCCGAGGCTTTGGAAGATCTGCACAAGGATTATCAGGAACACAACGGCGAATACCATTATAAGATACTGATATCTGTAATAACCGTAGTTTATGGCTATCTTGCCAAGGCCTCCTCCTCCGATAATTCCGCTCATTGCCGAATAACCGAGAACAGTCGTGAGAGCGATAGTTCCGTTTGAAATGAGCGACGGAACGCTCTCGGGGATCATGACTTTTGCGATGATTTGGAATGGGGAAGCGCCCATACTCTGCGCCGCCTCAATGATACTCGGATTGATTTCTCTCAGGCTGCTTTCAACCAGTCGCGCAACGAACGGGAAAGCAGCGATAACGAGCGGCACAACCGTTGCGGGCGTGCCTACGACCGTTCCGACAATGAGTCTTGTGAGTGGAAAAACCATTATCATAAGAATGAGGAACGGAACGGAACGCAAAAGGTTTATGATAACGTTGATAACGTGGAGAACGCCCTGCGGAATACGCAGGATTTTTTTATTCTCTCCGGCAACAAGAAGCACGCCGAGCGGCAGACCGATTACTATTGCAAAAAGTGTGGAGAGCAGGGTTACATAGACCGTCTCCCAAATTGCAAGCGGAAATTGATTTTTAAGCACTTCAAGCGCCTTCTGAACCTCTTCCGAGGCAAGGTACTCACTCAGCATGTTTTGTCACCTCCTCAACGTAGATATCGGGTATGTTATTCAGATAATTCATTGCTTTTTTAAGTCCGGTTTTGCCGCCTGGAATTCCCAGAAGCATATTGCCGTAAGCCTTTCCGTCAAGCGAACGGGTCGAAGCCGAAAGAATATCGGCGGCGATGCCCTCGTCAATTGCCATCTGAGCAATGAGGGGCTTGTTCGTTGCCGAAGCGCCGTTGAATACAACACGTATAATGCTTTCGTCGGGATAATCTGCCGCATTGAATTCACATCCGTCGGGATAAACCAATGACTTTGCGGCGTCCGATTTCGGAGCGGCAAAAACATCACTGACCTTTCCTTCCTCAACGACGGTTCCACGGTCGAGAATGGCAACTCGGGTACAAATCTGCTCAACAACGCTCATCTGATGAGTGATAACAATGACCGTGATGCCGAGCTTGTCATGGATATCTCTGATCAGCGAAAGAATCGATTGGGTAGTCTGGGGATCAAGCGCACTTGTTGCTTCGTCGCAGAGAAGAATTTTCGGATGAGTCGCAAGGGCTCTTGCTATTGCAACTCTCTGCTGCTGACCGCCCGAAAGCTGTACGGGGTAGCTTTTGAGCTTGTCGCCGAGTCCGACGGTTTCAAGGAGCTCCTTTGCACGGGCTGTTGCCTCGGATTTTTTTACTCCCGCAAGCTCCATCGGGAAGCATACATTTTTAAGACATGTGCGCTGCATGAGCAGATTAAAGCCTTGGAAAATCATCGTTATCTGTCTGCGCTCATTGCGAAGCTGGGAATCGCTGAGGCTGCCGACGTCAACGCCGTCTATAATGACGCTGCCCTGTGTAGGACGTTCAAGCATATTGATACAGCGGACAAGCGTGCTTTTGCCTGCACCGCTCATTCCGATTATTCCGTATATTTCGCCGTCGTCGATTTTCAACGAAACATCGTTGAGCGCATCAAGCTTTCCGTCGGAGGTCTCAAAGGTTTTAGTCAGGTGTTTTATTTCAATCATTTATTTCACTCCACATAAAATAGAAGTGCTGCCTGTTGCGAACAGCACTTCTTATTCTACACTTATTTGTTCAATGCGTCAAGTGTTGTCTGCTTGCCGCCGTAAAGACCCATCGGCTCAACATGGATAACTGCGGCCGAGACAATGTGTGTACCGTTTTCCTTGTTGAAGTCATCAAGGTACGGAGTGTGCTGGAAGTAGTTTGCGTCAATCTCACCGTTTTCAACAACGTTGTTCGGCTGAACGTAATCCGTAAATTCTTTGATGTCAAGCGTAACGCCCTTTGCGGCAAGGATTTCCTTTGCTACGTCAAGGATTTCCTTATGCGGAGCGGGGGAGGCCGCAACAGTGATCGTTGTGCCCTTGAGCGCATTGTAATCTACCGATGAATCATATCCGTCGCCCGGGTTCTCAACAACGCTGACAACCGAACCGTTATATTTATTATTGATATAGTCGGCAACCTGCTTGCTTTCAAGAGCAGCCTTGAGTGCCTTGATTTTCGGAGCGTTCTCGTTGCCCTGCTTAACTGCAAGAATATTGCCGTAGGCGGAAGCCGAACCTTCGATAATAAGCGAATCCTTTACCGGGTTGAGCTTTGCTTCGATAGCGTAGTTCGAATTGATGATTGCATAGTCAACGTCCTTGAGTGTGTTCGGAAGCTGAGCCGCTTCAATCTCTTTGAACTCAATGTTCTTCGGGTTCTCGGCGATGTCGTTGATCGTTGCGGTGATGCCTACGCCGTCCTTGAGCTTTATGTAGCCCTTTTCCTGAAGAAGAAGCAGTGCTCTTGCTTCATTGGTGGTGTCGTTCGGAATCGCTATTGTGATATTGCCGCTTTTTGATGATGAGCAGCCGGCAAAAAGACTGAGAGCGAGAACTGCTACGAGTAAAAGTGAAACTATTTTTTTCATGATATATCTACCTTTCATTTTAGAAATTATTGTTATTTTATCAATTTTTTACGATTATGTCAACATCGGCACATTCGTCCGAATCTGTAATTGGCTCTGAGAAGAACCGTAAATTGCTTCAACATAAAAATTCCTCCAAAAAATAAACCGGAAACCCTTTCGAGGTTCCCGGTCAAAAGCATTTTAAAAGCATTTAGCTCATGAATTGAGAACGCATCGAAAAAGGGCATGACAATAAGTGCGCATACACATGCACATTCCGGTGGTATAGGTTGCGTTAAACAATGTCGCCATGATGCAATTCTCCTTTCAAAATTAACTACCCGTTCGGTAGGTTGACGATATAATAGCACAGCAGATTTAATTTGTCAATCCTTTTTTATAAAATTTTTTGATTTTTTTTGGTAATTTATAATTCTGGTGGCAGAAGGCAAAAAAAGGCGGGATCCAACAATGTTCGATAAAGGCACATTCCGTAGTAGTCGATGACCGCATCGACCCAAGGTCAGAAGAAACTTAGACATAGTCAGTAAGGGCGCGTACGTCCTCTGAATTCAACAGAAAAAAGCGGACAGCCGATGGTTGCTACTACGAAAAGACGGAAAATTTAATCTGAAAACTATCTTTCCGAAGGGATAAAGAAAAAAACGATGAAATAATTTCCTCACCTGCCAAATTTAAAATATGTTGTGAGAAACCGTTCCGTGTGATATAATCGTATATGACACTTTTGTGACATATTTGACGTTGTTTTTCGGTGAAAGCCAAAAAGAAAAGATATATAATTAAACTGTAAAATGAAAAGGGGGAGGCATATGAGCCATTCAATTTATATTGCCGACGATGAGAAGAATATCCGAGACCTTATCAAAAGCTTTCTGGAAAGCGACGGATATGAGGTTTCCGCATTTGAAACGGGCGATGAACTCAAGGCGGTCTTTGATGAAAAACCTGCCGACCTGGTAATTCTTGACATTATGATGCCGGGCACGGACGGATTGACTCTGTGCAGAAAGTTGCGTGAGGAATCGAGTGTTCCCATTATTATTCTCACCGCCAAGGATTCAGAATATGATTATGTTCAGGGAATAACCATAGGCAGTGATGATTATCTCACCAAGCCGTTCAGACCGACATCGCTTCTCATGCGCGTGCGTTCACTGCTTCGCCGTATGGATATGAACGAAAAGGGCGATCGCAGCTCAAAAATGTCCGATGAGGACATAAGTATAGGTGATTTGACCTTTTCAAGCAGCAGAAATGAAATTCTTTGCGGCAGCAGACCCGTCAAGCTTACACGAACCGAGCTGAAAATGCTTTCATATATGATGAAAAATCCCGAAAAGGCATATTCGAGGGATGAGCTTCTCAATGCAATATGGGGATATGATACCAAGGTCGAAACAAGAGTTACCGATGAGACGCTCAGACGCATAAGAAAACAGCTTTCGGCCTGTGAGAGCAATGTCAGCGTCAGAACAATGTGGGGCTTCGGATATCGCATTGAGGTTAACGGTGATAAGAAATGAAACATGTTAAACTGAAAATACTTTGTATAATTTGGATTTCGGTTATCGTTATTTTTTCGGGCTTTGTAGGGATAGTCAACCTCATTGTTCCCTCTCATTTTGAAAAGGAAGCGATAAATGCGCTGGAATACGAGATGGAATATATAGATAAGTTTGAAAACAATGACTATGCCGACGATGAATATGAAGGCTCTTTTCTCAGCGGCAACATCAATTTTATAAATTTCTTTGACGAAGGCTATGAATTCAGCGGAACTCCGATAAAGGGTTCAGAATCAAATTCCTCCGCGCAGAATTCCGAGAACGAGATAAGATCGCATTACAGTCTCAGCTCGCTTAAAGAGGGCGATATCAGGAAGCTGATAACCGATAAGGGCTATTATGTGCTTGTAAAGTATCACGATACATTTACGATGGACGGCTCTTATCAATCAACGGTAATGTATATAAACATTCAGCCGCTTGTGAATTATGTTCGATCGCTCAACTGGGTTTTTGTTGCGATATTTGTCGCCGTGATCGCGGTTATGAGCGTTATCGGCTATAAGCTCGGCAGCAGGATCGAGGATTATCACGAAGCCAATCATGAATTCTTCCAGAATTCTTCGCACGAGTTAAAAACGCCGCTTATGGCTATTCAGGGCTATGCCGAGGGAATTGAAGCAGGCGTTGTCGATATTCCGTCCTCGGCGGAGATTATCATGCGTGAGAGCGACAAAATGGCTCATATGATCGACGAGATGCTTTCAATCTCAAAGATAGACGCAAATCAGCTCCCACTTAATATGACGACATCAGACCTCAGAGAAATACTATATGATTGTATCCGTTCTGTAGAGCCGATTCAGAATAAGAAGAAAATCACAATAACTCCGATGTTCCCCGAAAGTCCCGTATGGGTTCACTGCGACGAAAATCAGCTTTCACGGGTATTCATAAATGTTCTGACGAACGGAATTCGGCATTGCAACAGTGCAATCGTAGTTTTATGCACTGCCGAGCAGAAATCCGCTATGGTAAAAATCAGCGACGACGGCAACGGAATTGCCGAGGATGACCTGCCGCATATCTTTGACCGTTTCTATACGGGAACAAAGGGCAGCACGGGTATCGGCCTTGCACTCTCACGTGAGATTGTCAACCTGCATAATGGCACAATAACGGCTTACAATGAGGTTGGCGCGGCATTTGAAATAAGATTACCGCTTTCAAAATCATAATTTAAAAGGACAGCAAAATGACAAATCGCATCGCTTCAAAAAACAGAATATTTTTTCTCGGCGATGATCGGAAATGAGGTGAGCCAATATGTCACTTTCATCGTTTCTTATGCCCGGCGGAGCCTCGGGAATGACGTCTTTTTTCAGCATTGAATATATGTTCGTCTTTCTCCCGATTGCGATTGCTCTTTATTGGCTCTCGCCGCAGAAAATACGCAGATACGTTCTTATTTTTGAAAGCTGTGCCTTCTTTTGGCTCATCAGCGGAAAATTGATTGTCTATCTTATCATTTCCGCCGCTTCAATTTACGGCTTTGGACTTTGGCTGGATAGAATCAACTTAAAAAAGAAGGAAGCGCTTCATGGGCTTGACCGTGAAGAAAAGAAAAAGATAAAGAAACAATTTACCGGGCGTTTACGTCTTGTTCTCGCCCTCGCGACGGTTATCCATATCGGCGCTCTGCTTGTGCTGAAGTATTCGGCCTTTGCAGCAGGCAATATCAATTCGCTTCTTGCCTTGATGAATGTCGGAGTGAGAATGAGTATACCGAGGTTTATTATGCCGATAGGAATATCATTCTTTACTTTGCAGGCGGTTTCGTATCTCGTCGATGTCTACAGAGGAAAAAATCAGGCAGACAGAAATTTCTTTCGCGTTTTTCTTTGGCTTTCGTTTTTTCCTCAGATTGTAGAAGGACCGATTTGCCGCTATTCTCAGACAGCGCAGCAGCTTTGGAAAGCGGAAAGAGTCAAATTTGATTCATTGACGCTCGGACTTCAGCGTATCATTTTCGGTATGATGAAAAAGATGGTCGTTGCCGACCGCCTTAACCTGCCGGTGGAGAATGTTTTTAATAATTACAGTGAGTATCACGGCGGCGTTATCGCTTTTGCGGCTGTTTGCTATACAATTCAGCTCTATATGGACTTTTCGGGTTCAATGGACGCAGTTATTGGCACGGCACAGATTTTCGGTATTGAAATGCCGGAGAATTTTAAGCGTCCGTTCTTTTCAAAAACGATTTCCGAATTCTGGAAACGCTGGCATATTACGCTCGGCGAATGGCTTAAGGATTATGTCTTTTATCCGATCACGATGTCAAAGCCGATGCAAAAGCTAACAAAGTCGGCAAGGAAAAGTCTCGGCAATCATTTCGGTCCGTTGCTTGCGGGAAGTGTTGCGCTTTTCTGCGTTTGGTTTGCAAACGGACTTTGGCACGGCGCCGCATGGAGCTATATTTTTTTCGGAATGTATCATTTTGCGCTGATACTGACGGGCAGAGTTCTTGCGCCGGCGATCAGCACGGTCAACGGCAAGCTTCATGTCAACACCAAGTCGAAGCCGTATATGGCAATGCAGATTATCAGAAGCGATATTTTAGTTGTTATCGGCGAGCTTTTCTTCCGAGCGAACGGACTGAGGGCAGGCATGAAGATGTTCGGCAAAATGGTTACGGATTTCAGATTCGGCGAGTCGGGACATGAGCTTTTTAAAAGGCTCGGTGTTGATTATGCGGACTTGCTGATTGTCGGCGTAACGGTCGCGATCGTTTTCACTGTCAGCGTTCTCAATGAAAAGGGAATGTGCGTTCGGGCAGAGCTTAAAAAGAAAAATATCGTACTGCGATGGGCGGTTTTGCTTGCGCTGTGCATGTATATCGTGATTTTCGGCGCCTACGGAATCGGCTATATGCCCGTTGATCCGATTTACGCTAATTTCTAAGAAAAAAACACACACCTCAACCGTGCGTCATTGCATTAAAGGATAATTATGAATAAGATTTTGAAAAATACAATAAGTGCGGTTCTTTTTATTGCAATTCTTGCCTCATTGCTGATGGGCTTTTCTTTCATTATGAAGCCCGGCAAATCGGCAAAGGTCAATGCGCTTGAAGACCCGCTGACAAACGGAATTCTTTCCGAAAAAAAGAATACGATTGACGTGGTTTTTCTCGGGGACAGCGAGTGCTACAGCACGTTTATACCGCTGAAAATCTGGAAGGAGCATGGGATAACCTCATATGTCTGCGGCACATCGGATCAGGTGCTCAGCTTTTCGTATGAGCTTCTTATTAAGAGCATGAAAAAACAAGACCCTAAGGTTGTTGTGCTTGAAACAAATGCGATTTTTCGTGAGGTTACAAGCACAAAGGCGTTTCTCAATAAGGCCGAGGGCTTGTTTTCAGTGTTTAAATATCACGACCGATGGAAGCTTATGCAGCCGAAAAGCTGGAGATTTAACGAGGCTAAAACCTATGACAGACGAAGCAAGGGCTATCTTTTTAATATGTCGGTCAGTCCTGCGGATGCGTATGAATATATGAAGCCCGACGATAGTAAAGAAACAATTTCAAAGGACAATGTAAAATATATTACCAAGCTCCGTGACTATTGTAAAAAGAATAATGCCGAGCTTGTGCTCGTCAGCGTTCCGAGCACGAAAAACTGGAATTATGCCAAGCACAACGCTGTCGCGGAAACGGCAAAAGTTCTCGGAATTGATTACGTCGATATGAACACTCTCAGAGAGGAAATTCCGATAAACTGGAATACCGACACGAGAGACAAGGGCGATCATCTCAACTATTTCGGTGCGGTTAAAGCAACGGAATATTTCGGCAAATATCTTGAAGAAAAAAGGATTTTCAGCGATAAAAGAAAGCTGAATGAATACAAAGATTGGAACAGCACGGCAGATGAATTTTTGTCGTCGGTTGAAAAGGTTTAATGCAATAATTTTCGAATTTCAAACGTGTTAAAAGAGAAAGGAAAATTAAGGGGCAGGAATATGGTAATAAATGTACTCGAATGGCTGGAAAAATCAGCCGAAAAATATAATGATAAAATTGCTTATTCCGATGAGGAAAGCTCGCTGAGCTTTTTGCAGGTGAAAAGCCTGGCGCAAAGCATCGGCTCGGCACTCATTGAAAGAGGGGCGGACGGAAATCCTATAGCCGTTTTCTCGGGCAGAAGCGTTATGACCGTTGCCGCTTTTCTCGGCGTTGTTTACAGCGGATGCAGCTATGCTCCGATAGACAGCAAGCTGCCGAGAGCGAGAATAGAAAAAATAATGGAAACGCTCTCTCCGTCGATTATTCTGACGGACGGCGAGAACTGCGATTTTGTAAAAGAGCTCGGCTTTGATGATGGAAAAATTGTTTTGCTTGAGGACGCAATCAGGCACAAAGCGGATGATGAAAAGCTCAAAAAAATTCGCCGTTTTTCAAATGAAAACGATCCGCTTTATATTATTTTTACCTCAGGTTCAACAGGAAATCCCAAGGGTGTGATGACGTCGCATCATTCGCTGATGTGCTATATCGAAGCATATACGTCGGTTATGAGAATTGATGATAAAGACATTCTCGGCAATCAGTCGCCGCTTGATTATATCGCCGCAATCAGAGATATTTATATTCCGCTTTTGTGCGGCTCGTCAACGGTGATAATTCCAAAGATGTGTTTTTCCTCGCCGGCTAAGCTTTTTGACTTTATGAACGAGAAAAAAATCACGTCGGTCGGTTGGAGCGTTTCGGCGCTGACCGTTCCCGTTTCGCTCGGTGCCTTTGAACACGGCAGACCTGAGTATCTCAAAAAGGTTTGCTTCTCGGGCTCGGTCATGCCGGGGAAATGCCTGAAGCAGTGGCAGAAAAATCTGCCCGATACACTCTTTGTGAATCAGTACGGCCCGACGGAGGCAACCGCTTCGTGCACCTATCATATTGTTACGGAAAAGGCGGAGGATGATACGGTTCTTCCGATAGGCTTGCCGTATAAAAACTACCGAGTATTTCTTCTCAATGAGGACGGCACGGCTACGAAGCAGGGCGCGGAGGGTGAAATTTGCGTCAGCGGTCCGATTCTTGCACTCGGCTATTACAACGACCCCGAAAGAACAGCGGCATCGTTTATTCAGAATCCGCTTAACAAAGCGTATAACGAGCTTATCTACAAAACGGGCGATATCGGCGTTATGAGTGAGGACGGAGTGATTGAATTCCACGGCAGGATGGACAGGCAGATAAAGCATCTCGGACACCGCGTCGAGCTGGACGAGGTCGAGCTTGCCGCAGGCAGGGTGGACGGCGTTAATGAATGTTCCGTTGTTTATAATAAAGAGAAGGAAACCATTTGGCTTTTCTACACCGGCATGGCAACGGTGAAAGAGATTGCCGTTGAGCTCAGAAAATATCTTCCCGGCTTTATGGTGCCGAGAAAAATTAAAAATCTTGAGGAAATACCAAGATTGCCAAATGGCAAAATTGATATAAATACATTAAAGGCAATGTCGAACAATTAACGCTTGTGCCTTAATTGAATGACATAGCCTAAATCTAACAAAAAAATCGGAGGAAGAAACAATGAAAGAAGAACTTATGGAAATACTTGAGGAACTCAGACCCGACGTTGATTTCGAAAACGAAAAGCAGCTCATCACGGACGGAATTCTGGAGTCGTTTGATATTGTTGCGCTCGTCGGAGAGCTAAGCGATGCTTTTGATATTGAGCTTCACGTCGAGGATCTTGTTCCCGACAACTTCAATTCGATAGAGGGAATGATGGAGCTTATCGAAAAGCTCCGGGACGAATAATATGAGGAACGAAATACTTTTGAAAGCGGCGGAAAAATTCGGCACGCCGAGTTTTGTCTTTGATACGGACGAGTTTGCACGCCAAGCCGATTCGATAAAATCGGCACTCGGAGATATTCCGCTTTGCTTCTCGATAAAAGCGAATCCCTTCCTGCTTCATGCGCTTCCCGAGTCCGTGAGCAGGGTTGAGGTTTGCAGTCCGGGTGAGTTGACGATTTGCCAAAAGCTGAACGTTAAGCCCGAGACGATTATTTATTCGGGCGTCAATAAGGGAACGGAAGATATCGCCCGTGCCGTCGATTACGGCGCCGGGATTATGACCGCCGAGAGTCGGCTGCATGTTGAATTGATCAACCGTGTCTGCCTTGAGAGGGGCAAAAGGGCAGACGTTATTCTTCGCCTGACAAGCGGAAATCAGTTCGGTATCGACCCCGATGAAATTATCGAAATAATCTCAAACAAAGAAAATTATGAAGCGATTGATTTTATCGGACTTCATTATTACTCCGGCACGCAGAAGAAAAACGCAGGAGTTATCGAAAAGGATATTCGCAAGTTTGAAGAGTTTATCGAACGCCTTGAAGCTGAATGCGGCTATGTGCCGAAGCACGTTGAATACGGTCCCGGAGCAGCGGCAGATTATTTCGTTCCGCCCTACGAGGAAAAGGATAACGAGACACTGAAAGAGACAGCCGAGCTTTTGAAAAGCTTTGCAAAAAAATATTCGCTCACAGTTGAAATGGGCAGATTTCTTGCGTCATCATGCGGAACCTATCTTACGTCCGTTGCCGATATCAAAAACAATCTCGGCACGAATTACGTCATCTGCGACGGCGGAATAAATCATCTGAAATATTACGGACAGACCATGGCTATGCAGGTGCCGCCGATCACGCTTCTCGGCAGTGATAAGGTATATGATCACAGCTATACCCTGTGCGGAAGTCTTTGTACTACCGCCGATCTGCTCGTTCGCAAAGCGGAACTGCCCGAGCTTAAAATCGGCGATGTTCTGGCGTTCGGCAGGTGCGGCGCATACACGGTAACCGAGGGAACGGTTCTGTTCCTTTCGCGCACAATGCCGAGGGTTATGCTGTGTTCGGAAAAAGACGGCTTAAAACTCGTCCGTGATTTTTACGATACGGACAAACTGAATTTTTAACAAAAACGAGGAAATAAAATGGGAATTATTTCTATAAAATTTTTTGTGTTCGCTGCGGCGGCAATTTTGATATATTATCTTTTTCCTGTAAAAAAATATCAATGGACAGTCCTGCTTGCCGCAAGCTATACTTATTATATTCTCAACTGTAACAAGTATGTTCTTTATATGCTTGTAACAACAGTTACTACTTATTTCGGCGCAAGGATTCTTGAATATGCCGCTGAAAAAAGCAAACTTTTTTTGCTTCAAAATAAAGAGAGCTTTACAAAAGAAAGCAAGAAGGAATTCAAAGCAAAAACACAGAGAAAAAAGCGATTGATTCTTGCCGCTGTTTTGGTTTTTAACTTCGGCATACTTGCTTTCTTAAAATATTTCGGCTTTTGCGCCGATTCGGTTCACTCCCTGCTTGAAATGCTCGGGATAAGCTACACAGAACCGAGTTTTAATTTTATCGTTCCGCTCGGAATTTCGTTCTATACATTTCAGAGCATGGGCTATGTGATTGACGTTTACAGAGGTAAGGTCAATGCCGAAAAAAATTTCGGAAAGCTTGCTCTTTTTGTTTCATTTTTTCCGCAAATTGTTCAAGGTCCTATCGGAATTTATTCCGACCTTGCTCATCAGCTCTATGAGCCGAAAAGGTTCAGCTATGACCGCTTCAAAAGCGGCGGACTTCTGATTCTTTGGGGTATTTTTAAAAAGCTTCTGATAGCCGACAGAGCAGTTAAGGTCATCAAACTCGTGACTGCCGACAGTGAAGCATTTTCCGGTACATTCATTCTTTTTACGGTCATATTGTACGCCGCTCAGCTCTATGCCGATTTCTCGGGCGGAATTGATATCTGCCGCGGCATTGCCGAGATAATGGGCATAAAGATGGCGGAGAATTTCAAACGCCCGTATTTCTCGAAAACTCTCACCGAGTATTGGCATAGGTGGCATGTCAGCCTCGGCGATTGGCTTAGGAATTATCTTTTCTATCCGATCTCTATTTCAAAGCCGTTCCTTAAAATGTCAAAGAGCATGAAAAAGCACGGCATGAAATATTTCGGCAAGGTTTTCCCGACCGCACTTGCTTCGCTCATAACTTTTATAGTTATCGGCATCTGGCACGGGGCAGAAGCAAAGTATATTGCCTTCGGATTTTGGAACGGACTTGTGATTATGATCTCGAGCCTTATGAAGCCGCTGACGGATAAGCTCACCGAAAAGCTTCATATTAAACGTGAAAGCTTTTTCTATTCGGTTTTCTGTATGCTCAGAACCTTCATGGTTGTGCTCATCGGATATTATTTCGATATCGCAAAGGGCTTTAAGGATGCAATGAGCATGATTTGGCGTTCTGTTGCCGATTTCCGTATAGGTGATTTCGCTTCCTTTGCCTGCCTTGCCAAAAGCAAGATTGATATGTTCGATTATCTGATAATTTTCGGCGGGTGTACGGTGATCTTTATAATCTCGATAATACAGGAAAAGAAAAAAGACTCCGTTCGCAATTTGCTTTGCGAAAAGAGTCTGGCATTGCAGTGGCTTTTATATATTTTAATGATAGTTGCGATTGCTTTGTTCGGTTATTACGGGCCGGGAACGACTCCGGCGGACTTTGTATATATGCAGTTTTGAGGAATTGAAAAATGAAAAAATTTCTAAGATTTATTTGTTTTCTCCTTGTTGTTTCAACGGTGATGTTCGGCTTGAATTTTGCTCTGAGCACCAACAGCGACAAGGACGGCGTACACATAAGAGGATATTTCAAGGAGCCGAAGAATACTGTTGATGTTCTTCTTATCGGCGCAAGCGAGCTTTACACGGGCTTTAATTCTCCGCTTGCATGGGAGAAATACGGCTTTACAAGCTATGGCTTGAGCTTTGCCGCAATGCCGGGGGCATTATATAAGGCTGTTACACAAAAGGCGCTGAAAACTCAGTCGCCGAAGCTTGTTGTGTTCGAGATAAACGGCTTTTTGCACAAAGAAAAGAATAGCTTGCAGCGCAGACCGATTCATGCTTGGTTTGACACAGTCGGCATTGACTCCGACGGAAAGAAATTTCTTGAACAAAACATTCCCGAAAGGGAACACATTGAGTATTATCTGCCTTTTTATAAATACCATGCAAATTGGCGGAAACCGCTTATCTGTGCACGAAATGCGATGAGCAGACTTACGCTTGAATTCGAGGGGATAAGCTATTCCAAGGCATTTGCGAATACGGCTTTAAAGAGAAAAGATGCAAAATTAAAAAAGAGAAAAAACGAATTTTCGGATAAATCAAAGGGATACTTGCTCGAACTTTTGAATTATTGCCGTGACGAAAAAATGAAAAATGTTCTTTTTATTCGTGCACCGCATTGTATAAAAAATGAAAATCCGAAAGCAACAAATGACATCAAAAAGCTCATTGAAAGCTATGGTTACCGCTTCGTTGATTTCGAAAACGCATACGACGCCATAGGTCTTGATCCGCAGAACGATTTTTATAATCATGATCATCTCAATATCTACGGCATGGAAAAATTTACTGCCTTTTTCGGCAAGTATATTTGCGATAATTATAACGTAAAAACCGCCCATACCGCAGAAACGGTTGAACAGTGGAACAAATGCGCCGATATAATGAACAGGACGATTGAGGAATGTAAAAACGATCCTAACCAAAGCATTTATTATGAGCTGACCGCCTACGAAACGGCGAAGGGCAGAAAGCATACGATACTCTCAAAGGTCGAAAGCGGATTTAAGAAAAACAAGCACAGCAGGTAATTTAAAGTAAAATCAAAACCGGCAGATCAGACTGCTGACAAAGTTCATTCAGAAATGAATGGGCTTTGTTTTTTGCTGTTCTAAGAAAAAAACGGAATAATAGAAACAGAAAAAAGGTAATAAATATGAATATAGAAACAAACAGCCGGCTGTTAAAAATGAGTTAGTGATAATAGAAAATTTAGTAACGACATAGCATTTATGAACTACCACACGATAGCTCGGTGATTTTTATGTTTACGGGATTGTGGAAATGACTGCAAAAATGACTGCAATACGGTTGATTTGGGGATAATTGCAAATCAAGTCGGTTTTCTGTTAAATGCCAAATACGTTGATTTTACGTTGTTTCGAGCAAAATCAGCTCAATTCAGATAAAAGAAAAAGACAGGTAAAAAAACCTGTCTTTTGGTGCCGGTGACCGGACTTGAACCGGTACGATGTTGCCACCGAGGGATTTTAAGTCCCTTGCGTCTGCCTATTCCGCCACACCGGCTTATGTGCGGCAACTGTTACATTATACACAACAGTTGCCGTTTTGTCAACATAACAATAATCTAATTATTTATCAGCCGTTGATTATTTCGTGAAGGTGTGCCTTCAATGCATCAAGGCGAGCGTGAGCATTTTCTCTGCTCTTGTCCTGAATAGAATAGTAAACCTTGAGCTTCGGCTCTGTTCCTGACGGTCTGATAGCAAGCCATGAGCCGTCCTCAAAAATATACTTGAGAACATTCTCCTTCGGAAGGTCTGCAATACCCTTTGAGAAGTCGTAAACCTTCTTAATGTTGTCGAAGAATTTGCTGCCGTTTTCACGGAACTCGGTCATGAGGCTCTGAATCTTCTGTGCACCCTCGATGCCCTTGAGAACGAAGGTGTCAAGAGAATCAAGATAATAACCGTATTTATCGTAGATATCATTAAGTGCGTCGATAAGGGTCTTGCCCTGATTGTAATAATAAGCCGCCATCTGGCATACAAGCATTGATGAAACAACAGCGTCCTTATCCCTTGCATGTGTGCCGACGAGGTAGCCGTAGCTCTCCTCATAGCCGATAATGAATTCTCTGTCACCGGACTTTTCGTATCTGTTTATCTGATCGCCGATGTATTTAAAGCCTGTGAGCGTTTCGGCAACCTGAAGTCCGAAGCTTCTTGCAATGTTTGCACCAAGCTCACTTGTAACGATTGTCTTAACAAGAGTTGACTTGCTGTTGAGCGAATCCTTCTTCATATTGAGCACAAAGTTAACGAGAAGCGCACCCATCTGATTACCTGTGATAAGAACGTATTTGCCGTCGTGCTTTACGCCTGCGCCGATACGGTCACAGTCGGGATCGGTTCCGAAAACAAGGTCGGCATCTTCACGCTCAGCCTGCTTGAGAGCGAGAGTAAGAGCGTCCTTCTCCTCGGGATTCGGGGAACGAACGGTTGAAAAATTGCCGTCGGGAAGCTCCTGCTCCTTAACAACAGAGATGTTCATACCCTCGAGAATTTTTCTGACGGGGATATTGCCCGTGCCGTGAAGGGGAGTGTAAACGATCTTGATGTTCGAAGGTTCCTCGTAAAGTGACTGCTTCTTGACTTCCGTGAGAAATGCGTCAAGCACCTCTGAGCCGATTGACTGATAAAGTCCTTTCTTTGCAGCTTCCTCAAGATCCATGTGCGGAACCGCCTTGAGATCCTCAATCGCATTTACATATCCTATAACCTTGTTTGCCTGATCGGGGCAAAGCTGGCAGCCTGTTTCGTCATAAATCTTG
>HF999641.1:48560-70618 GCA_000434055.1 Ruminococcus sp. CAG:488 | reverse complement strand
ACCGCGCCCGCCGTGCAGCCGAGATATCTTACGGTGAATGAAAGAACCGGAGTCGGCATGAGTGTATCGTAAAGATAAACCTTAATTCCGTTAGCGCAGAGGACCTCTGCGGCGTATATGGCAAACTGTCTTGAATTGTTTCTTGAATCGTGAGCGATCGCAACGCTCTTTTCGCCGTCAAACTCGGCTTTAAGATAATCCGCAAGACCCTGAGTAGCCTTGCTTACGGTATATTTGTTCATTCTGTTGGCGCCTGCGCCCATGATTCCTCTCAGTCCGCCTGTGCCGAACTCGAGATCCTTATAAAATCTGTCCTCAATTTCTTTTTCATCGGTGATTGCGAGAAGCTCTGCTTTTGTATCTTCGTCAAAGCCGAGCCACTGCTGATATTTTTCTTTGTAGTCCATAACGATGCTCCTTTACCTAAGAAAATTTAATTTTCCCTCAAATTTCTCCACATAAATCATATCACAAATGCACCGCTTAGTCAACGGACAAAGGGCAAAATATAATATATTTTATGCGGAAAAAATCACGGATATTAAGTGACAATAAAAATATTTATTTATGAAAAAATCCGACCCTCGTTTGAAGGTCGGATAATTTTCGGTCTGTCACTGTTTGTTTTTCTTTCTCTTTTTCTTCACGATTAAAATTACAAGTGCCGCAACGGCTGCGATGAGCACGATATAGGGGCTTTCGCCGAGAATAAATATGCCGAGGCTTCTGAAAAACTGTCCTATATTGTAAATACTCTCGAAGAAATTCTCTTTGACCTGCGAGCCGAAGCCGGTCGGAGTTTTCTTTACCCGTTCAACCTCGGAAATGCTTATCAGGATTTCGGAATATGCAATGCGCTGATCGTAGTTTTTCTTTTGCACTCTGAGCGATTCAAGCTCACCTCTGACGCTTGCGAGTCTTTCCTGAACGCTCATTGTGTCCTGAACCGTTTCGCATTTTGCGAGGATGCCGAGCAAGGCCTTTTCTTCCGTTTCGAGTGCTTTTATTTGGCTCTCGGTATTGGTGTAATTATCCGTCACGTCCAAGGTTTCAATGTTCTTTGATGTAATCGTTCCCGTTTTTTCAAGGAAATCAATGAATTCCTCAAGCTTTTCGGCAGGGACGCAAACGTTTGTGTCAACCGTCAGATAACCGTCGTACTTTCTTTGATTGAGCGACGAGGTGTAGCCCTTGAGGGAGCTTATCTGTGAGTTGATATTTTTAATCAGCTCGTCGGCATTTTTGGTTTCCAACCTGACGGAAGCTTTTTTTATCAGCTTCTGCGAAGATGCTGATGCAGCGTTCGCATTGCCGTATGATCCGGCACTTTCGGTAGCGTTGCCTGCGCCGTTTGAATTGTTATAGCTGTATGTGCCGCTGTCGCCGATCTCAATCGAACTTTTGCTTTGGAAAAGTGACGGGCCTACTCCGTAAACTCCGCATATCAGCACTGTAACAGCGAGGCAGGCGGCAACAATTGCCGTAATTTTTTTTCCTTTTTTGTGCTTTGCCGAATGGACAGGCTTCAGCTTGGAAATATTGTCTTTAAGCGAATCGGGAGCATGAAGCTCGTCGACTTCTCTGATGTAGTCTGTTTTATTCATCGTCAAAACCTCCGATCATTTCTTCCTTTAGCATAGCTCTGCCACGGCTGAGCCATGAAAGGACGGTGTTCGGCTTTGCGTCGAGAATTTTGCCGATTTCCTTGGCGGTATAGCCCTCGTAATAGTGAAGGTAAACTGCGTTGCGGTAGTTTTCGGGCAACGCTCTGACCGCTTCAAGGACAGAATCCTCTTTCTGCGCCGTGTTATTCGGCAAAGGAGACTCGCAAAGCACGATTTTTGAGTTTTTTCTCAGCTCGTCACGGCAAAGGTTTATTGTCACACGGATAAGCCATGCTTTCAGATGCTCCTCACCTCTGAAATGCTTTTCACTTTCAAGAAGCTTGACAAATACAGCCTGCGTTATATCTTCCGCATCGGCAGGTCTCGCCGAATTATGTACCGCAACACGGTAGACCGTATCCGTAAACTGAGAAAATGCGTAGGGGAAAGCGTCCTTTCCCGACATAAAAAATATCATGATATTGCCTCCTTTCATCTATAACACGTTTTGACAATGTGAATTATTGCAAGGGGATTATTTTTTTATAATAGATTTATAAGCTCGGCTACTGTGAAATCATTATACATGGAAGCGTCGAGAATATCAAGGTTTACCTGCGAATATTCGACCTCCTTCGAGTAGCCGTAAAGAATATGCACACGCCTGTCAAAGCTCAGCTCGGGGACGCTGTCGTAGAGCCTTTCGGTGATGATACACGCAAAAATGCCGTACTTGATCTTTGTAAGCAGGTCGAGGTCAAAGCAAGCCGTCATCATGTACCGCATGAGGTAATATTTGAAAAGTCTGATTATATCGTCGGAATATATTTCACTGTTGCGGTAAATCGCTTTTTCGTCCGAGAGGGAAATGAGCTTTTCTCTGCGCTCATCGCTGATATATTCCATCCTTTCGAGAACCTTGACGCACTCGGAAAACTCAACGGTGCTGTCGTCGCCGAGCAAGTCAACCTTGTCAATATCGCTTTGAAATTCTGCGGCGGAGAAAAGCACGGCGGAAAGCTTCATTTTAAGGTCAAAGCTTTTGTTGTCGAGAATCGCAAAAAACTCCTTACGCTTTTCCGTCAGCAGGTTATATATTCTGTCCGGGCTTTCAACCGTCCTGTCAAGGCTCACGTCCGTTTCGGGAGACAGAAGAATTTTTGCCGCTTCGGGGCAGCCGAGCCCGAGACCCGTCTCACGAATTTCGCCGTAATCGTCGAAGTATCTCGGAAAAAGCCGGCAAGTGTCGCAAAGCGCCGCTTCGCCCTTCTCAAGCTGAATTCGGCAAAGGTTGTTTTCACTGAGCAGGGGACAGCGGCCGTTCTCGAGAGAGAAAATATATCCGTCCTCGTCCGTCGTCAGGTGCCTGTCAAAATATTGCTTCAAGCCGCCACTTTCATTTTTGTAATTCTCAGCCGAAGCATCGTCGATCTCTACGTCCCAGCCGGCACAGCAGGTGTCGGGACAGCGGTCGGCAACGCATTTAAAAGCATCAAAATATTTTGGTTTTACTTTTTTCATCGCTTGTTCTTCCGTTCCTTAACAGTAAAAACGCTGTTCTTTTTAAAATTGTTAATAAAATTGTAACACCTTGCAATTAAATGTCAAGTATAATATATAGCGTAAACCGATACGGTTATCAAAGCCTGAAAGCGGGTTAATTATAAATGAACAGTTTTATGCAAAAATTATATAACTTCATGTGCGGCAGGTACGGGCTTGACAAGCTGACGGGATTTTTGATTTTATTAAATCTTCTTCTCAACGGTATAGGCTCGTTTATGCGTAATCGAATAGCTTATTATATCTTCTATGTTCTGGCTCTTGCTGTTTTCGTCTTTGCGGTTTTCCGTGTGCTGTCGAAAAATATCGAAAAGCGCCGCCGCGAGGGTGAATGGTTTGACAATTTGCTTGTCAGAACCAATTATACCGAGAGCTTTCGAAAGATGAAGCGCTGGTTCAAAAGGCAGGGCTTGAGATTTAAGTATTTCAAAACACACAGGTTCAGAGTTTGTCCGAATTGCGGTGAAAATCTGCGCCTTTCAAAAAAGCGCGGCAAGCGGAACATAACCTGCCCGATTTGCGGAAATAAATTCAGTATTCATATTTTGTTCTGAGGAAGTGGACATTTGCTTGGGTATGTCAGGGCGTACAGGCCAGAAATGAAATTCAAGGATTATGATATGTACAAGGGCGTTTATTGCTCGCTTTGCAAGTCGATAGGCAAGCGTTACGGCTTGCTTGCAAGGCTTACACTGTCGTATGATTTCACTTTTCTTGCAATTCTGCGAATGGCGGTCAGGGAAAACAGAGTGTGCATGAAAAAATCGCACTGCTCGTTTAATCCCGTAAAAAGATGCTACGATTGCTCGGGCAGCAGCGTTGATATAGCATACACCGCCGATGTTTCCATGCTAACGTTTTATTATAAAATCAGGGATAACATCGCAGACAGTAAATTTTTCAAAAAATTGCTTTGCAAAATGCTGATGCCCTATGCCAATCATATATATAAAAAGGCGAAGAAAAACAATCCCGTGATCGCCGAAAAGCTGGGAAAGCTCATTAAGGAGCAGGCAGAGGCGGAGAAAAGAAATGCCGGCGTTGACGAGGCGGCGGACGCAAGCGCAAAAATGCTTGCCGAGATGGTCTCGACCGACATTGAAGCGTCGGACAACACAGCGCTGAACAGGCTCGGCTATTTCCTTGGCCGCTGGGTTTATCTTATTGACGCGGTTGACGACTGCGGGGACGATATCAGAACGGGAAGCTTCAATCCGCTGAAAAAGCGATATAATATGCCGGATTTCAAGGAAACCTGTGAGAGAATGTTGTCGCTTACTGTCGGAGAAGCAATAAATAACTTGAATAAGCTGGAAATTTACAGATTTCGTGATATAATAGATAACGTGCTTGTTTACGGAACGGAATGTTCCGCAAAAAAAGTAATTTACAAGGAGGTTGAATGTTGTGAAAAATCCGTATGAAGTGCTCGGCGTTACGTCGTCGGCAAGCATGGACGAGATAAAAAGAGCATACCGCGACAAGGCTCGCCGATACAGCGAAAATCAAGCGAAAATGGACGAGTTAAACGATGCTTATGATTTTATAATCAACAATTTCGGCAGCAACAAAGCAAATACCTCCTATGCCGATTCGGGCTACGGAGCCGGCGCAGCAGGCGGACAGACCTCGGAATTCGGCGATATAAGAGCCAAGCTCAACAGCGGCAGAATAGACGATGCGGAAATGCTGCTCGACGGAATACCTTATCAGCGCAGAAATGCCGAATGGTACTATCTCAAAGGTACGATTCAGCACAGAAAAGGCTGGCTGGAGAGTGCACTTGAAAACTTTCGGAAAGCCAAGGAGATGGAGCCCGGCAATTCGGAGTATGAAGCCGCATTCAATCAGCTTGAGCGTGAGTCGAAGGGTGATTTCAGAAGGAACAGGCAGAATGAAGATAACGACGGTTGCTGCAGCCCTTGCAATATCTGTTCGTCGCTCATGTGCGCCGATTGCTGCTGCGAATGTATGGGCGGCGACCTTATAAGATGCTGTTGACGGTGATGATATGAAAAATACGGTAAAAACGGCTCTGGGCGGAATGTGCATCGGACTTTCGGCGGCGCTGATGATGCTCTCCTCGGTCATTCCTTTTTTGACATATGCGATTCCTGCCATGGCGGCGATACTCGTAATGTTTATGAGAATTGAATGTGACTGGAAATGGGGCCTCGGCGTCTATTTCGGCACTGCGATAGTCAGCGCACTTGTTGTCCCCGAGAAGGAAGCGGTGGCTATCTACATAGCACTGATAGGCTATTATCCGCTGTTAAAAATTCTCTTTGACAAGCTGCCGAAAATTGTCGGCTATATAGTAAAGGCAGTTTTTTTTGTCGGGGTAACGGTTGCGACATATTATATAATAATGCACGTTTTCGGCATATCGACCGAGCTTTTGGAGGATACGCAGGGATTTATGATTCCGTTGCTCGTCGTGCTCGGACTCGCGGCATTCATAATGTATGACATTGCAATTGAAAAGCTTGAAATAGCATATTACAGAAAATGGCAGAAGCAATTCAGAAAGTTATTTAAGAAGCACTGATTTTTCGGTGCTTCTTTTCATATGTACCGACTTGTCCGCATAGTATTTCTTCGGGAGGAATGAACAATGAGGAAATACCTGATACTTTGTTCGGTGCTGATGGCGGCGATGATAATTCTGCCGCTGACGGCAATGGAAAAGCCGAAAAAAACGGTAATTGTCAGCAATAAGCCGTCCGTAAATACGGAAAGCGACATTATAAGCGTTATGAAAAGCGAGAGCGGTAAGGTCGAAAAAACCGATATAAAGGAATATACCGTCGGAGCACTGGCGGCGGAAATGAATCTCGAAAGTCACGATGAAGCACTCAAGGCGCAGGCGGTTGCGTGCTATACCTATGCGCTTTACTGCAAGGAAAAGGCAAACAAGGACGACTTGAACGGAGCGGATATATCCGACGATTCAAAAACGCATCAAGGCTATCTCAACAGTGAGGCAAGAAAGAAAAAATGGGGAGACAAGTATGACAGCTACGAAAAAAAGGCGGAAAGGCTCGTTGATGAGGTGCTCGGGAAAAGGATGACTTATGACGGGAAGCCGATTCTTGCGGCATATCATGATATATGCAGCGGCAAAACCGAGAGCGCAAAAACCGTTTGGGGCGAGGATATCGCTTATCTTCAATCGGTCACAAGCGACGGCGACAGGCTTTCGCCCGACTATGAAACAACGATGGGCTATGACAAGGATAAATTCCTTTCCGCAATCAGGATAATCGACGGGGTCGAACTGCCCGAGAACGCCGAAAAATGGATCGGCAAGACGGATAAAACCGACACGGGATTTGTGCGTTCCGTTGAAATAGGCGGTACAAAGGTTGACGGTAACGATATAAAAAAAGCACTCGGACTGCCGAGCAGAAATTTCACGATAAGCTGCAAGAACGGCAGGTTTACGGTCAAAATCATCGGCAACGGTCACATGGTCGGCATGAGTCAGTACGGAGCGGACTATATGGCTCGTCAGGGCTCGGATTGGCAGGAGATATTGGAGCATTACTATACAGGCATAAAAATCGAGTAAAAATAATAACATTTTCCATGAAAATAATTTGTAAAAACTCTTGCTTTTTTGAAAGAATATGTTACAATAAAGTCAAATCAACCAGCAAGGAGGTAACAACAATGGCTTTTAAGATTACAGACGACTGTATCGCTTGCGGTGCTTGCGAGGCTGAGTGCCCGGTAGGCGCTATTTCCGAAGGCGACGGCAAGTATGAGATTGACGCTGATGCTTGTGCATCCTGCGGCGCTTGTGCCGATGTTTGCCCGGTCGGAGCACCTGTAGAGGAATAATTAAAGCTTTGTGATGTTTAAGCGAAGCGGCTGAAATCATTCCACAATATGATTCGCTTCAAAAAACATAATAAAAGAGCAAAGACGCTGTGCATATCAAAAAGGTATGCACAGCGTTTTCTCGTTTTTTATTTCTTATAAATCCTGTTCGTTACGAATGTTGTGATGCCCATTTCGTAATATTTCCGCATGGTTTCCTTATCGTCAACCGTCCAACAGGCGAGGGGTATTCCGGCGTCTCTGAGCTGCTTGATCTTCTTCTCGTTATTGATCCTCTGATGTCCGTTGAAGCTGACGCCGATCGTCGGGTCGTCAAGACACTGTTTAAGAGTATCCTTGTCGAGCTTCGAGACGAGTGCATAGAGTTCTATCTTGCCATTGCGCTCTCTGACCTTGTTTAAGGCGTTTCGGTCAAACGAGATTACCGAGCAGGACTCGGTGAAGCCGTTTTTGTCGATGATTTGCAGCAGTGTGTCAAGTCCCTCGTCGGTATAGTCCTTTATTTCTATCATCGGTTTGACGTTGTTTGCAAGGCAAGCCTGAAGCATTTGGTTAAGGGTAGCGATTTTTAATCCGCCGTAGTTTTTGTGATTTGCGCCGTTATCAATGTCGGCGGTTATCAGATCATAGTACGTATAGGACGAAATTTTACCGCTCTTGTCTGTCATGCCCTTGATGTCGGCATCGTGAGAAACAACCCAAACGCTGTCGGCGGTTTGTCTTATGTCGATTTCAACTGTGTCGAAGCCGTATTCTGCGGCTTTTTTAATTGCCGCAATGGTGTTCTCGGGCGCCTGACAGGAAAAGCCTCTGTGAGCAATCAGGTTGATTTTATTCTGATCTGTTTTTTGACATAGATGCTCGAGAGAGCAATGGGACTTTTGGCCGTGTATCTTTTGTGCAGAGCGACGGCATTTGAAACGATCGGTGCCGATATCACCGCAATTACAATCAAGACGGCTAAAACGATGGGCCATTTTTTTCTTTTTATAATACGAAACGAACGCTTAAAAGCCTCTTTATTCATAAAAAATCCTCCGAAATGAAGTTTAACCGTAACTACAGTTTATCTTATTCGGAGAATTATGTCAATCATATATTTGCCGACGGCGGATATCCTTTTGACCGTCGGCTTTATATTTAAACGGATATCTTACGATTGCGGCATTTCTGCGGACAGGATGTCACCGCGGATCAATATCCGTTGACCTTATTTTTAACATCCTGTTACATTATATGCCTTTAAAGCGGCTCGGGTCTCAAAAAAATACGGTGAGCCGTCGCTTTTTGGCAGCTCACCGTGAGATTATCCTTTTTTATCGCCCGAGTCCTTGCTCTCTTTATACTCGTTATATTTTTCGGAAACGGTTTCAATCATGGATTCCGTCTTTTCCTTGACGGTTTCGGTGGTTTCTTTAAAGAAACGCTTGATTTTGTTCGAGCTTGTTTTCGGGAACTCGCTGTCACGTATCTTGACCTTTGTTATCTGCTTGTAGATAGGCAGCTCGACACACGCCTTTTTAATGCTCTTGAGAACCTCAGAGGGTGTTTTCTTTTCCTCAAGATATACCTCGGCGGTCAGGCTGCTCTCGTTGCCGTCTTTGTCCTTTTCACCGCTGACAACAACCTCATTGATATAGTCTATATCCTGAATATAGCCCTCGATTTCCTCCGGGCAGACATTTTTGCCGTTGTTGAGAACGATGATGTTCTTCTTTCTGCCTGAGATAACGAGCTGATCCTTTTCATTGATGTAACCGTAGTCACCCGTGTAGAACCAACCGTCCTTGAGCACCTCGGCCGTCAGCTCGGGCTGCTTGTAGTAGCCAATCATTACAATGTCGCCCTTGACGCATATTTCTCCGATTCCCTCGTCGTTTGGCTGGTCTATTCTCCATTCAATGCAGGGGAGCTTGATACCTACCGTCTTGAAATCATTGTACATATCATGGTTGGCGCATACAAGAGGGGAGCACTCTGTGATTCCGTAGCCGTTGATGAGGTCAAGTCCGATATCGTCAAAGAACTTTGCAACCTCAGGTCTTATCGGTGCGCCGCCGCATACGATTTTTTTCAGCTTACCGCCGAAGCCTTCAAGAATAAATCCGAAGAACTCACGGCGCTTGTCGATGCCCTGAGCACGAAGCTCGTTGCTCTTTTTGACAAGTTCGTTGAACTGCTCCTCCATGCCCTGCTTTTTGATGTTTTTGATTATGCGCTTGTACATCGACTCGGCAATTGCGGGCACAACGTAAACGTATGAAGGCTTATAAATAATAAGGTTTTTGAGGATTGCAGGCAGACTTTCGTTGATGCAGAGCGTTGAATGATGGTGGAAAGAAACAAGAATATCGCTGACCGCCTCGTAAGTGTGGTGATAGGGCAGCAGGGAAAGACCCGTGTCGTAGACCGTGGAGACCATGAGTCCGTAATAGACGCTCGAAACAAGGTTGTGCTCGGAAAGCATAACTCCCTTGGAAAAGCCTGTTGTGCCCGATGTGTAAACAAGAAGCTTCAGCTCATTCGGATCACTCTGCTCGGCAAGAAACGCCGAAGGGTCAAGCTCGGCGCCCTTTTCAAGTGCCTTTGAATAGGAAAGGAACATTCCGTCGTCATCTTCCTTGTCAAAGACGATAAAATGCTCGACACCCGGGAGCTTATCAAGATTATTTTTGAAAAACTCCTCAAATTTTCCGTCGCAGAAAACAATTGTGCACTCACTGTTGTTTATGACGTGAATAATATCCGCTTCCGGCAGCTCTTTGTCGAGCGGAACAAAAACGCCGTTGCCGCGAAGCGTCGTAATATATGCCGTTATCCAATCGTAGGAGTTCTTTCCGATACAGGCAACATGTCTTTTATCATCGGAGATTTCGTGGAGAAATGCGCCGAGTTTTTTTAAAGTTTCATAGAACTCCGAGAAGGTAATCTCATGGACGTCGTCATCAATCTTAAATTTATATGCTATTTTGTCGCCTGCGTCACGGACGGCAAGCTCAATCATCTCTTTTACGGATGAAAAAGGCTGAACCTCGTAAAGAGGATAGTTAATTTTTTTAGACATACTTAGTACCTCCCACTGAGAAGAATATACTTTTATTATCTTAATTATTGCCTAAATTATCGCATTTGAATATAAAAAAGTCAATAGACGAATTGCTGATTATTTGTAAACAAAAAATGACTTATATGTACCTTTTTAAGTTATTTATATTTTATTTTCGGCATACAATTTATCTGAGGTGATTGTATGGATGAGGCAGTTGCAAGACAGAAAGAAAAAACAGAGCAAACTGCGCCGGCGGAGAAGAAAGGCAGCCCCGTCAATACGGTGATGCTTGTTCAGCTTGTTGTGTGTATTCTTGCCGTTGCATCGATATTTCTTATCGGCAGGCTGAGTCCGCAGACATTTGAATTTATCAGGAATGAGTATAACAGAATAATGTCCGTTGACATGGATGCAGAAGAAATTGCGTCCTCGGCAAAAAAGGTTATCAAGAAATCGGAGACGTCGGAAGGCGAACAGACGGCGGAGCGGGAGCAAACAAGCAAAAAACAGAGTGTAAATACCGTAAAAAGCGCTGCCGATGGCGAAGCTATGGCTGTTATGTCGCTTTTTAAAAGTGACGAAGAAATAACCGTTCCGGTTCACGGAGAAATAACCTCGGAGTACGGAAACAGAACCAATCCCGTTTCGGGCGAATATCTGATGCACTCGGGTATTGACATCGCAGCGGATCTGGGAACGGAAATAAGGGCGGCATACAGCGGTATCGTCAGCGAGGTCGGCAGCAACAGTGTCAGCGGCAATTACATAAGCGTTGTTCACCGTGACGGCAGTGAAACGCTCTATTGTCATTGCTCGGAAATAATTGCCGAAAAGGGCGACGTTATCCGTGCCGGTGAAGTTATCGCGCTTGTCGGCAGCACCGGCAGAAGCACGGGACCGCATCTTCATTTTGAGATTATTGTTGACGGCAAAACAGAAAATCCGTTATTATATCTGCCGCACGAAAACGGTGAGGTATGAGGCTTCGCATACGTGGAGTGCCCGTTATAATTGATTATTATTTCATCGCCGTTCTGACGCTGATGCTTGTGGTTTTCAGAAATGAGAATATTTTGATGTGTTTTGTTTTTTGTATTCTCCACGAGCTCGGACATCTGACGGCGATGACTTTTTTCGGTGAAAGGGCAAAAAGTGTTACTCTCGGCTATTTCGGAATGAGAATTGACTGCGGAGCAAGAATCCTGCCGAAAATCCCCGAAATTGTCATTGCGGCGGCAGGTCCTACGGTCAATTTGATTTTAATGCTCTTTTGCCGTCTTTTTAAGCTTGATGAAGCGGCGCAGATAAATTTAAGTCTTGCGGTTTTCAATCTTCTGCCCGTCACTATGCTTGACGGCGGAAAAATTCTCTCATCATTTGTCACAGAGCGGACAATACGTATTATCGGTATAACAATCGGTATTATTCTCTCGTTTCTCGGTGCGGCGGTGGCAATATACACAAGACGCAATTTTCTTATTCTTGTCGTTTCGCTTTATGTTTTAATCGGTGCAATCAAATAAAAGCTTTGCTCATTTGCCTATAAATTTCCATAGAATAAAACCCATGGCACGAAAGAAAATAATGTCAGGGTGATTTTATGGAATTTTTAACGGCATTTTTAATAGGCGGACTTATTTGTGTGATCGGTCAGGCTCTTATTGACGCAACGAATATAACCCCGGCGAGAATCCTTGTGACTTTTGTTGTGCTGGGCGTTGCGCTTGAGGCCTTGGGGCTTTATCAGCCGCTTGTCAATTTTGCAGGCTGCGGTGCAACGGTACCTCTGACGGGTTTCGGCTACACGCTTGCCAAGGGAACGGAAAAGGCGATAGGCGAGCAAGGCTGGCTCGGAATACTGACGGGACCTTTAGGCGCGGGTGCGGCGGGAATCGCAACGGCGCTTATATCCGGACTTGTCGTTTCGGCTGTGACAAAGCCACGAAGCAAATGAAAAAGGAGTAAGCAGTTAAGCTTACTCCCGTTTTTATAAAATTTGTTTATTTAGCCTCTACCTCAACAGGCTCCTCTGCATCACAGCATGAGCATGAAACGTAATCGCTCTCGTCGTCATCGGCAACCTCGTTCTTGCAGGGAAGAACCTTTGTTACAAGATAATAAACGCCTGCAACAGCGCCGGCGATAGCAACAAGAATGCCGACTACCTTAAAAATCTTCTTTATAACATCGCACATAATTAAAACCTCCAAATGTTTTATTTTCCTAATTATAGTATAAGAACAATACAAAGTCAAGCCTTTTTGAAATAAATTCATGGTTTATACACAAATGAATTTATATGTAAAAAACAAAAGGACGGAAAAATCCGTCCGTCATGTTTATTCAGATTAGTCTGCGAGAAGCTTTGAAAGAGCCGACTTCTTTCTGGCAGCGTTGTTCTTGTGAATAAGGTTCTTTGCGCAAGCCTGATCTACCTTTTTGATAGCGGCTCTGACAACTGCTTCCTTATCTGCTGCGTTTGTTTCAGCAGCAACGTGTGCCTTTTTGATAGCGGTTTTCATTGCAGAATTTCTTGACTTGTTGCGTGCAGCCTTGGTCTGGTTAACAAGCACTCTCTTCTTAGCTGATTTAATGTTTGCCATTGTTGCACCTCCTTTAATAAATGCATTACACAGTTAGTTATGATATCATTAAACATTGAAAAATGCAAGTGTTTTTTGATATTTTATTTAAAAAAACGGATAATTTTTCAAATATACCGATTGGAGCGATAAAAGATGGAACCAAGAACCGATCTTGCACTCGAAAAACGGGAGATACTCGGCAATAAAGAGCCCGAGGGAGTGGAAAGCTGCGAATTTACCGAGGGTGAAGTAAATTTCACCAAAATAAGAATTCTCAACGAAAAGGGAAGTGAAGCTCTCGGAAAGCCCGTCGGCACCTATATTACCGCCGAGATTCCTCAGTTGACCAAAAATCCGATAAACGGTGAGGAGACGATTGAAGCAATTGCAAAACAGCTCAGGTCACTTCTTCCCGATGACGGAGCGGTGCTTGTGGCAGGCTTGGGAAACACCGATATTACACCCGACGCCGTAGGACCGAAAAGCGTTTCGATGGTGCTTGCCACACGTCATATTGATAAATCGCTGTCCGAGGAGATAGGTCTCGGCGAGCTCAGAAGCGTTGCCGGCTTTGTGCCCGGTGTGCTTGGCAGAACGGGACTTGAGGCGGCGGAATCGGTGAAAGGCATCGTAAATTCCGTTTCTCCGTCAGCCGTGATAGTTGTTGATGCCCTTGCCGCAAGGAGGCTTTCGAGACTCGGAACTACAGTTCAGCTCTCCGACACGGGAATAATTCCGGGCTCAGGAGTCGGCAATGCAAGGAAAGAAATAACCGAACGCTCCGTCGGGATTCCCGTCATTTCGGTAGGTATTCCGACTGTTGTTGATGTCGGAACGCTTGTAAATGACCTGACCGGCTCAAAAAGCGATATTCCTCAGGCTAACCGAAACATGATAATCACGCCGAGGGAAATTGATATTGTGATCGAACGCGCATCGGAGCTGATCGGAATGGCAATAAATAAAGCGCTTCAGCCTGATATATCCGTTGATGAAATGATGATGATTGTCGGAAACTGAAATTATCTTATTTGTGAAATATAACCGGTTTTAATTGCGTATTTTTTGACAGTCTCGATATCGGTATCGGAAACGCTGCCGTCAAAATCAACATCCGCTGCGAAAGTTACACAGTTGTCATATTCGCCCATGCCGTTAGTCATGCAGCCCATTATTACGGCGTCCATGCCATCGGCTTTACAGTCCCCGTTAACGTCGCCGAATATAATAATCGTAAACGTCTTGTAAAGCTCCCCTTTCAGCGTATATATTTTGAGCTGTGAGCCTGTTCCGTTGCCGTTGGCGGTTTGGACTAACTCAGCAGTGCCTGTGCCGTCCTTGACGGTGACATAGCTTGCAATGTCTGCAAAGCCCTCGTCGAGTCCGTAGATATATTCTTTTGCCGAATCGTGAATCACCGTCGTGTTGAGATTGAATTCTATTTCGGGCTTGGTTGCTCCGAAGTCAAGAAACTTTACAGCGTCGAGCATTTTGTATGTATAGGTGGTGTCGGTTGAAACCGTCGGATTTGAAGTCGCGGCCGGTCCGGAAAATTCTCTGAGAGAGTTAAAAATCTTGTCAACGGTTTGTTCGGGATAAACCGAAGCGTACAATGCAATGCACGCAGCAACAAGGGGCGTGGCCTGAGAAGTACCGTTCATAACTGAAAACCGTCCGGCTTCAATTCCGCATCCCACTATTGCCTCGCCCGGAGCAACAATATCATAATACTGACCGTTGTTTTGGTCATAGTTTGAGAACGTGGTAAGCTCGGACGTGCTTGTCTTGCTGCTTGCCATTACGCCGATAACGTTGCTTGCCGCGGCAGGGTAGGCGAGCAACGACGATGTTCCCGTGCCGTTGTTTCCCGCCGCCGCAACAATGCATATGCTGTCCGCATAAGCGTCGTCAACGGCGTTCTTGATTGCTGTCGGGTAGGCGTTATTGATTCCGAGCGACATACTGATAACATCGGCACCGTTAACGCGTGCATAAACTATTGCATTTGCAACGGCGGAGCTTGTTATTCTGGTTTTGACGTCGGAAGCGGTGTAATTGTCTTCCGCCACCTTGATAAGCATGAGCTCGGCGCCGAAAGCCGCTCCGACAAAATTGCTTCCGTTTGAAGCCATTCCGATAATTCCGGCAACATTTGATCCGTGTGCACTGTCGTTGAGGGCAGAACCGTCGGGACGCAGAGCAGGGCTGATGTCGTAATTGCCACTTGCCGTATTTCTGCCGTGATTGCCATTTCCGTCGTCCCAAAGATTGGTCGGGAAGTCGGCCGCATCAATGTAGAAGCCGTTATCAATGACCGCGACTGTCACGCCCTCACCGCAGGTTTGGTATTTTTCCCACGCCGCAGGAATGTTCATGACGGTATCGAGGTACCATTTTTCATAATTTGTATAATTAGCTATACCGTTTGTTATTTCCAAAGGTGCTGTATAGCCGTAGGTTTCAAGCAGATAATTCGGCTCAGCATATCTGACGCCGCTGATCTTTTCAATCTCACGGCAGGGTTTTTCAACGTCACCGCTGATTTTTGCAACATATGTTGTCGATTCCGAGGAAACCGAGCTTGTATGAATTGCGTCATCATAATTATCCAGCGCTTTCAGCTCCGTTACTCCGAGAGCCTTGAGCATTGAACGGAAAGCCGCAGGCGCACGCCGCACACCGCCCGAGGATATCGGCGGAGCGTACTCGAATACGACCTCGTCCTCAACATAATCGGCTGTTATGATTTCCTTTGCCGAAACGGAGAACGGCAAACATGTGAAAACCGTAACGGCAGTCAGCAATACGCAAATAATTCTCTTGATTTTCATAATATCACTTCCTTCGGTAAAAATAGTATGGGGTGATTATATTGAAAAAAATAATATCAATAATTATATCGGGAATAATGCTTCTGCTTATGTGCTCGTGCGGAGCCGATATGCCCGACGACATGACAAACAAAGTTACAACGGCGGAAAATGTCGCCGGAAAAACAGGGCAGAAAGCGGCGGCAACCTATACGGGTTATCCTGCGCTTGAGCCGGTGACGCTCACCTGTGCGGATCCCGAGAATTCAAGAGGGCTTTCGACTGCGAAAATATCACATTCATACGGTGTCGCCAAGGACGGAAAGCCTCATCAAATCTCCGTTGACTCGGAAAAATTTTTTGAGAGTAAAAATTTCAAGGCTGTGACTTATGACACCAAGTCGCAAAGCAAGGTACTCTATCTGACCTTTGACTGCGGCTACGATAACGGCTACACGGAGAAAATTCTCGATACTCTTAAGGAGAAGAAGGTAAAGGCTGCGTTCTTTTGCACCGCCGATGAGCTGAAATCCGCTCCCGAGGTCATTGCAAGAATGATAAAGGAAGGCCATATCGTCGGAAATCATTCAACAACACATCCGAGCTTTGATGAAATCAGCCGCAGTGAGATGGCAAAGGAAATTCAGGACTGCGATAATTATCTGCGCTCGAATTTCGGGTACACATCGCCGTATTTCCGATTTCCTAAAGGGGAATACTCGGAATGTGCGCTCGAGCTTGTAGGCTCTCTCGGATATACGAGTGTATTCTGGTCGCTTTCCTATGCCGACTGGGACACAAAAGCGCAAAAGGGCGCAGATTATGCTTTTGAAAAAGTAACGGCACGTCTGCACCCCGGTGCGATAATCCTTTTGCACGCCGTTTCGTCTGACAATGCGGGAGCAATGGCACGGATTATAGACTATGCGAGGGAACAGGGCTATGAATTCAAAAGTCTTGACGATTTGAAATTATAATTATACAAAATAATTATATCATAAGTCGAATTCCGTTACAACATTTTTTTAAAATCTTAACATCTTGCAATTAAAGCTGTGAAATGCTATAATTATTCCATTAAACAAATCGGAGGAATAGATTATGGCTTCACAGCTTTCCATGCCCACGAAGGGCGACATGATTGCAATTATGAAAACAAACAGGGGTACAATCAAGTTCAAACTTTTTCCGAATGAGTGCCCGAAAACGGTCGAAAACTTCACGACACATGCCAAGAACGGTTACTATGAGGGAATTATTTTTCACCGTGTTATCAACAACTTTATGATTCAGGGCGGCGACCCGACAGGAACGGGACGAGGCGGCGAGAGTATCTGGGGCGGCTCATTCGAGGATGAATTTGACCTCGGATTGCACAACCTCAGAGGTGCACTCTCAATGGCGAACGCAGGCCCGGGCACAAACGGCAGCCAGTTCTTTATCGTTCAGGCAGGCACGGTTGACGGCAACCTCATGGGTCAGATGGAAATGATTGGCGAAAAGATGTTCCCGGCTCAGTGTATCGAGGACTACAAAAAGGTCGGCGGAACTCCGTGGCTTGATTTTAAGCACACCGTTTTCGGTCAGGCTTATGACGGAATGGACGTTGTTGATGAAATTGCCAAGACAAGGGTTGACTTAATGGACAAACCGTTTGATGACGTTGTTATCGAGAAAATCGAGATCGGCGAGTACGAGGGCTGAGGAAGCTTTTCACGGGCAAAACAGCAGGAATCTTTTCTCTGCACCACTGTAGGGGAGGCAAGCCCACATCGACTCAAGGTCAGATGAAACCGTAAAGGACGCCCATTTAGGGGAGCTGTCAGCGAAGCCGACTGAGGGGTTTTATGAATATAGTCTGATGAAATTTAAATAACCCCTCCGACTTCCGAAAAGGAGGAGAAAAAATGAAATATATTAAATGGCTGATAGCGTCGGTTGTTGTTGTCACTTTGCTGATATTTACCGCAGTGTTTGTTATCAATGCTTATAATACGGGCAGGATAGGCAACAAGGACGAAAAGGTTGCAAACGAATTTATCGAGGAAATACAGGGAGTTTGGAAGAATACCTCAACTGGTACCGTCGCTTCAAAGGTCAGCACCGTCCGCTTCGGCGAGGACGGAAGACTGACGGTTATTGTTCTCGGTCAGACGGCGGGCGGAACATATTCCGACGAATATGACCTTGATTCAAAAAAGCATATATTGACGGTCAAAGGTAATATTTACGGCGGACTTTCAATTGAACGCTCATTTGAAGCGTCGCTGAACGAGGATAAGGATACACTTACACTCAAGGACACAAAGGGCTCGTTCGATTTTCCACTTGTAAAAACCGATGAAACCGAATTGACAACGGAAAAAACGACGCAGAAGCAAGAAACGACTGTCCGGAAAACGGATAAACCGACCGCACCGACGGGCGATACGGCGAAATATGCCGAAGCTTTGCTCGGCAAATGGGTATCAAGGCTCAACACGGCATCGGGATACGAATTTGTTGACTATTCGACGGTCAGGATTTCGCTTGCAGGTATCTCAACCGACGGAACGTACACGCTTTCTCTCAACGAAAACGGTCGGTGCGAGGTAAAAATAAATTATGTGAGCCTGGCAGGAATGACCGTATCCAACACATACATTGCCGAAATCGGAGAAACGGAGCTTACTCTTATTCAAAAGAATGCCGAATCCGTGTCGGTTACCTATGTTAAAGCACAGTAAACCGGTGTGTTAACAAAAAATTTATAAATATCTTCATTTTTCTACTTGTTATATTCCCCGTTTTGGTATATAATAAAATGAAACTAAGCGGAGGTGTTTGCAATGACGGATAAAACGATTCAGTTTTCCATAAAGGAAGACCATGAGAAGGAAATGAAATCGATATTAAAAGCCGTTTATAATGCGCTGAGTGAGAAGGGCTACAATCCCACCAGTCAGATCGTAGGCTATCTTCTTTCCGAGGATCCGACATATATCACCACTCACAATAACGCAAGAAGTCTTATCCGAAGGATAGACCGTGATGAGTTGCTCCAGTCCTTGGTTAAAAATTATCTCAAAGATTAAGAAAGGCTGATATAAATGGCAGTTAAGAAAAAGGGAGATCAGTTTCTCACCTACAGAGGCAAGCCTCTTGTTCGAAGCGGAAACATGATCTATTACGGAAACATGAATGACCCGTACGTTATTATGATTCAGATTATGAGCAAAAAGACGCAGGGGGATATTGAGGTTCCGGACAGGGTCCTCATTCAGCTCCTCAACACAGATCCCGATTGCCGTCCAAAGGAGCGCATAGTTAAGAAAAGCGAAAAGCACGGACTTTACAATGCGATGGATATCGGAACGATCTGGCTTGAAAGAGCGCTCAAATAAACATAGCAGGATTAACGGACTGTACCCCAATCGGCACGGTCCTTTTTTGCGATATTTGACGTTTTTAACAAAAGCATGCTATTGTCTTAATGTTAACAAAAGTTGATTTTTATTTAGTGGACTTTATTGAAAGGATATGTTATAATTTCAAATTAGGTGAGCGAATTATCTGTAACGGAATTTATGGGAGGTGCAGCAGGTGCAAAAGATTGATGCCACCGTAAAAAAAGAAACGCTTTTCATTGCCGCTTTCACTTTGATATTCAGTGCGGTCATGGAGCTTGTTTTCCTTCTTCTCGACTATTGGAGCTATAAGGTTGTGCTTGGCAATTTGCTCGGCTTTACCGCGGCTGTGCTCAACTTTTTCCTGATGGGCTATACGGTTCAGGAGGCTGTTCTCCTTGAAGAGAAGGACGCAAAGAAAAAGGTGAAGCTGTCGCAGTCCCTGCGAACACTCATGCTTGTGGCTTTTGCCGCCGTAGGTTGCGTTTTCAAGTGCTTTAACCCCATTGCGGTTCTTTTACCCTTGCTTTTCCCGAGAATCGCTATCCTTTTCAGACCGTTATTTAAAAATAACGATTGATATAAAATTCATACACGGAGGTGTTGCCGAATGAATAAAAGAAGCATAGGCTTCAGGCTTGTTGATGCCTTGCTGATACTTATGATGATTCTGCCGCTCGTCGGCGCAATGGCGTTGCAGGTTTTGACCAAGCCTGCTTCGGACGGTGTTGCAATTGCCGGCGCAAGAATTTTCTTTACAGTTCATATGCCGATACAGGATCTCCCGATAACGGAAAGTCAGGTCAACACATGGCTTATTATGATTTCTCTTTTCTTCCTCTGTCTCTTCTTCACGCACGGCTTGACCGAAGAATGCAGCTCGAAGCGGCAGGCAATAGCTGAATGGATAGTAGAAAAGACCGATGATCTTGTAAAGGACAACATGGGCGAATATTTCAAGGAGTTTTCTCCGTTCGTCTGCGGAATTATGGCGCTTTCGGCTTTTTCAAGCCTTTCGTCAATGCTCGGAATTTTTCCGCCGACCTCGGACATCAACGTTGTTGCCGGTTGGGCAGTTATCGTTTTTGTGCTTATTACGCACTACAAGCTCAAAGGAGGTTTTCTCAATTATCTCAAGAGCTTCACAGAGCCTGTTCCCGTGCTGACGCCGTTTAACGTTATCAGCGAATTTGCAACACCTGTTTCAATGTCGTTCCGTCATTACGGCAACGTGCTTTCGGGTTCGGTCATTTCCGCTCTCGTTGCGGCAGGTTTGCAGGCTGTGTCGCACGCTTTGTTGAGCTGGATTCCCGGTAAAATCGGCGAATTTCCGCTGTTCCAGATCGGACTTCCCGCTATTTTGTCGCTGTATTTCGACATTTTCAGCGGATGTATGCAGGCTTTCATTTTCGCAATGCTCACTATGATCTATGTTTCGGGTGCATTCCCGATTGAGGAGTGGCAGAAGCGAAAGGAAAAAAGACAACAGAAAAAAGCGGCAAGGAAAAAAGTCGCATAAATAAACGGAGGTTATTATTATGACAGCAATCGCAATCGGAATTATTCTCGGATGCTGCGCTCTCGGCGCAGGTATGGCAATGATCGCAGGTATCGGCCCCGGTATCGGTGAAGGTAACGCAGTTGCCAAGGCTTGTGAAGCTATCGGCCGTCAGCCCGAATGCAAGAGTAACGTTACAACGACCATGATCATGGGTTGTGCCATTGCCGAGACAACGGGTCTTTACGCCCTTGTTATCGCAATTCTTCTCATCTTCGTTGCTCCGAGCAGACTTGTTGATATTCTTATGAACTTAATCTGATTTTGTCGGGAGTGAATTTTTAATGCAAAATCTTGATGTCATATCGGTCAATATATGGCAGATACTGATCTCGCTTTGCAATCTTCTGATAATTTTCCTTTTGTTCAAGAAGTTTCTTTATGCCCGTGTGCGTAAGTTCGTTGACAAGCGCAAGGCTAATGTTGACGCACAGTACGAAAGAGCGCAGGAGGCTGAAAATGCCGCCCTTGCCGATAAGAAAACATACGAGGACAAGCTTCAAACGGTCAAGGCGGAAACTGACGAGATGATCAAGGACGCCACCGTAAGAGCAGACAGAAGAAGCGAAAAAATCATCACGGACGCTAAGGAAAAGGCCGACGGTATGCTCCGTCAGGCTCAGAGTGAGATTGAGTTGGAAAAGAAAAAAGCTTCGGACGATATCAAGCATCAGATCGCCGACGTTTCAACGCTCGTTGCCGAGAAAATGCTCGAGCGTGAGATTGATTCGGATGATCAGCGGAAATTTATCGACTCTTTCATAGAGGGGATAGGTGACGGCGATGGCTCAGATAAGTAACGAATATGCCGAGGCGCTTTTTGCGCTGGCATTGGAGACGGGGAGCGTCAAGGAATATTCCGAGGCTCTCGATATTGTTCTGAACTTAATGAAAGAAAACCCCGAATACATTGATTTTCTTTCCTCTCCGGATATTCCGAAGCAGGAGCGCGTCGGTGCATTAGAAAGTGCATTCGGCGGAAAAATTCCCGAAACGGTGGTCTCTTTCCTGTGCCTTCTTTGCGACAGGGGCAGGATTCACACGCTGAAGGATTGTATATCGGATTATAAAAAGCTGAGCGACGCCGCTGACGGAGTTTCGACGGCGGAGGTTATCAGCGCAGTTGAATTGACAGAGGATGAAAAAACTGCCCTCAAATCAAAGCTTGAAGATCTTTGCGGTCACAGAGTCGAGCTTGATTGCAGTGTCGATAAATCACTTATCGGAGGCGTGAAGGTCACGGTTGACGGCAAAGTTATCGACGGCAGTGTTAAACAGAAGTTGCATGAATTGAAGGGAGCGATGTATAGGTGAACGCCAGACCTGAGGAAATCAGCAACATTATAAAAGAACAAATCAAAAATTATAAATCAAAAATCGAAATGGCTGAGACAGGCACGGTTATCCTTGTCGGCGACGGAATTGCAAAGGTATACGGCTTGCGTAACTGCATGGCAAGTGAGCTTCTCGAGTTTGAGGACGGAAGCTTCGGTCTTGCGCAGAATCTCGAGGAGGAGACCGTTTCGGTTGCAATTATGTCCGAGACTGACAAGATAAAGGAAGGCTCAAAAGTCAGCAGAACGGGACGGGTTCTCTCTGTTCCCGTCGGCGAGGAGCTTCTCGGCAGAGTCGTTAATGCACTCGGCGAGCCGATCGACGG
>HF999641.1:20244-48553 GCA_000434055.1 Ruminococcus sp. CAG:488 | reverse complement strand
GGCGAGCCGATCGACGGCAAGGGACCCGTTAATTGCAAGGCAACTCACCCGATCGAGTCCGAAGCCCCCGGAATTATTCAGCGCAAGAGCGTTTGTGTTCCGCTTCAGACGGGTATCAAGGCAATTGACAGCATGATCCCCATCGGCAGAGGTCAGCGTGAGCTTATCATCGGCGACCGTCAGACAGGTAAATCCGAAATCGCCGTTGACACGATAATCAACCAAAAGGGCAAGGACGTTATCTGTATCTATGTTGCTATCGGTCAGAAGAACACTTCAGTTGTTCAGCTCGCTCAGAATCTTCAAAGAGCGGGAGCAATGGAATATACGATTATAGTTTCCGCCTCGGCTTCCGAGAGTGCGCCCGTGCAGTACATTGCGCCGTATTCAGGCTGCGCTATGGCTGAGTATTTCAGAGAAAAGGGCAGAGATGTCCTCATTGTATATGACGATTTGAGCAAGCATGCGGTAGCTTACCGTGCACTTTCCCTGCTTATTCGACGTCCGCCGGGACGTGAGGCTTACCCGGGAGACGTTTTCTATCTCCATTCAAGGCTTCTTGAACGTTCGGCGTGCGTTGCCGATGAATACGGCGGAGGCTCGATCACCGCATTGCCGCTTATAGAAACGCAGGCAGGCGACGTTTCCGCTTATATTCCGACCAACGTTATTTCAATCACGGACGGTCAGATATTCCTTGAAACCGAGCTTTTCCATTCGGGTATTATGCCGGCTATCAACCCCGGTATTTCGGTCAGCCGAGTCGGCGGTTCGGCTCAGCTCAAGGGCATGAAAAAGGTTTCGGGTGAATTGAAGCTTCTCTATTCTCAGTATCTTGAGCTTAAATCGTTTGCTCAGTTCGGCAGTGACCTTGATGCGGATACAAAGAAAAGACTTGCCCTCGGCGAAAGAATTGTTGAGGTTCTCAAGCAGGACAGAAATCATCCGCTCAGAGCGGGCTGTCAAATAGTTATTATTTATGCCGTTATTCACGGCTTCCTTGACAGCGTTGAGGTCAGTAAGGTCAAGACTTACGAGGAGGAGCTTTATTCAAAGCTTGAGGCGGAGAGGCAGGAGCTTCTCAACCGCCTTGAAGCAGGCTCCTTTGAGCAGTGTGACATAGACGAAATCGAAACTGTGCTCAAGGAAATGCAGAGGTGATATGAATGGGAGCTGATATAAAATCTCTCAGAATTCGTATCAAAAGCGTTGATTCCACACTGCATTTAACCAAGGCGATGGGACTTGTCGCTTCCTCAAAAATAAGAGGAGCGACGGCGGCAATGCTCAAAAGCCGAGACTATTCCACGGCTCTCGGAGTAATAGTCAGTCAGCTTTCCGCTTGCGCAGAGTGCAAAAAAAGTCCGTTCATCGCAGGCAACGCAAGCGATAAGGTGAAGCTTATCGTAATTGCGGGCGACAGGGGACTTGCAGGCGGCTATAACGCCAATGTATTCCGCGAAGCGGCAAAGTATCCGGATGCCGAGTTTATCCCTATAGGAAAGCGAGCTTGCGAAAGGTATAGCGCAGAGGTCAATTCCTCGGAAAAATATCCGTCGGCTGATGCTTATAACCTTGCAAAAAAGCTCTGCACCGAGTTCAAAAACGGCGAATTCGGAAAGCTTGGTATAATAAGCACACATTATGTTTCGATGATGACGCAGGAGGCGACCGTTCAATGGGTGCTTCCGCTTGAAAAGGAAGAATCTCAGTCCGGTGTCGACACGGTCTTTGAACCGAACGAGGAATACATTCTTGATACGGCTGTTCCCGAGTATGTTACGGGAATTATCTTCGGCGCCGTGCGCGAGAGCTACACCTGCGAGGTTGTGGCGAGAAGAGCGGCGATGGATTCCGCAGGCAAGAACGCACAGCAGATGATTGACGATCTCAGGTTGCAGTATAACCGCGCAAGGCAGGGTGCTATCACTCAGGAGATTACGGAGATCATCGCAGGCAGCGGAGCATAATCCTTTTAAGGAGTGATATTTTTGGAAAATTCAAATATAGGAAGCGTAGCTCAGGTTATGGGTCCTGTTGTTGACGTGCGCTTTGATGAGGGCAATTTGCCCGAGATAAACAATGCGCTGACAGTTCCTATCGGCGAAAAAACGCTGACGGTTGAGGTTGCCCAGCATATAGGAGACAATACCGTTCGCTGTATTGCTATGGCGTCAACAGACGGCTTAACAAGAGGTGCGCCCGTTACCGATACAGGTCATGCAATAAGTGTGCCTGTCGGCAAAGAGACGCTCGGACGAATTTTTAACGTTCTCGGTGAGGCAGTTGACAACGAACCTACCCCGAAAACTGAGGAGAGATGGAACATTCACCGTCCCGCTCCGAGCTTTGACGAGCTTTCAACCTCGACCGAGATTCTCGAGACCGGAATCAAGGTTATTGACCTCATCTGCCCGTATGCCAAGGGCGGAAAAATCGGACTTTTCGGCGGCGCAGGCGTCGGAAAGACGGTTCTCATCATGGAGCTTATCAATAATATTGCAAAGCAGCACGGCGGTATTTCCGTTTTTACGGGCGTCGGTGAGAGAACCCGTGAGGGTAACGACCTTTACAATGAAATGAAGGAGTCGGGCGTTCTCAATAAGACCGCACTTGTTTACGGCCAGATGAACGAGCCGCCGGGAGCGAGAATGAGAGTTGGACTTTCGGGACTTACCATGGCGGAATATTTCCGTGACGAGGAGAAGCAGGACGTTCTTCTTTTCATTGACAATATATTCAGATTTACACAGGCAGGCAGCGAGGTTTCCGCTCTGCTCGGACGTATGCCCTCCGCCGTCGGATATCAGCCGACCTTGGCAACGGAAATGGGCGCATTGCAGGAGCGTATCACCTCAACGAAGAAGGGCTCGATTACATCGGTTCAGGCGGTTTATGTTCCGGCCGACGACCTGACAGACCCTGCTCCGGCAACAACCTTTGCCCACCTTGACGCAACAACGGTTCTTTCAAGAAGTATTTCTTCACAGGGTATTTATCCTGCAGTTGATCCGCTTGAATCAACAAGCCGAATCCTCAATCCCGAGACTCTCGGCGAGGAGCACTACGCAGTCGTAAGAGAGGTTCAGCGTGTTCTTCAGCGCTATAACGAGCTTATGGATATCATAGCCATTATGGGCATGGACGAGCTTTCGGATGATGATAAGCTGCTTGTAAGCCGTGCGAGAAAGGTTCAGAGATTCCTTTCTCAGCCGTTCCATGTTTCCGAAAAGTTCAATGGCTTCCCGGGAATTTATGTTCCCCGTTCGGAAACGATTAGAGGCTTCAAGGAGATTCTTGAAGGCAAGCACGACGATCTTCCCGAATCGGCATTCCTCTTTGTCGGAACGATTGACGATGCTGTTGAAAAGGCAAAGAGGTTATCACAATGAATACTTTCAAACTGACGATAGCTTCGCCGGACGGAAACAAGTTTTCCGACGAGGCACAGATGCTAACCGTGAGAGGAATTGAAGGCGACTTGGCGATAATGGCAGGTCATATTCCGTTTATCACTGCATTGCAGCCATGTGACTGTAAGATAGTCCTTCCCGACGGAACGGAAAAAATCGGAGCAGTCGACGGCGGCTTGCTCACCGTCTCGGAAAAAGGCGCAACCCTCCTTTCCGGCAGCTTCCAATGGAAATAATAGAAATATAACTACCGGACTGTGACGGCTTTTGAGTCACAGCCCGGTTTTTCTGTGTATGAATATAAAAAATCATCCTCCCGAACAGGGAGAATGATGATTTTTTATTAAAGCAGGTTGATGCCGCTGTTTTTGCAGTCTGCAATCATTTTTTCGGGCCAGAGGGATACCTGAACCTCACCGATGTGAGCTTTTTCAAGTATGAGCATGCTCAGCCTTGACTGACCGATGCCGCCGCCGATTGTCAGCGGAAGCGTGCCGTCGGCAATGCCCTTGTGGTAGTCATACTTCATTCTGTCCTCGGCGTCCGCCGCCTTGAGCTGATAAGCGAGACTCTCGGAATCAACACGAATACCCATTGAGGAAACCTCGAATGCGTGCCGGAGCGTTTCGTTCCAGAAAAGCAGGTCGCCGTTGAGCTTCCAGTCGTCGTAGTCGGGCGCTCTGCCGTCGTGCTTGATGCCGCTTTTGAGCAGGTCACCTATCTGCATTATGAAAACGACGCCCTTTTCCTTTGTGATGATGTCCTCGCGCTCCTTCGGAGTCTTGTCGGGGTACATATCCTCAAGCTCCTGAGTTGTGATGAAGAAAACATCCGTTGCAAGCTCCTTCTTGAGCTGCGGGAAAGCCTTGTGAGCGATCTTCTGAGTGTTGTCGATTGCGCCGACGATTTTCTTTACGATATCTTTGAGAAATTCAACGTTTCTCTCTTCCTTTGAGATAACACGTTCCCAGTCCCACTGGTCAACGAAAATCGAATGAACATTGTCGCAGTCGTCGTCGCGGCGGATTGCGTTCATGTTGGTGTAAAGACCCTCGTCAACGCCGTAGCCGTATGCCTTGAGAGCGGTTCTCTTCCACTTCGCAAGCGACTGGACGATTTCCGCAGTGCCTTCGATTTCTTTAATATCGAATTCGACCTTTCTCTCAACACCGTTGAGGTCGTCGTTGATACCGCTGCCTTTCTTAACAATGAACGGTGCACTGACACGCTCAAGGTTGAGCGCAGCGGCAAGCTCATTTGCAAAGGTATCCTTAACAAGCTTAATTGCCTTCTGAGTTTCTCTGAGTGTGAGGGCGGAGGTGTATCCGTCCACTATCTGTAAGCCTCTCATAATATCTTCCTTCCTGATTTATCTGATGTTTCCGACTGTTCTCGGGTAGAGCTGAACGTCACGGATATTTGCCATGCCGGTCATGTACATAACGATTCTGTCAAATCCGAGGCCGAATCCGCCGTGAGGAACCGAGCCGAATTTTCTAAGGTCAAGGTAATCCTTGTACTCGTCCTGAGTCATGCCTCTCTCCTCCATTGCGGCAAGGAGCTTGTCGAGGTTTTCCTCACGCTGACTGCCGCCGATGATCTCGCCGACACCGGGAACAAGAAGGTCTGTTGCGGCAACTGTTTTTCCGTCAGGGTTCTGCTTCATATAGAAGGACTTGATCTCCTTCGGGTAGTCCGTAACGAATACGGGCTTGTTGTAAACCTGCTCGGTGATGTATCTTTCGTGTTCCGTTGCAAGGTCGCAGCCCCACTCGATCGGGTACTGGAACTCGACGTCTGCATCCTTGAGAAGCTCAATTGCCTTTGTGTAGGTTATTCTCTCAAAATCGCCGTCAACGATTTTCTGAAGCTTCTCACGAAGTCCTTTTTCAAAGAACTTTTCAAAGAACGCAAGCTCGTCTGTGCACTTTTCAAGAACGTCCTTGAGAACAAATTTAATCATTGCTTCGGCAACCTCGATAACGTCGTCAAGCTCGGCGAAGGCGATTTCAGGCTCAACGTGCCAGAACTCGGCAACGTGACGCTGAGTGTTGCTCTTTTCGGCACGGAAGGAGGGACCGAATGTGTAAATCTTGCCCATTGCCATTGCGGCAACCTCGCCCTCAAGCTGGCCGGAAACGGAAAGACCCGCCTTTCTGCCGAAGAAATCGTCGGCATAGTATTCTTCCTCGCTTTTGTACTTGTCGGAATAACCGATAGTAGTTACCTTGAATACCTCGCCTGCGCCCTCGCAGTCGGAAGCGGTGAGCAGGGGAGTGTGGATATAAACATAGTTGTTCTGCTGAAAAAAGCTGTGGATAGCCGCAGCGGCAACCGAACGAACCCTGAGAACGGCGTTGAACGTGTTGGTTCTTACACGAAGATGGGGAATAGTTCTGAGAAATTCGAGCGAACAGCGCTTTTTCTGGAGCGGATAGTCACTCGGACATTCTCCGAGGAGAGTAATCTCGTCCGCATTGACCTCAACGGCATTGTTGACTGCGCCCTTAACGACTGTGCCGATTACCTTGAGAGCCGTTCCGCCGGGCATGAATGATGAAATGTCGGAAAGCTTTGATTTGTCAATAACAATTTGAAGATGGCTGAGAGATGTGCCGTCGTTAAGCTCGATAAAAGCCATGTTCTTGGAATCTCTTGAGGTTCTGACCCAGCCGCAAACGGTGACCTGAGTGCCGATATACGATGCGTCTTTCAGGATTTCTTTGATGTCGGTGTGTTTCATAATAAATCATTCTCCTTTTTGGAAAAATCGTAATTGACGAACAAAAAAGGCCATTCGTCCCTTAGTATAGGACGAATAGCCTTGTATCCGCGGTACCACCTAAATTACTCATTACTGAGTCCCTTTACGGCTCGAATAAGCCATGCACATTAACGCTGTGTCCACGTCGCACCTACTGAGTTGCCCGTTCAGCTTGAAGCTCCGAAGTGTTATTCACGCAAGCTCTTTTACGGCGTTCACACTCTCTGCCGCTCACTGAGAACGATCTCTCACGTTACTTCTCTTCATCTTTGCATTTCGATATGAACGAATTATACCACCGCTTTTTTATATTGTCAACAGTTTAAAGAAGTTTTTTCTTTCTGAAAATAATAATGCAAAGTAAAATTATCACAATACTCACGGCAATGACGGCGGGATAGCCGTAGGGAGAGTAAAGCTCCGGCATATTGACAAAGTTCATTCCGTACCAGCCCGTGATAAGTGTCAGCGGAAGAAAAATGACCGTTATGACAGTAAGAAGCTTCATTGTGCTGTTCAATTTCAGGTCGAGCCGAGCTTGATAGGCTTCTCTGAGGCGGACAAGGTTTTCCCGAAAAAGATTTATCTCGGAACAAAGGCGTCTTGACCTGTCGGCGGCGGTTTTTAAATAATATGCTTTTTCGCCGTCAAATATGCCGTTCTCGTTCTCATAAAGCCGTTCGGCGATACCGACAAGCTGTTCATAGTAATTTCTCAGCGATACAAGTTTCTTGTTGTAGGCGAGTATTTGCTCGTTGACGTTCTTGTACTTACCCTTTTCAATGACGGTTTCCTCAAGCTCGTTTATCGCGGTTTCTGTTTCCTCGTTCTTTCTGCCGTCATTTTCAATAAGCTTGTGAAGAATTTGACCTGTGAATTTCTCAACGGAAATGTCACTCGGCTCTGCATAGTCAAGTGCGGCATAAACGGCATTATAAAGAATCTTTGCGTCGTCCTTCACGGTTACAATAAGGACAAGATTTTTTCTCAGATAAATGCAAGCCGCGCTTTCGTCAGTACAGCTAAGACTCGGTTCAACGATTTTGACAGAGAAAACAAAGCTGTCGGAATTGACCGTCACCGAGCTGCGAAAGCCGGAATCGCTGAGATCAAAGCAGACGTATTCCCTCGTTGAAATACCGAGTTGAGAATAATGCTTTTTAAATTCATCAGCCGAAATAAGGGCGACCGTGAACGGAGATGAATTTACCTCATCAAAGCCGATTTTATTTATTTTGTTGCCGAATGACAGAAGCATAGCATCACCGAGAGTTGAAATTTGGTATGTATTTAAGGTCGGCAGAAATTTAACTCGGTTCCCATTTAGGGGAGCCGGACAGTGAAGCTGACTGAGGTTTTTAAAAAGCTCGATGAGTTTTATTTTAACTCTTCCGACTTCGGCACAACCCGCCGAAGCCTCCCATGCAGGGGAGACAAGAAAAATGTCAGCAGAAATTTGATTAAAGCGTGGGCTCCTCCTCCGGGGGAACTGGCACGACCTTGTGTCGTGACTGAGGGAGTGATAAAGGCACAATCCGTAGGGGTCGATGCCCACATCGACCCAAGGTCATCGTTGTACCCGTTAAAAAAAGACTGAAGCCGAAGCCTCAGTCTTAGTATGTCCGATTATTTCTTCTTTTTCGCCTTTGAAACCTTATTTACCGCAACAGCCGCCGCAGTAACAGCCGCAACCGTTCCGATTGCAGTGCCGTAAACCTTCAGCTTCATATCCTGCCTGTCGGTAACGTGTCTCATGTACGGGTCAAGGCTCTTACTCTTGAGTCCGAAATCCTTAAAATGATACATCTTTGTCTGAACGTTTTCAATGTTGTTTTCATCAAGAGTTATCATTCTTACGCCCGGCCGGCAGCCGTCGGTGTAAACTCGGAAGCTTGCTGTCTTGCACTGACCGAGCATGATTCCGTCAACAAAGCCGACAAAGTCGTTCATATGATCGTGGCCGAAGAATGCTCCGAGAACGTCACCTGTCTCTTTCCATGAGGCAAACTCGCCGCCGTTGAAATCCGGAACAGCAGGGGCCTCGCCGAGGTAGCCTTCAACCTGCGGTTTGAGAACATAATACTTGTTGCTGTAGGTCTTGTGTCCCTGAACGCTGTCAAGTCTCTCATATGGCTTGGCTTCTCTGAGAAGCTCATATTCCTCGGGAACCGGAATGTGCTGGAAAACGAGGGAGGGGATAGGCTTGCCGCCATTCTTTTCCGCAAGCTCCTTTGCAGTCTTTTTGTACCATTCAAGCTGATCCTCGTGGACAACATCGTAATATGACTTTGAGCGATCCTCATAAAGATTATGACTGTCAATAAGCCAAAGGTTGAACATATCTTTTTCGCCGTCGTGCGATTTGATGATTATATTGTGGTTGCCACAGCCCGAAATGCTGTCGTCCGTATTGAATGCATAGCAGTTATCATGCTCCTGATAGAGCTTGAGCTGAGTTTTAAGCGGAACGTCGCACTCACGGTCGTGATTTCCGAAAACAAGGTCAAACGGAATCTCGTTGACCGAGACGGGGTAGGTTATACGGCTGATGATGGATCTCATCTGACTCTCGGTTGCAGCTCTCGCATTGTCGCCGAGATAGATAACAAAGTCAGGCTCCAGCTCGCTGACGGCTTTCGTAAGAAGATTGAGAGTGTCGTCAACCTTTGCCGCAGCATTGTCGCTCTTCATGTCGTAGTATTCATGAAGATCTCCGATAAGCATAATTTTAAATTTCCCGTCTTTATTAAAACGCAAAGGTTCTTTTTTCATAGAGTCTGCCTCCGTTGTATTTTTATTCTCTATAATTATACAACCGAGATCGGGTGCTTGTCAATAAACACAGGTGATTATTTTGTATAATGAGTATAATAAAAACATAATTGTTGAGAAAATTTTGTTAAATGGCTGCCGGAGTTGCAGAAATTTATCTCGGCATATCTGTGTGGGAGGAAAAAAACTTGTACAAGAAAAATGAATTTTTTCAGGCTTCATGGTGCTAAGGTGAGGTTAGATAAAGACACATTTCGTAGGGGGTCAATGCCCACACCGATCCAAAACAAATATAAGCTTACCACCGATTTATCACTCCACCGTCACACTCTTTGCAAGGTTCCTCGGCTTGTCGATCGGACAGCCCCTTTTGAGTGCGGTATGGTATGCCAAAAGCTGCATCGGAATGACCTCAAGCATCGGCATGAAAAGGTCGGGCGCATCGGGTACGGTTATATCGCCGCCTTCGGTTGAAACGGTTACTGTTCTGCTGTTTCTCGCCTTGACCTCGTTAATATTTGATATAGTTTTACTTTTCAGCTCATCGACGCAGCACAGCGCAACGGTCAGACTGTTCCTGTCTATTAAGGAAATAGTTCCGTGCTTCAATTCTCCTGCGGCATAAGCTTCGCACGGAATATATGAAATTTCTTTGAGCTTCAGTGATGCCTCCATTGCCGCACAGTAGTCAACGCCCCTGCCGATGAAGCAGATATAGTCCGATTGATCGGCAATGTCAGCAAAGGGTTTGATTTTTTCGGCGTCGGAAAGTATTGCTTCGATTTTATCGGGTATTGACTTCAGCTCCTCTACAAGCTCTGCGGCTTCACGGCGGCTGATTGCTCCGTCTGCCTCGGCAAGGCGAATTGCAAGGGCATAAACAACGGCGAGCTGGGCGGAATATGCCTTGGTCGTCGCAACTGCAATTTCCCTGCCGGCCTTGGTCAGAACAACGTTTTTGCACTCCTGAGCTATCGTGCTGTTTTCAACATTGACTATGCCGATGACCTTTGCTCCTTTTTCCTGAGCTATTCGCATGGCGGCAAGCGTGTCTGCTGTTTCACCGCTCTGGCTGATGATTATAACAAGCGTCTTTTCGTTAAGATGAGGGTGCATATAGCGAAATTCCGATGCGATAACTGCCTGAGAATGACGTTTAAAGAGCCGTTCGCAGGCGTATGCGCCGACTGCGCCGACATGGTAAGCCGAGCCGCAGGCAACGAAAACAACGTGGTCGAGCGCATTGATTTCTGCCCTCGTCATGCGAAGCCCCTTGAATTTCAGCCTGCCGGTCTCGCCGATGATTTCCGAAAGAGTGCGCCTGATCGCCGCCGGCTGTTCCATTATTTCCTTGAGCATATAATGCTTATAGCCGAGCTTATCTGAGCTGCGTTCCGCACTTTTGAGCTTGATTTCGCTCTTTCTTATTCGACAGCCGTCAAGGTCGAAAACCTTCAGACCTTCTTTTTTTAAAAGACCGATTTCACCGTCATTAACTCTGAAAATTCTGTCACTTTTTGTCGCAATGGCGGAAACATCACTCGCAAGATAAACGCAGCCGCTTGAAATGCCTGCAAACAGTGGACTGGACAGCTTGGCGCAAACAATGCAGTCGGGGTAATCACGGCACATTATCGCAAGGGCATATGAACCCTTGAAGCGTGAAAGAGCTGCACCGACGGTTCCCTTGAGATCGCCGTTATAGAGATATTCGAGCATTTGAGCAATAACCTCGGTGTCGGTGTCGCTTATGAATCTAAAGCCCTTTTCGATAAGCTCGTTTTTTAACGCTGAGTAGTTCTCGATTATGCCGTTGTGCACAACGGTGAAAAGTCCGCTTTGACTTGTGTGCGGGTGCGCGTTGACAACCGTGGGTGCACCGTGAGTCGCCCAGCGTGTGTGACCGATTCCGATTTTACCCTTTATACCGTCCGCCTCTTCACGAAGTCCCGACGGACTGCCGACAACCTTGACGGTTTTGATTTCTTTCCCGTCACAGACGGCAAGACCTGCCGAGTCATAGCCCCTGTATTCAAGCTCTTCAAGACCCGAAATAATGATGTCGGTTGCGTTTTCATCGCCGATGTAGCCCATAATTCCGCACATAACAAAACCCTCTTCACAGAAATAGATATATTTCTATTCTATGCAGAGGGTGACATATTATCCTTTTTTCGGTTTAATGTTTTTTAAATTAAATTTAACGAATTTTATATCTTGATCACTGCCTACCGCTAACTTGCTGTTGATAGGGTTACAAGTATTCGTTAACACGGTCCTTTGTTATTTTAAATTGCTTTCGGGTGTGATGTTTTCGTTGACATAATCCTCAACTATTTTTCCGTCACTTATCCTGATTATGCGATGGGCGGTTTCGGCAATCGAATCATCATGTGTGATAAGGATTATAGTTTTTCCCTCCGCCCAAAGCTCATTGATTATACGCATTACATCTTTGCCGGAATTTGAATCAAGATTACCCGTAGGCTCATCGGCGAGTATAATCGGCGGCTTTGCGGCAAGAGCACGTGCAATGGCAACTCTCTGCTGCTGTCCGCCCGACATTTGATTTGGCAGGTGATCCATTCGCTTTTCAAGACCGACTCTTTTGAGCGCCGCTTCGGAGAGCTCATGGCGCTGCTCGGCCTTCATACCTCTGTATATCAGCGGCAGTTCAACGTTGCCTTGAGCCGTAAGGCTCGGAATAAGGTTGAAGCCCTGAAAAATGAAGCCGATTTCAAGATTCCGTATACTGCTCAGCTCGTCGTCGTCCATGTCGGAAACGTCCTTGCCGTTGAGAATGTATGTTCCGCTTGTCACAACGTCAAGCAGACCGAGCATATTCATAAGCGTTGATTTTCCCGAACCGGAATGACCGACAATTGCAACAAAATCGCCTTGGTCAATTTCCAGATCAACTCCGTCGAGCGCTCGAACCTCATTCTCACCCGGATTATATATTTTGTATGCGTTTTTTAGTTCAATAAGATGTGACATGATTATACCTCGGATACATTATTTATATTATACCGCAGAGCAATGCTGCTTACCTGAAAAATGCGGAGCTTTTTATCTGTTCCTGCTTTTTTGAGCCGCGTCCCTTTAACTCATTATAAAAGGAGACAGGGTGGAAAACCGGCGAATTATAATAATTCTTAAATCAATGATATTTTATCACATTGAATGATTTAATGCAATAAATACGTAACATTCGGAATGTAAAAAATATGTGAATAAAATTTTAAGAAAAATATTGTTGATAATAGACAAAAAGCATGCTTATAAGAGAAAAATGATTTGTTGTCGTATAGTGTTGACAAATGTTGATAATGTGTTAAAATATAACTGTCGCCAGAGTATTGACGATACTTAAGAATATTATATTGCCGATATATTGCCGGATAAAAGGCCCGGCAGTCTCTACGACAGTGCCGTAACTGTCACTATTGGTAGATGATTGACAGCGTTTTGAATACAATATGTTGTTGATCGGTCTTTCGGCGGTAGGGCTTGTTCCCTGCTGCTTATTTTATTTCGGAGGGTTTGAAATGCAGCTTCTTGAAGAAAGAATTCTTAAAGACGGAAAGGTATTTCCGGGTAATGTTCTGAAAGTTGATAGTTTTCTTAACCACCAGGTAGACGTAGAGCTGATAAATGAGATCGGCAAGGAGTTTTATAGACTTTTTAAGGACTGCGGAGTGAACAAGATCTTTACGATTGAGGCATCCGGCATTGGAATTGCCTGCATCACTGCGCAGTATTTTCATGTTCCTGTTGTCTTTGCCAAGAAAACACTGGGCAAGAATATCGCTGCCGATGTTTATTCGACGCCGATCAAATCATTTACCCACGGCAAGACGTATGACGTTATCGTCTCGCAGGAATTCCTTAATAAGGATGATAGAATTCTCATCATCGACGATTTCCTCGCACAGGGCTGTGCTCTCAACGGACTTATCGAGCTGATTAAGTCTGCGGGCGCTCAAATCGTCGGAGCAGGAATAGTTATCGAAAAAGCGTTTCAGCAGGGCGGAGATCTCATTCGCAGTGAGGGCGTTCGTGTCGAATCGCTGGCAAGAATCGAGTCCATGACCGATGACGGCAAGATAACATTCTGCAAATAACCTCGGTAGCAAAAAAATGCTATATATTAAAAATTTGGAGGAAGAACACATGAAAAAGATTCTCGCAATTCTCATGGCAATCGCAATGGTCTTTTCATTCGCAGCTTGCGGCACCAAGAAGGACGGCGGCAACGACACTGAAAAGAAGCTCAAGGTAGGATTCATTTTCCTGCATGACGAGAACTCAACCTACGACAACAACTTTATGACAGGCGCTGAGGAAGCTTGCAAGAAGATGGGCGTAGAGATCATCAAGAAGACAAATATTCCCGAGCAGAATGCTTGCTACGATGCAGCAGCAGATCTTGTTGACAAGGGATGCACAGTTGTTTTCGCTGACAGCTTCGGTCATGAGGATTTCATGATAAAGGCAGCTAAGGAGTTCCCGAACGTTCAGTTCTGCCACGCTACAGGTACTAAGGCTCACACCGAGAAGCTCGCTAACTACCACAACGCTTTCGCTTCGATCTATGAGGGACGTTACCTTGCAGGTGTTGCTGCAGGTCTCAAGCTCAATGAAATGATCGCAGCAGGCAAGTTCGATGCTAAGGACGCTAAGATGGGTTATGTCGGCGCTTTCACATATGCTGAGGTTATCTCCGGCTATACTTCATTCTATCTCGGTGCAAAGTCAGTTTGCCCGACAGTAACAATGGATGTTCAGTTCACAGGTTCATGGTACGATGAGGCTCTTGAGAAGGAAGCTGCAACAAAGCTCATCAACAACGGTTGTAAGCTCATCAGCCAGCACGCTGACTCAATGGGTGCTCCGACAGCTTGTGAGACAGCAGGTGTTCCGAACGTTTCTTACAACGGAAGCACACTCTCAGCTTGCCCGAACACATTCATCGTTTCTTCCAGAATCAACTGGGAGCCGTACTTCGAGTACATGATCAAGTGCGCTCAGGACGGTAAGGCAATCGACACAGACTGGACAGGTACTCTTGCAACAAACTCTGTTGTTCTTACAGAAGTAAACGGCAAGGCTGCCGCTAAGGATACACAGGCTAAGATCGACGAGGTTAAGGCTCAGCTTGATAAGGGCACAATTCACGTATTCGATACAAGCACATTCACAGTAACTGTTTCTGCCGACAAGAACAAGAACGCTAAGGTTGACGCTAACGGTAAGCTCACAAGCTACATGGCAGACGTTGACACAGACGCTAACTTCACAGGCGACACAGAGGCTGTTAAGGACGGCTACTTCCACGAGTCAGAGTTCCGTTCGGCTCCGTACTTCGATGTACAGATCGACGGCATCAATCTCCTCAACGCTAAGTTCTAATCATTTTACGCAATTTCAAGGCGGAGCCTTATCGCTCCGCCTTACTTTGATTTTTATAATTCGTATTTTATTTTGAAAAATGCGGTAAAGCGATACACGATGAAAGTCGGCAGAAGCCATAATGGGCGCCCCTTTAGGGGAGCTGTCACGGCTTGCCCGTGACTGAGGGGTTTTCTTAAAGTCAGATGAAATTAACTATAAGCATGGGCTCCTCCTCCGGGGGAGTTGGCACGGCTTGTCCGTGACTGAGGGAGTAAGGTTTAATCAGTCTTTATCCCCTCCGTCGCTCATGCGACACCTCCCCTTGCAACAAGGGGAGGCTTGGAAAGATTCTGCGACTTTGTTCAACAAGTAGAAATTTATGTCCTATTCAGCCTCCCCTTAAATGATTTAAGGGGAGGGGGACCGCTTGCGGTGGAAGGGATAAAGATACGGACAGAATAAGAGGATTCGTAGCGGTCGGTGCCTACATCGACCCAAGGTAAACTAAAATCATTTTTGTTTACCTCAAGGGGAAGATCAATCAGTTTAATATATTATTTATCACATTTTTCAGAATAAAAAATTGGAGGGCATAAAGTGAGTACACAGGTTGCAATCGAACTCAGAAACATCACAAAGACCTTTGGCTCCGTTGTCGCCAACAAGGACGTTAATCTTACCGTGAACAAGGGTGAAATCCTCTCGATTCTCGGTGAGAACGGAAGCGGTAAAACAACGCTTATGAACATGATTTCCGGCATTTATTTCCCGGATCACGGTCAGATCTTTGTTGACGGTAAAGAAGTGGTTATCAGATCGCCAAAGGACGCTTTTGACTTGAAGATCGGTATGATTCATCAGCATTTCAAGCTCGTTGATGTATTTTCCGCAACGGAGAATATTGTTCTCGGCTTTGATGACGGCAAGTACAATCTTAAAAAATCAAAAGCAAAGATTCAGGCAATTCTTGACAAATACGGCTTTGAACTTGACCTCAACAAGAAGATTTATCAGATGTCCGTTTCCGAGAAGCAGACGGTTGAAATCGTCAAAGTGCTTTACAGAGGCGCAGATATTCTTATTCTTGATGAACCGACAGCCGTTCTTACTCCGCAGGAGACAAAGAAGCTCTTTGACGTTATCAGAAACATGAAAAAGGACAACAAGTCAATTATAATAATCACTCATAAGCTCAACGAGGTTATGGAGATTTCCGACAAGGTTGCCGTTCTCAGAAAAGGTGAATACATCGGCACGGTCATGACTGCAGAGACGAACGAATCCGCTCTGACGGAGATGATGGTCGGCAAAAAAATTGACCTTAATATCGAGAGAACAGAGGTCGAAAACAAGGAGGACAGGCTCCTTATCAACAATATGTGCTATGTTAACCGTGAGGGCGTCAAGGTGCTCAATCACGTTTCGTTTACGGCAAAGTCGGGCGAAATTCTCGGCATAGCAGGTATTGCGGGCAGCGGCCAGCGTGAGCTGCTTGAATCAATCGCAGGCCTTCGCCATCTTACCCACGGTTCAATCATTTATAATAACGCAAAGACCGGCAAGCAGGATAACCTCCGTGACAAGACTCCCGTTCAGATAAGAGAGCTTGGCATCAGACTTTCCTTTGTTCCCGAGGACAGACTCGGCATGGGACTTGTAGGCAACATGGACATTGTTGATAACATGATGCTCAGAAGCTACAAGAAGGGCAAGACTGCTTTCCTTGAAAAGAAAGAGCCGAGAGATCTTGCCGAAAAAATCATTGATGAGCTTGAGGTCGTTACCCCGAGCGCAAATACTCCTGTTCGTAAGCTTTCGGGCGGTAACGTTCAGAAGGTTCTTGTCGGACGTGAAATTGCTGCTTCTCCGACTGTACTCATGGCGGCTTATCCCGTCCGCGGACTGGATATTAACTCGTCTTATCTTATTTATAATCTTCTCAACGAGCAAAAGGAGAAGGGCGTAGCCGTTATTTTCGTCGGCGAGGATTTGGACGTACTTCTTGAGCTGTGCGACAGAATCGTTGTTATCAGCTCGGGTCAGATTTCCGATATCGTTGACGCAAGAACAGCTACCAAGGAACAGCTTGGTATGCTTATGACTAAGACAAAGGGAGGTAATGACAATGAGTAATAATACCGCAAAGCTTCATGAGCCTTTGTTTCATATTGTTAAGCGCTCGGCTATACCGAAATGGCAGAGCTGGCTTGTAAGAATCGGTTCGGTCATTGCCGCTCTTATCGTTTGCGGAGTCGTTACCGTTCTTCTTACAGGTGAAGATCCGATTCAGGTTTATGTAAAAATGGTTGAGGGTGCGGTCGGCTCCGAAAGACGACTTTGGATGCTCGCACAGAATACGGCAATGCTTCTTTGCGTTGCGCTCGCCGTTACACCGGCTTTCAAGATGAAATTCTGGAATATCGGCGCAGAGGGTCAGGTGCTCGCAGGCGGACTTGCAACCGCTGCCTGTATGATTTTCCTCGGCGACAAGCTTTCACCCATTGTTCTTATGATAGTCATGGTTGCGGTCAGCATTGTTGCCGGCGCAGTGTGGGGACTCATTCCCGCATTCTTCAAGGCTCTTTGGAATACGAACGAAACACTTTTTACCCTCATGATGAACTATATCGCAATGTGTATTGTTTCATATTTTTCATATGAGTGGTCGGTGCCCAAGGGTTCGGGCCATATCGGCGTTATCAACGACACGACAGAGGCCGGCTGGCTTCCGGCTATCGGCGGCAAGGCTTATCTTTGCAACATTCTGATTGTTGTTGCAATCACCGTATTCATGTATATTTATCTCAGATACAGCAAGCACGGCTATGAAATATCCGTTGTCGGCGAGAGCGAAAACACCGCCAAGTACATCGGAATCAACGTTAAAAAGGTCATTATCAGAACGATGATCCTCTCGGGTGCACTCTGTGGCATCGCAGGATTTCTGCTTGTCAGCGGTACCGATCACACCGTAAACCGTGACACGGCAGGCGGCAGGGGATTTACGGCGATCATGGTTTCCTGGCTTGCTCACTTTGATCCGCTTTATATGATTCTCACATCTCTTCTTCTCGTTTTCCTTGAGAGAGGTGCAGGCGAGATTTCAACGACCTTCGGACTTAACGAATCGTTCTCGGAAATCATCACGGGAATCATCATTTTCTTCATCATCGGCAGTGAATTTTTCTTAAACTATCAGTTGAAATTCCGTGAGAAGGAGGCGTCCAAATAATGTTAATTGCATTTATTCAGCGTGCGGTCGTTCAGGGCATTCCGCTTCTGTTCGGCTCAACGGGAGAGATCCTCACCGAGAAGAGCGGTAACCTCAACCTCGGTACGGCAGGCGTTATGTACGTCGGCGGCATCACGGGAGTTATCGGCGCATTCCTCTATGAGCAGAATGCGACTCAGATGAACACCTTCCTCACCGTTCTCATTCCGATTCTTTCGTCGATACTCGGTTCGCTTGTAATGGGACTTATCTATTCGTTCCTTACCGTTACGCTCCGTGCAAACCAAAACGTTACGGGTCTTGCACTCACAACTTTCGGTGTCGGCTTCGGCAACTTCTTCGGCGGCTCGCTTATCAAGCTCACGAAAAGTGACGTTCCGTCCGTTACACTTACGGCAACGAGCCTTGCGTTCAAGAAGGCGCTTCCGTTTGCTTCAAAGCTCGGCTGGTTCGGGGAGATTTTCCTCTCATACAGCTTCCTTGCCTATGTTGCAATCGCAATAGCAATTATAGTTTCGTTTTATTTTAACCGCACACGTTCGGGACTTAATCTTCGTGCAGTCGGCGAGAATCCGGCAACGGCAGATGCCGCCGGAATCAACGTCGGCAAATACAAGTACATTTCGATCTGTCTCGGCAGCATCATAGCAGGCTTCGGCGGTCTCTACTACGTTATGGACTATGCCTGCGGTGTATGGTCAAATAATGCCTTCGGTGACAGAGGCTGGCTTGCAATTGCGCTTGTTATCTTCGCTATTTGGAGACCGAACCTCAGCATAATCGGTTCTATTCTTTTCGGCGGACTCTTTATTGTCCACAACTATATTCCGAATCTGAGCATGAGCGATCAGGAGCTTTTCAAGATGACTCCGTACCTCGTTACGATCATTGTTCTTATTGTTATCAGCATGCTCAAGAAGAGAGAATTCCAGCCGCCGCAGAGTCTGGGACTCTCTTACTTCCGCGAGGACCGCTAAGCACTTTCGGGCGTTTATTTCGGCGAATAAGTCATTTTTCTCACCTTGACGTACAGGAGTACGCCTGCGCTGAGATAAATGCCTTCTTCATCCGAACTAAACTGCCCGATTTCTATTTATTTAGTAGAATCTAAAAGCCCTTTTCCCGATTTGACGTATAAAATATACGCCAGCGTCGAGAGAAAGGGCTTTCTTTATCCAAACTGAGCAAATTTTTTGTAGGGAATTTAATAATAGGCGAATAAGTCATTTTTCTCACCTTGACGTACAGGAGTACGCCTGCGCTGAGATAAATGCCTTCTTCATCCGAACTAAACTGCCCGATTTCTATTTATTTATAAGAAAAAAGGACGACCGACGGCCGCCCCGACTTTCAGTATCTATTCCTTTTTCAATTTGTACTGCTCAAGGTCAAGCAGAATAACCGTACCTCTGTCAATCTCCGAACGTGCGGTGATGCCGATACCGAGGTTATCGCAAATTCGCTTGCAAAGATAAAGTCCGAGTCCGCTTGCTTTTGAATTGATTCTGCCGTTTCCGCCGGTATAGCCTTTTTCGAAGATCCTCGGTAAATCTTCGGGTGCGATGCCGATTCCCGTGTCCTCAAGGCAAAGGTATTGATTGTCTATGTAAATCTTAATGCAGCCCTCACGGGTGTATTTAAGCGCATTGGAAAGCAACTGTTCAATAACAAACGCAAGCCACTTTTCGTCTGTTATTATTTTTTTGTCAAGCGGTGAATATTCAAGCTTGATTTTTCGTTCGATGAATTCAGTCGAAAAGCGTTTGATCGAATCTCTCACGATCTCATCCAAATCATGCTCTTTAAAAACGTAATCCGTTGAGGTTGAATCGACCCGAAGAAAAGCAAGAACCATCTCAACGTATTGCTCAATGCGAAAAAGCTCGGAAGAAAGTCGGCGTGAAAGGGGAGTGTCTTCACTCTGAAGCGTGATGTGCATTGACGCGATCGGCGTCTTGATTTGATGTGCCCAAACGGTGTAATAGTCGATCATGTCATGGTATTTCATGGAGCTTTTGTATTCGATATCCGAGATCTCCTCTGTCAGATTTTTGATAAGCTTTTGATAATCGGCTTCGTCAATGCTATTAATTTTAGGGAGATTATCTATCATCGAGGAGGTGAGATGCCTGATTTCGCAAAGTTTCTCATGTTTCTTTTTGACGGAAAGAAAATCAAAGATGAAAAAAACACAACGCCTATTGCCAAACAAAGCAGAAAAGGGTATAAGACCGCTTTAAATGTAATGTTGTAAAGCACAAACACCACAGAAAAAACAATTGAAAAAATCAGAAATAAAATGATTCCGCTGCGCCGTTGTTTTAGATATTCAAAAAACAGTTTCATTTTCAGCACCCTTATTCAATAATATAGCCCATACCGAATTTTGTCGTGATGAAGCTGTCAAGCCCGGCGGAGTCAAGCTTCTTGCGAAGGCGGTTTATGTTGACCGTAAGCGTGTTTTCATCAACAAAAACATCGGTTTTCCAGAGCTTTTCCATCAGCTTCTCACGGCTGACGATTTTACCCTTGTTCTCCATAAGGCACTGCAAAATTTTAAACTCATTTTTTGAAAGTGAGATTTGCTCCGTGCCGAAGGTCAGCGTGCCGTCGCCCGTGTTCAGGATAGCTCCTCGATGCTCGATAACGGGAACGGATGAACCGAAGTCATATGTCCTGCGCAGAAGAGCCTGGATTTTTGCCGTCAAAACGTTCTCGTCAAAGGGCTTTGCGATAAAATCATCTGCACCCATGTTCATTGCCATGACTATGTTCATATTGTCGGAGGCCGAAGAAATGAAAATTATCGGCACTTTTGAAACCTTGCGAATTTCGCTGCACCAATGGTAGCCGTTGAAGAACGGGAGCATTATATCAAGAAGAACGATGTGCGGCCGGTATTCGCTGAATTCGGCAAGAACGTTGCGAAAATTTTCGACAGTGCGAACCTCAAGTCCCCACGCTTCGGTCTGAGCCTTGATTCCCTCGGCAATGCCCGGGACGTCCTCAACTATTAGGAGCTTATACATAACCTCACCTCCGATAATTATATAGTATATTATATCACAGCAGCGCCAAAATGACAAGAAATAATGGTAATCCATATCACAGATTACCAATGAGACAAAATACGTAAAAAGAGCCGATTGCACCTTTGAAAGTGCATCGGCTTTTATTGTTTTGACAACGGATTATTTGCTTTTTCTTTTGGAAAGGAAGGATTTCATAACCTTTGATATTACCGAATAGAAGGTTTTGAAATAAATCGCAACCGTGGCGACGACAGCGACAATATTTATCACGAAAAGATATTTCGGCTCAAAATATGTGCAAACTGTCTGGAGCACAATTATCGCTGTGCCTACAACCGTCTGAACCGGATACATATTGAAATCGACCAGCTTCTTTGACATGATCGCTCTTATAATAAAGACGATGAAATAGCTTGCGAAGGTTGCAACCGCCGCACCGTAAATCTCATACTTCCTGATAAGAATAAAGTTCAATATAATATTTGTAATTGCGCCGATCATTGAAGTGACAAATGAAAGCCGGCTCTTTTTGAACACAAGGAACGAGCTGCCCATGAATGTTGAAAAAGACGAGAAAACCATCGCACAGCACAGGAGCGGAACATAGGCATAAGCCGAGAAATATTCATCGGTCGCAACGAGCAATCTGACTCCGGGCTTAGCAATTGCAATAACGAAGCTGCAGCCGAAGAACAGAATTCCTTGAAAAGAGAGCCAGCTGTCCGAGAAGAAGGTTTTATACTCGTCAACCTCGCCTTCCTTTCGCTCGCTGACGGCAGAATACTGCCATGCATCGCTGAACGCACCCGAGAGAAGGACAATAGCTGTAGGAAGCTTTCCTGCCATTGTATAAATACCGTTGGCGGTGCTGTCAACCATCCAGTTAATCATGTATCTGTCCGAAACGGAGGTTATCCACCAGAAAATAGCCGTCGGAATAAGAGGAATACTGTATCTTAGCATTCGTTTGATAAGACCCTTGTCAAATCTGAAAGTAATATATCGCCACAGCTTTTCTCTAAGCGTAATATAAATCGCACATATCATATCGGAAATAACGATTGAGTATACATAACCGTCAATTCCGAGTCCGAGAACGGCAAGGAAAACGATGTTCAGTGCAACGACCGAAAAAGTGTTAACTATGCCCTGAACCGCAAATAGCCTTGTGTTGCCCAAGCCTCGGGCAAACTGACTGCATATCGAGTGAATACACGACGAAATGGTATAAAGAACAACCGCCGTAACGTCGATTTTGTCGCCGATAAGCATATTCAGAAGCGGCGAGCAAAGAATCAAAACTATCGAGCCGAGGAGAATAACCAATGCGCCCGAAGAAAAGACCCTGTTCCTGTCCGTCGAGGAATTTATCGCATATCGGAAAACGCCGTCCGTTATTCCCAAAGAAACAACGGGGAAAAGCAGATTGGCCGTCTGGCTGATCAAATCGGCGTCGCCGTATTCTGCAGGGGTGAGATAGCCTGTGTAAAATCTGACCATCAGGAAAACGATGAGCTTCGAAGTCAGAACACCGATACTGATGAGCATTGTATTTTTAGCAAGTTTACCGTATTTATCCATTCATTACTTTCCTTTAAGCAAAGCTTGTATCTTAAACTTGAGCGATACTGCCTTAATTTAGTCTTAAATATGATATCGTTATTTTCAAATTTTGTCAATAGTACAAAGTTAAACTATGTACAAACACATCGGCAAATTCTGTTACAATAATTATACAATAATTATATGGTAATATATTTTTAAAAAAGATGAGTATTTTTTGCATTTAAGTATTGACATTGATGCAAAGTTCGGCTATAATATCACTTGTTCGTTGAACGGACATCGACTGTTTTTACGAGGAGCGGTGAGCCGGGTACTGTCGCTAAGCGACGGTCGGCGAGCCATCAGCATGCAAGGCGCAGCCGCAGCAGACGCCAAGTCCCGTCTCTCGCACCAAATAAAGAAGAGTCGCAATAGCGACTCTTTTTTATTTCTCGCAGGGCTTGAAGCCGAGAGGGTCTGAGCGTAAAAACAGTCCTGTGGACTGTTTTTACGAGGAGCGGTGAGCCGGGTACTGTCGCTAAGCGACGGTCGGCGAGCCATCAGCATGCAAGGCGCAGCCGCAGCAGACGCCAAGCCCCGTCTCTCGTACCAAAGATATAGCCTTGAAACAACGTAGCTACGTGGTTTCAAGGTTTTTCTTTTGCTTTTTGAGGTTTATTATTTTCCCTTTATTTGAATAGAGTCGCACATTAGTGTGCTTTTTTTGAACCAAACCACTCAGTCTGTTTCGCTGACGGCGTTTATCTTTGACTTGTTCGATTCGCTACTATACATGGATGATGAGGATTGGTTTTACCTGTCCTTGAGTTGATGCAGACGCCAAGCTTGAAAATATAGATACAAAGTCCCGTCTCTCGCACCAAATAAAGAAGAGTCGCAACAGCGGCTCTTTTTTATTTTGTGCGAGACATGAACCCGAGAGGGTACGAGGGTTAGGCTATGGTGTGTTATTCGTATCATCACAGGGTATTTTACTGCCATTTTAAACTACAAAATAATCTAAATGTATAAATCGGTAAAAAAGTTCATAATTGGTTATTTTTTACGTTATATATTCATAATATCATGGCTTTAACATCATAATAATCTTGTTATACAGGATTATTATTGCGGAGGAGTTAAGGTTATGAAAGAAGTTAAACAACCCAAAAAACCGATTATTTATTACTACGGAATAGTCTTGCTGATTATTCTCATTTTCAACATGGTTGTTGCGCCGCTTATTACAAATGCAAGAGTGAAAGAAGTGGACTACGGCACGTTCATGAAGATGATTGAGGAGAAAAGTATCGGAAGCGTTGAAATCGATGATTCCGAAATTATTTTCACGGATAAGGATGAAAAGCAGATTTACAAAACCGGAGAAATGAATGACCCGAACTTGACCGACCGTCTTTATGAGTCGGGAGCTAAATTCACCCGAAACATTGAAAAAGGAATGTCGCCGCTTTTGAGTTTCTTCCTTTCGTTTATTTTGCCGATTCTGATTTTTGCCGCACTTGGTCAGTATGTAGGTAAAAAAATGATGTCACAGGCAGGCGGACCAAATGCAATGTCCTTCGGACTGGGCAAGAGCAACGCAAAGGTCTATGTTCCGTCGAGCGACGGAATACGGTTTGCCGATGTTGCAGGTGAGGACGAGGCGAAAGAGAACCTGTCAGAAATTGTCGATTATTTGCACAATCCCAAGAAATATTCCGATGTAGGTGCATCAATGCCGAAGGGCGTTTTGCTTGTAGGCCCTCCGGGCACAGGTAAAACCATGCTCGCAAAAGCCGTAGCCGGTGAGGCAGGCGTGCCTTTCTTCTCAATGTCGGGTTCGGAATTTGTTGAGATGTTTGTCGGCATGGGAGCTTCAAAGGTTCGTGATCTTTTCAAACAGGCAAAAGAAAAGGCTCCGTGTATCGTTTTTATTGATGAAATAGATGCTATAGGCAAAAAGCGTGACGGACAAATCGGCGGCAATGACGAGCGTGAGCAGACGCTCAACCAGCTTTTGACAGAGATGGACGGATTTGACGGAAATAACGGAGTTATTATCCTTGCCGCAACCAACCGTCCCGAATCGCTTGACCCGGCACTGACACGTCCGGGAAGATTTGACAGACGGGTTCCCGTTGAACTTCCCGACCTTGCAGGACGTGAGGCAATTCTTAAGGTTCATGCAAAAAAAATCAAGACAGCCGATAACGTTGACTTTCATACCATTGCCCGTATGGCTTCCGGTACATCGGGTGCCGAGCTTGCCAATATAATCAATGAAGCGGCTTTGCGCGCGGTTCGCAACGGACGAACAGTTGTTGAACAGGCCGACCTTGAGGAAAGCATTGAGGTTGTTATCGCAGGATATCAGAAGAAAAATGCGATTATGACAGATGAAGAAAAGAAGATAGTTGCTTATCACGAAATAGGCCATGCACTTGTTGCGGCGTTGCAGACGGCATCTGCGCCCGTGCAGAAAATCACAATAATTCCCCGTACATCCGGCGCTCTCGGCTACACCATGCAGGTTGAGCAGAACGATAAGGTGCTGATGACGAAGGAAGAGCTTGAAAATAAAATCGCAACGCTTACGGGAGGACGTGCGGCCGAGGAAATCGTGTTCGGACAAATCACAACCGGAGCTTCAAACGATATTGAGCAGGCGACAAAGCTGGCTTGTGCTATGATTACACGCTACGGAATGACGGATGATTTTGATATGGTTGCCATGGAAACGGTCAGCAATCAGTATCTCGGCGGCGATATGTCGCTTGCATGCTCTGCCGAGACACAGAAAGAGATCGATAAAAAGATTGTCGATACGGTCAAAAAGCAGCATGAAAAGGCACGCAGGCTGCTTGCGGATAATCGGGAGAAGCTTGATGAGCTCGCAAAGTATCTTTATGAGAAGGAGACAATCACAGGCAGTGAATTTATGACAATATTGAGCGGAAAGGACGGTGCCGCGGTATGAACAAAAAATCAAACTTCGGTTGGGGCGAACTGATTATAGGAATGCTTATGACCGTGCTCGGAATTTTCACATTCATTAAACCCGAAAACATTTTATCGGGCGCAATTATTGCTTACGGAATTATTATAGCCGTGATGGGAATTGATGATATTATTGTTTATGCGAGGGTGTCACGTTTCACGGGATTCGGACCGACGCTTGCGTTGATTTCCGGTATCCTCAGTGTTATGTGCGGCATTATGCTCATCGCTAATCCGAACATAGGTAAATGGGCGCTGACGATTCTTATGCCGATTTGGTTTATTGCACACAGTATCGCAGGACTTACGAGGTCAAATTTCATTCGTTTGGTCGGCAATGCAGTTTATTATTATCTCTCATTGATATTGAATGTTCTGGGTCTGATCATCGGTATTATTATGATTTTCAGTCCTGCAATGTCGTTTTTAACTCTCAGAGTAGGCACATATATCGTTGCCGCGTACTTCGTGCTTTTCGGAATTGAGAACATCATTTCCGCTTTTGCAAGACGGAACTACGATTGGTGAAAGCGAGAAAAAGAGTACTGTTAAAATTATATAAGGCTGTGACGGAACATACGTTTTGTCACAGCCTTTTTGATATTATTTATATAAGTCTAAAGGTTTTAACCTCATGCGGTTTCATGGTGAACTCGAATTCACCGTTAGTGCAAGGAATTTCGTGCTCGTCACACTCCATAAGGTTACATTCAACGACACTTGAATAGTCAAGGTCAAACCACACCTTCGCCGTGCAGTGACGTGTCTCGGATTCGTACATTCTGACGATTACTCCGTTGCCGTCCTGAGCGGGCTTGACTGCGTCGAGAATAACGCTGTCGCCGTCGATTTTTGCAAACGTATGACCAATATCGCTGCCGCCGTTCGCCTTGATGAACTCACCGTCAAGTCTGATATTTTCCTCAAAGCCGAGTCGTACCGTGTCGGCATCACGCCATGTTCCGGTGTGCGGATAGAAAGAATATCTGAACGAGTGCATTCCGATATCGCCGACAGGATCGGGAAGAATCGGACCTCTGAGAAGCGTTATCTTCATCACGTTGTCATGCACGTTGTAGCCGTATTTGCAGTCATTGATAATGCTTGCGCCGTAGCCGCCCTCGGAAAGATCGGCCCACTTATGAGCACAGAACTCAAACTTTGCCTGATCGTAGCTTGTGTTGTAATGCGTCGGATATTCCGCAGCACCGTGAGCAATTTCGCAGCTTGCGTTGCGGCTTCTGATATCAACCGGGAACTCTGCCTTGAGCACCTTTTCACGCTCGTGCCAGTCAACTGTCGTATCAAAATCAACCGTCGGTTTATCTTTTTCGAGAATGATATCCTGAGTTATTGTTGACTCATGGAATTTTCTGACAATACGGATAACTCCCCTGAGCGGTGATGCCTCAACGACCTCAATACTCTCGGCTTTGTCGAGCGGCCAGAACTTCATCTGATAGTCAAACTCCATGTTCCATGCGCTCTCGTGAATGGGCTTGTCGTGAGAAATTGTGAGCAGGTTGCCCTTGCCTGTGAGAATCTGTCTGCCTGTCTGCTTGTCGATTACCTCGTCGAGCAGGCCGCTATCGTCAAGAGTAATCTTGAGATATTTATTTTCAAGTGAATTTTTCGTTGCCTTGACTGTATCAAATTCCGCCGTTTCATCGCAGAGAGTGAAAACTCCGTAGCCGAATGCAGGAACGGGATCGGCGTAAAACTCGATATAATGCTTGCCGTCCTTGTCGTAAACCCTGCTCGCAAGAACCTTGCCGTCGGAATTTTTGATGCCCTTTGCCGCATACGGAATTTCGGCCTTGACAATTCCCTTTGTCTGCCAGGTGAGCATATTCCAAACAAGGACCGAATCGCCCTTTACGCTCACATTGTTGAGAATCTTATTCTTGCCGTCACGAATAAGTTTGCCTCCAAGCTCACGAAGCTCGGCATATTCTTCTCTCGTGTTCTCTATTGCCTCGTGAATCGAGGTGCCGGGGAGAATATCGTGGAACTGATTGATGAGCAGAATTTTCCATGCTTTTTCCATATCCTCGGCAGGATAATCTCCGCCGAAAACGTTGAAAATTTCTGCATTTCGACCGAATGAAGTCGCAGCTCTTTTGGCTGTTTGCTGTTATTTCAGAATTGAAAGAAGCAATTTGATAAGATTGAAAAGCTGTTCGAAGAATACAACTACCCAATTCTGTTCTGTTGGTTCTTCGGTCGGAGTCTTGTCCGGATTTTCGGCCGGTGCGTCGTCGGGCTTTTCTGTCTCTACTGTCTGCTCGATTATGCTTATATATTCCGTATAAGCCGAGCTCGTTTCAAGTTCCGACTGCTGAACGTTTTGATTTATGCTCTGAAGCATAATGCCTGCCTGCTGAAGAAGCTCGGAATCAGCTTCATTGATCACTCCGTCATGGTTGCAGTCAGCCGCAAGCCATGCAGCTTCACCGAGCTGTTCCTTTGTGAACATGCCGCCGACAATGCAGTTGACAAGCGTTGCGTCCGTTGCGTCGTACCAACCGTCGCCGTTTACGTCGCCGAAAATAACAAGTGTGTATGTCTTGATGAGATTGCCGTCCTCGTCGTAAAGCTCGATCTTAGTGCCCGTGCCGTTACCCTTTGAGGTGGAGGAGAACTTGAGCGAACCGCTCTCTGCGGCAAGATAGCTGTCAAGAGAGTCCGTGTGCGGCTCAATTCCGTAAACAAAGAGCTTCTCCTCGTCAATTACGACGCCGTCCTTAACGGCCTTTATCTTGGCTGTGACGAGCTTCTGAAGCTTGCCGAGAGCTTCTGTGATTCTGTCAGCCATTGCGTTGATCTCGTTTTGCTGAGTGATGTTGAGCGTGTAATCAACCGCATCGACAGCCGCCTTGACTGCATTGTAGCTTTCCTCGGTGTACTTTGCAGGGTCAAGCTTATTGAACTCCTCAACCGCCGCATTGACTCGATCGTAATTACCGCCGAGGTATTCGAGCGCATCTGTTGCATCTTTGAGTGCGGCGATAGCGTTGCTGATGTCCTCGGTCTTTGCCGAAGCGTTGTTGTAAACAGTCTCTGCGTCTGCGATTGCCTTTGTGAGGGCAGTCGCCGAGGCTTCCGTACGATTTGAAAGGTCAATAGCCTTAGCGTCTGTAATTGCTTTCAGAAGAGCGTC
>HF999641.1:10174-20221 GCA_000434055.1 Ruminococcus sp. CAG:488 | reverse complement strand
TTGAAACGGTGACCGTTACCGTACACTGTGCGCTGTGGCCGCCGTCCTTGGTGTAAGCAGTGATGATTGCCGTGCCGCCGTTTACGAATGTAACCGTGCCGTTTTCAACTGTTGCAACGCTCGGGTCGCTCGTTGTCCATACGACGTCGGTTATGGTAGCTCCGCCGACTCCGAGTTTTCCCTTAGGCTCAACCGAAGCGGTGAGTGCCGCGCTCTCTCCGGGCTTGCCGCTGAGCGCCGACTGATTGAGAGTAACGCCGGTTGCCTGGATGTTTACAAATGAAACGTATACATAGTCCGTTACCGTGTTGCCGAAATGATCTGTTATTGTAACGGTAATCTTTGCGGCACAGGCCTTGTTCTCTTTCGGAGAAACCTTGCCGTTCTGATCGACTTCCATGAGGTCGTTATCCGACGACCATGTGATCGACTCGTACATAGCGTCATTGGGCGCATATGTATATGAAAGCTGAACGCTCTGCGAATTGTAGGTTTTGTAGATAGGAACCTTTACGGAGATGAAATCGGGTGCGTCGGAACCGTTATATTTGATTGTAACGTTCTGAGCACGGTTATATTTAACGAGTGCGGAAACAGCACTGTTGAGGTTAGCTGCCGCCGTGTCAATCTCACTCTGCGAAGCGTCTGTGTCGGCATAAACCGTCTTAGCGCTTTCAAGAGCAGATTTGAATGTCGCAAACGAGTCCTTGGTGTAATTCTGCTCGTTGTAGTTTGCGCTTTCAGCGTCGTCGATAGCCTTTTTGAGGACTGTCTTGTCCGTTGCAACCGTTATAACGCAGGTTGCCGAAAGACCGCCGACAACGGTTGTTGCCGTAATCTTTGCAACACCGCCGCTGACAACCGTAACAAGTCCGTTTTCGTCAACCGAAGCGATTTCGGGGTGTTCGGATTCCCATGTTACCTTGTTGAGATCCGCTTCGTTGCCGTCTGCGTCCGTAACCGAAGCAGTGAGCTGAACTTTTTCGCCGAGAGTATGGGTTGTGTACTCGGACGGAGTGACGGTTATAGCAGTTGCAGGGTTCTTTGTGAATATAATTGTAACCGTCTTGGTGTAAACATTACCGAAATCATCGGTGAGCTTAACTGTTGCCTTGCCGTAGCATGCGCTGTTTACACTCGGAGCGGCAATGCCGTTCATGTTGACGAATATGTCGCCTTCGTATGACCACTCTGCCGAAACATACATTGCGTTGGCGGGATCGGTCGAAAAATCGAGCTGTGCCGTTGCCATGATGTAGCTCTGATCTGCGGGAACCTTTACGGTTATAACGTCGGAGCTGTCACCGTTATAGGAGATGTTTACGCCGGAAACGTAGATATAATCTGCGAGTGCATTTCTCTTCTCGGTGAGAAGTGCAAGAGCATTGTTCACCTCTGTCTGTGTCGGATCCTCGGCGTTGAGTGTTTCTGTTGCCGAGGTGAGGGCCTTTTTGAACTCTGCCCATGTTGCAGGGGTATAGGCTGTTTCAACGAGGGTGTTTGCGCTTTCGACCGCTGCGCTGAGAGCCGATTTGTCGGCATAAACCTTGATGCTTGTCTGAGCAGTGAAGCCGCCGTCAAGCGTCGTTACCGTAATTGTGCAAGTGCCTGTGTCCTTGAAGGTCAGGTTGCCGTCATTGTCAACGGTGCAGACGCTTTCATCGCTCGATGACCAGATAACATCGGTGATGTTTGCGCCGCCCATGCCGAGCGTTTTCTTAGGAAGAACAGTTGCTGTTATCTTGTCCGTTGAGCCGACGGTTGCGTTTGCGATTTCCGTCTTGTCAACGCTGACTCCCGTAACCGGGGTATTGGCAAAGGAAACATAAACGCTGTCGGAATATGTTCTTCCCTTGTAGTCCGTTGCCGTGACGGTGATTTTGGCAAGGCACGCCTTGTTTGCCGTCGGTGTAACTACGCCGTCCTCAACCTTGACCGATTCGCTGCTTGATGACCATACGACAGAATCAATCGTTGCGTCCTCGGGAGTGAGCTTGTAGCCGAGGGTCACGGACTGCTCGGAATATTTTGAAGTGATGGGAACGCTGACGGAAACATAGCCTGTTGTTTCCTCTCCGTCCTTGGTGATTGTGATATTTTCAAGCTTAATAAATCTTACAAGCGAATTATAAGCGTTGTTAAGCTCCTCGTCTGCCGCATTGATAACTCTCTGCTTGGGGTTATCCTGCGCAATGATTTCCTCGGCCTTTGCCATTGCGGCTTCAAGAACCGCCCAACTGTCCTCGGTGTAGTCCTCTGAAATGAGGTTAAGACCGACTATCATTGCCCTTGTTCTTATAAGAGCTGTTTTATCGGATCTTACGGTTACCTTACAGGTTGCCGAAACACCTCCGTCAACGGAGGTTGCCGTAATCGTACATGTGCCGGCTTCGACGAATGTGACTGTTCCGTTCTCGACCGTTGCAACGTCGGGGTCAGAGGTTGACCAGATAACGTCGCCGACGCTCGGCTTGTCGCCGATAGTTTTGTCCGCCGTTACCGTCGCTTTTGTCCGCCGTTACCGTCGCGGTGAGTGTCTGCGGCTCCGAACCGTAGCCTACTTCAATTTCTGTTTTATCAAGCGTAACCTTTGAAACAGGGGCGTTTGCGAACGAAACGTAAACGCTGTTTGTTAACGTGTTGCCGTAATGGTCGGTTGCGGTCAAGGTGATTTTTCCTCCGCAGGCCTTGTTGGAGGCAGGGGAGACCTTGCCGTCCTCGCTGACCTTGATGCCGTCGTTGTCTGATGACCAAACAATGCTTGAATACATAGCGTCGGCCGGGGCAAAGTCGTAGGTGAGCTGAACACTCTGAGAGGTGTAGGTTTTATAGAGAGGAACCTTTATCGCAATGAACTGCGGTGCCGTTTCACCGTTGTAGTAAACATTAAGCTTCTCCATGTGGATATACGGCTTAAGTCCGTCGAGTGCATTGTTAAGTCTGAGCGTTGCGGCGTCGATTTCCTCCTGGGAGTATTTAGCGCCCGCTTCAACCTCCTTTGCGTGCTCATAAGCTGCCGTATATTCCGTGCTTGTCTCGTATGTGTGCTCCTGAATGTCAACCTGAGCTTCATCGGCTCTTGCGATTGCGGCACGAAGCGCCGTCTTGTCACCGCCGATAGTTACAAGGCAGGTTGCCTGAATACCGCCGTCACATGAGGTGGCGGTGACAGTTGCCTGGCCTGCATCAATATAGGTCAGTTGACCGTTTTCGTCAACCGTTACAACGCTTGTATTGTCGGAGGTCCAGATAACGTCCTGAATCGTTGCGTCATATGTGATGATAGAACCGACGTCCTTGCATTTTGCGCTGAGCTTTACCGGCTCCGAATCGAACGGAGCGTTGACCTCGGACGGAGTGATTTCAATGCTTGTAACGGGATATCTTGCGAATGAAACGTTAACCTTGTCGGTAACGCTGTTGCCTCGCTCGTCCGTGACCTTTATCGTGATAACGCCGTAGCAAGCCTTGTTGACGGTCGGGGAGACCGTTCCGCTTTCGTCAACCGCGATATCCGATGTGCTCGATGTCCATTCAACAGTTTTGTACATTGAATCAAGCGGACTGATTCTTGTATCAAGCTTGATTGAATTGTTCTGATATGTGAATGATGTCGAAAGATTTACTTCTTTTGAGATATATTCGCCGGCATCCTCGCCGTTATACTGAATATAAACAGCCTGCGGCTTGATGAGCTTTTTGAGCGAATTAAACGCTGCGTCGAGCGAAGCGGTTATTGCGTCGATATCCGACTGCTCTGCGTTCTTATCATTATATATCTCGTTAGCTCTTGCATAGGCTTCCTTGAGTGCGTCATAGGAAGCGACCGTGTAATCCCCTTCAACAAGGGCGGCATTTGTTACCTTGCTGATTTCCTCGGCAAGGGCGTCTTTGTTCGTCGTTACGGTTACCTTACATTCGGCAGTGTGACCGCCGTCAACCGTTGTTACCGTGATTACAGCTTCACCGACGGATTTGAAGGTGAGGCTGCCGTTATCGACCGATACAACATCGGGATTGCTCGATGACCAGATAACCGATTCAATGCTTGCGCCGATCATCGGAGTGCCTGTGGGCTGAATCGTCGCTTTGATTGATGCCGTGTTATAAACCTTGCCGGTTATTTCGCTCTCGTTGAGAGTGACTCCTGTTGCCGGGACATTCGCAAAGCTTACATAAACGCTGTCGGAAACGGAGCAGCCGGTGTAATCCGTTGCTTTAACGGTGATCTTCGCACTGTCTGCGGAGTTGTGAGTGTTGGTTACAAGACCGTTCTGATCGACTGTTACCTTGTCGTTATCCGACGACCAAACGATTGACGAATACATCGCATTGCTCGGGTTGAGAGCTGCACCGAGCTGAACCGTCTTGTTCTTATATGACTGGTAAAATTCAACCTTTGTAGTTATGTGCTTCGGGGCAGGCTCACCGTCACGGGTGATCGTGATGCCGTATACCTGAACATAAGCACCGATGCGTGAATAGATATCAATAATATTCTGCGCCGCCTTGTTGCAGGTATCCTGAGAAACCGTATCGGTGTTCTTGACCTCAACTGCGGTTTTGTATGCGTCCTGCAATGCTGCCCAATCCTCTGCCGAGCAGTTCTCTTCCTTAACATTGCCTGTTTCAACAAGGTTTATCGCATAGTTAAGAGCTGTTTTGTCAGCCTTTACGTTAACAGTACAGCTTGCGGCAAATCCGCCGTCAACAGTTGTTGCCTTGATGATGGTTGTACCGAAGTCAACGGGGGTTACAACGCCGCCGTCAACCGTGGCAACCGTCGGATTTGAAGAAGTCCAGATAATGTCCTTGATCGAGGCGTCGCCGATTCCGGCAGTACCCGTCGGAGCAACGGTTGCTTTAATTGTTTCGCCTGTGCCTACAACAAGGTCAAGCTTGTCTTTGTCAAGTGTAATTCCTGTTACGGGATAGTTTGCAAAGGAAACCGTACAGGTGTCGGTGTAGCCGCCGTCATAGGTCTTGACCTGAACGACACCGTATGCCGCCGAATAGCCCTTGGGACTGACAACGCCCTCTGCGTTTACCTCGATATTGCCCGAGAGAACCGACCAGGCAACGTTTTTGTTGGTTACATCATAGGGAAGAATCGAAGCGGTGAGTGTGGTTTTAGCGTTCTTATATGTGCTGTAGAGCGGAACATGGACGCTGACAAATTTGCCCTGGTCAATCGTAACGCCCTTTGCCAGTCTGCCGATATAAACCTGATATGTTGTTATAACGTGAGTGATAAGGCCGGCCTTGGCATAGAGAGTTACCGTTCCGCCGTTTGTGCCTGTCAGCACGCCGTCCTTGGTAAGCGTTGCAATGCTGTTGGAAACGTCACCGTTTGTCGCATAGGTTACTGTTTCACCGTCGTCACCGAGGAGACCCCATGTTATATCCGCCTTTGATCTTGTCGGATAAAGAGAAGCCGTGTATTGCTGAGGTGTGTTAAGCTCCAGCTCCTGCGGTCCTGAAACCGCAATGTCAACGGGAGTTGTGATAAGTTTACCTTTAACGGTGAATTCAAGGCTTTGGGAAATGCCGTCAACCGTAGCGGTAACCGTTGCGGTTCTCTTATTCGCTGAGGAAATTCCTCCGGCGTCTCTCGCCTTTACGATGCCGTTGTTATCAATGGTGAGAACGCTCTCATCGGAGGAGCTCCAGAGAACATTCTGCGAGTTTGAGCCTGCCGGAACGATGTCCGTCAGCCTTACCATTGTGCTGTCGCCCTCGGTCAGCTCGGTTTTGTCCGCCGAAAGGCTGAATTTTTCAATTTCAAGGCTCTGAACTATTGTAAATGTAATCGAATCGTTTATAGATGCTTTCAAAAGATAGTTTGAAAGAGTCTTGATCGCTGTTGCGATAAGGTCTGACGTATTGCCTGTTGCGCCTGCGACCGTTACAAGAACATCAAGAACAGCCTTGAGTGCCGATTCGCTGACGTTAAGTCCGAGAAGCTTGATCATAATTCTTGCAAGCTGAGCGGTGTCAACCTTTTCACCTGCGGCAATTGCCGAGTTTATGTAGCTCATCAATCCGTCGACGAGGTCATCGGCATTCGGCGAAACCTTTACAGTGACCTTGCCCTCTTTGAGAAAGGTGACGTTGCCCTTATCGTCTATCGTTGCATAATCCTTGCCCGATGTCCAGATGCTGTCGGTGTCAATGCTCCATGTAACGCCGTAGCCGAGACGCAGGGGAGTGACGCCGCCCTCAAGCTTGACCTGTCCGCCGACCGCAACCGTGGTGGGAACAGATTCTTTATTTGTGATGAATGCTCCGTTAGGGATAACCTTGGAGTACCATTTATCCGAATTGGTAACGAGCACTCTTACCTGATCCGAGGCAAGAACCTCGCCGTCTGCGGAATAAAGGGTGACGGTTATACCTGTATCAAGCGAATTGAGCTTGTCCTCAAGCTGCTTTATAAGGTAATCGGAGATGTTGCTCGGTATGCCCTTCATAGATGCGCGAACCGTTTCGACAATGGCTTCCGTATCCATTGTGTCAATGTCGATCTTGTCATTGAAAAGGATTTTTTCCATTGTCTTTGCCAGAGCAGGACCGATAATCGCAACGGTTCTTACGTCGTTGTCGATCCACAGTCTGACGGCAGCGCCCTTGGAGCTGTCATGTGCATATATTTTTCCTGTTGAGTCAACGGAAACAATGAGAGGAGCCTCACTTGTCCACTTTATGTAACCGCCGTCCGGCATAGAACAGTCAAGCAGCTTATGTGTCAGTTGGAGCTGTTCGCTTTCCATCAGGGAGATCTGCTCCGTGACTGATGTGCCGTCCTCTCGGCAAATGTCGATTGCATGGGTAGCCGCCGCTGAAGCTGTTGTTCCGAAAGCGGGAACAATGACTGCGACGAGCATTGCCATCACGAGAATCAGGCTTTGCCATTTGATGATTTTCTTTTTCATATAAATACCTCCAATCGGGATTTATAATTTTACATTATATTCTATCACAGAGCATATGCAAATATTTTCCAAAAAGGAAGATATATTTTATTTTATATAATTTGTATGCAGAAATTAAAAAATAAATTTTTTATTATTCTAATGTTATTTTAATAATTGTAAACTATACTTTAGTCACTGAAGCAAATCAGAAATAAATTTTGGAGGTAATGAAACATGAAAAACATTAAGAAAATCATTTCGGTAGTTATGGCGTGCCTGATTCTTGCAGGTGTGTTCGCAACAAGCTCCTTCGCGGCGGGCTATATCGGCAAGGACAAGGCAAAGGAAATTGCACTTAATCACGCAGGCGTTACGGCAGACAAGGTATCGTTTATGAAATGTGAATTTGACCGTGACGACGGCATTGCCGTTTACGATGTTGAGTTCTATTTTGACAGATGCGAGTACAATTACGAGATCAATGCAAAGAACGGAAAGATTCTCAAGGTTGAGAAGGACACCTTCGGCGTTGATATCCCGACTCCCGATAAGGAGTACATCACAAAGGCAGAGGCTAAAGCAATCGCTTTTGAGCACGCAGGCGTAAAGGAAGCAGATGCGAAGAAGGTTAGAGTAGAGTTTGACTTTGACGACGGTGTAGCGGAGTACAGTGTTGAATTCCATGCCGACAAGTTCGATTATGATTACGAGATCGACGCAGTATCCGGCAAGATTCTCAAGGTTGAAAAGGACAGAGATTTTGATTTCAGCGACGTTTTCTTTGTTCACTGGTTTGACTCTATCGTATCATTCCTTAAAAATCTTTTTAAATAAGATATAAATTCAATAAGCCCTGCTTCGGCGGGGCTTTGACTTTGCAAAATGATGTGATATAATAAAATCATCAGGGCGATACCGCGCAAATCGCTGAATATGAATCGCCTTGAACGAAAAGAGGGTTGGTATGAGAATTCTTGTTGCCGAGGATGAAAAAGATCTTAACAGGCTGATTGAAAAAAAGCTCACAAAATCGGGCTACGGCGTTGACGCTGCCTTTGACGGGGAGGAAGCGTTGGATTTTGTTGAATTTGCAGAATATGATGCGGTGATTCTTGATGTTATGATGCCGAAAAAGGACGGCTTTGCCGTTATTAAAGAAATGAGAAGCAGGGGTATAAGCACTCCCGTTTTATTCCTTACCGCACGGGATTCGATTGAGGACAGGGTGACGGGGCTTGACCTCGGCGCAAATGATTATCTCGTCAAGCCTTTTTCTTTTGATGAATTGATGGCAAGGGTACGGGCGATGACGAGAATAAAATACGGAGTTTCCGAGAATGTTCTCTCGGTTGACGGCCTGAGCCTTAACTGCTCAACTCATGAGGTGACACGTGACGGAAAGTCAATCACTCTTTCGGCAAAGGAATATTCGATGCTCGAATTTATGATGAGAAACGTCGGAATTGTTCTTTCGAGAGAAAAGCTCGAAAACCACGTCTGGAATTATGACTATGAGGGCGGAACAAACCTCGTTGATGTTTACGTCAGCTATCTTCGCAAGAAGGTTGACGGAGAATTTGATAAAAAACTGATTAAAACCGTCCGAGGTTTCGGATATGTGATAAGTGACGAATGATGAAAAAGCTTCCTTTAAAATTAAAAATAACATTATGGTTTTCGGCTATGCTGATATTTCTTGTAACGCTTTCCTATGTTCTTGTGATATCGGTCAGCAATTCCGTGCTTTTGAAAAACCTGCGCAATGATTTAATTATGACGGTTGAGGATAACGTTGACGAGGTAGAGTATTATGACAGCCTTCAGGGCGTGATTGATGACAATGACAATGATCATTATTTTGCGTATGAAGACGGCTATGTTGAAATTGACGACGATTTTATCGGCGTTATGAACGGCATTTATTCGGTTATATATGATGAAAGCGGAGTACAGATTTACGGCACCGACCCTACGAACAAAAAGACCGACGGCGAAGCTTTTTCGGACAAGGGCTTGAAAACCGTGTATGTTGGCGGAAAGCGTTACTATATTTATGACCGACGGCTCACCAACAGGGGCGTCGAAAATATGTGGATAAGAGGAATAGTCAGCCATGAAAAAGCCGACGAGCCTATTTCCGATGTTGCAAGACGTTCAATGATTGCGCTTATTGTTCTCGTGATTCTCGGAATCGGCGGCGGCTATATTATTGCTATGAAATCGCTTAAACCGATAAAGGATATCGAGGAGGTTGCCCGTGATATTTCGCAAAGCGGCGATTTGAAAAAGAGAATAAAGCTCGGCAAGGGCAATGATGAGCTTCACAGCCTTGCAAATACATTTGACACAATGTTTGACAGGCTGGAGGATTCCTTTGAAAGCGAGAAGCAATTTACAAACGACGTTTCGCACGAATTAAGAACGCCGATGGCGGTTATTATGGCTCAGTGCGACTATGCGCTCGGCGAGGAAATGACGCAGGAGGAATACAAGGAGTCGATAGAGCTTATCAGACGGCAGGGCAGTAAAATGACCAAAATGATAACGGAAATGCTCGAATTTTCACGAATTGAAAGACGGAGCGAAAAGTATAATGTTGAAGAACTTGATTTCTCGGAGCTTGTTGAAAATCTTTGCGACGACCTTGCGTTGCTCAAAACAAAAAATATAACTCTTGAATGTGAGGTTGAGCCGGGAATAAGAGTAAAAGGAAACCGGATGCTGCTGACAAGGCTTGTCAGTAATCTTGTTTCCAATGCATACAGATACGGCGTTGAAAACGGCAGAATAAATATTACGCTTCTTTCAAACAGCAAAAATGCAATGCTGTGCGTTAAGGATAACGGAATAGGAATAGCAAAGGACGAGCAGGAAAAAATATTCCGCAGATTTTATCAGACCGACCCTTCGCATAACGGCGGCGGAACGGGTCTCGGACTGTCGATGGTAAAGGAGATCGTCTCATTTCACGGCGGCTCGGTATGCGTTAAGAGCGAGCCGGGGCAGGGCAGTGAATTCTTTGTCCGTATTCCGACGGTGTAAATTTAAAAAAGCTTCGGTATTTAGGACATTTTCCGACTGCACTTTCTTGACTTTTCCGAATCGACCCAAGGTTAGAAAAAAATTTCTTGGC
>HF999641.1:0-10167 GCA_000434055.1 Ruminococcus sp. CAG:488 | reverse complement strand
TAGAAAAAAATTTCTTGGCACCACTGCAGGGGAGACTGAAATATTAAAACAGCAGGACCGCACAACCGAGAGAGGCTGTGCAGTCCTTTTTCATTTATCAAGTTTATTTGTTATCAAATCGGTCATGGCACGAATGAACGCTATCATTCCGAAAAGCATTGCGGCAGGGACGGTGAGTATGCCTATTGCGGCGAGTCCGCCGAAGAATACAAGCTTTGAAAAAATATGTTTCAGCTTTTTCATTTCGCATATTCCGAGGTCATTTCGACCGTTCCGGTGAAGTTGTTGTAAATTATCATTGCATAGTTTCCGCCGCTGTCAAAATCAAATGTCTTTTCAATAATTCCATTCTCATCAACGGAATATTCCTTGACGTCCGAGCCTGTTCTGACCCTGAGAGAGGCGGCTCCGCTTTCCGTAAGAATTTTCACTTTGAGCTTGATTTTTCTGTCCTTGACCGATGCTCCGCCGAACACCACGTCACGTCCGTTCTCCGAAATGCAGGAGGAGGAATAGCTGCCAATATAGGTATCCTTGCCGACATTTTCTCTCTTTCCGATGAGCTTTGAATCTCTTGTTATCTGCGTGAGGCTGATAACGTGAACTATGCTGTCAAAATCATCGACAATCTGCTGTGCCGACGGCTTCCGGACGACCTCGACTGCACCGAGAATGATAACGGCTGCGATGAAAATTGCAAGCAGCTTTTTCATTGTCAGCCCTCCTTTGCACCGCTTACTATCTTGTAATAGGCGCTTGAGGTTATCTTGTAAACAATCATGTAGAACAGCGAGAATATCGCGAAGCTGATAACGACAGTTACAATGAAGAAATTAAGATTTGTTATGTTGAACATCAGAAGAAGCTTTTTGATTATCGGCGCTGCGAAAGCAAGGTGCATTCCGGCGAAGATGAGGGGGAGGAAGAATACAGTTAGGAGCTGTGAATTGATGCTCTTTCTGATTTCATTTTTTGTCATGCCGACCTTTTGCATGATCTCGAATCTCGACTGATCCTCGTAGCCCTCGGAAATCTGCTTGTAGTAGATTATGAGGACGGCGGCGAAGATGAATACTATGCTGAGAATGATTCCGAGTCCGAAAAGTCCGCCGTACAGGCCGAAGAAATCCATTCGGCCCTGTTCTCGGCTTTCAACAAGCGAGCGAAACATACGGCTCGATGTATCGGCTCTGTATTTTTCTATGTTTCCGTCCAGATAATTTGCGATATCCTTGGAAAGCTCGATTTGGTGCTGCGGAGAAACTCCTGTATCAAAGCAATAATACCTGTGAAAGCTTATTCCGGTATTTTCGATTTTTTGAGCCGTGGTAGCATTATAAGTAAGTCCTTTTGTTGCGTTGTCAATATCATTTACAATCAGTGCCATGGAGGGAGTAACGGATATTGCCGCATTGGTATCAATAACAAACTCATCCGCCTCTTTGACTATTTTAAAGCTCTGACCCCGATTAAATGATATTACGTTGTTTTCATAGTGTGAATCGTTACGGTAATTATAGATAATTGCCTCATCGTCCTTAAGCGTGTAGCTTGTGCCCATGATTTTATTATAATCATCGACCGGGATGAATATGAATGAATAAACACTGCTGAAATCTCCGAGAGCTATATTAGAGAAGTTATCGATTCTGTTTATGTCCGTTTCAACCTTGCCATCGTCGGTTATCATTCCGCTGATCATGCCGTTGAGATACGTATAGGCGTCAGTTCCTTTAACATCGTGATTTTTGCATATGTTTTTAATGTCAGATATTATATTATCCATCTGTCCGTTTTTCTCAAGATCGGTATCGAGAGTCGAAATGTCAATGTTTATCTCCCTGGGATAACGGATTGAAAGAGCGTCCTCCTCGCCGAAATAAAGGCTTGTCGTTGAAGAGATCATAACGAGAACCATTGTTGCGAGAATACAGATCGAAGCAAGGCCTGCGCCGTTGCGCTTCATTCTGTAAACCATTGAGGAAACGGAGACGAAGTGGTTCGGTTTGTAGTAATACTTCTTGTTCTTCTGCAAAAGGCGGCAGAAAAGAACCGAGCCGGAAATCATGACGAGATATGTTCCGATGATAACCATAATGACGGCTACAAAGAAGAGCGTCAATGCCTGGAGCGGCTCTTTAATGCTGAGCGAAATGTAATAGGCACCGCCGAGCAGAAGTACTCCGAGAATACCGAAAATCCAATTGCCCTTTGGCGGTTTTTCACCCGTTTGTTCGCTCTTAACAAGCGAAATGGCGCTTGAGGACCGAACCTGACGAAGTGAATTGAAGAAAAGGAGAATGTTAATTACCGTAAAAATTATTGCACAAAGTCCGATGCCCTGGCTTGAAACCGTAAGGTCAAATGTTGCGTCACTTTTTAACAAATTGAGAAATACAAGCTCGGCAAGCTTCGAGAAAGCGATACCCGCAGCAAGACCTATGACGAGGGAAATAACCGCTATTATGAGTGTTTCCCAGAAAAGTATTATGCCGAGATTGTGTTTGTCCATTCCGAGAATGTTGTAAAGTCCGAATTCCTTTTTGCGCCGTTTGATAAGAAACGAGTTTGTGTAGAAAAGGAAGATGCAGGAGAAAATTGCGATGACCCATGAGCCGAGACCGAGAATTTGGGTGACTGTCGAGCTTTGCACCGCGTCCTTAATACTCTGTGAAAACTGTAGGAAAATAATGATATAGTACATCATTACCATGCCTATTGAAGTGAGAATATAGGGCAGGTACATTTTTTTATTCTTGCGAATGCCGTCAAAGGCAAGCTTGGGGTAAAATCCTTTTTTCATTATTTTTCACCGCCTGTCGCAAGCAGAGTAAGGGTATCCGAAATCTTCTGATAAAGCTGTTCGTCGGTATCCTTGCCTCTGTAAATCTGATGAAAAACCTCGCCGTCCTTAATGAAAAGGACTCTGTTCGCTGAGCTTGCCGCCTTGAGCGAGTGAGTAACCATAACGATGGTCTGACCGGTGCTGTTGATATCGGAGAAAAGGCGGAGCAATTCGTCCGTTGCTTTTGAATCAAGCGCACCCGTCGGCTCGTCGGCAAGGATAAGCTTCGGATTTGTGATTATCGCACGGGCAACTGCGGCTCTCTGCTTCTGACCGCCGGAAACCTCATAGGGATATTTCTTGAGAAGCGGAAGAATACCGAGCCTTTTTGCGACTGTTTCAAGCTTGCCGCTCATTTCCTTATAGTTCTTGCCTGCAAGAACAAGAGGAAGATAGATGTTGTCCTCAAGTGTGAATGTGTCAAGCAGGTTGAAATCCTGAAATACGAAACCGAGATTGTCACGGCGGAATGCAGCAACGTCTTTTTCTTTTATCTTGGAAAGATCCTTGCCGTCAAGAACAACGTTGCCGTTCGTCGGTTTATCAAGGGCCGCAAGAATGTTGAGAAGCGTTGTTTTACCCGATCCCGATTCACCCATGACGGCGACATATTCGCCCTCCTCGACGGTGAAGTTTACGTTCCTGAGCGCTTCGACCTTATTGCCGCCGAAGCGTGTTGAATAGATTTTTTTAAGTCCTCTGACTTCCAGAATACTCATTGTTTTGACCTCCAATCAATTTTCTGACGTTAGTATATCAGAAAAAAGGAACGTATCTCCATAGAATTGTCTTACAAAACGGCTCTCAAATCTTACAGTTTTGTAAGAAGTGAAGCTTTGGGTAAAAATTTCTTCTCAACTTGGGTCGATGTAGGCATCGACCCCTACGGAATGTTCTCTTACCACACTTTTGCAGAATTTTGCTTTTCTGCACCTCGTCGTAGGGTGCGATGCCCACATCGCACCTTTAAAATTTTGATGAAATTGTTTTCGAGGCAGACACCTAACTTGCCTCCCATGCATGGGAGGTTAAACAAGATCTTATCAGATTTTCAATAAAACCCCAGTCAGCTCCCCTAAAAGGGAGCCAAGATAGAAATTTTACCGCAACACATCAAAAAAACCGTACCGAGCCTTGCTTTTGACTTCGGTACGGTGATTTTTATTCTTTTTCTGCCGACTGGGGAATGATATCGGGATAAAGAAGATCGTGAATATATTTATCCTCCTCGTCCCAGTTGAGGATAAGAACTTCCTTGCCGTCACGGGTTGAAAGCGGATAAGGAACATGGGGAATGATGTCCTCATGTATGCTCATCGAAAGATATTTCGGTGCCTTTGCAACCTGAGCGAGAAGCTCCGTCTTGGAAAAATTGGTTGTAACAAGCGGCAGAACCGTGTCAAGAAGGTCTACCATTGTGGAGGCCGAGGATTTTCTGAGCTTTAAAGCGATAGCGTTGAGAACAGCTCTCTGTCTGCCCGTACGCTTACGGTCCGTGTCGATTGAACGGAGTCTCGAATAGTAAACCGCCTCGTCTCCGTCAAGGTCGTATGTTCCTGCCGCCGAAACGCCGAGAACCTTGCCCGCTTCCGCCGCGGTCATCTCAATCGTAACTCCGCCGAGAGCGTCAACAATCTGGGCAAAGCCTGAGATATCAACGGTGATGTATTTATCAATTCTTATCTTATAGTTCTGCTCAATTGTGTCAACAAGCAGGCTTGCTCCGCCGTAGGCATGAGCCGTGTTCAGTCGCTTGTTGCCGTGACCCGGGATTGCAACGTATGCCGCACGGGAGAGCGAAACCATGTTGACCACTTTGTTTATTGTGTTGATCGAGATGAGGATCATGGAGTCCGAACGGGGGAGATATGCGCCCTTGAACATGACTGCTTCCTCGTCGCCGTAGTCAACGCCGACCAAAAGAATATTTACAATTCTGTCGTCGTACCAAATAACGTTATTGGAAAGTCTTGCTCGAAGATCGGCATCGGCGTCCGCCTGATTATCAAAGCTCAGGGATTCCTCTTTGTCAAGGTTCGGGTTTGCCGTTCCTTGCGAATCGCCGTAATTGAGCTTGTTGAGGTAGGAGTAGACGTATATTCCCGCTCCGCCTGCAAGTATTGCAAAAACAAGGATAATGGCGACAAACACCTTGAGACCCTTGTGCTTTTTCTTTTTTTCTTTTTTCAGATCGGCAGCTGTGAGCTTGTAGCTGTCATCCGTCGGATCAATAACCTGATATTTATTCTCGTCCATTAAATAGACCTCCGTGTGGTTTTTTTACATTATAAACTATTTTAAAAAGAAAATCAAATATTATTGCACATTTTGTTTATAAAGGTTATAATATAATAGTTATTATACGGGTATATACAAATGAGGTGAAAATATGAGCACTTTAAAGGATATGATTTTCGACCTTTCCGAGGCGAACGGAACGCCCGGAGAGGAAGGAGAAATATCAAATATAATCGAAAAATATGTGTCGAAATTTGCCGAGGTTAAAAAGGACAAATTCGGCAATGTTACCGCGGACATGCCGGCAGGGGAGAAAACCGTTCTTCTTGACGCACATACGGACAGGATAGGAATGATCGTCACGGGTATTGAGGACGGCGGCTTCCTTCGTGTTGCAAAGTGCGGCGGAACGGACGCAAGAGTTCTTGCCGCTCAGGACGTTACTGTTTGGGGCAAAGAGCCTGTTTACGGCGTTGTTACCTCGACTCCTCCGCATCTCTCGACCCCCGAGGACGTTAAGAAAGCCAAGGATTTTGATGCGATTCTTATTGACACGGGAATGACAAAGGAGGAAGCGGAGAAGCTTATTTCACAAGGCGACAGAATAACGGTAAGATGTCCTCACGGCGAGATGGAAAACGGCAGAATATTCGGCGCCGCTCTCGACGACCGCGCAGGCTGTGCGGCGATAATCAGAGCCGCCGAGCTCGTCTCGAAAGAGAAGGAAAGGCCGAGCGTGAAGCTTCTTTTCTCCGGTCAGGAGGAGACGGGCGGCGACGGTGCGATTACGGGCAGCTTTAACCTCGACGCCGATGAATGCATAGCCGTTGACGTCAGCTTTGCCGATGCGCCCGATATGCCGAGCGAAAAGTGCGGCAAGCTCAATAAAGGCCCGATGATAGGCATTGCGCCCGTGCTTGACTACAGGATTAGTCAAAAGCTCAAGGCGACTGCCGAGGCAAAGAAAATACCGTATCAGCTTGAGCTGATGGGAGATTCAACCGGTACAAACGCCGATCATATAGCAATTTCAAAGGGCGGAATCAGAACGGGACTTGTTTCGATTCCTCAGCGCAATATGCACACGGGCGTTGAAGTTATAGCCGTTGACGATGTGGAAAACACGGCAAAATTGATTGCGGAATACATTCTCGGAGGTGGTCTCGATGCTTGAACTTGTAAAGAAGCTTTCACTTCTCAACGGAACCTCGGGCAGAGAGGACGGCGTAAGAGAGTTTATAATAAATGAAATAAAGGACTGTGCCGAAAGCTATGAGGTTGATCCGCTCGGCAACCTTATTGTGTTTAAAAAGGGCAGGAAAACTCCGAAAAACAAGGTAATGCTTGACGCTCACATGGACGAGGTCGGATTTATGATAACAAGCATAAATTCAGACGGAACTCTCGGTTTCGAGAGAATCGGCGGAATTGACAAGCGTGTTATGCTCGGCAGAGCGGTAACGGTCGGTGAGAAAAAAATAAACGGCGTTATCGGACTCAAGCCCGTTCACATGACAAAGGGCGACGAAAAAATGTCCATGCCGGAAAAAATGTATATTGACATCGGAACGGATAATGCAGAACAGGCGGCGAAGCTTGTTTCGCTCGGCGACTGTGCATATTTCAATTCCGATTTTGTAGAGTTCGGTGACGGGTTTATCAAGTGTAAGGCGCTTGACGACCGTGCAGGCTGTGCAATACTTATCAATATGATAAAATCTGACCTGCCGTATGATATGTATTTTAATTTCGCAACGGGCGAGGAGGTAGGACTCGGCTCGGCAGGTACGGCGGCATACAGAGTTGATCCCGATTATGCGATAGTCGTTGAAACAACGACTGCGGCGGATCTTGCCGATGTGCCCGAGAATAAAAAGGTCTGCAAGCTCGGCGAGGGTGCTGTTATTTCGTTCATGGACAGACGCACGATTTATTCAAGGGAGCTTTTCGACAAGGCATTTGAGCTTGCGAAGCGTGACGGAATCAAGGCTCAGGTCAAGTCGGCGGTTGCGGGCGGCAACAATGCAGGCGTTATCCACAAGACGGCAGGCGGCATAAAGACCGTCACTGTTTCAATGCCGTGCCGCTATCTTCATTCGCCGTCATGCGTGCTGAAGGCGGAGGATATAACCGAGAGCGAACGCATTATCCGTGCGCTTGCCGAGGAGTTTGCCGATGCTTAAGGCGGTCGAAAAGGGCGACAAGGATTTTGTCGAATTTTGTCGGCGTGACGTTTTCGGCACAAGGATATCATGCCTTTATAATTGCTATTCGACGGATTACGATTTCGTGAAATTCTGGAAACAGACGGACTATGACGGGAATATAATTTCCGCAGTCAGCAGAATTGACGGAGACGCAACGCTCACATCAACGGGCGAAAATGCCGAAGAAATCCATGCTTTTTTGCAAATTGTCGGCTTTTGCACCGTTCAGTGCGAGAAAAGAATCGCAGAGCTGATGGGCGCGGAATCGAGTCTTGAAGGCTACGTTGTGGAATACATTAAAAATAAAAATGAAATTAAAGAAATTCAGGCGGATAACATATTCCGTCCGAAGGAAATTTATGATATAATCAAATCGGCAAAGCTGGTCGGAGTTGGGGATTATCTCCCGTGGCTCTCGGACACAACGTTCAGAATTAACAGAGGAGTGACCTCGGCCTTATCGGCTGTTGAGGGCGGGAAAACCGTCGCATGTGCGATGAAGCTTTTCTCGACAGAGACGGCGGTGCTTCTCGGAGCGGTTGCGACCCGTCCCGAATACAGGGGCAGGGGGCTGGCAGGCGCACTTGTGACAAGGCTTGCCGAGAGTGAAAAAAATAAACGTGTCGAGCTTCTTTGCAAGCACGATAGTATAGTTGAATTTTATAAATCAATTGGATTTGAAGTAAAAAACGAATGGAGTATAATAACCGATGAACAATGAATTTTTTCAGGTGAGCGAAAAGGTAGCTTCTGCGGCGGATAAAGCGCTGGAGAAGATTAAGCCCTGTTTCGCAAAGACAGATGAAATTACCGAATACAATCAGCAAAAGGTTCTTTCAGCTTTTATTAAGAACGGAGTAAGCGAGGCGATGTTTGCCGAGAGCACGGGCTACGGCTACGGTGACAGGGGACGCGACGTGATTGACAGGGTCGCGGCGGATATTTTCTGCGCCGAGGATGCGCTCGTTCGTCATAACTTCACCTGCGGCACTCATACCTTGGCGGTTGCGCTTTTCGGTATGCTCAGACCCGGTGACACCATGCTTTGCGTTACCGGTCTTCCCTATGACACGATTCATTCCGTCATCGGAATTGACGGCAAGGGCGATGGCTCGCTTGCCGATTACGGAGTTACATACAAGCAGGTTGACCTCAAAAACGAAAAGCCCGATTACGATGAGATAGCAAAGAGGGTAAAGGAGGAACAGCCGAAGCTTGTTTATATTCAGCGTTCAAGAGGCTATTCCCTGCGCCCGAGCCTTTCCTGTGAAGAAATAGCGAAGATAATTGAAATTGTCAAGGCGAACAGCAGTGCCGACGTTATGGTTGACAACTGCTACGGCGAGTTCACTCAGAAAATCGAGCCGACTCAGGTCGGAGCGGATATAATCGCAGGCTCGCTCATTAAGAACGCAGGCGGCGGAATTGCCAAGACAGGCGGATATGTCGCAGGCAGAGCGGATCTTGTCGAAAAGATTTCCTACAGGCTGACGACTCCGGGTCTCGGACGTGAGGTCGGCGCAACGCTCGGCCATTCCCGTGAGCTTTTTATGGGACTTTTCTTCGCTCCGCACACTGTAGGCGAAGCAATTAAATCCGCACGCTTTGCCGCTGCACTTTTTGAGGAGTTTGGCTTCGGCACAACTCCGAAAAGCACGGACGACAGATTTGATATCGTTCAAAGCGTTCTTCTTCGCAATGAGGAAAACCTGATAGCCTTCTGTCAGGGTATGCAGAAGGGTGCGCCGATCGACTCATTCGTAACGCCCGAGCCGTGGGATATGCCCGGCTACGACAGCAAGGTTATCATGTCGGCAGGCGCATTCACGGGCGGCGCATCAATCGAGCTTTCCGCAGACGCACCGCTCAGAGAACCCTATGCCGTATATATGCAGGGCGGTCTTAATTTCCACAGTGCCAAGGTCGGCATAATGCTTGCCGCCGAGGAAATGGCAAAAAGAGGATTGATATAATTGAAATACGACGGAATTTTTCCCGAAACACTCGCGCTCATGGCGCAGAACAGATTTGAAAACAGCAAGGCATTTTACGAGGAGCACAAGCAGGAGCTGAAGGACGGTTTTACCGTTCCGCTTCGTCAAATTGCAATGGCTCTCGGGGGCAAGGTCTTTGAGCTTGACGACATGATAGTTACCGACCCCGTCAGAATGGTGTCGAGAATCAGACGTGACAACCGCTACACCAAGGATAAATCACTGTACCGTGACCACCTTTGGGTGATGTTCATGCGAAACAAGCATGAATGGGTGAATTATCCCTGTATGTGGTTCGAGGTCAATCAGGATTGCTGGGGCTACGGTGTCGGCACATACTATGCCGACGCTCAGTTCTGGGAGCTTTACAGAAAGGCTCTTATCGAGCATCCCGAGGATTTTCTTCATGCTGTTCACCGTGCGGAAAAGGTAGGTACTGCTCGTTTAAATGACTACTATAAAAAGAAAAAGCCGGGTGAGCCTGTTCCGGAGGTTGAACCCTATTACAATATGAAATCAATAGGCTATATGGCGGTCAGAACGGATTTCAAAACTCTTCAAAGCGAAAAAGTTATTGATGAAGTCGGCAAGGCTTTCGACGAATACGCCGAGCTTTATCTTTTCTTAAAGGGTATATCAGATGAAAGGACGATGTTAAAATGAATTTCAAGGGCTTCAAAAGCGGCACGGATATCCGCGGCTACGGAGCAGAGCAGTTCAGCGATGAGCCACTCTATCTCAGCGATGAATTTGTAATGGCTGTTGCCGAAAGCTTCGCAAACTGGCTCGGTGCAAGAACGGGAAAATACACAAACGAGATTACAGTTTCAATCGGACGTGATTCCCGTGTTTCCGGACCGAGAATAATGGCGGCGGCGATCAC
>HF999640.1:126167-173553 GCA_000434055.1 Ruminococcus sp. CAG:488 | reverse complement strand
TAATCTCCGCTTTCTCATCAAGCCTTCTGATTCTTGCCGCCGCAGTCGCTCCGCCGGCAACGCCTCCGATAATTACTACTTTCATATGTGTGTCCTCCTTTACGCTTTCGGTAAAAAATATTAAGCAAAAACGCACAAGTCAATCCCGAAAGGACTCAACTTGTGCGTTATTTTGGCAAAAAGCCGCATGACCAATGATACCCGATCCCGCTTCGGTATCGGCAGCTCTTTGAAAACATTCGATTTATGCGTTGTTTTAACATAATTCCACCTCTGCTGAAACAATTGCATATATTGTAGACTTAATATACCATTTTTAATATCATAATGTCAATACTTTTGAAAAAAATGTTGATTTTTTTGCAACAAAAAAACGATCTGCATATAAAAATGCAGACCGTTAAATATACATTTGCCGAAAAAACGTCAGATCTTCTTGCAGAAAGTGAAAATCTCCTCGGGAAGCTCTTCCTCATCGGCGGAGATTGTGAAGATGAAGCTCTTCTCCTCAACGTGATTCTTGCTGAGCTCGTCAACCTTCTTGAGGAACTCGCAAAGCTCGCCGTAATCACGGGTACCGATTCTCAGCGTTGCGTCAACAAGAACGTCCGTAATATCGTGGTCACCTGCACAGATGCCGCAAAGGAAACCGAAGAATGCGTCATAACCGCTTACCTTGTAATGATCCGTGTCGATAAGACGCGCGCGATAATTTACATCATATGTGAGCTTGGGCTGCTTTTCAACGCAAACAACGTTGCCGTTTGAATTCTCAATAGCCTCGTTGACCTTTTCAATCAAAAGCTTTGTTTTTCCTGAACCTTTTTTACCTAAAATAAGAGATACCATAATAATATCCTCCCTGTTTTTTTATTCTAACATTCGTGTTCCTGCACGAAAATTATACGAAATTTAATGCGGCATCGCCTTAGCCTAATCTTGCCTCAAGCTCGGCCTTGCGATCCTCGTATCCCGGCTTGCCGAGAAGAGCAAACATATTCTTCTTGTAGCTCTCAACGCCCGGCTGGTCGAACGGATTGATGCCGAGAATATAGCCGCTGATAGCGCATGCCTTTTCAAGGAAATAGATAAGATAGCCGAGATTGAATTCGTCCATTGCTTCAACCTCAAGCACAATGTTCGGAACGTCGCCGTCCGTGTGAGCGAGCAATGTACCCTCAAAAGCCTTTTGATTAACGAACGAAACAGTCTTTCCTGCGAGGAAATTGAGTCCGTCGGCACTGCCCTCCTCGTTCTTTATCTCAACCTCCGACTTTGACTTTGCAAAGTGGACAACGGTTTCAAAAAGATGTCTTTCACCCTCCTGGATATACTGACCCATCGAGTGAAGGTCGGTCGAGAAAATAGCCGAAGCCGGGAACAGACCCTTGTTTTCCTTGCCCTCGCTCTCGCCGTAAAGCTGCTTGAACCATTCATTCATCATCGTGTATGCCGGCTCATAGCTGACCATCATTTCAATCTTTTTGCCGCCTCTGTAAAGGAGATTTCTCGTTGCTGCGTACTTGTAGCAGTCATTCTTTTCAATATCCTTGTCGCAAAGCTCGTTCATTGCAGCCGCAGCGCCCTGCATGATAGCGTCAATGTCGATTCCCGCAACGGCAATGGGAAGAAGTCCGACAGCCGTAAGAACGGAATAACGTCCTCCGACATCGTCGGGAACAACGAAAGTCTCATAGCCCTCTGCATCCGCAAGAGCCTTGAGCGTTCCTCTCGCCTTGTCCGTAGTAGCATAGATACGCTTTGCCGCTTCCTCTGCGCCGTACCTGCTCTCAAGCATCTCTCTGAAAATCCTGAAAGCAACCGCCGGCTCCGTGGTTGTGCCCGATTTTGAAATAACATTGACGGAAAAATCTCTGTCTCCGATTATTTCAACAAGCTCGTTGATTGAAGCCGAGCTGATCGTATTACCTGCAAAATAGATTTCCGGTGCGCCGTGTCTGAGCAGATTATAGTTCTGCGACTTGATGAACTCGATCGCCGCTCTCGCTCCGAGGTACGAACCGCCTATTCCGATTACTACAAGAACCTCAGAATCCTTTCTGATTTTCTCGGCAGATGCTTTGATTCTTGCGAATTCTTCCTTATCATAATTTTCCGGAAGGCTGAGCCATCCGAGGAAGTCATTTCCTTTACCCGTTCCGTTGTGAAGCTCGTCATGTGCGGCTTCAACCTCCGATCTGATGTCGGCATATGCGTTTTCCTTGAGGAACGGAGTTACATATTTTGTGTTTAACTTTACAGACATTATCTGTATGCCTCCGATTTTGTTTTCTTATTAGTTGGTTATATTTTACCCTATTTAACTTGTTTTTGCAAGTGGTATTTAGCATTTTTTACGCAGATTGCATAAAAAATACACACTCAGTTCACACTAACAGACTGCTGCGGCTTGCAAATTGAGCATATCATGCGGATAAACACCGTTTTGAAGCTGAGCTTTTCGACATAATGCGGCGCAGTCAGCTTATACTCTCCGAGCTTTTTTCCGTCCAGCTTGACCGTCACCGTACCCAAGGTCTGATTGGACTCAACGGGAGCCTCAACTGCGGCGGCAAGGTCAATTTCCTGAGTGATGTTCTTTTGCTTCCCCTTCGGAATAAGGAAGCCGAAGCCGCCCGATATTTGCGGCGTGAGTGTTTTCTCCTCGCCCTTGATGATATTCACGTTTGTAATCAGCGATTTGTCGATTTCGGGAGTTACCGTTTCATAGTTTGCAAAGCCCCAGTTGAGCATCGCCTTTGCGCCCTCAAAGCGATCCTTGCTGTTGTCCGCACCCATCACAACGGCTATGAGACTTGTTCCGTTTCTCGTTGCCGTCGCAGAAATGCAGCAGCCTGCCTTTGACGTTGTACCGGTTTTCAGACCTGTTGCGCCCTCATAAAACCTAATTAACTTGTTTGTGTTGACAAGCTCTGTCTTGCCGTCGCGAAGTGAGTCCATCCAGATTTTTGTGTACTGCTGAATAAACTGATGCTTCATCAGCTCCCTTGACATCAGCGCAATGTCATACGCCGTTGTCAGGTGAGTGGCCGAGGTGTCGTCAAGACCCGTGCAGTTGTCAAAATGTGTATTTTTCATACCAAGCTCCTGTGCTCGGTCGTTCATCATCGTTACAAAAGCTTCATCGCTTCCGGCTATATATTCTCCGAGGGCTGTGCAGGCATCATTTGCGCTGTAAACGGCTGTTGCCTTCAGCAATTCGTCAACGGTCATTGTTTCGCCCTCTTTGAGCCAGATTTGCGAACCGCCCTTTTTTGACGCATTGGTGCTCGTTGTCACCGCGTCGGTCAGCCTTATCGTATTGGAATCTATCGCCTCGGCAACCAACAGCATTGACATTATCTTTGTCACCGAAGCAGGATAGAGCTTTTCGTTTTCATTCATCCGCATAAGTACCGTTCCCGTTGACTGATCCATCAGAACTGCCGATTTTGCTTTCACGTCAACCGGCATCTGCGACTCATTTTCCGCCGAGGCAAATACACCTAATATTCCGCACATCATAATAACGCTTAATAGGATTGCAGTTGCTTTCTTCATAATAAGCCTCCCTTTCACTGCTGTACACAATAAATATATGCCCCGCTAACGGCAAATAAAACTTGCACTGCACACCGTTTTGCTTTATAATATTATTTTAGATTACCAAACGGAGCTGATGATATGAAAATTGCATTTTACACCCTGGGCTGTAAGGTCAACCAATATGAATCCCAGGCTATGTCCGAAAAAGCGGCGGCGAACGGCTATGAAACCGTCACTGCCGACGAAGAAGCGGACGTTTATGTTGTCAACTCCTGCACTGTTACCGCCGAGAGCGACCGTAAGACACGTCAGGCGGTCAGAAAATTCAAGCGCAACCACCCCGAAAGCATAGTCGTTCTCACGGGCTGTATGCCTCAGGCTTTTCCGCAGGACGCCGAACGCCTTGAGCAGGCGGATATCGTACTCGGCAACAAAAATAATTCAAGGCTTTTTGACTTGCTGAACAGCTATTTCAGTTGCGGCCGGCGTATAATCGACATTGAGCAGCACAAAACAGGCGACAAATTCTCGGGCAGCGACATCTCGGGCTTTGACCGTCGAACAAGAGCCGTCGTAAAAATCGAGGACGGCTGTAACCGTTTCTGTTCATACTGCATTATCCCCTATTCGAGAGGTCGTGTACGCTCCAAACCGATCGGCGAGCTTAAATGCGAGCTTCAAAGGCTCAGCGATGCCGGCTTTGCCGAGGTTGTGCTGGTCGGAATAAATCTTTCTGCCTACGGAACGGATATCGGATTGAGCATCTGTGATGCCGTCGAGCTTGCCGACAGAATGAATTTCCGACGTGTCCGTCTCGGTTCGCTTGAACCCGACCATATCACAGACGAGGTCATTGATCGTCTTGCAAAGCTTCCGAGCTTCTGTCCGCAGTTCCATATTTCACTTCAAAGCGGCTGCAACAACACGCTCAAAGCAATGAACCGTCACTACAGCGCAGAGGAATATTTTGAACTTTGCCAAAAGCTACGTGCAAGCTTTCCCGAGGCGACAATTACAACAGACATAATGGTAGGCTTTCCGACCGAAAGCGAGGAGGATTTTGCCGAAAATGTCCGCTTTGCGCAGAAGATCGGCTTTGAAAAGGTTCATGTGTTCCCCTACTCTCCCCGTGAGGGCACAAAAGCTGCCAAAATGCCGCAGATCGAAAAAGCAATTAAAGAAAAAAGAAGCCACATAATGATTGAAAAGACTGAGGAAATAAGAAAGATTTTCCTTGAATCCCAGATCGGCAAAACTGTTGAGGTTCTCTTTGAGACGAGACATTCCGACGGATTTGCTGAAGGCTACACCAAGAACTATACCCCCGTCAAGGTCAAGGGTGAATTGCCCTGCGGTGAGATATCAAGGATAAAAATAACCGCTGTTGACGGTGATTTTTGCGTTGGTGAAAAGATATGAACGAACATAAATTTGACCAAAAAGGCGGGATTTATTCCAAGGCACGCCCAAGCTATCCCGACGAGCTCTTTGCGTATCTAAAGGAGCATGATTTTATTTCGGAAAGCACCGTCGCCGCCGATATAGGCTCGGGCACAGGGATATTTTCGGAAAAACTTTGCCCTTATGTAAGCAGAATTTTCGCAATTGAACCGAACAGCGATATGCGCGCTGTCGCCGAGGAAAAATATGCCGCGCACAAAAATATTATCTCCGTCAATGGCAGTGCCGAAAATACAAAACTAAGCGACAAAAGCGTTGATTTTATCACCGCGGCGCAGGCTTTTCACTGGTTTGACAGGCAGTCCTTCAAGGCGGAATGTCGCCGTATTTTAAAGGATAACGGAAATATTCTGCTTGTATGGAACGACCGTGACACCGAAAACGAGCTTATCCGGGAAAATTACGACATCAACCGACGTTTCTGCCCGAATTTCAAGGGTCCGTCAAACGGCATAGATTTCAGCAAAGAAGCATTTTCGGATTTTTTTGAGGGCGATTTTATTGTTGTTGAGTTCGGGAATGACCTGATATATGATGAAAATGCATTTGTTTCAAGATGCCTCTCCTCGTCATATGCTCCTAAGACCGATAAGAAAAACTACAACGAATACGTTGCCGAGCTGCAGAAGCTATTCAAGAAATACAATCAAAGCGGTACAGTCCCCTACCCTTACATCACACGATGCTATATCGGCAAAGTCTGAGCAATCCGATATATATTTGCTCACTTTTTTCTGCTTCGGGCTACCCTGCCGCTGCCGATTAAACCCGATTAAAAGGTTGATGATTTGGTATTTATTCCATTTTTCTGCATATTAAAATATTGCTTACCTTTCCCCTGCTTCTTGTGTTATTACGTTTATGGGAAGTGCTTCTTTCTTGGTTATGTTTTTGTGGTGAATAACATTATACCATTTTTTGAGGTTGCTTCTCTTTTTTATTGGGTCATATTATTTTAGCACATACAAAAAGTTGATGATTTGGTGTTTATTTTTATTGACAAGTATAGAAATGTTTGGTATAATACACGTTGCGATATGTAATCGGGCATGTCGCAACAAACTGAAACACGGAGAGTTGTCCGAGTGGTCGAAGGTGCAGCACTCGAAATGCTGTGTACGTAATGTACCTAGGGTTCGAATCCCTAACTCTCCGCCAGAATGAAAAGCAGGTCGCAAGGCCTGCTTTTTGTTTTGTCAAAAATAAATAAAGGGATTCGAACAAGGAGGGAGCAGACTTGTCTGCGGAAGAAAACAGTCCGGTGGACTGTTTTTGCCGATGTGGTCAAGGAGTGAAGCGACGCGAAGGCGCACGGGAGTGCACCGAAAAAATCCCTTGCTCTCCGCCATAAAGCCCACCGTAATTTTGATAGAATTACGGCGGGCGTTTTCTATGCCCGAAAACCGCTTAACATAAGGGTATAGGGCGATATTTTTTAGTGTTTTTACATTCGAGGCAGCATATATAACCTACGGTCGGGTCTTTCAGGGACTAAAGCGCTTATGTCAATAAAAAATATACGGTTAATCGGCGGACGATCCTGTCGGAATTCTCACAGCTATTGTTGTGCCGGCATCCGAACTTTCTTCAACCCGAACATCACCGCCGTGCAGAGCGGCAATTTCCCAAACAAGCGACAGACCAAGTCCTACACCGCCGTATTCGCGGCTGCGGGATTTGTCCACACGGAAAAAGGGCTGAAAAATGCTTTCTCGATACTGTTCGGGAATACCGTGCCCTGTATCAGATATACGGATAACAAGATGCGTTCCCTCTTTTGACGTTTTAACATTCACTGTTCCGTTCGGGCGATTGTACCGTATGGCATTCTCGGTCAGATTAAAAATCAGCCGATATATCAGCGTATCGCTGCCAGTCATAACACCGTTTCCGCAAAATTCGAGAGCAATACCGTTTTTGTCCGCCAGCGGAGAAAGATCGGCAAAAATTTCCTCAACCATGGGAGCTATCTCTATTTGGTCGACACACGGCACCGTGCGAAGCTCGCTCATCTCAAGGAGAGTTTTCGTCATTTGAGACATTCGCTCCGTCTGTTCACGCAGTAGGCAAAGAAAATCCGCCGTTTCCGGTAGCACATCGGGATGCTCTGCGGAAAAAAGATCAAGCTGAGCCTGCATAAGCGCAAGCGGAGTGCGAAGCTCATGGGCTGCATTTCCGGTGAACTGCCGTTGAGCTGTAAAACCCTCGTCGAGACGGTCGAGCATACTGTTGAATGATATGCTGAATTGTCTAAACTCCGGCAGGACTTCCTCGGTTATTTTCATATCGGTAAGGTTGTTCATCTGAACTTTTTCAACTTGAGACGCAAAGGTTCGCAAGGGTTTCAGTGAACGGCCGCTGAAAAAATATGCCAATACACCGCCGATAAGAGTCACCGCTGCCGTAATGTACCAGTTAGTAGCGATAAAGGAATCCTGCACACCGTGTATAACAATCGTCAGCTCTTTATCCGTCTTTTCCTGTTCCGGATCAAAGAAACCCGGTTCTCCGGAGTCTGTGTTGCTGTATGCAGAAACATAGGAACCGATGGAATCCATATAATGTCTTCCGGAAAAGCTTAAAAGGCAGTTCATGGTAACGCAGGTCACGCCGATTAAGACGGCGGTCATCAAAGTGATGCGCCATTGCAAAGAAAGCTTCCTCATAAGATGTTGTCCTCCATAACATATCCTTCACCGATACGGTTGCGAATAGGGTCATACCCGAGAGCGGCACGTAATTTTTTGCGCAGAGCGGAAATATGTACCCGAATCGAATTACTGAAATTGTCCACGCTGTTATCCCAAACATGGTCAATAAGTTCTTCCTGACTTACAGGACGTCCCCGGTTAAGCAACAGGTATTCAAGAATTGCCGACTCTTTTCGGGTGAGAGTCAGTTTAAGCCCGGCGGCAGAGGCTGTGCGTGATTTGATGTCAAAAGAAATATCTCCGCATGTAAGAACCACGTCGTTTTGCGTGAACTGTCGCCGTGTCAGGCTGCGTATTCTTGCCTCTAACTCTTCTAAATGAAAGGGCTTTGATAAATAGTCATTTGCTCCGGAATCAAGTCCGTCCACTTTATCGGCTACTTCACTGCGTGCGGAAAGAATCAGAACCTTTGTGTCTCTGTCTGTTTGACGAAGCTTGCGCAACACGGTCATGCCGTCCGTGCCCGGCAGATTTAAGTCAAGCAGTACAAGGTCATAGCTCTCAATGCTGAGAAGCTCAATCGCTTCATTTCCGTCATAGCAAGAATCTACACTGTAATCAAGACGGCGCAGACTGCGTACAATAGTTTCGCACAGCACCTTCTCGTCTTCAACAACTAAAATATGCATAAAATCCTCCTCGCTTTTCACTTTTCATCTTATTTAACGATTTTATTATATCATACAAACATAAGATTTTTGTTAAGTTTTTATTCTTAACGCAGATTTTATATACTCGGTGCTATAATGAGGGCACAAAAGAAAGGGGTGACTTCATTGATTCGATCAAAAAAAGCCTTGCTTCAAATTGCATTGCTTATCGGTGCAGCGGCAATGATTTGTTTCGGAGCCCTGCGCGGCGAGGCGGACACCGTACTTAGCAAGGCGATCAGACTGTGTTTGGAGTGTGTCGGAATTGGATAGAAAGAAACCTGATATTAAGAAAAAAGGCATATCACAGATTTTGTCACGCTTTCGTAGTTTGATACAAGCGGCAGCGACACTTCTAACCAACATCCACCTGCCGAATTTTTTAAAGGGCGGAATTTATCAAGGAAAAGGAAAAGCCGTTTGCGTCCCCGGACTGAATTGCTATTCCTGCCCGGCGGCATCGGGAGCTTGCCCGATAGGCTCGTTTCAAGCGGTGGTTGGGTCGTCAAAATTTGCTTTTTCGTATTATATTACGGGATTTCTTATTCTGCTGGGCGTGTTGCTGGGACGATTCATCTGCGGTTTCCTGTGCCCGTTTGGCTGGTTTCAGGAGTTGCTGCACAAAATCCCGACACGAAAAATTTCCACAAAGAAGCTGAAAGGGCTTACCTACATAAAATATGCCGTTTTACTCATAACGGTAGTTTTACTGCCCGCCCTTGCAGTCAATGACATCGGAATGGGGGATCTGTTCTTCTGCAAATACATTTGTCCGCAGGGGGTTCTCGAGGGAGCAATACCTCTTGCTGCCGTCGATTCCGGACTCCGTGCCGCATTAGGGTCATTGTTTTCGTGGAAGCTCGGCATCCTGATTGTTACGATCGTGCTGAGCGTGCTGTTCTACCGTCCGTTCTGCAAATGGCTGTGTCCGCTGGGCGCATTTTATGCGTTGCTTAACAAAGTATCCTTTCTCGGAATGAAGGTTGATAAGAACAAGTGTGTCTCATGCGGAAAATGTGCAAAGGCGTGCAAAATGGATGTAGATGTTACCAAAAGCCCTGATCATACCGAATGTATCCGCTGCGGTATGTGTGTGCGTGCCTGCCCCACGGATGCAGTTAAATTCCGTTACGGATTTTGTAATGGGAAAGATAATATATGCTCGGGAAAAAGTTTGAAAAAACAAAAAATATCAAATAAAGATAAGGAGTAATTGCTTATGAAAACAAAAAAATTAACGGCCGTACTTATTTCGATCCTGCTGATTCTCAGCCTTGCCGCCTGCGGTATGTCAAAAGACAGCAAGAAGAACGAAGGAAACAAGGACGCTAAGATCGCATCATTACTGACAGCAGATCCGAAAACAAAGGACGAGGCATCCGAACTGCACCAAAAACTGATGGCGCAGGAAACGGCGATTCTGTCCGAAAACAACGCTCTCTGGGAAAAGGTATTCATGTCTGCCGACAAAGGAATGGCAATGATCGAGGACGGAGGCAACTACGGTGACTTCTTGCTTAAAACAATTGAAGGCGCAAAGGATCAGTTCACTGCCGATGAACTTAAAATTCTCAAAGACGGAGCAGAACAGATACAAGAAATCGAGGGTAAGCTAACTGTTCTTGAACAGAAATTCCCGGGCTGCGGAAAGAAACCGTCCGAAGGCGATATGAGCGTTCCGGCGGAAAACGGAAAGCCCAAGGAAAACAGTGACCTGATGAAATTCCCTTCATTCGAGGGTAAGGACCTTGACGGGAAAGAAGTGAAAAGCAGCACGCTGTTTGCCGGTAATACAGTCACAGTGGTAAACTTCTGGTTTACGACCTGCAACCCCTGTGTCGGTGAAATTCCCGAGCTTGAGGCACTGAACAAAAAGCTCTCCGAAAAAGGCGGAGAGGTAGTCGGTATAAATTCCTTTACACTGGACGGCGATAAAACTGCGATTTCGGAAGCAAAGGATGTTCTGATGAAGAAAGGTGCAACATACAAAAATATCTGGTTTGATTCAAAGAGTGAAGCCGGAAAATTCACTTCGGGGCTGTATTCCTATCCGACGACATATGTGGTCGATAAAAACGGCAACATCGTAGGCGATCCGATCGTAGGATCCATCACGGGTAAAAAGCAAATGGAGAAGTTGAATAAGCTTATTGACCAAGCTCTGGCAAGCAGCAAGATTTAAGTCGATTTAACATGGTTTATACACGCCCTCCGGGGAAATTTCAGAGGGCGTACAAGAGAAAACAGTATGGTTTGCCGAAACTCACGTTTGAGCTTTGCGCTTTGCATCCCTCATCACTCTTTTTCAAAGTCAGCAGGAAAGAGCCTTCGGGACAGCAACTTTTCGTGCCGCCTTACGTTTTCTCACCCGAAAGAAGCTCAGGGATTCCTCAGTCGCTTGATTGTTACGAGGCGGAAGACACGCAAGGTTCATAATGGATTTTAACCTTACCGAAATATAAACTAAATATCCCCTTAGGAGATTTAAAAGTCTTCTAAGGGGATTAGTTTTTATTTCTGCGGGCAATGATTTGTCGCAACAATGTTTATTCCTGTGTCGCAGATGTTTTCAATAAGGACATCGCCGAGCTTAACGGGCGCCTTAACTTCAACATCGGCAATTGCTTTCATGCAGTCCATGATTTTCTCTTTCGGGAGAGCACCTTTTGACTTGCATGGAACAACGTTATGAATTCCGCCGCTTACCTTGACTGTCGTTGCAAGGCTTCTGACCGGGTGAGTACATTCTGTTCTCGCGTATGCGTCTCCGCGCTTGCAGGTGTTGCCTGTTACGGAAACGACCTCGCCGCTGTCATTCAGCTCGACTGTAATTCCACAGCCCATAGGGCATGAAACGCAAATAATATTCTTCTGCATAAATCAACCCTCCACCGAAATTTCAATTACACCGTCGTGTTCAAAGCTTTTGAGAACGTCATTTTTAATAACAACGTTTTCCATCTCGCCGGGAGCAAGTCTCGGCTTCTTGCGGCTGAGTATTTCCTCGCCGTTATATTTAACGACGATTTTTGCATTTTTACAGGTCTGACCGACTCGGAAGAAGAGCTTAACGTCATTCTCGTTTTTAATATCCACTTTCTGCGGAACAATGTAGCGAACTCCGTTGACTCCTTTGGTTTTTACATATTCATGGCTGCTTGTCTGACCGAGGACATATCTTGCCGCACCCTCGCCGGCAGTCTGGCTTTCAAGAGTAACGTAGTCAACCAGGTCGTGAACGTGGAGAACGTTGCCGCAGGCAAAAACACCCTTGTGAGAGGTCTCTCTGAACTCATTTACGACTGCACCGTTTGTAACGGGATCAAGCTCAATGCCGACAGCTCTTGTAAGCTCGTTTTCCGGAATAAGACCGACCGAAAGCATGAGCGTGTCACACTCAATGTACTGCTCCGTACCCTTGATAGGACGGCGGTTTTCGTCAACGTCGGCAATCGTAACGCCCTCGACTCTGTCTTTGCCGTGAACCTCGATAACGGTACAGCTCAGACGAAGCGGAATGTTGAAATCGTCAAGGCACTGAACAATGTTTCTTGTCAGTCCGCTTGAATAAGGCATAAGCTCGCACACGACCTTAACCTCGGCGCCCTCAAGAGTCATACGCCTTGCCATGATAAGACCGATATCTCCCGAACCGAGGATAACAACTTTTTTGCCCGGCATGTAACCGTCTATGTTAACATATTTCTGCGCCGTGCCTGCTGTCATAACGCCCGAAGCTCTTGTTCCGGCAATGTTCAGCGCACCTCTCGGACGCTCACGGCAGCCCATTGCAAGGATAATTGCCTTCGCCTGAATTTCAAGCAGACCGTCCTCCTTGTTGACCGCATAAACAACGTTGTCGTCCGTTATTTCAAGTGCCATTGTATCGGTTTTGTATTCAATTCCTTTTTCGTTTACAAGCTGAATGAATCTGTCGGCATATTCGGGGCCTGAAAGCTCCTCACCGAAATAATGAAGTCCGAAGCCCGTATGTATGCACTGCTCAAGAATTCCGCCGAGAGTCTCGGCTCTCTCAAGTACAAGAATGCTGTCGACGCCGCATTCCCTTGCTTTGATTGCGGCTGCCATTCCGGCAGGACCGCCGCCGATTACAACTATATCATAATTAAGCATAATTCCCGCCTCACTTTGTTCTGTCATAGAGAATTTTCGACTCGCCGCCGAATTTTGTAATTTCATTGATTTCTACGCCAAGCTCACGGGCGAGCAGTTCGACTACCTTTGAACCGCAGAAGCCGCCCTGACAGCGACCCATGCCCGCTCTCGTTCTGCGCTTAACTCCGTCAACGTCTCGTGCACCTGCCGGAGCATGAATTGCGTCGAGAATTTCGCCCTCAGTGACTGTCTCGCAGCGGCAAATAATTCTGCCGTAAGCGGGGTTTTTCTTAACAAGCTCCTTGCGCTCTTCATTGCTCATGTTTCTGAAGCGCACGGGAGCCTTGCGCTCGGGAATAAAGCTATTTTTTTCCTCCGCGCCGATTGCCTTTGCTACTGTTTGTCCGACATATTCGGCAATAGCGGGAGCGGCAGAAAGACCCGGAGATTCAATACCTGCAACGTTAAAGAAACGGTCGTTCTTTTTGCTCGGCTCAATGATAAAATCATCATTGACACCGTGTGCCCTGAGACCTGCGAAGGAGGTAATGACCGCTCTTGTGGAAACCGACGGAACGGATTTCCGAGCAGCATTGAGAACGTCGGCAAGCTCACTCGCCGTTGTTGAAACGTCCTCCTTGTCCTCAATATCAAGTGCACTCGGACCGATGAGCAGATTGCCGTCAACCGTCGGGGTGACAAGAACTCCTTTGCCCATCTTGGACGGGCACTGGAATATTGTATGCTTTGCGAGTGAACCGACCGACTTGTCGCAGAGCATATATTCGCCCTTTCTCGGGATAATTTTTATTGAATCATCGCCTATAAGTGCAGCAATTTCGTCGCTGTAAACACCTGCGGCGTTGATTATATATTTTGCGCCGATTGATTTTTCACCGTCAACAAGGGTGAATCCGTTGCCGTCAAAATCAATCTTCTCAACCTTAAAGTTACGAATGAAATCAGTACCGTTTATAACGGCATTTTCCGTTGCCGCAACCGTCAGCTCATAGGGGCAGACAATACCCGCCGTCGGTGCCCAAAGAGCCGCTTTAGCCTCGTCGCTGATATTCGGCTCAGCCTCGCGGAGCTTGTCCGCATCATAGATTTCAAGGTTTGGAACGCCGTTCGCCTTTCCTCTTTCAAGAAGAACGTTTAAGGTTTCTGTTTCTTCGTCTGAGAAAGCAACAACAAGCGAGCCTATATTTTTGAAAGGAACGTTCAGCGTTTTGCAAATCTCCGGCATAAGCTCGGTTCCCCTGACATTGAAGCGCGCTTTAAGCGTGCCGGGCATTGCATCAAAACCCGCGTGAACAATCGCACTGTTTGCTTTTGAAGTTCCCATTGCCACATCGTTGCATTTTTCAACAAGGGCAACGCTGATATCATAGCGGCTGAGCTCTCTTGCGATGAGCGAACCGATGACACCTGCGCCCACAACGGCAACATCGTAATTCATTGATAAACCCCCATATACAATCATGATATTTTGTATTATAGCATATTATTACGCATAAAACAACTGAACTTGAAAGATTGTAATTCAAAATAAACATTTTTGACGAAAGAGCTAAAATATCCCGAAAAAATAACAATTTGGGAACCGATTTATAGAAAAAGAAAAAGCCAAATCATTTGACTTGGCTTTTTCTTGGCGGAGAAGGGGAGACTCGAACTCCCGCGCCGGTTACCCGACCTACGCCCTTAGCAGGGGCGCCTCGTCACCAACTTGAGTACTTCTCCATTGGTAACAAAACAGTTACTATTTTGTTGTTGCAGGACCTCCGAAATCGGAAGTCCTGCAAAGTGGCGGAGAGAGTGGGATTCGAACCCACGGTACGTTGCCGTACGACGGTTTTCAAGACCGTTCCGTTATAACCACTTCGGTATCTCTCCTAATGCTCGGATATTCTATCATAAATTGCCGTTAATGTCAATATAAAAATCAAAATTAGTATAGACTTTTTTCTTTCTATAATATATAATTTATCCGTAATTTATATAAACGAGGGATTTTTGATGCTTACGGTTGAAGAAAAAAGAACTGCCGCCGATGTTATCGCATTGATTGCGTCGACGGTTAACGGCTTTGCTCTGCCGGTGAACGAGATCACCGACTGGCAGGGGATAATTGACTTCGCAAAGAAGCAGAGCGTACTTAATCTTGTTGCCTATGCCGCAGAGTCGCTTAAAATCAAACCGGATGAACGCACAATGAGATTTCTCGATGAATTTCGTATGCAAAAGATGGTCGTGGAGGCTCAACAGGAGCTTGCCGCTTGTGACGCTTGCCAAAAGCTTGATAAAATGGGTGTTTGTCATATGCTCCTCAAAGGCTCGGTGATGAAAAATTTTTATCCCTCTCCCGATATGCGGACAATGGGTGATATTGATATTCTTGTTGATGCAGCCCGCTGTGATGATGTTGTTAAAGCCTTCATGGCCGACGGATTTGAATTTGCCGGCGAAGGCAACTTGCACTCTAACGTAAAAAGAGGCAACGTATATATTGAATTTCATCGCTCAATGGTGGATAGCTGCCATGAGACGCTGTCGGCTTACTACGGGGACGGCTTCCGCTTGCCGCACAAGAGCGAAGGCAGTGAATACGAATACAAGCTCACAGACGAGGATTTTTATGTTTTTCTTGTCGCTCATATTGCAAAGCATTATCGCTACGGCGGAACGGGAATTCGATCCCTGCTCGATTTGTATATTTATGAAAAGTCTCTGCCGTCGCTCGATTTTGACTATATAAACGGCGAGCTTGAAAAAATCGGCCTGCTTGTTTTTTACAACAAAATCAGAAAGATTACATATGATTGGTATTCGGGCGGCTTTGACGGAGAGTTTGATATCATGTCGGAATATATAGTTTCCGGCGGTGTTTACGGCATTGACGGAATATCAATGCAAAACAGTTTTATTTTAGATAATATTGACGAAGATATTCATTCAAAAAAAATAAAAAATATTTTCGGAATAATTTTTCTTAATTATGATGAGATGAAAATTCGTTATCCGGTTTTGAAGAATAAAAAATTTCTTTTGCCTTTGTTTTGGATTGTCAGGTTTTTTGACACCATAATACATAATCCCAACAATGCAAAGGGCAGATTTAATGACTCGAAAAAGATAATGAATATCGACGACAACATGGTGGAAGTTCAAAGAATTTCGGGAATAAAAAAGCTGTAATTTTAAAGAGGTAGTTTGTTTTGGTAGGTCTCGGCACAATCATAAATTCTGCGGCAATAATTGTCGGCGGAGTGTTCGGTCATCTGTTCGGCAAAATTCTTAACGAAAGAATTCAGGATTCGCTGCAAAAAGCGAGCGGTATATGCGTACTTTTTATCGGAATTGCAGGAGCGATGGAGGGTATGCTCAAGCTCTCCGGCTCGTCGCTTTTGGCAGGACGTTCAATGTTTATTGTTGCAAGTCTTGCTCTCGGAGCTTTGGTCGGTGAGATTCTTAATATTGAGCACGGCTTTGAGCGTTTCGGCGAATGGCTGAAAGTTAAGACAGGAAATGCAAAGGACAAAAGCTTTGTTGAAGGCTTTGTGACCGCATCGCTGACGGTTTGCATAGGCGCAATGGCGGTGGTCGGTTCAATTAAGGACGGAATTTCCGGCGATTATTCAATACTTGTTACCAAAGCGATACTTGACTTGATTATTATTACGGTTATGACCTGCTCTCTTGGAAAGGGCTGTGCGTTTTCGGCAATACCTGTTGCTGTTTTTCAAGGATTGATTACCGCACTTGCAAGGCTTATTAAGCCGCTGATGACGGACGGCGCATTGGCAAATCTTTCTCTAATCGGCTCGATTTTGATTTTCTGCGTTGGAGTTAATCTTGTATGGGATAAAAGAATCAAGGTTGCAAATCTGCTTCCGTCGCTTGTCTTTGCCGTTGCAATAGCATTTCTACCGTTTAATTTATAATAATTTACGATGTAAATATATAATAGCTTGCCTCTTCTTGATTAAATCAAGGGGAGGCAAGAAAATTTCTGCCTAAAAGCAAATTAAATCGTAGCTCCTCGGTGCGATGTGGGCACAACGGCTAAAGATTTAATGAAACGTTTATACGAATGTGGATTGCTTTTTGCAAAAGCTTTAAGATTTTTAAAATATTGCTTCTGAATATAGAATTATGTAATTCTGTCAAAAAAATGTAAAAGCTATTGATTTTTATGGCAAAATAAGTTATAAAATATTTGAGGGTGAGGACATTGCCCCAAATAAAACAGGAGGAGAATTTCTATGAAAAAAATACTCAGTGTTGTACTTGCGGTTGTTATGATGTTTTCGGTTTCAATAATCGCATTTGCAGAAAAAGGCTCATCAATCGAGCTTGACAAAGAGTACACGGTTACTCTCAAAAACGATACGGCGAACTACACGTTTACCGCACCCGAGGACGGAGCATATCGCCTCAGCGCATCAATTAAGTTCAAAGAAAAAGATTTCGGCATCGCATCTGTTGTTGTCGGAAACGAGGAAAAAATCTTTTCTTCAATACATCTTTATTTTATGGATGTTTCGGAAGAGGAAGACATTTTGGATTTTTCAAATTTTGAAGATGATGATATTTTCATGGCAAAAAAAGACAGCGATTTGGATGTTTCCGTTGAAATAGGCTTGCCGGATTCCGAAGAGAATATCACATTTACCGAAACAACCGTTACCTTCAAAATCACGAGAGTACAGGATCTCAAGGAGATCAAAATAGGCGAATCCTACACGGCTAACGGAACCGAATACTTTATTTTTAAGCCGACTGAGGACGGAGTTTGCGATATCTGGTCTTATGAGTGTCCGAATATTTCGGTTATGGATACGTACGGAAATATGTACTACGGCTCTATTGACGTCGACGGCTTCCCGGCAGATGTACCTTTTAAATATAAGGCCGGAGAGCTTTACGGCATATATGTAGAAGGCAGCTATGATGAGAACGATAAGCCGGTTGATTCCGTATTTCATGTGGTTGACGGCAAAACGATTTCTCCCGATGTAATTGAACTTGACGATATCACTGTTATTAAACGTACAAGCGAGAACGTTTATCCCGAGGTTTATCCGATAGGTTCTATGTTCAACTACGACAGACTTGAGGTTTCCGTCGGCAATGAAAGAATTGCGACTGCCGAATATAATCCGGAGACGGGTTCAATCACCGTTTACGGCAAGCATTACGGAAAAACAACGCTTACGGTAACCGAGCCGATTTCAGGCACAACGGCTGAGGTTGAAGTTGAAGTTATTTCGAGAACAACAAACTTCTTCAGAAATGTTTTTGAGTTTATCAAGGGTATCTTTGATTTCATCTTCGGAAGATAAGGCTATTTGATCTTAGAATCAGCAAACAGATAAAAGTCATTCTGCCGCAGGCAGGGTGACTTTTTCGGCTTCAGGTATTATTTATTATTCTAAAAATAAGAATATCCGCCGAATACGGCAGATGAAAGGAATTTCATTGCAGAGTCGACGGAATATCGAACGTTTATCAGTCTCGGAAAAACCGAGTGAAAGCTTTATGAAATTGCGAATTTTCAGAAAACAGATACAGCGTACACTAATGAGTTATAAACCGGCTTGCGTGCTCCATGTGGTGAGACGATAATTAAAAATGCACCCCGAAATACAATCATGTGCTTCGGGGTGCTGCTTTATCTTGGTAGCTGTTTATAAGGCGAACATATTTGCTTTGCCTTGCAAAAAGTCAATGTTGGGTGGATCAAACCGCAGGATTATTTCTCACTCTGCATCTTCAACGCTGCCTCAATGAAGCCCTTGAAGAGCGGGTGAGCCTTATTCGGTCTGGACTTGAATTCGGGGTGGTACTGAACACCGACGAAAAACGGACGGTCGGAAAGCTCGACAGTCTCAACAAGTCTGCCGTCGGGGGACTTGCCGGAAAGGACAAGACCGTTTTCGGTGAGTATATCGCGATAATCGTTGTTGAACTCATAACGGTGACGGTGTCTTTCGGAAATTTCATTCGTGCCGTAGCAACGCTCCATGGTTGTGCCCTCAGCAATTACGCAGGGATATGCGCCGAGACGGAGTGTGCCGCCCTTGTCAATGTTTTCGCTTTGACCGGGCATGAAGTCAATAACCTTATTTTTGCATATTTCATCAAATTCGCCCGAATGTGCGTCTGAAATTCCGCAGACGTTTCTTGCGTATTCGATAACGGCAATTTGCATACCGAGACAAATTCCGAAATACGGCACGTTGTTTTCTCTTGCGTACTTTGCGGCAAGGATCATACCTTCGATTCCTCTGCCGCCGAATCCGCCGGGAACAATGATTCCGTCAAGGTCTTTGAGCATATCCTCATAGGTTTCCTTGGTGAGCTGCTCGGAATCTATCCAGTTTATGTCAATATGCGTGTCGAGCGTATAGCCTGCATGGCGCATTGCTTCGGCAACGGAGAGATAAGCATCATGCAACTGAACGTATTTGCCGACAAGTCCGATATGTACGGTGTTTCTGCGATTCTTGATCCTTTCGACAAGGCTTGTCCACTCTGAGAGATTCGGGGCGGGAGCGTCGATATTGAGCTCGCGGCAAACAACGGAGGAAAAGTTTGCCTTTTCAAGCATGAGCGGTGCTTCATAAAGATAAGGAAGTGTGATATTCTCGATTACGCAATCGGGTTTAACGTTACAGAACATGGAAATCTTCTTGAAAATCGATTCTTCAAGCGGCTCATCGCAGCGAAGAACAATGATGTCGGGACGGATTCCCATTCCCTGAAGCTCCTTGACGGAGTGCTGAGTTGGCTTTGATTTATGTTCGTCCGAACCGCGGAGGAACGGAACAAGTGTAACATGAATGAAAAGACTGTTTTCCTTGCCGACTTCAAGAGAGATCTGTCTTACCGCCTCAAGAAACGGCTGGCTCTCGATATCGCCGATTGTGCCGCCGATCTCGGTGATAACCACATCTGCGTCAGTCTTTTTACCGACACGGTAAACAAAGTCCTTGATCTCGTTGGTGATATGGGGAATTACCTGAACCGTTGAGCCGAGGTATTCGCCGCGTCGCTCTTTGTTGAGCACGTTCCAGTAGACCTTACCTGTTGTGAGGTTTGAATACTTGTTAAGGTTTTCATCAATAAATCTCTCGTAATGACCGAGGTCAAGGTCGGTCTCTGCGCCGTCCTCCGTGACGTAAACCTCACCGTGCTGGTACGGGCTCATTGTACCCGGATCAACGTTAATGTAGGGGTCGAGCTTCTGCGCGGCAACCTTGAGTCCTCTTGCCTTGAGAAGTCGTCCGAGCGAAGCCGCCGTGATTCCCTTGCCGAGGCCGGAAACAACGCCGCCTGTTACAAAGATGTATTTTGTCATAAATGTCCCTCCGTTTATTTATAAGTCAAAATTATATTTTCCGCTATTTTTCGCCGTGTAACGCATCTGTCCATCGCTTGCTTTTCAATGTATCTGTGCGCCTCCGGCTCTGTCATTTTAAGCTGTTCTATCAAAAGGCATTTTGCCCTGTTTACTATTCGGATTTCTTCGATTTTTTCTTCGACCGAGGCGTTTTTCTTTTCCATTATCCTCAGTCGCTCTCTCGTTGAGCAAAGCATCTGAACGGATTGCATTATCATAGACGGCGAGGTGGGCTTGGATATTGTCAGAACACCGTATTGCATTACCTTTGACGTGATATCGGAATAATGCTCCGCCTTGACGAAAAGTAAGACACCTGCGCTGCTCTTTTGGCAGATATCAAGCGCAAGTTTCGTTCCGAATTCGTCACGAAGCGGCGAGTTGATAATTACAATATCAAACTCGCGTTCAAGCAACTTTCGCCTTGCCTGCGCAACGTCGGACGCCGTTTCAATCGGCTCAAACATTTTTTCGGGGAGCATATCAAGCATCGGTCGAACGAATTTGTCCGACGATGAAACTATCAGAACTTTGTAGGAATGTTGTGCAAAATCCATTCGGCTCCCCTCCTTTTGTCTGTTTTAAGGCAATACCGCACATTTTGGTGTGCAAATTGCGCTTTACTTACAATAATTATCTATGATCGACTCGGGCAGATGCGACTTCACAAATTCGCTTTCTCTTGCTGCCTTGCCGGCGCTGAAAATGTCGCTCGGCAGGGTTTTGAATTTTTTGGTGACATCCTCCGGTGCATTAAAAAGATTTATGTCCGCCATTTCGGGAAGCTCTGTTTTATTTTTTATGCCGTCAAGACCCGCATAAATCAGCAGGGCAAAGGCGAGATACGGATTACACATCGGGTCGGGTGAACGAAGCTCGGCTCTCTTGTATTCTCCGTATGCGGCAGGAATACGGACAAGCTGTGAACGGTTCTCACTTGACCATGAAATATATCTTGGAGCTTTGTTGTTTCCAAAACGCTTAAACGAATCCGATGTTGTGTTAAGAAAAGCGGTTATCTCGCAGATATGTCCGAGAATTCCTGCGATAACGTGCGGCATGATGTCCTCTCCGTCCTCGGATTTTGCCGAAAGGTTGATGTGCATACCGTTACCCGGCATTGATTCAAGAGGCTTCGGCGAAAAATCAGCCTTGAGTCCGTTCCTTGCTGCTATTGTGTTGACTACCGCCTTGAATGTTACCGCATTGTCAGCGGCTGTGAGCGGCTCGGAATATCTGAAATCTATCTCGTTCTGACCGGGGCCCTCCTCATGGTGTGAGCTTTCGGGTCTTATGCCCATTCTTTCGAGCGTAAGGCAAACCTCACGGCGCACGTTTTCACCCTTGTCGTCGGGAGCAATGTCCATATATCCGGCGTTGTCATAAGGAGTTTTCGTCGGATTACCGTCCTCATCGCAGGTGAAAAGATAGAATTCCATTTCGGGGCCGAAAGCAAAGCTTATTCCCTCGCTTTTTGCGTCTGCAATAGCCTTTTTTAAAATTGCTCTCGTGTCCGAGCCGAAAGGCGTCCCGTCAAGACGGGTAATTGAGCAGAACATTCTGACAACCCTGCCGTGATCGGGTCTCCATGGGAGAACGGCAATGGTTGACGGATCGGGATGAAGAAGCAGATCGGAATGAACGTCACAGCCGAAGCCCGATATTGCCGAAGCGTCAATTGCTATTCCGTAACGAAACGCTTTTTCAAGCTCGTCGGGCATAACGGAAATGTTCTTCTGCTTGCCATAGATATCCGTGAATGCAAGACGAATAAACTTAACATCCTCTTCCTCAATATATTGCATTATTTCATCGGGTGAATATTTCATAACAGTTACCTACCTTTTTCAGTTTGCAACGTACATCTGTTTATATGGTTTTTTGCTGTCGGGGGTTATAACGGTGAATTTTTCGCTCGTCAGCTCGTCTACATCAAAGTTAAAGTATTCGCAATAATTTTTTATGAACGGCATAATCTCTGCCATATCATCGGCTGTTGCATCTCTGAGCGTTACCTGATTCGGGAATTTAATCCCTTTGACCGAGCCTCTGAGAATCATTTTGCCTCCGTGCATTCCCGTACACGGGAAATTGCCGACTGTCGGTTTGCCGTCGGTATTTCTGCCGAGAACAATTATCAGACCGCCTGCCTGATATTCACCGAGGAAGCTTCCCGTTCTGCCGCCGATAACAATTATCGGCTTTTTGTCCCGGTACTCCTTCATATGAATTCCGGCGCGGTAACCTGCATTGCCCTTGACATAAATTTCGCCGCCTCGCATTGCATATCCTGCCGTGTCTCCGATGCTGCCGTGAATGACTATTTTTCCGTCATTCATTGTGTCTCCGACCGCATCCTGCGCATTGCCGTTGACGGTGATCTGCGCACCGTTAAGGTAAGCGCCGAGTGCATTGCCCGGTATTCCGTCAATCGTGACACTGCCTTTTGCGAGTCCGTCGGCGATGAATCTTTGACCCAGGCAGTTCTCGATTTTGCAATCGTCGTCCGAGTTTTTTATAAGCTTATTGAGGGCTGCATAATCAAGCCCTTTTGCATCTATCAACATATTATATCACACCTTTTATTTCAATTTAAAGTATTTGTAAAAATTTTTTTGCTTTTCGGAAAGCTTTTTACTCTCCGGCGTGTGATATTCCGAGAATTTCAATCTCCTTCTCGGTTAAGCCTATACCTCTGAGCATAAGACGGTTACCCTTGAGGGCTTCAATGGAGTTAATGCCCATACCTCCCATGATCTCTTTCATTTCACGCTGCCATGCTGTCATAAGGTTGACAAGGTTGCCGCACGCCGTCTCGGGGTCAAGTCTGTCAACAAGCTCCGGAACCTGAGTTGCGATGCCCCAGTTGCATTTACCCGACTGACAGTTACGGCAAAGGTGACAGCCCATTGCAATAAGTGCGGCGGTTGCAATATAGCATGCATCCGCGCCGAGAGCTATTGCCTTGACGACGTCTGCGGCGCTTCTGATACTTCCGCCTGCAATGAGAGAAACACTGTTTCTTATGCCCTCATCTCTGAGCCGCTGGTCGACTGCGGCGAGGGCAAGCTCAATCGGAATTCCTACGTTGTCTCGGATTCTTGTCGGTGCGGCTCCGGTACCTCCTCGGAAACCGTCAATTGCAATCATGTCGGCTCCGCTTCGGGCAATTCCTCTTGCTATGGCGGCAATATTGTGAACTGCGGCGACCTTGACTATGATAGGCTTTTGGTAGTTTGTCGCTTCCTTTAAGGAATAAACAAGCTGGCGTAAATCCTCAATCGAATATATATCGTGGTGCGGAGCCGGGGAGATAGCGTCAGAACCTTCGGGAATCATTCGAGTACAGGCAATATCTCCTACGGTTTTTGTTCCGGGAAGATGTCCGCCGATGCCCGGCTTTGCACCCTGTCCCATTTTTATTTCTATAGCCGCACCTGCGTTCAGATATCCCTCGTGAACACCGAAACGACCCGATGCAACCTGAACAACGGTGTTTTCGCCGTAGCAGTAAAAATCCTCATGCAGTCCGCCCTCGCCTGTATTGTAGCAGATTCCGAGAAGCTCGGCAGCCTTGGCGAGGCTTTTGTGAGCGTTGTAGCTGATTGAGCCGTAGCTCATTGCCGAGAACATGACGGGCATTGCCAGCTCAAGCTGAGGCGGAAGCTTCGTATCAAGAGCACCGTCGGGATTTCTTTTAATTTCCGACGGCTTTTTGCCGAGGAAAACCTTTGTTTCCATCGGTTCACGCAACGGGTCAATCGGTGGATTGGTAACCTGCGAAGCATTGATAAGTATTCTGTCCCAGTAGACGGGCAGAGGCTTCGGATTGCCCATTGACGAGAGAAGAACTCCGCCGCTGTCGGCTTGCTTATAGATTTCTTTTATTGTATCGCTTGTCCAGTTTTCATTCTCTCTGAAACAGCAGTCGTTTTTAACGATTTTCAAAGCTCTTGTCGGGCAGTAGGTGACGCATCTGAGACAGTCGACACATTTTGTTTCGTCGCTGATCATTGCTTTAAGGTCGGCATTATAGGAGTGGACGCCGTTTGCACACTGCTTTTCGCAGATGCGGCAGTTTGTACAGCGAGACGGATTTCTTATTATTTCAAAATCCGAGGTAAGATATGACGGGAACATCAGTAAGCACCCTCCTTTACCCTGACTATTATGGGCTCGCCGCCGGCAGGAGAATATATTTCGCCTGCATCCGGAGCTATTGCACGGATTGCAGCTTCCTCACTTGCGATATATACTTTATCGTCTTTTTCTGCGGTAACCATTGAACGCAATTTAAGACGGTCGTTGAGAGCCATAATTCCGCCCTCAAAGCCCAGTATAATGGAGAACGGTCCCGTAATCAAAAGGCTTGAATACATTTTTCTGAGATATGCGTGTTCTTCGGCTTCTTCTTCACTCATTCCTTCGATTGTACTCCAAAACGGAGCGGCAATAACCGAAGCAGTCTCTTCAAGAGAGAGACCCTGACGGCGGAGAAGATAGTCGGCAATATAAGTTATGACCTCGGTATCGGTCTGAAGCGTGCACTTGTATCCGAACATTTCGATATATCGGCGGTTTGCATCGTAGGATGATATTTCACCGTTATGAACAACGGAAAAATCGAGAAGCGAAAACGGGTGAGCACCGCCCCACCAGCCGGGTGTGTTTGTAGGATATCTGCCGTGAGCCGTCCAAGAATATCCCTCGTATTCTTCAAGTCGGTAAAATCTGCCGACGTCCTCGGGGAAGCCTACGGCCTTAAAGCAACCCATATTTTTGCCGCTTGAAAAAACATATGCGCCCTTGATTCGGGTATTGATATCCATAACAGTCCTTGCAACATAGGTGTTTTCGTCAAGCTGAAGCCTTGAAAGAACAGATGCAAACGGCGCAACGAAATAGCGCCAAATATAAGGAACATCGGTTATCTCGGGAATTTTTCTGATGGGCACGGACTCGGCCTTGACAATTTCAAAATTCTCCTTGAGAAAGCGTTCACATTCAACCCTTGAATCATTGTTGTCGAAAAAAATATGAAAAGCATAAAAATCGCGGTATTCGGGATAAATTCCGTAGCCTGCGAAGCCGCCGCCCAATCCGTTGGAACGGTCGTGCATCGGAAGCATACTTTTGATAATATCCTCGCCGGTCATTTTGTTACCGTTCCTCGATATGACCGCCGAAACGGCACAGCCGGACGGAATACGTATTTCTCCCTCTCGTTTCATGGCAGACCTTCCTTTCTGTAAAGAAAAAGGCGCCCATTCCGACAGGGGTCGGCGAGACCCTTGCCCGAATGAACGCCTTTGCTCATTGATACGGCATTTTAACATATTACGCGAATTTTGTCAACGACATTGAGGTTGCAACAAGCCTGCAAACCGACGAAAAAATCACGGATTTTTCGCAGACATTTATTTATATTGACTTTAATATACTTTTATCGGGAGCGAATGTAAAATGAAGAAAATATTTTCACTCGTAATTATTGCGGCTTTGATATCGGCTTGCTGTTCATGTTCACCCGCTAAAAAAGCGACAAACGTTGATGTGAAAAGCAGCATTTTGACAGAATACAGATCGGTTCTTATCGAGAAGATTTACCGTTACGGCAACGGCAAGCCGGATGAACTGCCGATGTATTCGCTTTTTGATTTTGACGGCGACGGCACAGCCGAGCTGCTCGTCTGGGATATTCGTGTCGCATCATCCGCTTTTCGTGATATATATGTTTATCGCTATAATTCAATGACGGGCAAAGCGGAGCACATTGGCACAATGATTGATTTTACGGGTCATTCCGTGATGGCGGTATCCCGTGATGGCAACGGGATAGTAATTGCGATCCGTGACGCAGGAAAGCAGGATAAAATCACCGATTACAGACTTATCGGCGGAAGGCTCGCTCCGTCCGTTCTGCTCGAGCGAACCGATGAAACTTCGCAGCAGTGGTACGATAAAACCGTTTCGTCCGAATACAGCGGAGGAGTAACACTTGAAACGGCAAACACATATGATATTCTTGAAAGCAAATTTGACTGATTTTGATTTGCTTCGGCAAGAAAATAAAAAATTAAAAAATTTTTTAAAAAAGGGTTGACAAAATATTTTTTTGCGTTATAATGTCGGCATAAAGGCAATGGCGTCTGAGAGTAATGGAGCTCTCTGACGCCTTTTCTTATTGCTTCTTATCGCTTATAGCACGCCGCTTTCAACGTTGAAACCGACGCACTCTAAGCAATAAGAAATAGAATAGACAAGAAACAATGTTTATAGCACGCTGCTTTCGGCGTTAGGTCGGCTTGAAATTGATCTGTGCTAAAGACATATTTACAATACAACAGTATATTTAACGGGGCAACGGCGTCTCATGACAGTATCATGGACTCTCTGCCCCGTTTTTAGTTTTTTAATTTAATGTTAAAGGAGTGTTGGTTATGAAAACCGTACCGGAGTATTTCGGAAGTCTTGTTTTTGACGACAGGGTGATGAAAGCTAATTTGTCAACAAGCGTTTACCGTTCGCTTAAGAGAACCATTGACGAGGGCAGAAGCCTTAATCCCGATGTGGCAAACGCAGTCGCAGAAGCAATGAAGGACTGGGCGGTCGCACACGGTGCAACTCATTTCACACACTGGTTCCAGCCGCTTACGGGTATCACGGCTGAGAAGCACGACAGCTTCATCTCTCCCGCTCCCGACGGCAGAGTAATCATGGAATTCTCAGGCAAAGAGCTCATCAAGGGCGAGCCTGACGCATCATCTTTCCCCTCAGGCGGACTTCGTGCAACATTTGAAGCAAGAGGATATACCGCATGGGACCCCACATCATACGCATTTATCAAGGGTAATACCCTTTGCATTCCCACCGCTTTCTGTTCATACGGCGGTGAGGCACTTGACAAGAAAACACCGCTTCTTCGTTCAATGCAGGCTCTTAACAAGCAGGCAATGAGAATCCTCAAGCTCTTTGGCAATGAAGACGTAAAGTGCGTTCGCACCTCCGTCGGTCCTGAGCAGGAATATTTCCTTGTTGATAAGGAAATGTACGAGAAGCGCAAGGATTTGAAATTTACCGGCAGAACCCTTTTCGGTGCAAAACCGCCGAAGGGTCAGGAAATGGACGATCACTATTTCGGTGTTATAAAGCCGAGAGTCGCCGAATATATGGCAGACCTTAACGAGGAGCTTTGGAAGCTTGGCATCCTTGCCAAGACAGAGCATAACGAGGTTGCTCCCGCTCAGCATGAGCTTGCTCCGATTTATTCGACAACCAACATTGCTACGGATCACAACCAGATCACAATGGAGATCATGCAGAAGGTTGCAGCAAGACACGGCCTTGTATGTCTCCTTCACGAGAAGCCGTTCGCAGGTGTAAACGGCAGCGGCAAGCACAACAACTGGTCAATGGCTACCGACACGGGCGTAAACCTTCTTACCCCGGGTGAAACTCCTTATGAGAACGCTCAGTTCCTGCTTTTCCTTTGTGCAGTTATTAAGGCTGTTGATGATTATCAGGATCTTCTTCGTCTTTCCGTTGCAACAGCAGGTAACGACCACAGACTCGGTGCAAATGAAGCACCGCCGGCAGTTGTTTCAATCTTCCTCGGCGATGAGCTTACAGAGGTTCTTGAGGCTATCGAGAGCGACAAGCCGTACAGCGGAGCAGAAAAGACGGTTATGAAGCTCGGCGTTCATGTCCTTCCGAAGTTCTTCAGAGACACAACGGACAGAAACCGTACTTCACCGTTTGCTTTCACGGGCAACAAGTTTGAATTCCGTATGCTCGGCTCGGCAAACAGCATTGCTTGCACAAACATCATGCTTAACGCCGCAGTTGCAGAGAGCCTTAAAATTTATGCAGACCGTCTTGAGGGCGCTGACGATTTTGAGACCGCTCTCCATGACATGATTAAAAAGACCATCAAGGATCACAAGAGAATTATCTTCAACGGCAACGGCTATGACGATGCATGGATCAAAGAGGCTACGGAAAAGAGAGGCCTTCTCAACCTCCGCACAACTCCCGATGCACTCCCGACCTTGCTTGAGAAGAAAAATGTTGATATGCTTACGGCTCACAAGATCTTCTCACCTGCCGAAATCGTATCACGTTACGAGATCACTCTTGAAAACTACTGCAAGACTGTTAACATCGAAGGCAACACAATGGTTGACATGGCAAGGAAAGAAATTATTCCTGCCGTTGAGAAGTATGTTTCCGATATTGCAACAGCTTACAGCGCAAAGAAGAATTCCGTTGCCGGTATTTCCGTAAAGTACGAGGAGGATATGCTCAAGAAGCTTTCCGTTCTTGTTGACGAAATGGATGCGGCAACAAAAGAGCTTGAAATTGCGCTTGTTAAATACAACACGATAAAGGATATCACCGAGGCTTCCGAGGCTATCCGTGATGATGTAATTCCGAAGATGTCCGTTCTTCGTATCGCCTGCGATGAGGCCGAGACGATCACGGCAGAGAGCTACTGGCCGTTCCCGACCTACGGCGATCTTCTCTTCGGCGTAAAATAAACAACTCCTTATTGATTTATCCTTTCTCGGTATCGTGTCCCTTTTGCATCGGCGAAAGGGACAGTCAGATACCAAGACGGTGATTGATAAGAAAAAAAAGACGATAATGTTAAAGGCGTTTGAGTCGGAAGAAGTAATGCAGAGGTTCACTCTCAGAGAGTGCGGAACGGTGGAAGCCGCACAGCGGAAGCTGCATGAATAACATCCGACGAGCTTCGATCCGAAAGATTTTCAAGTAGGTGAGACGGAGGTCAACCGTTAAACTGACAGGGTCTTGACAGAGACCTTAAAGAACAAAAATAGGTGGCACAGCGGGTTACGGCACCTGCCCTATTCTATGCTGAAAAAAATCACGGAGGATTTTATTATGTGTTCAATTATGGGTTACTGCGACAGCTGTGACGATTTTGAGAGATTTAAAAAGGGATTTGACAAGACGGTATCCAGAGGCCCCGATGACAGCCGTATCGTTGATACGGGCAAGGGTCTTTTAGGCTTTCACCGTCTTTCTATTATGGGACTGACCCCCGAAGGAATGCAGCCGTTTGAGCTTGACGGCAGCTATGCAATCTGCAACGGTGAGCTTTACGGATTTGAAAAAACAAAGGAAGAGCTTAGCAAAAAATATACATTTAAGAGCGGCTCGGACTGTGAGATCATTCTCCCGATGTACCGTGAATACGGCGTTGATATGTTCAAGATGCTTGATGCCGAGTTTGCAATGATTATCTATGATGCAGAGGCAGGCGAGTACATAGCCGCAAGAGACCCGATCGGTATCAGACCGCTTTATTACGGCCATGACGAAAAGGGTACAATCGTTTTCGCAAGCGAGGCTAAGAACCTTGTGGAAATGTGCAAGGATATCATGCCTTTCCCTCCGGGACACTATTATAAGGGCGGCGAATTCCATTGCTATTGCGATATTGCCGCAGTTGATAAGGTAAGCTACGATTCGCTTGATGAGATTTGCTCAAAGATCCATGATAAGCTTGTTACAGGCGTTGAAAAAAGACTTGTTGCAGACGCAAAGGTTGGTTTTCTTCTTTCCGGCGGACTTGATTCCTCACTTGTGTGTGCAATCGCTCAGAAAAAGAGCGACAAGCCGATTCGTACATTTGCAATCGGCATGAGCGAGGACGCAATCGACCTCAAGTATGCAAAGCAGGTTGCGGACTATATCGGCAGTGATCATACCGAGGTCATCATGACGAAGCAGCAGGTTCTCGATTCGCTCGATGATGTTATTCATCTCCTCGGCACATTTGATATAACGACTATCCGTGCTTCGATGGGTATGTATCTTCTTTGCAAATGGATTCATGAGAACACCGATATCCGAGTTCTTCTTACGGGTGAGATTTCCGATGAGCTTTTCGGCTACAAGTATACGGATTTTGCTCCGTCAGCCGAGGAGTTTCAGAAGGAGTCGCAGAAGAGAATCCGTGAGCTTCATATGTATGATGTTCTTCGTGCCGACCGTTGTATTTCCGTCAACAGTCTTGAGGCCCGTGTTCCGTTCGGCGATCTTGACTTTGTAAAATATGTAATGTCAGTTGATCCCGAGAAGAAGCTCAACAAGTATGGAAAGGGCAAGTATTTGCTTCGACACGCATTTGAGGGCGATTATCTTCCCCATGATATTCTTTACCGTGAGAAGGCAGCATTCTCCGATGCCGTAGGCCATTCAATGGTTGACTACCTCAAGGAGTTTGCAAGCACATATTATACCGATGAAGAATTTACCGAGAAGTGCGAAAAGTATGACCATGCGAAACCGTTTACCAAGGAATCACTTCTTTACAGAGAGATTTTTGAAAAGTATTATCCCGGTCAGTCGCAGATGATAGTTGACTTCTGGATGCCGAACAAGAGCTGGGAGGGCTGCGACGTAAATGATCCGTCCGCGAGAGTTCTTTCAAACTACGGCGACAGTGGCAAATAAATTATAACAAGTAAAGCAGGCGGTTGTTGAAATCGTCTGCTTTTTTAAATAAACGGAAAAGGATAAATGTAAAATTCCCTTGACTTTCACATATTAACGTGCTATTATGTTAGCATAGTAACACGTTAAAGTGAGGGAGACAAATGTGTAATTGGCATAATGATTCAACGGATGAGCTTTGCGAGGCTATTCTTTCTTTAAAAAACAGGGAGGAGTGCTACGCTTTTCTTGAGGATATTTGTACAATTAAGGAACTGCTTGAAATGTCACAAAGGCTTTCAGTTGCGAAGCTTTTGAGCCGTGGCATGAGCTACTCTCAGATTTCGCAGAAAACAGGCGTCAGCACGGCAACCATCAGCCGCATAAGCCGTTGTATCGAATACGGCAGCGGAGGATACAAAATGATAATTGAAAGATTGCAAGAGGGCGAAAAGAATGATTGACGAAAAACTTTTAAAAAGCGAAGAACGGGCGATATTCAATCTTCGTTCTCTTTATCGCAAATACGGTTACGCTCCGTTCAAAATGAGCAAATTTGAGGAATATGACCTTTATGTAAGAAACAAGGATTTTCTTGTCAGCGACAGGGTAATTACATTTAACGATACAAACGGAAAGCTCATGGCTCTGAAGCCGGACGTTACTCTTTCCATCATAAAGAACAGCGACGATGCACCGAATGAGAAGAAAAAGGTTTTTTATAACGAGAATGTTTACCGAATTTCCAAAAACACTCACCGTTATAAGGAAATTATGCAAGCAGGTCTTGAATGTATAGGCAATCTTGATTTCTATGATATTTATGAGGTTATCAACCTCGCCGCAGAAACACTTGCACAGATTTCCGACAGCTTTGTTCTGAATGTTTCGCATCTCGGCTTTTTGCAGAAGATTCTTGATGATGTTTGCCCGGATGCAGGATTTTCCGAGAAAGCGATCAGGCTTATTGAAGAGAAAAACAGCCATGACCTTGTGAAGCTTTGCAAGGAATACGGGATCGAAGATGACAAATCTCAGGTTCTTTCGACAATTATTCTGACGAGCGGCGAAAGAAACAGAGTTATTTCACAGATCGAAAAAATTAGTTCAAACGAGGATTTGAATGAGCTTCGTGCAATATCGGAAATGCTGGAGACCTCTCCTTATTCGGATAAAATTCTTTTTGACTTTTCCGTTGTCAACAATATGAATTATTACAGCGGTTTTGTTTTCCGCGGCTTTGTTGACGGAATATGCGACGGTGTTCTTGCCGGCGGTCAGTATGACAGAATGATGAAAAAAATGGGCAGAAAATCGGGCGCTATAGGATTTGCGCTGTACCTTGATTTGCTTGAACAGCTCAGAACGGAGAAGCCGGGCTATGACGTTGACGTGCTTCTCGTTTATGACGGCAAAACGGGCATCAAAACCGTTGCCGACAAGGTGAATGAGCTTATAAAATCGGGTAAAACGGTTAGCGCACAAAAGACTGTTCCCGAAAAGCTGAGATATAAAGAATTTGTTGACTTAAGGAGGGATTCAAATGCTTAATGTGGCTCTGCCGAAAGGAAGACTCGGCGAAAAGGTTTATGCAATGTTTGAGGCCGCAGGATTTGAATGTCCTTCGATAAAAGAAAATAACAGGAAACTGATTTTTGAAAACGAAGAAAAGCAGGTCAGATATTTTTGGGTAAAGCCCTCCGATGTTTCAATTTATGTTGAGAGGGGAGCGGCGGATATCGGTGTTGCCGGTAAGGATATTCTGCTTGAATATGAGCCGAATGTTTATGAGCTGCTCGATCTTGATATAGGAAAATGTCACATGGCGGTCGCAGGACCGAAGAATTTCAATGATGACGGCACACGCACGCTGAGGGTGGCGACAAAGTTTACAAATATTGCGTCGAATTATTACGACAGCATCGGCAGAGATATTGATATAATCAAGCTCAACGGCTCGATTGAAATTGCACCGATTCTCGGACTTTCCGATGTAATTGTCGATATTGTTGAAACAGGAACAACGCTTCGTGAAAATAATCTTGAGGTAAAAACAAAATTTCTGCCGATAAGCGCAAGGCTGATTGCAAACAAGTCGGCGTATAATTTTAAACGTGAGCAGATTGAAAAGATTGTTGCAAGCATAAAGGAGCAGATTGAAAATGATTAAGATATATAATTACGGCGAAGTGCCGAACAGCGAAATTTTTGCAAGAGAAAATATATCGGCAAACGTTGAGGATATTGTTGCCGAAATAATTGCCGATGTCAGAAAAAACGGAGACGAGGCTCTTTTTGCTTATTCAAAGAAGTTTGATAAGGCCGAGCTTGCGAGCCTTGAGGTCACAAAAGAGGAAATTGACGAGGCGTTAAGCCTTGTTGATCCCGAATTTATTTCCGTCATGGCAGAGGCTGCGCAAAACATCCGCGCCTTCCACGAAAAGCAGGTGAGAACAAGCTTTGTGATTAACGATAGGGACGGCGTTGTTATCGGTCAGAAGGTTATGCCTATTGAAAAGGTCGGACTTTATGTTCCGGGCGGCACGGCGGCATATCCTTCAACGGTTTTAATGGACAGTATTCCGGCTAAGATCGCAGGCTGCCCCGAAATTGTTATGGTAACTCCGCCGAAGCAGGACGGCAAGGTTAACCCCGTTATTCTTGCCGCCGCATCAATCGCAGGCGTTGACCGAATTTTCAAAGTAGGCGGAGCTCAGGCGGTTGCCGCTCTGGCTTACGGAACTCAGAGCGTGCCGAAGGTCGATAAGATTGTCGGTCCCGGTAATGCCTTTGTTGCCGAAGCGAAGAAACAGGTTTTCGGCAAGGTTTCAATAGACATGATTGCCGGTCCGAGCGAAATTCTTGTTGTTGCCGATGCAACATGCAATCCGAAATTCGTTGCCGCAGATCTTCTTTCTCAGGCCGAGCATGACAAGATGGCAAGTGCGGTTCTTGTAACGGATGACAAGGCTTTTGCGCAGGCGGTAAGCGACGAACTTGAAGCACAGATTCCGCTCCTTCCCCGTGCCGAAATTGCGAGAGCTTCGATCGACAATAACGGAAAAATAATTGTTGCCGAGGATAATTTGCTTCTTGCTATTGATATTGCAAATGAAATTGCCCCCGAGCATCTTGAGCTTTGTGTTGATAATCCGTTTGATTATCTCGATAAGATAAAGCACGCAGGCTCAATCTTCATGGGTAAAAATTGCCCCGAGGCTCTCGGCGATTATTTTGCAGGCCCGAATCACACTTTGCCGACGAGCGGAACGGCAAGATTTTCTTCTCCGCTTTCGGTTGATGATTTTGTCAAAAAATCGCAGTTCACCTACTATTCCTCCGCGGCTCTTGAAAAGGTGGCGGACAAGATATCATATTTTGCAAACAAGGAGGGACTGAGCGCACACGGCAAGAGCGCAACGGTGCGTTTCGAGAAATAATGAGCAAATTTTTTTCTGATAAATATTCTTCACTTGTTCCGTACACCCCGGGTGAACAGCCGCAGGACAAAAAATATGTAAAGCTTAACACGAACGAATCGCCGTTTCCGCCGTCGCAGGCGGTCGCAAAGGCGGTTGAGGAGGAAGCAGGCAGGCTTCAGCTTTATTCCGATCCGGAGTGTGTTGCCCTGAGAAAAAAGGCGGCTGAGGTTTTTGGCATAAATGACGATGAAATAATCATGACAAACGGTTCGGACGAGGTGCTGAATTTTGCATTTATGGCGTTTGCCGACGAGAAAAACCCTCTCCGCTTCGCTGATATCACATACGGCTTTTACCCGGTATTTGCCGAGCTTAATCATATACCTTATACGGAAATCCCACTCAAAGAGGACTTTACACTTGACCCGAATGACTATATGGCAGTAAACGAAACCGTTGTAATTGCCAATCCGAATGCGCCGACCGGTCTCGCTCTCGGTCTTGAAGCGATTGAAGAAATCATAAAAAGCAATCCCGATAACGTTGTTATAATCGACGAGGCATATATTGATTTTGGCGGTCAAAGCGCAGTGCCGCTCACTGAGAAATACGATAATTTACTTGTCACGGGAACATTTTCAAAATCACGTTCAATGGCAGGTGCAAGGCTCGGATTCGGCATCGGCAGCGCAAAGCTCATTGCCGACCTGAACACGGTTAAGTATTCGACGAATCCGTATAATGTCAACCGTTTGACGGCGGCGGCAGGTATTGCGGCTCTTGAAGAAAACGGCTATTATATGCATAATTGTAAAAGGATTCAGGAAAACAGAGCATGGACAACCGCCGAACTCGAGAAGCTCGGATTTACGGTTCTTCCGTCAAAAGCGAATTTTATCTTTGCAAAGTCGAATAAAATCGGCGGAGAGGAGCTTTATTTAACGCTTAAAGAAAAAGGGATTCTTATTCGCCACTTTACAAAGGAACGCATTTGCGATTATAATAGAATTACAATCGGCACAGCCGAACAGATGAAAACTTTTATTGACGCAGTTAAGGAAATCATTGATTGAAATATGCAGGAAATTTTAGATATTGTTGATGAAAACGGAGAGCCGACAGGCGAAACCGTTGAAAGAGAATTTGCACATGCCGACGGAATTCGCCACAGAACATCTCATGTGTGGCTCGCAAGAAAAAGAAACGGCAGAGCTGAAATACTGTTGCAAAAACGTGCCGAGAACAAGGATTCGTATCCGGGATGCTATGATATTTCGAGTGCGGGACATATCCCGGCAGGCGACGGATTCAGAAAATCAGCCGTCCGTGAGCTTAAAGAGGAGCTTGGAATAGACACAGATGAGAATGAATTGATTTATTGCGGCGACAGAAATGTTCAATGGGACGATGTGTTTTCGGGAAAGCCATTTCACGACAATCAGTTTTCAAGAATATTTCTTCTTTGGCGCGATATGGAAGAGAATGAATTCACGGTTCAAAAGGAAGAGCTTGAAAGCGTTAAATGGATTGGATTCAATGAGTGTGTTGACGGTGTTCAAAACATGAGCTTCAAAAATTGCATAGCTATGGACGAGCTTATGATTCTCAAAAAGGGTATTGAAAAAACGAAAGGGTGTTTCAGATGAGAACAGGAAATATCGACAGAAAAACAAACGAGACAGATATAAAGCTGAATGTTAATCTTGACGGAAGCGGCAAGGCTGACATCACAACGGGCTGCGGATTCCTTGACCACATGCTGAACCTCTTTGCACGTCACGGCAGATTTGATTTGACGGTAAAGTGCGTCGGCGATACCTACGTTGATTATCATCACACGGTTGAGGATATCGGAATCAGTCTCGGCAAGGCCTTCAAAGAAGCCCTCGGCGACAAGAAAGGTATAGTTCGCTACGGCGATACGGCTCTTCCGATGGACGAGTCGCTCATTCTTTCCGCTGTCGATATTTCAGGCAGAGGCGGTCTTTATTATGCACTGGAAATTCCGACTCAAAAGGTCGGCGATTTTGATACCGAGCTTGTTGAAGAATTTTGGCGTGCATTTGCCTGCGATGCGGGAATAACGCTTCACATTCGTCAGCTTGCAGGAAGCAATTCCCACCACATAATCGAAGGTTCATTCAAGTCGATCGCAAGAAGCTTACGCACGGCGGTGAGCATTGACAAAGAGTTTGCCGATGAAATTCCGTCAACAAAGGGGTTGCTTTAATGATAGCGATAATTGATTACGGAGTCGGCAACCTGTTTTCTCTATGCTCGTCCTTGTCAAGCATAGGTGCACAGGCGATTGTTACTTCGGATATTGATACAATAAAATCTGCCGACAAGCTGATTTTGCCCGGTGTCGGTGCGTTTGCCGATGCCGCACAAAAGCTTCGTGAAAGCGGCATGGATATTGTCGTTAAGGAGCAGGCGGCGGCAGGTAAGGACATTATGGGAATCTGCCTCGGGATGCAGCTTCTTTTTGAAAAAAGCTTAGAGTACGGAGAGCATGAGGGTCTTGGACTTCTCAAGGGCTCGGTTGTTCCCATGGAAGGAACGATTCCGGAAAATCTGAAAATTCCGCATATCGGTTGGAACGCTCTTCATTTTGCGAGGTCGAGCGGACTTTTTAAATACATAAATGAAAACGACTGCGTTTATTTTGTCCATTCATACTATGCGACGGATTGCGGTGACAGCGTGATTGCAACAACGGAATACGGCAGAGAAATGACAGCCGCAGTTGAGCTTGGTAACGTAAAGGGATGCCAGTTTCACCCCGAAAAAAGCGGCAAGGTCGGACTTGCTATTCTAAAGGCTTTTTGCGAGGATTAAGATGTTCACAAGAAAGGAACGATTATACAAATGATAATACTTCCTGCGATAGATTTGCTCGGCCGCAAAGCGGTCAGACTGCTGAAGGGTGATTATAATCAGGTGACTGTTTACAGCGATTCACCGCTTGCGGTAGCAGAAAAATTCAAGTCGCTCGGCGCAACGCATATCCACATGGTTGACCTTGACGGTGCAAAATACGGCACTGCGCCGAACATGGATATTGTTGCCGAGGTTGCCGAAAAGACGGGACTTTTTATTGAAATAGGCGGCGGAATCCGAAGCATGGAGACAGTGAAGAAATATATTGACGCAGGCATTTCCCGTGTTATTCTCGGCACGGCGGCAATATGCGACGAGGATTTTCTTAAAGAAGCCGTCAAGGCTTACGGCGAAAAAATCGCTGTCGGTGCCGACGTTAAGGACGGCAAAATCGCCGTCAAAGGCTGGCTTGAACAGTCTGATGTGACGCTTGACGAGTTCTTTTTAAAGATGCAGGATCTTGGCGTGAAGAATATAATATGCACCGATATTTCCCGTGACGGCGCAATGAGGGGAACTAACCTTGAGCTTTACCGTGAGCTTTCGGCAAAGTATTCGCTTGACATAACCGCTTCGGGCGGAGTTTCGAGCATTGAGGACGTTAAAAGGCTTAGGGAAATGAATCTTTATGGGGCAATAATCGGAAAGGCGTATTATACGGGGGCTGTCGACCTTGAAGAAGCGATTGAGGTGGCGAGATGATTACAAAAAGAATTATACCCTGCCTTGACGTTAAAAACGGCAGAGTTGTCAAGGGCGTAAATTTCAAGGGACTTTCCGATGTTTCATCGCCCGTCGAGCTTGCAAAGTATTACTCCGACAACGGAGCGGACGAGCTTGTTTTTTACGACATCACGGCATCGTTTGAGGAGAGGAAATTATTCACAGACATACTCCGTGAGGTTGCAAGTCAGATCTTTATTCCGCTTACGGTCGGCGGAGGAATAAATACCGTTGATGATTTTGACAGAGTGCTGAAATGCGGCGCAGACAAGGTCAGCGTGAACTCGGGTGCGATAAAAAATCCCGAGCTTATCCGTGAAGCGGCGGAGCGCTACGGAAATCAGTGCGTTGTTATTTCCGCCGATGTTAAACGTGTTGACGGCGAATTTCATGTTTTTGCCAAGGGCGGCAGAGAGGACACCGGCATGGAGGCGATAAGCTGGATAAAACACTGTGTCGAACTCGGAGCAGGTGAAGCGGTTGTCAATTCGATTGACACCGACGGCGTGAAAAAAGGCTTTGATATTGAAATGTTAAAGGCGGTTTGCAACGCAGTCAATGTACCTGTTATTGCGTCGGGCGGCGCAGGCGGAATTAAAGATTTTGTCGATTTGTTCCGTGAAATTCCCGATATTGACGCGGGACTTGCCGCTTCAATCTTTCATTTCGGCGAGGTTGCGATTCCCGATTTGAAGCGTGAACTCAGAAAGAATAATATTACAGTGAGGTTATGATTATGTTGAATATAGATGAGCTTAAATTTGACGAAAAGGGTCTTATTCCTGCCGTGGTTGTTGACTCAATAACCAAGAAGGTTTTGACCGTTGCATACATGAACAAGGAGAGCCTTAAAATCTCAATGGAAAAGGGCTTGACCTGCTTTTGGAGTCGTTCAAGGCAGGAGCTTTGGCTCAAGGGCGAAACCAGCGGCAATTATCAGCACATTGTCAGCATAACGGCGGACTGTGACAACGACGCACTTGTTGTTGTCGTAGAAAAGGACGGCCCGGCATGCCACACGGGAACGGATTCATGCTTCACAAAGCCTGTTTATCGGAGCGAAGAATTGCAAGAATTCAGCTTGCAGGGACTCTATGACCTTCTTGTCGGCAGAAAAGAGGAGAAGCCGGAAGGCTCATACACGACCTATCTTTTTGAAAAGGGAATCGACAAGATTTTGAAAAAGGTCGGTGAGGAGTGCACCGAGGTTATAATTGCAGGCAAGGCAAATGATAAAAAGGAAACTGTTTATGAGCTTGCAGACCTCGCATATCATGCAATGGTTCTCATGGTTGAAATGGGCATTTCGGTAGAGGATGTTCACCGCGAACTTGCTTCACGTCACATAATCGACCATAAGGTCAAGCAGGAAAAGATGACCTGAGCTTGACAGGTGACAAACATATAAAACCAAAAACCGCCGATTCGGCGGGTTTTTTTTTCGCCGATTCGGCGGTTTTTATTTTTATTCCGTTGTTGCGGTGTCGGACATGAGGTTGAGTGCTTTTACGGGGTCAACCGTCTTGTCCTCGACCAAGGTTTCAAGGTGGACGTGAACACCGTCATCTTTCTCAATCGGGATCTGAGTTACCGTGCCGATAACCTGTCCCTGCTTAACCGTTGTTTCGGCCTTCAGCTCGGATTTGATTCCGCAATATTTTGCTTTCAGTCCGTTGCCGTGTTCGATTTCGATAACGTCGCCCCAGAGCGCATCGTTATAAACAGCGGTAACTTTTCCGTCATTGATTGCCACGGCATTGTCGCCGATGTTGCCCTTGATGTCAATTCCGTCATGGGTTCTCCAGTCGTTCATTGTTTTTGAAAGGACAACGTTGCCGTCACTGAAGCTTTTTGTGAGGGTTGAATTGAGCGGCAAAAGATATTTGCCTGTGTACGGTCGGTTGAGGTCATTGGCGGTCGTCTTTTCCTCTGCACGGTCGGTTATGTCTCGATTATCCGGTACTCCCGTCTGCGGCTTGTTGGCAATGTGCTCGGCGGTCGTTCTCTCCCCCGTTGTGACGGAATAAAATCCGCTCTGTCCGTTGTCGGGCAGAACATTTTTAATTTTTGAAAGATTATATATTACGGATGCAACACCGACTATTGCAATTACAAGTGACATGGCAACGGCATAGAAAACCTTTGAGTTTTGCCACTTGTTCTTTTTTTCATTCTTGTTAATCATGTTATCTCCTCCTGTTTTCGTCAAAGATAGTTTTGTCATTGTTTTAAAAAAATATTCTCTGAAATCATTGACAATTTTTAAAGTCGGAAGTATTATAAGTAAGAAAAGTAATACTTGTATAACGGAGATGGTGTAATGCTTAACGACAAATTTATTGCAACGGTAAAGATCGGCCCAAAGGGGCAAATAGTTATTCCGAAAGAAGTCAGGGATATATTTGACCTCAAATCCGGCGATTTGCTCGTTCTCCTTGCCGACAAAAGCAGGGGAATTGCACTGCAGCGAGCCGAATGTCTGAACGATATTGTTCAATCTATTGCTAAAGGTGTTGAGGAAAATGGAAATCCTGAGAGTTGACGGACTTTGTAAAAAGTATCCTGAGTTTGAGCTGAAAAACGTCTCTTTCAAGGTTGAAAGCGGACAGATAATGGGCTTCGTCGGCAGGAACGGCGCCGGCAAAAGCACAACTATAAAAGCGATTCTCAATATGATACATGCCGATGCGGGCTCGGCGGAAATTCTCGGAATGAGAGTTACCGAAAAGGAAACCGAATGTAAGAAAAATATCGGCGTTGTGCTCGGCGGAATAAATTTTTATCCAAAGAAAAAGCTTTCTGCAATTAAGAATACCGTCAGGTCGTTTTACGGTGACAAGTGGAACGAGGAAAAATATCTGAAATATATCAAGCTTTTTGAAATTGACGACAAAAAGACTGCCGACCAGCTTTCAACGGGTATGAAAATCAAGTTTATGATAGCCCTTGCGCTCTCTCACGGAGCAAAATTACTTATTTTCGATGAACCGACGAGCGGACTTGACCCTGTTTCCCGTGACGATATATGCAACCTTTTTAAAAGTCTTGTCAAAAGCGGCGAGCGTGCGATTTTCTTTTCGACGCACATCATTTCTGATATAGAGAAATGCGCAACTCATGTTACATATATCCATGACGGCGAGATTGCGGAATCGACGTCGGTTGATAATATGCTTGATAAGTATTCCTATATTAAGGAGGACGGCAAGCCGACGCTTGAGGATATTATTGTCAGTCTGGAAAGGACGGATTACGATGACAAAATATTTGATTAAAAAAGAATTTTTGCTCACGGCTCATCCGATGACATATGTGTTTGCTTTTTTCGGCATAATGCTGATGATTCCGAGTTATATTTATTATGTGGCATTTTTCTATGTTACACTCGGCATCTTTTTCGCATTTATGAACGGGCGCGAAAACAAGGACACATATTTCGATGCAATTTTGCCCGTTTCAAAAAAGGATACCGTGAAAGCTAAAGTTGCTTTTGTGTGGATAGTCGAGAGTGCGTCGGTCGTTTTTGCAATTCCGTTTGCGATTCTCAGCCAAAAGCTCAATCCGAACGGCTCAAACCTTGCGGGAATTGAAGCCAATGTTGCCTTCTTCGGTTTTTCTCTGATTATGCTTGCACTGTTTAATTCGGTTTTTCTAAATGAATATTTCAAGACGGCATACAAGGTCGGCAAGGCGTTTGTTTTCGGCTCAATTGCCGTTGCCGTGTTTGTCGGACTGGCGGAAACCGCGGATCATCTGCCTGTAATCGGCGATTATCTTGAGGGCGCACAAGGACAGCTTGTTCAACTGCCGCTGTTATTTGTGGGAATTGCTGTGTTTACGGTGTCTTTTTTTATCACAAACAGACAATGTGCAAAAAAATACGAAAAAGTTGATTTATAGTAAAAAAACTCTTGATTTTTAGGCTGTGTTGTGTTATTATGTGAAAAATTGAACATTTGAATCGAAAGATTCATCAATGGTAGAGGCGCATCGAGCTATCAGTAGCAGATACTATTCAAGGTCTTGGCAAGACTCACGGTATCGGTGAAAGGAGCCGTTGCCGAAGGCAGCCGAGGCTGAAGGCTGTGCTGGTATGTCGGAATAAGATCCGCCGTACTGTCGTTTATTTTGCGGAGAGCTATCTTTAAACTTTGATGTACAACTAAAACATCGGAGCAGTTTCAACTATAAAGGTAGCCGAAGCATTCGGTTACCTTTTATTTTTTGCGAAAAATATGCGTGCCATGAGAGATAATAACATAAGGAGTGTTTGAAATGACAGAAAACAGTATTTTCAGAGGAGCGGCAACAGCGCTCATCACACCGCTCACAGCGGATGGAATTGATTACGAAAGCTTCGGCAGACTTATCGATTGGCAGATCGAATCGGGCATTGACGGCCTTGTAATCTGCGGTACCTCCGGCGAGGGCTCAACTCTCAGCGACAAGGAGCACAGAGAGGCTCTCGATTTCGCAATTCAGAGAGCCGACGGCAGAGTTCCGATGATTGCGGGCACAGGCTCAAATGATATCGCTTACGGTATCGACCTGACGAAGTTTGCTTGCGAGATCGGCTACGACGCAGTTCTTGTTGTTACCCCCTATTACAATAAGGCAACACAGAACGGACTCATCAAGTCATACATGGCAACAGCCGATGCAAGCTCAAAGCCCTGTATTCTTTACAACGTTCCGTCAAGAACAGGTGTAAATATCGAGCCTGCAACCTATGACATACTTGCAGATCACCCGATGATTCAGGGCATCAAGGAAGCTAACGGAAATATTGCAAAGATCGTTGAGACCATGTCAATCGTCGGAGACAGACTTGACCTCTATTCGGGCAACGATGATGAGATCGTTCCGCTTCTTTCGGTAGGCGGCTCGGGTGTTATCTCCGTTCTTTCCAATGTTTTCCCGAAGGAAACATCACTCATGTGCAAGAAGTTCTTTGAAGGCGACACAAAGGGCGCCCTTGAGCTTCAATTCAAGTATTTCAAGCTCATCAAGGCTCTTTTCTCGGAGGTCAACCCGATTCCCGTTAAGGCTGCAATGGCTGCAATGGGCTTCTGTGAGGATTATCTCAGACTTCCGCTTACTCCGATGGAGGACGCACACAAGGAAGTTCTTCTTCAGTGCATGAGAGAGCAGGGACTTAATGTATGATTAAGGTATTGATTAACGGCGCTTGCGGCAGAATGGGCTGTGAGGTCGAAAAGCTTGTTGATGCGGCGGAGGACATGAAGGCTGCTGCCAAGGTTGACAAGATGGCCGACAAGAGCGGCTGTTACAGCGATATCAATGATTTTGACGGTGAGGCTGATGTTATAATCGACTTTTCCAACCACCTCGGAACAGCGGAGCTTCTTGACTATGCAGTTAAGAAGAATATCCCTACGGTCATTGCAACCACGGGACACACCGATGAGGAGCTCAAAATGATTTCCGAGGCGGCAAAGAAAATTCCCGTTTTCCATTCGGCAAATATGTCGCTCGGCGTTGCACTTCTCGTTGAGCTTGCGAAGCGTGCTGCGGAGGTTATGCCCGATGCCGATATTGAGATTGTCGAAACGCATCACAACAGAAAGCTTGACGCTCCGAGCGGAACGGCTCTCATGATTGCAAAGGAGCTGAAAAAGGTTCGCCAAAAGGCAAAATTTGTTCTCGGCAGGTCGGGAAACGGTAAGCGTGAACCCGATGAAATCGGTATAAGTGCCGTAAGACGCGGAAATATAGTCGGGATTCATGAAGTCTATGTTTCAACCGACAGCCAAACGATAACACTCAAGCATGAGGCTCATTCAAGAGCGCTCTTTGCCGAGGGCGGGATTTCGGCCGCAAGATTTCTTCTCGGCAAGCCGGCAGGACTTTACGATATGAACAGCATTGTTACAGAATAATTATTCCGTGAGAAAGGATAATATATATGATCAGAATTGGTATTGCCGGTTACGGCAATCTCGGCAGGGGAGTTGAAGCGGCGGTTAAGAATTCCGACGATATGGAGCTGGTTGCCGTTTTTACTCGCCGAGACCCCGAAAGCGTTAAGATAAGAACAGAAGGAGCAGGCGTTTACGGCTTTGATAAGATAGCGGACTTTAAGGATAAGATCGACGTTATCGTGAACTGCGGCGGCAGTGCAACCGACCTCCCGAAAACAACTCCGATGATTGCCGAGAATTTCAGCGTCATCGACAGCTTTGACACACACGCAAAAATTCCGGAGCATTTTGCCAATGTTGACGCAAAGGCGAAGACGGGCAACAATATTGCGATTATTTCCGTAGGCTGGGATCCGGGCCTTTTCTCCCTCAACCGACTTTACATGAATGCTGTTCTTCCGAACGGCAAGGATTACACCTTCTGGGGCAGAGGAGTCAGCCAGGGACATTCCGATGCTATCCGCAGGATTGACGGCGTTGTTGACGCAAGACAGTATACCGTACCTGTCGAGAGTGCAGTCGAAAGAGTCAGAAACGGCGAAAATCCCGAGCTTACAACAAGAGAAAAGCACACAAGAGAGTGCTACGTTGTTGTTGAGGAGGGCGCAGACAAGGCGAGAATCGAGAATGAGATCAAAACCATGCCTAACTACTTCTCGGATTATGATACAACGGTAAACTTTATTTCACTTGATGAGCTGAAAGCCAATCACAGCGGAATTCCGCACGGCGGCAGTGTTATCAGAAGCGGCCGCACGGGCTTTGACCTCGGCACAAAGCATACTATAGAATACAGCCTCAAGCTTGAATCAAATCCGGAATTTACAGGCAGTGTTCTTGCCGCTTATGCAAGAGCTGCTTTTAAGCTCAAGGCAAACGGAGAATCGGGCTGCCGAACGGTGTTCGATATCGCACCTGCGCTTCTCGTTGATATGGACGGCGAAGAAATCAGAGCACATATGCTGTAATTTGCACAACAGAAAGGATTTTTAAAATGATTTGCGACAATCTCGGAATAAATGAAAAGGGACACCTTACTTTTGCGGGCAGAGACACGGTCGAGCTTGCCGAGAAGTACGGCACACCGGCATATATAATGGATGAAGAAAAAATCAGGGAGAAATGTCAAATTTACAAAACGGCTATGGCTGAGTATTTCGGCAAAGACTCTTTCCCTCTTTTTGCCAGCAAATCATTGTGCTTCAAGCAGATATACAGGATTATGAAAGAGGAGGGCATGGGCATTGACGTCGTTTCTCCAGGTGAGCTTTATACGGCGGCGGTTGCCGGTTTCCCTCTTGAAAATGCCTATTTTCACGGCAATAACAAGACGGGCAACGATATAGCCTATGCAATGGATAATTCTATCGGATATTTCGTCTGCGACAACTGCGACGAGCTTCGCGCAATTGACCGCCACGCCAAAAAGAGGGGAATCAGGCAGAAGATTCTGCTTCGTCTCACTCCCGGTATTGACCCTCATACTCATGCGAAAATCTCAACAGGCAAGGTCGATTCCAAGTTTGGCACGGCGATTGAAACAGGTCAGGCGGACGAGCTTGTAAGGCTTGCGCTTTCTCTCGAGAATATCGAGCTGAGAGGATATCACTGCCATATCGGTTCGCAGATTTTTGAGTACAAGCCGTTCAGCGATGCGGCAAAGATAATGATTGACTTTATCGCAAAGGTCAAGAACGAGCAGGGCTATGAGGCTCAGACACTCAACATCGGCGGCGGTATGGGTGTTCGCTATGTTGAGGGCGACCCGGAGATCGACTATGCGGCTAATATTAAGAGCCTTTCGGAAATATTTAAAGCGGAGTGCGCCGAAAAGAAAGTGAATATGCCGCAGATCCTTATGGAACCGGGCAGAAGCATTGTCGCCGACGCAGGCATGACTCTTTACACCGTCGGTGCAAAAAAAGAAATTCCGGGCTTTAAGAACTATGTTTCGATTGACGGCGGTATGCCGGATAATCCGAGATATGCGCTTTATCAGTCGGAATACACTGTTTGTGTTGCAAACAGAATGAACGAAAAAGCGGACTATGAATGCACTGTTGCGGGACGCTGCTGCGAGAGCGGCGACCTCATTCAGGAGGGAGTTAAAATCCCCGAGCCGCAGAGAGACGATATTCTTGCGGTTTTGACAACGGGTGCATACAACTATGCGATGTCGTCCAATTACAATGCCATCACGAAGCCGCCCGTTATAATGCTGACGAAGGACAGCGAATATGTCGCTGTTAAGCGTGAGAGCTTTGAGGATATGACAGCCTGTCAAATATAATTTTCTGTCATTTCAAGACGTGGCGGAATAAAATGGCAGTGAACGTAGAATTTGTTTCATTATAACGAATTTTTTTAAAAAACCTATTGACAACCGAAAAATTCGGTAGTATAATGCGTCTAAACCGATGAGAAAGAGTGAGTAGATCTTAACACTGTTCTTTCAGAGAGCCGCAGACGGTGAGATTGCGGCAGAAGAAGATTTGATCGAATGGACTTTCGAGGGCGAGCGGAAACGAAGTTAGCTTCGGAGTATGTGAGACGGAGGTGACTCTCCGTGAACAAATGTCAGCGTATGATTAGTACGTCAGAGTGGATGCGGAAGCGTCAAGCAGGGTGGCACCACAGGATATGATTTTTATTCCTGTCCCGGCAAGAAATTGCAGGGACAGGATTTTTTTATTTTCACGGGAGGTTTTATTATGATTTTATTGACTAAGCTTTGGCGCAGGTGCGCCGATTGATTTTCTGCTCCGAATATATTTAAAAAACACTTCATTTATTTTCAGAAAGGTTGATATTATCATGAAAAAGTTTATTTCTCTTGCACTTTGTGCCGTACTCATTCTCGCAACTCTTACCGCTTGCGGTACAGCTTCCAAAACAAAAAACACATATACCATCGGACTTTGCAACTATGTTAACGATGCTTCGCTCAATCAGATAGTTGAAAACATTCAGTCACAGCTCGCCGCTATAGGCAAGGAAAAGGGCGTTACTTTCGACGTTAAATATCAAAACTGCAACGCGGACAACAATGTTCTTAATCAGATAGTTTCCAACTTCATCGCTGATGATGTTGATCTTATGGTCGGCGTCGCAACACCGGTTGCAATGGCAATGCAGAACGCAACAGAGGGCAAAAACCTCCCCGTTGTTTTCTCCGCAGTTACCGATCCCGTGGGTGCCGAGCTTGTTAAATCACTTGAAGCTCCGGGCGCAAACATCACAGGCACTTCGGATTATCTCAACACAAACGCTATTATGGATATCATGTTTGAGACAAAGCCGAGCATCAAAAAGGTCGGTCTCCTCTACGATGTAGGTCAGGATTCATCAACAGCCGCTATCAAGGACGCAAAGGCATATCTTGAAAAGAAGGGAATTGCTTACGTCGAAAAGACAGGCAAGACCGCAGATGAAATTACACTCGCCGCTCAGGCTCTTGTTTCCGATAAGGTTGACGCAGTTTTCACCCCGACAGATAACTCGATCATGACAGCAGAGCTTTCAATCTATGAGATCTTTGCAAAGGCAGGTATTCCGCATTTCACAGGTGCCGATTCATTTGCTCTTAACGGTGCATTCCTCGGCTTCGGTGTTGACTACATCAACCTCGGCAAGGAAACCGCAAACATGATTGCCGAAATTCTTCTTGAGGGCAAGAATCCGTCTGAGGTTGCAGTTCGCACATTTGATAACGGTACGGCAACAATCAACACGGAAATCTGCTCACAGCTCGGCATGAACTATGACGATGTTGCGAAGGCAATCGCTCCGCACTGCACAAAGGTTGAAAAGATAAAGACCGCCGAGAGCTTCGACGGACAGAAATAATTATTCGGAAAGGAACTTAACTTATGTCGCTGGGTTCTGTTTTAGCACTTATTCAAACCGCATCCGAGCTTGGACTCATAAGCGCACTTACCGTAATTGCACTTTATCTGAGCTATTCGATGCTTAATGTATGCGACTTATCGACCGACGGCTGCTTCACTCTTGGGGCAACCGTCGGTGCGGTCGTTACGCTCTCGGGTCACCCGTTTCTTGCACTTCCCGC
>HF999640.1:99669-126143 GCA_000434055.1 Ruminococcus sp. CAG:488 | reverse complement strand
CGCCGCTATGGCGGCAGGTATTGCGTCTGGGTTCATCACTGCTTTTCTTCAGACGAAGATGGGCGTTAACAGCCTGCTGGCAGGAATTATTGTCAATACGGCGCTTTATTCAATCAATATTGCCGTTATGGGCAATTCATCGATCCTTAATCTCAACAAAACCGACACCGTTTTCACCAAAGCGCTCGACTTGCTCAGAAACACTCCGCTTATGGAGCAGTATAAGCTGATTGTCGCATTGCTTGCGGTTATTATCGTCGGCGTTCTTCTTGCGCTTTTCCTCAGAACGAAGCTCGGACTTGCAATTCGTGCAACGGGCAACAACCCGGATATGGTCCGCTCATCTTCAATCAATCCCGTTTTCACAACAATTGTGGGACTTTGCGTTGCAAACTCGTTCACTGCTCTCTCGGGATGTCTGCTTGCTCAGTCGCAGAAGTCCGTTAATATTGATATCGGAACAGGTATGGTTACAATTGCACTTGCATCACTGCTTATCGGTAACGTTTTTCTCGGCAGAAAGAAAATTCCGCTTCAGATTGTCGGAATGGTTCTCGGCGCATTTGTTTTCAGACTTGTTTATACTATTGCTCTGCGCTTCGATATGCCGGCATTCATGCTTAAATTCGTTTCATCGGTCATCGTTGTGCTTGCGATTTCGATTCCCTATCTCAAAACAAGGTTCCCGTTCTTAAAGCGTAAACTTGATCAGCGCTTTGGAAGGAGGGCTGCGTAATGCTTAATATCTCTAACATTTCCATCACCTTTAATTCGGGAACGACGGACGCTAAAAAAGCTTTAAGCGATCTTTCAATCAAGGTTAATGACGGCGATTTTATTACAGTTATCGGAGCGAACGGCGCAGGCAAATCAACGCTTTTCAATGCGATTGCAGGAACTTTTATTGTTGACAGCGGCAGGATTGAATTGAACGGAAAGGATATAACGCTCATGCCGGAGCATAAGCGGGCAAGAAAAATCGGCAGACTTTTTCAGGACCCGATGAAGGGCAGCGCACCCGGAATGACGGTTGAAGAAAATCTTGCTCTTGCAGCAGGCAGAGGCGGTTGGCTCAGCCACGTTTCGAAAGCGGATAAAAAGGCTTTCCGTGAGCGTGTCGCGTTGCTCGATATGGGACTTGAAAACAGAATGAGCCAGCCTGTTGGGCTTCTCTCGGGCGGTCAGCGACAGGCTCTTACGCTTATGATGGCGACATTCAATCCGCCGGAGCTGCTTCTCCTTGATGAGCACACGGCAGCTCTCGACCCGGGAACTGCGGAAAAGGTTCTTTCGTTGACGGAAAAAATCGTTGCCGAAAACAAGCTCACCTGTATGATGATCACTCACAATATGCAGTCGGCTCTCGAGCTTGGAAACAGAACAATAATGATGAACAACGGTCAAATCATTATGGACACCTCAGGCGAGGAAAGAAAAGCGCTCACCGTTGCAGATCTGCTTCAGAAATTCAAGGAAGCGGCAGGACGTGACCTCGACAATGACAGAATGTTATTGATATGAAGAGGATGTTACCGTGAAAAATATTGTTGTAAGAAAATACAGTGCGGACGATATCCCCGCTATGAAAGATATATGGAACGAGGTTGTTGACGAGGGTGTTGCATTTCCTCAGGAGGATGAGCTCACGGACGGGAGCGCAAGAGAATTCTTTGCTCAGCAGACCTATTGCGGTGTGGCGGCCGATGAGGACGGCAAGGTTTACGGAATGTATATTCTTCATCCGAACAACGTCGGCAGATGCGGCCACATTGCAAATGCAAGCTATGCCGTTTCGTCCGAAAGCAGGGGATTGCACATCGGCGAAAAGCTGGTTCGGGATTGCATAGCTCAGGCGAAAGCGCACGGCTTCGGAATCCTGCAATTCAATGCGGTCGTCGCGACGAACATCCACGCAAGACATCTTTATGAGCGGATAGGGTTCAAACAGCTCGGAACAATTCCCGGCGGCTTCAGAATGGACGACGGACATTATGAGGACATCTGTCCGTATTATATTGAAACAAAATAAAAAATCAGGCTGTAAATCGTAAAGCAATTTGCTTTTTGATTTACAGCCCTTTTTATCGAAGCTTATTTGTTTTTCTTAAATTCTCTGCCGATTTCATTCAGCTTTTTCATGGCGTCAACGTATGCTTCCCGTGTAACTCATTTCGGCATGTGTGCCCATTGCTTTGCAAAATTTATTTATTTGAAAACGGTTGTAAAATATGCTACAATAAATAAGGTGATTTTATGGATAATATCAAGGCTGTCTTTATTGATATTGACAATACTCTTTTGGATTTCAACAAATGTGCCCTTTGGTCAATGCAAAAGGCATTTAATGATTATGGTTTGAGCTTTGAAAACTCGATGTTCGACACTTTCAATATGATAAACAATCGCCTTTGGCTCAGAATTGAAAAGGGCGAACTGACAAAAGAGGAGCTTTATGCCTGCCGTTGGAATATGATTTTCGCATTGATCGGGATTGATGTTGACGGCGTTAAATTCGAAAATGTGTTCTACTCTTATCTGACAGAGAGCGCCGAGCCTGTTGACGGTGCGCTTGATCTGCTTAAATATCTTCACGGCAAATATCTTGTTTGTGCGGCAAGCAACGCTTCGTATGCACAGCAGATAAAGCGGCTCAACAATGCAGGAATGACCGAATATCTTGACAGAATTTTTATCTCGGAACAGATAGGCTTTTCAAAGCCCCAAAAGGAATTCTTTGAGCGATGCTTTGAAAAAATCAGTCCTATCGTTCCGTCGGAAACGGTGATGATAGGCGATTCTTTGACCGCAGATATTGAGGGCGGTGCAAGCTTCGGAATGAAAACCTGCCGGTATAACCATAATCTGACAAATGAAAGCTCCGATTTGCCGGATTTTACCGTGTGCTCACTTTCAGAAATAAAAAAATATCTTTAATCAGTGGTTACATTACAAAAATGCGTCCGATTTTTCTTGACCTCGGGCGCATTTAATTATATAATATGTTTAATTATGTATAGTTAATAATTTATAGTAAAGGGTGCTTCTTATGATACTTATTGCTCCGTCGATTCTCTCCTGCGATTTTTCAAAAATGGGGGAGGAAACCGCTCGCATGGATGCCTGCGGCGCAGACTGGATCCACATTGATGTTATGGACGGCCATTTTGTGCCGAACATTACCTTCGGTGCGCCTGTTGTTAAGTGCATAAGAAAGTGCAGCGACAAGGTTTTCGACTGTCACCTTATGATAAGCGATCCGCTTAAATATGTTGACGATTTCATTAAGGCGGGCGCAGATATAATTGACTTTCACGTTGAATCAGATTCTCCGATCGACGAGACTATAGACAAAATTATTTCGGGAGGCTGTAAGGCAGGCCTTGCTGTTAAGCCGAACACACCGGTTGAGTCCGTTTTTCCCTTCCTTGACAGGCTGAGCATGGTTCTTATCATGACTGTTGAGCCCGGCTTCGGAGGTCAGAAATTCATGGGAGACATGATGGACAAAATTGTCGCCCTGCGCAAGGAATGTGCAGAGCGTGGAATTGATATTGATATTCAGGTTGACGGCGGAATTTCCGAAGCGACCGCACCGAAAGCCGTTGAGTCAGGGGCAAACGTCCTTGTTGCCGGAAGTGCGATTTTCGGATCGTCTGATCCGGCGAAAACAATTGAAGCATTGAGAGGTTAAAGCTCCCGCCAATGCTCATGCGTATGAGCGGCGGCAAGACTGCTTTTGCCGACAAATTTTCCGTATTCATTTAGTATGCGATGAAAATTGTTTGCCGTTTCCGTCGGAAGCTCCAGTCGGTATTTGCTTCCTTTTGTAAATATCCGTCGTGAATTGTCGGGCAGAAATCGCAGGAAATCAAGCATATTATCAAGATTTTCAAATTCATAGATCCGTGTAGGATTTGCTTTTGAAATCACGGTTTCGCTCTTTTTATTCGGTCCGCTTGCAACGGTGAACATCAAAAGACAGCCTCCGTCGGTATCCGGTGCCGCTTCAATCATCAGGTTGCCGGAGGGATCGACATCACGTCCTGTATCACGACGAACGGTGTCAAGAATTGTCCAAATCACGCGTCTTGTTTCAATATTGGAGTAATCCATATCTTCATATGTAATATCGAGGTCTTTCATCTCGTCACAGGTCAATCCGACTATAAATTTATTGTTGCTTATCGGTTGAATATCCATTTCCGCATCTCCTCATAAACTTGTTAATTAAAGTATATGACCGTTAAAATCGGTATTCAACCATCAAATTATGGTAAATCCAATTTAAGAGCTGACATTATATTATATGCCGCTCTCGGGAGTAAAAGCATGGAAAAATACCAAAAATATAATAAACGTCGCCGCAGCATTACGGAGTTCCGCTCCTCTTACAGCGACAATAAGAAATATTTTATCAGCACGGACAGGAAAAGCTCTTGGATGCCCGTGGTGAAGTATATTGTTATTGCCGTTTTCTTTGTCATATTTGTTGTTGCGGGTTTTTTGATAACGGACGCTTTACTCGAAATTTCCGAAGCACCGTATGTAGAAGAAAAGACAACTGTTTCCGAAGATAAAACGGAAATCGACAAGAAATATTTTGAAAATATTGTCACAAAAACGCCCGATGAGATTACAACGGGCAGCAAGGAAACCACGAATTGATGTACATTCCGTATAACTCAAGATTAGAATATCACAAAAGCATTTTCGGGGCAGTGAAAACCGATCAAACGGTTACATTTCGTATAATTCTGCCCCGTGATTTTTGCTGCCATGCCGCAAAGCTGGTCATAAAAAAAGCCGAAGCTGATGAATACGGTTATATCAATATGCAATGGGACTGTATGGAGGGCGTCGGTGAGGAATGGTGGAAGGTCGATTTTACCGCCGAAAAAGCTGCACTTTACAAGTATCATTTTGAATATGACACCTCATGGGGCACAAGCAGGATTTACCACGCAGGAAACGGACTTGCCGCAATTAAAGGCGACGGTGAGGACTGGCAGCTCACGGTTTACGATAAGGATTTTCACACTCCCGAATGGCTCAGGGGAGGAATAATCTATCAAATTTTTCCCGACCGTTTTGCTTCCTCGGGCACGAAAAAGCAGAATGTTCCGTCCGACAGGGTTTTGCGAACCGACAGAGACGGCGACCCTTACTGGATCCCGACCGCCGAAGGCAAGGTGCTCAACAACGATTATTTCGGCGGCGATCTGAACGGAATCGAGCAGAAGCTCGGTTATCTTAAATCACTCGGGGTTACCTGCATTTATCTCAATCCGATATTTGAAGCGCAAAGCAACCACCGTTACGACACGGCGAACTATGAAAAAATCGACTCCATGCTCGGCACGGAAAAGGATTTTAAATCGCTTTGCGAATCGGCGAAAAAGCTCGGCATAAGAATCATGCTCGACGGCGTTTTCAGCCATACGGGTGATGACAGCAGGTACTTTAATCGCTATTCCCGCTACGACAGCCTGGGAGCTTATCAGTCCAAGGAATCACCGTATTACGGATGGTACAAGTTTAACAAATGGCCGGACGATTACGAAAGCTGGTGGGGAATTGAGATTCTGCCCGAGGTTAACGAGGATAACTCTGATTTTATCGAATATATAACAGGCAAAAACGGAATTGCGCGAAAATGGCTGAAGCTCGGCGCATCCGGCTGGCGGCTTGACGTTGCCGACGAGCTTCCCGATGAATTTCTTGACGAGTTCCGCAAGGCGGTCAAGGAAGAAAAAGCCGATGGACTTGTTCTCGGCGAGGTTTGGGAGGACGCTTCAAACAAATCGAGCTACGGTAAGCTTCGCCGATATCTTCTCGGCAAGCAGCTTGACAGTGTGATGAACTATCCGTTCGCAGGGGCAGTTATTGATTTCATCCGTGACGCAAACGCAGAGCTTTTCGCTTCAAGAGTAATGAGCATAGTTGAGAACTATCCAAAGGAAGTGCTCGATGTGCTGATGAATCATCTTTCTACCCATGACACAATGAGGGCAATTACCGCGCTCGCAGGCGAGAACTGTGCCTACCGTGACAGAAAATGGCAAAGCACTCATTCTCTTGACGAAAGGGAATATCACTACGGCATGAAGCTTCTTATGGCGGCTTCGGCGATGCAGTTCGCTTTACCGGGTGTTCCTACGATTTATTACGGTGACGAGGCAGGTATGCAGGGATATAAGGACCCGTTCAATCGCCGCTGCTACCCTTGGGGCAAGGAAAACGGCGAGCTTGTCGAATGGTATAAAAAGCTCGGCAAGATAAGAAATGAAAACAGCGTTTTTAAGGACGGAAGGTTTGAAATTCTTTCCGCGGTCGCGGGGTGTGTTGCTTTCTCGAGAAAGAATGACGATGAGGCAATACTTGTTATTTCAAACAGCAATCCGCACCCGATAACCTATTATGTAAAGTCGGAATGGTGCGATGCACACGACCTGCTCGGCAACGGCAAAGTTGCCGCAAACATGGTGGATATTGAAGAAAAATCAACAGTAATTTTGAAAAGAAAGTGATATAAATGGCATTCGGAGGTCACAAATTCAAAACAAGCAAGCAGGATAAAAAGGGCGACCTTTTGAGATTCTTTTTGGCTTTTCTTGCTTTCGCCGTTGTGTTCGGCTCTGTTTCGGCGGTAGTTATTCTCAAACACAATGAGATTTCGCTGAAAAGTATTTTTACAAAAGAGACGACAACCAAAGCCGAAGAAACGACGACCGACAGTCAGCCTGTTTCGCCGACGGAGCTGAGCGGAAAAACAAATTTTCTTGTTTTTTGCTCGGCAAGCGACTTTTCGGAAATGTATTTTATTCACATTATCGAAGCGGATATGGACAATTGTATTATTAAGGATCGTCCGCTGAACCCCGATGGTAAGACCGCCGACGGCAAAAGCTATGTACAGACCCTCAAGGAGGGCGGCGCAGGCAAGCTTGTTTCGGTAGTGGAGCAGAAAGAGGGAGTAAAGATCAACAAGTATGTCGGTTCGGATGCCGAGACCTTTGCCCTTGCAATTAACTATATGGACGGCTTGGAATACACGGTTGACAAAAGAATTGAGTACAGAAACAATAATTACACACTGATTCTCACAAAGGGAAGTCAGACAATCAAGGGTGAAACGCTTATTAAGTATTTCAGATATTGCAAAACGCTCGGCACGGACGGAATGAGAACGCAGGGTAAGCTGATATGTGCCATGCTTGACAGTTATATAACCGACGAGAATGTTGAAAACGGTTCAAAAATATATCAAAAGCTTCTTGCAAACCTCGATTCAAACAGTGATATTTCATTCTTTGAGGCAGCGGAAGCAATGGCGACCGTCAAGGCTTTCTGCAACTCGCCGAACAGGCAGCAATCAACGATTATTATAAATGATTCAAGTATATCATAAGGAGGCAAAATTATGTCAACAAAACCGTTAAGAGGCTCTAAACCTCAACCCGACCATATTTTTATCAGCATTGCAGATGATGCAAAAACCACGATGAACGTCACTTGGAGAACGAGCATTGACGTTAAAAGCGGTTATGTTCTTTACCGTGAGGACGGCTCGGAAGAGGTTAAGCGCACAGATGCCGATACCGATGCTTTCAAGAGTGATATAGACATAAGCAATATGTTCTGGGTAAAGCTGACGGGACTCAAACCCGATACAAAGTACTTCTACACCTGCGGCGACGATGAGCACAGAAGCGGCGAGTTCAGCTTTACAACAGAGCCTGAAAATCTCACAAAATTTAAGTTTATCTGCGTTTCGGACCAGCAAAAGGGTGACCTTATAGATCCAGATTATTCATATTTTACGGGAATTCTCAAAAAGGTTCTTGAGGAAAACCCCGATGCAAGATTTATTCTCACCGGCGGCGACAACACAAACTGCGGCCAGCATGAAATTCAGTGGAACGGCACTTTTGAGGGAATGCAGGGCGTTGTTGAGAGCATTCCTCTTCAGATGGCTCTTGGCAACCATGATAACCGCGGTTTCAGAGACCCCGTGCATGAGCAGGGCAGATATTATGCCGAGCCTGCCGAGTTCTTCGACAATCAGTTTAAAGGCTCATATGCCTATGACGGTCCGAAGGACTGGAAAACAGAAAACTATACATTCAACTACGGTAACGTTCATTTCCAGATGATCGGCATTAACGGTCCCGAGGACGTTAACGAATGGATGATAAACGATATGAAGAAGAACCGCAGACAGTGGAATATCGGTACATATCATTTCCCGATTTGCTATTCAGGCTCAAACTGCGCCAATTACGACGCATATCCCATGATGACAGAGGGCTTCGAGATGCTTGATCTTGTATTCTCGGGCCATGAGCATAACTTCTCGAGAAGCTTCCCGAGAAGGAACGAGGAACTTTTTGAACGTCCGTCACAGGGCACGGTTCACTATATGCTCGGCAATTCCAATCAGAATCCTCCGGGAACAAGAGCAATTTCAAAGGTTTGGCATTCTGCTTTTTACTGCGAGGAGGAGCCTGTTTCCGTTGTTGCAATCGTTGAGGTTGACGGAGATAAAATGACCCTCACTTCAAAGATTGTTGAGGACGGCAGAATTGTTGACAAGTGCACAATTGACAAGGGCAAGGATGAGATAGTTCCCTATGCAATTGCACCGAAATTTAATCAGACCAGAATGACCTTCAAGGGTGCCCTTATGGGACTTTGTCAGTCGGGCGTTAAATGCGAAAATGTTGACGGAGTATGGTATGCCTGCTTCGGTACACTTGTTGGATATATCGGAGGATATGTTCTCAAGGAAAAGGGCAAAATTACTCTTGAGGTTTACGGCAAGAGGGTAGAGTTTTTCGAAAACAGCGACAGGGTAATTGTCAACGGTGAGGAAAAGGCGATTTGCGCCAAGGTGCTCAGAATTCATGACCAGCTTTATATGCCTGCTTCTGCGTGTGAGCTTTTCGATATGAGATGGGCTTATGCCGAGAGAAATAATTTCATTTCCTTTGAACATGAGAGTGAGTCGCATCCGATTACCGTGCAGCCGTAATTGACAAAATAAAATAATTGTTGTATAATATATTAACCGCTTGAAATCGGAGTTGATGGCAATGGCAAAGAAAAAGACAGAAAAAGCAACCGGTATTGACCTTGATGATGCTCAGAAGCGCATGGATCAATATGTTAAGGCCTGCGATAAAGAAAAAAAGGGTAAGGCTACCGCACTTTCAATGATAGGTATCACCGTACTTTGTCTTTTGATCCTTCTCATTGTCAGCCTCAAAATGAACGGAATCGGATTTGTCAACACCGTTAATGTAAACACCGGTGCGACCACGGTTGCCGGTGCCGATGAGGTTCAGGGAACGAAGCTTGCGGATATTGTAACTCAATAAAAAATCAATAAAAAAACAGAAACGCTTTCTCTTTTTCAGAGAGAGCGTTTTTAATTAAAGAAATATTCTTTCGATAGTTATTTGAAGTCTTTTGCAAATTTTTTGAAGGTTGCCGGCGTGGGGAAGGAAAACGACGTTTTTGTAGTGAGCCACGGCGGAGCGTTCAACGCCGACCGGCTTGGCAACCTCCATTTGAGTGAGTTTAAGCTCCTTCCGTGCGGCTCGGAAATTTTCGGCAAAGCTCATTTTTAAACAACTCATTATAAATAAAAATGAGCAATAATTTCACATTATTTATCTGTTTTTGTTTATATTACGAGATTTTCAACCTCTTTGAAGCTTTCAACAATATAATCCGCTTTGTATTCGTCGAATTCCTCACGGCTGCCGTAGCCGAAAAGTACTGCGGCGCAGGCTACTTCCGCCTTGTGCGCACCGACAATATCATATTTTCTGTCGCCGACCATGAGAACCCTGCTTCTATCCGTAACTCCGGTTCGCCTGATTGCTTCTTCGATGATTGTCGCCTTGTCGGAGTCCGTATAATTCTTATCAGCGCCGACTATGCAGTCAAAATATTTGTCAATGCCGCTGACCTTGATTATATTTGTTAAGGCTTCCTGCGGCTTTGAGCTTGCGACAGCGGTTTTAATTCCGGCTTCATTGAGCTTTCGGAGAAGTTCGGTAATGCCGTCGTAAAGCTTGTATTTATAAAGCCCGACCTCGGCATATTTTTCGCGATAGCTCTGCATAAGCGATTGAATCTCGTCGTCGCAAAGCTGAGGATAGAGCGTGCGATAGCTGACTATCATCGGCGGACCGATAAACCTGCGTATTTCCGAATCGCTCGGCTGTTTAAGCCCGTGAACCTCGATAGCATGACGGACGCAAAGAAAAACGCCCTCGCCGGTATCTGCAACCGTGCCGTCAAAATCAAAAAGAACTGCGTCAAAATTCGACATAATAAGACCTCCGTTCATACCCGATAATTCTATCATAAATAATAATGATTTACAATACGATTTTTTTATGATATAATGTTCCCAGTTTTTATTTGGAGTGATATTAAATGGAAAATACAGAAAGAAAAGACCGTGTGCTGAGCATGATTCAGCCGACGTCTGTTCCGACCCTCGGCAACTACCTTGGCGCACTTAAAAATTGGAAGCAGATGAGTGCAGACAACGATTGCATATTTGCCGTTGCGGATCTTCATGCAATTACGGTTCGTCAGGAACCTGCAAAGCTCAGAAAGCAGTCGCTTGAAATGTACGCTTTGATGATAGCTCTCGGTCTTGATCCCGATAAGAATATAATTTTCGTTCAGTCACATGTGCCGCAGCACAGCCAGCTCGGCTGGATTCTCAACTGCTACACGCAATTCGGCGAAGCGGCGAGAATGACCCAGTTTAAGGATAAGTCGGCGAAGCATGCCGACAATGTCAATGTCGGACTTTTTGCGTATCCGACGCTTATGGCAGCCGATATCTTGCTCTATCAGGCGGATTACGTTCCCGTAGGCGCGGATCAGAAGCAGCATCTTGAAATCACCCGTGATATTGCGGAGCGTTTCAACGGCACATATTCTCCGACGTTCACTATCCCCAAGCCGTATATCGGCAAGACGGGTGCAAAGGTTATGTCGCTTCAGGACCCGACCAAGAAGATGTCAAAGTCCGATACAAATCCCAAAGCGTCGGTCTATGTTCTTGACAAGCCCGATGATATTATGAAAAAATTCAAGTCGGCAGTTACCGATTCCGAGGCGAGCGTGCGCTATGCCGAGGGCAAGGACGGAATCAACAATCTTATGGGCATTTATTCTTGCTGCACAGGTAAGAGCTTTGATGAAATTGAAGCCGAATTTGACGGTAAGGGTTACGGCGATTTTAAAATTGCCGTTGCCGAAAGCGTTATAGCCGACGTAAAGCCTGTTCAGGACAAATTCGACGAAATAATGAAAGACAAGGCATATATTGAAAAGTGCGCTAAAGAAGGCGCTGAGAAAGCCTCATACATTGCAAACAAGACGCTGACGAAGGTTATGAAAAAAGTCGGCTTCTGGCAGGTAAAATAAATAAGACGAACACAAAAAAGACCTCTTTCCAAATCGGAAAGAGGTCTTTTGAATCAATCTTTGTAAATCATCAGAGAATATAAATTGTAACTCCTCGTCTGCCGAATGCGCTTGCCTGACCCTCGGAATCAAAGTAAAGGTCGCAGACTGTTGAGCTGCTGCCCGACCAGTAGATAAATCCGCCGGTGTCCTCAGCCGAAGCGTAGCCGTAAACATACGAACCGTCGTTTGAAACGATCCACATCTTTGTGCCGTAGGGAATCTGATTCGGGTTAACTGCGATATAACCGGGTCTTACAGATTTGCCTGTTGCGGTAACTCCGCCGCCGGAATATGCGGAAGCGGTACCTGTGATAACTCTCTTGTACGATGTCGGAACGCCGTTCTTACCAATCTGAAGGCTTGACGGTGCACTAAGCGTTGAAATAGTGCTTATGCCGTTTGCACTCGTTGTCGGACGTCTCTTTGTGCCGACCTCAAGAATACGCTCTGTTGCCGCCTTTGTAACAACGGAATTGATCTTTACGGACTCCTTGAGCTTGCCGTCAACATACTTATCCTTATAGGTTACGTTCTGACGGCCGTTAACACCCTTCTGAAGGGTCTTTGACTGGTCTGTATAGAGATTTGCATTATTCTTTTTCTGCGTTGTGAACGGGAGAACCTCGTCAACTGTTCTTTCTTTATAGGTTACTCGTGTAACCTTGATGGTCATGCCCTTTGTAAGAACTGTATTAAGGGAAGCGGAAATAATATCGTCATCGTCGATTGTAACAACAGCCTTGTTGAGAGCGTCGGCAACAGTGCCGGAAGCCATATTGAGCTTGTAGGTCTCGCCGTCGGCAATAACAGAAACGGGGAATGCACGGGAAATAACAACCTCCATGCCTTCGTAAACAACGTCTTCTTTATTGCAGCTGAGCTCGTCACCGTCGTTAAGTCCGATTCCGTTTTCACTGAGGGATCTTTCGACCGAACCTACGGCAGGATATTTGACTCCTTCCGCTGAACCGTCATAAACGGTGATTACACAAGCTCTGTAAACAATTATAGTTGATTTTGAACCGCTTGAGAAATCGGAAAGGTCAACAACATCGCCCTTGTTTATCAGTATATTTGCCTGATTGAGAACATCCTCTGCGCTTTCACGCATTGTTGTTATATTGATCTCTGTATCGTCGGCTATGATTTTTACCGAATATGAATTGGCAGCGGCAGCATAGATGGTTGCTGCGGCAAAGCACACGATAACAGCTATCATAATAGCCTTTACCTTGGCTTTGGAGATCGCAATGCCGATCTTCTTCAGTGTGGTTTTTATCATTTCCATTTTAGGAAGCTCCTTTTATACGGCAAAAGCCGTTTTATTCGGGCGCAAACCCGTGATATTCAAATTAGTTTTTGAACCAACGTGGCTTATTATAGTAATCTATGCCCAATTTGTCAAATGAAAAAGCAAATTGATTTTGTTTATATTCTACAAATTATTTGTCATAATATCGAGACAATCAAAGCAAATACAGTCAAAAAATGCCGATAAATGGTATTTTGGCAGTGCTGCGGGAGTGATTTTTTGTGCAAAACCTAAAAAGTTACAAAAGGTTACAGAAACGACTCGGATTTGTTACTTTGAGGGTAATTTGTAGCCTGGTTACGCTTATCCTTTTATAATATATATAGCTTTTTCACCTCAAAACATGCTTAGAACAAGAAAAAACAGCTGTAATATCTTGTAACTTATTGACAAGACTGTAATTTGTTGTTATAATTAAGCCGTTGTTTAAATACTAACGTTAAAAAGATCTCGGAGGAAGGAACATGAAAAGAGTTATATCCGTATTTGTAGCCCTCACAATGATTGTGTCTGCGTTTGCGTTCGCAAGCACAAATGCAAGCGCCGTTGATTATAACCCACAGTCGGCACTTGATTATGCCGAGGAAAACTGGGATAACGGAATTGAGCTTTGTGCAGGATTTGTTTCCAACTGCTTGCAAGCCGGCGGAATCAATGTTATGGAGCGCTCTGTAGGAAATCTTTTCAATGCTCTCAAAGGAACATACGGAACGGCACATGTTCTCAAAACCGACGGGCCGTACATTTATTTTGACGATAATGCCGGCAAGCTTTCGCCCGGCGATCCCGTATTCTACTATTGCAACAGTTGCAAATCGTTCCAGCATGCAATTCTCTGCGGCGACGGTGAAGACGGACTTATGACGGACTATGCACATAACAATCCGCATCACAATACGACAACATACATTTCTTGGGGCTGTCCCGAGTGCGGAGACATTAACTGGACAATGTATGCAATTAGTCTCAGCAGCACAAGCAACCATGTTCATTCCTACACCAAAACGGTTACGAAAAAGGCAACATGCAGCTCGACGGGAATTGATACATACATCTGCGCCTGCGGTCACAGCTACAATGTTACTACGCCGAAAACCGAGCATACGGCAGTTTGGGTCTACTCAGAAAGACCGTCGGTTTACAACACCGGCCTTAAGCATATGGAGTGTTCTGTTTGTCACAAGACAATATCAACACCTTCTCTTGTTGCTAAGTCAACGGCAGATGTAAACGGCGACGGAAAGGTAAATTCCGCCGATGCGCTTCTTATTCTCAGATATTCAATCGGTTTTAATGAATTGATAAGCTCGCAGACAGCGTTTTTGAATGCAGATGTAAACGGCGACGGAAAGGTAAATTCCGCCGATGCGCTTATTGTTCTGAGAATTTCAATAGGAGTATTGAGCATATAAAAATAAAAGTTAAAGCAGTCTCCCTTGTCACAGGGAGACTTTTGTCTTAATATAAACGGAGGAGAACGGTTTGAGTATTTGCTGCAAAAAAGAACGGATCGCTTGGATTGATATTGCAAAAGCAATTGCAATTTTTTTCATAGTGCTCGGTCACCAGTTGCCATCTGGCCCGCTTTGCGGCTATCTTTACTCGTTTCATGTTCCGCTTTTCTTTTTCCTTTCGGGTTTGACATTCAACACCGCCAAAGAACCGAAAAATTTTTTCCGTGAAAAAGCAAAAAGAATTTTGATTCCGTATTTTATTTTTTCATCAATAAGCATTGGATTTTATATAATTACGAATTATTTTTTCAAAAAAAGCGGACTGTCTCTTACTCAATGCCTGCTCGGAATGATCATCGGTACACGGTCAACAGGACTTATGCTGTGGAACAATCCTCTCTGGTTTCTCCCTTGTTTGTTTGTTTTGCTCTCCGCAGCTTATATTATAAATAGGTTTGTTTTTCGCGGTAAAAATAAAATTAAATATACGGTGATTTTGCTTGCGTTTTCCGTAAGTGCAGTGATTATTCTATACTGTTTAAGATTTTATCCTTCGGCGCCTTTCGGAATTATTCAGGCCGTCAATGCTTCGCCGTATTTCATAATCGGCAGGCTTGCAAAGCAGTTGATTTATAAGGACGGCAAGGTAAAAGCTGCTATACCGATTTGGGCAAAGGTTATTGCTTCTTTAATTTTGATTTTAGGCGGAGCTTTTCTTTCTTCTCTCAATACAAGAACCGATTTTGCAATGAACGATTTCGGAAAGCTGTGGATTTATATTCCTACCGCTGTTGTCGGAATTTTCGGATGGTGTTTGCTTGCAAGTACACTCCGTTCCGCCGGATTGGCATATATCGGACGACACACTATGCCGATACTTCTAATGCATAAATTCCCGATTCAGCTTTATGGGTTTCTTCCGATTTTAACCGAGAATACGGTTGTTTCTATTCTTTTATCCTTTTGCACGGTTGCACTTTGCCTCGCTGCGGCATGGATTTATGATAGAATAATAAGCATCTTTACAAATGATAAGGGCTGATGCTCATTCGGCATCGCCCTTTTTCATTTATTTTCTTGACGGCGGAATACATATTGTGATAAAATAAAACACATATCAACAAGTTCTAAGGGGGATATGTAATGCAAGATTTTAAAGAAAGCGGATTTATGTACGGACTTGCGGCAATGGTTATTGTTTTCGTCATTGTTCAGTCCTTGTTTTTTCTTATCCGTGCATGGAAGCATGGCAAGGAGGTTGGTCTTACGACCGCAGACATGAAAAAGGCGGTTACTTCAAGTGCGCTGTTTACGATCGCTCCGGCGGTTGCTATCTTCGCGACGGTTATTACACTGTCGAGCACACTCGGAATTGTTCTTCCGTGGATAAGACTTTCGGTTGTCGGCAATCTTCAGTATGAGGTTACGGCTGCTCAAGCGGCTCTTGAGTCCTTCAGGGACGGTACAAGTATTGCTGTTTTCGGTCAAAACATAGCCGATCCGAAAATATTTGCTGCCGTTTCATGGGTTATGACTATCGGCGTTATCCTTTCGCTTATACTTATTCCTGTTTTTCTCAAGAAAATTCAGAGCAAGGTCGGCAAGGTAACTAACAACGCAAGCGGTGAAAACAAATTCGGCGATATTATTTCCGCCGCAACATTTATCGGTCTTATTTCTGCATTCATCGGCAATGCACTCGCAGGCACAGCTCCGACAATTAAAGAGAACGGAAAGCTTAAGCCCGTTGGAGTGGGCGCAGGTGTTATGTCGGTTGCGGTTCTTATTACATCTGTTATCGTTGTTGTTGTTCTTCAGGCTCTCTGCAAGAAATTCAAGTGGGATAAATTTGAGCCGTTTGTAATGCCGCTCGGTATGTTCGCAGGTATGGGAATGGCAGTCCTTCTGCATTATGTTCTTCCCGCGGAAATATCAACGTTTGAATGGAGGCCGATCGTATGAGCAAGAAAAAACGCAGTTATATGGACTCCACCTATACGTGGGGAAATATTTTCATGGTTACGGCAATTTGTGTTTTGGTTGCCGTTCCCGTCGCAATATGTTTGAAATTTAACGCATGGCCGACATTTAAACAGGTATTTGACGGATTATTAAAGGTTATTCCTATTTTCTGGACGTCCGCAATTTTGGAAATTGTTGTTTATGCTCCGATGCTCGGCACGGGCGCAACATACCTTTCGTTCGTTACGGGTAACATCACAAACCTCAAGCTTCCGTGTGTTCTCAACTCCCGTGAGCTTGCAAAGACGAAGCCCGGCACAGAGGCGGACGAGGTTATCTCAACAATCGCAACGGCGACATCGTCTATTGTTACAACCATAATTCTTGCGGTCGGCGTTCTTGCGCTTACCCCTATTCTTCCTGCTCTTACCGGCGAGGATTCGGCACTGAAGCCTGCTTTTGACCAAGTTCTTCCGGCACTTTTCGGTGCGCTCGGTGCAGGATACCTTGCAAAGCACTGGAGAATTTCTTTTGTTCCCGTAATCGCTGCGGTTATTGTGCTTATGTTCGACGGAAGTCTCGGTACGGGTACACTTATTCCGATTTGTGTTGTTGTTTCAATTCTTGCAGCTTATCTTATGTATATCAGCGGATTCCTCACAGGCGGCGTAAAGCCCGAAAACCCGTTAAAAAGGAAGAAGTAAAATGAAGACGACAATAAAAAGAAATTATGAAAATACTCTTTTGATCTTTTTTATTTACGCACTGTTATTTATTGTTTTTCTGTTTAATTTTTTTGATACCGATGATTATTCAATGCAGACCTCATATTCGGCTTTATCGATTGCAAACGGTCTCGACTTTTCTATTCATTACGGCAACGGAAGATTTATAGGAAATCTTGCACTTTATTATTTCAATTTTTATCCGATAACAAGAATGGTTTTTAAGCCGATGGTTTTAACTGTATTGATCGGTTGCATAATTTATGTTTTCGAGATTAAAAAACTTTGGCTGAAAATTGCAACGGCGCTTCTTATTATTATGCCGTCATCGGGCTTTTATGCCAAGTGCTATTCTTCAAACCCGTGTATCATGAATTACGTTGCGCCGCTTGCGAATGTTTTTGTTTGTTTTGCTTTGATGAAAATAATCGGCCGCAAGAAAAAGAAAATGAGGTTACTTTTGTATACCGTTCTTTTTATTGCATCAATATGTATGCAGTTTTACAGCGAGAATGCAACGGTAATTTTTCTGGCAACGGCAGTTTTCCTCATTGCCTATAAATATTTCACCGAGAAAAAATTTGAGGCAGATCATATTATATTTTTTATCGGAGGAATTATAGGCGCGGCTCTGATGTTTATTGTGCCTAAGCACATAAGCTACAGCGTTATAGGCGAAAACGTCATGTCGAGTTATCGGCAGATAATTTTTAATATTCCCTTTGCAATAGGAGTTGTGGCAAAGTTTGCGGAGTATTTCAGCACGGCGGCGATTTGGATCGTTATTTTTGGTGCTGTCTTAACGTATATTGTAATAAAAGAATCGCCGGACGATAAATTTAAGCTTTGGCACATCGTCTTTTCAAATGTATATCCGGCGGTATGTGTTCTTTATAAGTTTACTCAAACAGAGGAAGCAAAGGTAATTTCAAGCGTTAAGCTCTTCCTTATGGTATTGATGTTTGCTTTTCTTCTTAATGCTCTTATAATTATTTTCAGGTTTATTAAGGATATAAAGACAAAATCTTATTCTGTTTTTGCTATATTTGCCCTTGCGATGTCCGTAGGAATGTTCATGATTCTTACTCTCCACGGCTACAGAACTTTTTATCTTTCCCTGATAATATTTGTTTCGCTTACAATTTATCTTGCAAGCTACATTGTAAATGAATACGGCATTAGGCTTGAAGGAAAGGTCTTGCGTGTGCTCAATGTTACAGCTGTTTCGGCGCTGCTTTGTTTTGCGGTTTTGCTTCCGCTTCAAACGATACAGAATTATGACGTTTTTGCAATGAGGCAGGAATATGTCGATGAAAAAATTTCGCAGGGAGAAAAGCTTGTTTATGTTCCTAAGGTTCCGAACAAGAATCTTGTAAGAGATGAATTTCTGCATTTCTATAAAGATTACTTTACTGCCGAACATCAGGACGTTGACATCGTATTTATTGATATTGAGGATTGGGAGCGATTTGAAGAATATCAGTCGATGATGGATAATCCGCTGACCTCTATAACATACGCGGTGAGTCATCTTCAATTCAGCAACTGAACTCTGAAAAAAGAAATAATAAAAAACACTTGATATTTACATTATAATGTGATATTATATATCTGTAAGTTTATTAAGGTATTGACAAAGGAGTGGGGCGACCCGCTCCTTTGTATTGTAAAGGAGGCGTTACAATGGCTTCAAAAGGAAAGGGCGGAATTACCGCCAATACCGTTTGGGATATCGCTCAGCCGATTGCCGAGAGTCTTGGACTTGAGCTTTGGGATGTGCGCTTTGAAAAAGAGGGTGCAGACTGGTTTCTCAGAGTTTTCATCGACAAGGACGGCGGTGTTTCAATCGACGATTGCGTTGACATGAGCCATGCTCTTGATAAGCCGCTTGACGATGCTGACCCGATTGAACAGAGCTACTGCCTTGAGGTTTGCTCCCCCGGACTGGAGAGAAATCTCAAAAGGGACAGCCATTTTGAAAAGTGCATAGGCAAGCCGATTCAGGTTAAGCTGATTCGTCCGCTTGAGGGCAGCAGAGAGTACAAGGGAACTCTCGAAAGCTACGACAACGGAAATTTTGAGCTTCTTACTCAGGACGGGGCGAAGCTCGTTATAAATAAAAAAGAAACATCTTATGTTAAACTTGATGATTTCGGAGGAGAAGAACAATGGTAAACAAAGAGCTTTTTATGGCGCTCGAAATGCTTGAAAAAGAAAAAGGAATACCTATGGATGTACTTTGCGAGGGTATTCAGAAGGCGCTCGTCACGGCAGTTAAGCGTGACTACAACAACAAGGACATCGTTTTCTGCGAGCTTGACCCCGAGAAAAAGACAATGCGAGTTTTTGTAAGAAAGAACGTTGTCTCCGAGGTGGTTGATCCCGATGAGGATTTGACCGTTGAACAGGCTCAGAAGTATAAGCCGACAGCTATGGTCGGAGACATTATTGAAATTGAGCTTGAGACAAAAGAGGTCAGCAGAATTGCAGCCGATAAGGGCAAGCATGTTATCCGACAGGGTATCCGCGAGGCCGAGCATGGCAGACTGCGTGAGGAGTTCCAGGCTCACAATCAGGAGATCGTTACAGCCAAGGTTTCGCGAGTTGATCCCGAGACTAAGGACGCTATCGTTGAAATCGGCAAGGCTCAGGAGCCGCTCTTCAGAAGCGAACAGATCCCGAATGAAACACTTCTTCCGGGTATGCTTATCAAGGTCTACATTGCCGGAGTTGCCGATGCAAAGGAAGGCAGAAGAGGACCGAGAGTTACAATTTCCAGAACGCATCCCGGTCTTGTAAAGAGACTGTTTGAGTCCGAGGTTCCCGAAATTTATGACGGAACGGTTGAAATCAAAGCAGTTTCCCGTGAGGCAGGTTCAAGAACAAAAATCGCCGTTTATTCGGCAGATGAGAATGTTGACGCAGTCGGCGCATGCATAGGCCCGAGAGGAGCCCGTGTCGGCAAGATTGTTGACATGCTTTACGGCGAGAAGATAGACATTGTTAAATACAGCGAGGATCCGAAAGAGTTTATTGCCGCTTCCCTTGCTCCGGCAGATGTTGTTTCGGTAACAATAGACGAGAACGCAGAAAAGTCGTGCAGAGTTATAGTTCCGGATCTTCAGCTTTCACTTGCTATCGGCAATAAGGGACAGAATGCAAGACTTGCCGCTAAGCTTACGGGCTGGAAGATAGATATCAAGCCCGAGAGCGGAAAAACTGACCCGTCGGTAGAGCTTTAATTAAAAGGAGGTGCAGGAATGCAGCAGAAGAAAATTCCGATGCGCAAATGTATGGGCTGCGGCGAGATGAAGCCGAAGAAAGAGCTTGTTCGTGTTGTGAAAACTCCCGAAGATGAGATAGTTCTTGACCTTACGGGCAGAAAGAACGGCAGAGGAGCTTATATCTGCCATGACGCCGAATGTCTTAAAAAAGCGAGAAAAGCCAAAAGAATCGAAAAATCATTCCTGTGCCGGATTCCTGACGAGGTCTACGATAAAATGGCAGAGGAGCTGAAAAACGATGAATGATTCGGCGCTCAATCTTTTAGGTCTTTGCAGACGCGCAGGCAGGCTCAGCTTGGGCCATGATGCTTGCAAGCAGGCGATAAACAGCGGTAAGGCAAAGCTTTGCATAGTTTGTTCGGACGCATCAAAAAGGCTTTCCGATGAAATATCGGGGCTTGCAAAGGCACATAACAAAACCGTTTATGACGTAAGATACACGATGCTTGACATTAAGCAGGCGCTGAGCTTCAAGGCGGCGGTTTTTACCGTTGATGATGAAGGCTTCGCTAAGTCATTGATCGCAAAACTTAAAGAAAATCAATCCGGGGAGGAACGCATTTTATGATAAATAAATATCGTGTCCACGAAGTGGCAAAGGATTTTGATTGCCCCAGTAAGGAAATTCTTGATATTGTAACCAAGCATTTTGAAGGACAGAAAAAATCTATGACGGCTCTTGAGGAGGCCGAGCTTGACGTTATATTTGAAATTGTAACGCAGGAAAACAGCGTTGAAAGCTTCGACGCTTACTTTGCAACGGCGAACGAGCCGAAGAAGGAAGAAAAGAAAGAGAAAAAGGCTGAAAAATCAGACGAGCCGAAGAAGTCGGAAGCAAAGTCCGATGCTCCTGCCAAGGACGAGAAAAAGTCTCCGGCAAAGAGCAACAATCAGCCGAAGAAAAAACAGAAGGATCCCAACGCAGCTCCGCAGAGCAGAACAAAGGGCGAATTCAGAACGATCGACACAAGGGCAAGCAATGTTGATCTTGATAAATACAACGAGAAGTACGAAAATATCTCTCCTGTCAATCAGGACAGAAGAAGCGACAGAACGGTCAACAAGCAGAAGCTCAAGCAGAAGTCTCAGCAGCGCAGACCGGGCATGAAATCACGCCGTGAGACTGAGGCTGAGAGACTCAAGAGAATTGCGGCGGAGAGAGCAAAGAAGCCGCAGCTTCACATTCAGGTTCCCGAGGAGATAACAGTCGGCGAGCTTGCCGCGCTTCTCCACATGACGGCGGCAGAGGTTATCAAAAAGCTCTTTGCCCTCGGTCAGATGGCAACGGTCAATGAGGTCATCGACTATGATACGGCCGAAATCGTTGCGACCGAGCTTGGTGCAAAGTGCGAAAAGGCAGTTGTTGTCACAATTGAGGATAGAATTATTGACGACAGCGAGGATGATGATAAGGATCTTGTTCCCCGTGACCCCGTTGTTTGCGTAATGGGTCACGTTGACCACGGTAAAACATCGCTCCTTGACGCAATCAGACATACCTCCGTCACCTCTACCGAGGCAGGCGGAATTACACAGCATATAGGCGCTTACAGAATTGACCTCAACGGTCAGAAAATCACATTCCTTGACACTCCGGGTCACGCTGCATTCACATCAATGCGTGCAAGAGGTGCCCAGGCAACGGATATAGCTGTTCTTGTTGTTGCTGCAGACGACGGTATTATGCCGCAGACGATTGAGGCTATCAACCATGCAAAGGCAGCTGAGGTTCAGATAATAGTTGCCATCAACAAGATGGACAGACCGGGTGCGAATCCCGACAGAATCATGCAGCAGCTTACAGAGCACAGCCTCGTTCCCGAGGAGTGGGGCGGCGACGTTATCTGCGTTCCTGTTTCGGCAAAGACACATATGGGTATTGATAAGCTGCTTGAAAGCATTCTCCTTGTTGCCGAGATGCAGGAGCTCAAGGCTAATCCGAACAGAGCGGCAAAGGGCATCGTTATAGAAGCCCGTCTTGATAAGGGCAGAGGTCCGATCGCAACTCTCCTTGTTCAGAAGGGTACGCTTAATTCAGGCGACATCATCGTTGCCGGTCAGTCTGTCGGCCGTGTCCGTGTAATGGTTGACGACAAGGGCAGAAAGATCAAATCTGCAGGCCCGTCCGTTCCGGTTGAGATTACCGGCCTTGCGGATGTTCCGAATTCAGGCGATATCTTTGATGCAGTAACAGATGAGCGTCTTGCGCGTGAGCTTGTTGAGCAGAGAAAGGCTGAGGCAAAGGAAGAGCAGTTCAAGTCTGTTCAAAAGGTTACTCTCGACAATCTCTTTGATTCGCTCAAGGACGGCGAGATGAAGGAGCTTAACATAATCGTTAAGGCTGACGTTCAGGGCTCGGCTGAGGCTGTTAAACAGAGCCTCGAGAAGCTCTCAAACGAGGAAGTCCGAGTTCGTGTTATTCACAGCGGTGTCGGTGCTCCGAGCGAATCCGATGTTATGCTTGCAAACGCTTCCGACGCAATTATCGTCGGCTTCAATGTTCGTCCGGATCCGGTTGCTATAAACCTTGCAGAGCGTGACGGCGTTGAGATGAGGATGTACAGAATCATCTACGACTGCATCGAGGAGATTCAGGCGGCTATCAAGGGTATGCTTGCTCCGAAATTCCGTGAGGTTGAGCAGGGCCGCGCCGAGGTCAGAAATGTCATTACTATTTCCTCCGTCGGCAAGATCGCAGGCTGCTATGTTCTTGACGGAAAGATTACAAGAAATTCAAAGGTTCGTGTTGTCCGTGACGGAATCGTACTTGCTGTTGACGATATCGCTTCACTTCGCCGTTTCAAGGACGATGTGAAGGAGGTCGCTTCAAACTATGAGTGCGGTATCGGTCTCACAAAGTTCTCCGATATTAAGGAGGGCGACATCTTTGAAGCCTACACTGTCGAAGAATACAGAGATTAAGAGGTAGCTTATGGCAGGTTACAGAATAGACAGAGTATCCGAGGATATTAAGCGTGAAATAATTGCGGTTATCAGAGAACTTAAGGATCCGAGGGTAATGGATAAAATGCTTACCGTGGTGAGGGTGGAGGTCAGCTCCGACGCCTCCTACGCTAAGGTTTATATCAGCGCAATGGAGGGACTTGACGTTGCTAAGGAGGCAGTCAAGGGTCTCAAGAGTGCGACGGGATATATTCGAAGAGAGGTCGGCAAGCGGCTTCATTTGAGAAAAACTCCCGAGCTTAGCTTTGTAGCTGACGATTCTATTGAGCACGGTATGAATATCGTTAAGATTATGGATGATTTAAGGACTGAGGGCTAATGGTTATCAATCTTGAAACGGCGGTTGAATTTTTAAAAATAAGGGACAATTTTTTGATATTGACCCATTCGCACCCGGACGGAGATACGCTCGGTTCGGCTTTTGCGCTCAAATATGCGCTTGAAGCCGTCGGCAAAAGGGCGAACGTAAAGTGCAATGACACGGTTGCAAAAAAATTCGATTATCTTGGAAAAGTTTGCGAGGATGAGTGCGCTTTTGACGCTCTTGTTGCGGTTGATGTGGCTGACACAAAGCTGCTCGGCAAGGACTTTGAGGAGAAATTCGCCGACAGGATTGAGCTTTGTATTGATCACCACGGTTCAAACCGTATGTTTGCCGAAAGAACATTGCTTGATGCGAATGCTGCGGCGGCATGCGAAATAGTTCTTGAAGTTATTCATGCGCTCGGCATTAAGCCGACAAAGCAGATTGCCGATTGTATATACACGGGAATTTCAACCGATACAGGTTGCTTCCGCTATTCAAACGTCACTCCGCGCACAATGCGTATGGCGGCGGAAATGATTGAATGCGGCGCTGACAATGTGACGATAAATACGGTTATGTTTGAAACGAAAACGAGAACATACGTTGCGCTTGAAAAGCTGGCCGTCGGAGGAATGAAGATGTTCCTTGACGGTAAATGCGCGCTGATAACGGTTACTCAGGATATGTACCGTCAGAGCGGCTCGGACGAGAGTGAGGTTGACGCAATCGCTTCGCTTCCGAGACAGATTGAGGGCGTATTGGTCGGTGTTACAATGCGTGAACGCAAGGACGGAAGCTATAAGATCTCAATGAGAAGCAACCGCCCGATCAACGTTTCGGAAATCTGCGCGGCAATGGGCGGCGGCGGACACCCGCAGGCGGCCGGCTGTCAGGTCAGCGGTACACTTGAAGAAGCAACTCAGACCGTGATAGAAAATGTTAAAAAATATATAGAAAAATTATAAAAGAAAAACGCAAACCCGATTGATTTGGGCTTGCGTTTTTTAGCTTTTAACAAATTAAAAAACAACCGTCAGAAGCATTTTGAATTTATCCTCACCGAAAACGGAGTGGGGATGCTTGGCGGGCATAACGATTGTGTCGCCCTCGTGCAAGAAATATTCAATGCCGTCAATAGTGATTTTTCCTGTTCCGTCAAGGCATGTAACCATTGCGTCGCCGCCCGACTCATGGGTGCTGATCTCCTCGCCCTTGTCAAAGGCAAAAAGTGTAACACTCAGTGCGGAGTTTTGCGCAAGAGTTTTGCTCACTACCTGACCTGACTGATATTCAACCTGGTCTTTCAGGCTGAGGATTTCAGCTTTGTTTATGTTTTTATAACCGTTCATAACTCAGTCCTCCTGCTCGGTTATATCATTGCCCGTTTAGTAACTGAAAATTCTTTTTGTTTGAGGAATAAAGCTTTTTAAACACCTCAAAGTTTTTGTCATAAACTTTTTTGTCTGCCGTGTTTGCATGGAAGGTCTTTTTGACCGGTATATAATTCTTAACACTGCCGAGATCCTTAATAATTCCGAGACCGATTCCTATTATAGCCGCCGCACCGACAGCACCGACATCCTGCGGCTTCTCAACAACTTCAATCGTCCTGCCGGTTATATCTGCAAGAATCTGTGCTGTTACATCGGAGAGCGCCCCTCCGCCGACAAAGCGGATTGTCTGTGAGGTCTTTATCTTTCTGTCCTGCGCCTCAAGCATCCAGCGCAGATGATAGCAAACGCCCTCGATAACCGCCCTGAGCATATCGGATTTACCTGTGTTGATGTTGATGTTAAAGAACATTCCCGCGGCATTCGGATCCTCAAACGGACAGCGGTTACCGTGAAGCCACGGAGTGAAAATAACTCCGTTTGCGCCTGCCGGAACAGAGTCGATAACCTCTGTCATATAGTCGTAAAGGCTGGTGTATGCTTTTTCTGTACGGTCTGTTATCTTCTTCTTTTCAATGAAAATTCCTATCTCATCAAGACAAAGATGATCCTTGACCCATTCGAGGCATTTGCCTGCCGTTTCCATCTCGGCAAAATAGTTAAAGCTGTTCGGATCAGCACCGACAATTGCGGCAATCATCGCAGAGGTATCGACAAGTTGTTTTTCTACGACTGTACCGACCCAGCCCGATGTTCCCGAATAAATGTGAGTATCGCCGACAGAGCAGCTGCCTGCGCCGACGCCGATGAGCGAGGCGTCACCGCCGCCGCCGAATACGGGTGTTCCCGGCAAAAGACCGAGTTTTTCCGCCGCCTTTTCGGTAACTCCGCCGACCATGTCGGTCGATTCGATTATATCAGGCAGATGATTCATGTTTACATCAAAAATATCAGCAACGGTCTTGCTCCAGCCCTCTTTGCCCTTTCTTGTATCATAAAGGAGAGTTGCAAACGCCGAATCCTTTGTCATCGTGAATTTATCCGTACAACGGCTGATAAGGAAATCCTTAACATCAAGCCACTTGTACGCTTTTTTGTATTTCTGCGGCTCGTTGTTTTCAACCCACTTGTATTTGTAAACGGGGTCCTTTACGCTGCATGAGACGGCTCCCGTGACGGCAAGAGATTTGAGAAGCGGAACAATATTTGCTCCTGCAATCTGTAAGCCGTATGCCATGTATTTTTTCAGCTCCTCCTTGGCGCGCTGATCCATATAGCTCATGGGTCTGCGTACGGGATCACCGTTCTTGTCAACGAGGACGAGAGCCTGCATCTGAGAGCAGAATGAAATTCCCGCGATTTGTTCGGGCTTGATATCCGTCTTTGTAAAGATTTCTTTCGTGGTGGTACACATTGCGTTCCACCATTCCTCGGCGTCCTGCTCGGCGCCGCCGTTCTCGAGAATATAAAGGTTGTATGAGCCGTAAGAATTGACAATCGGTTTGATTTTTTTATCAATCTCAAACAGGCAGGTTTTAAGTCCTGTTGTTCCGACATCATATGCAATAACGTAAGCGCT
>HF999640.1:87612-99598 GCA_000434055.1 Ruminococcus sp. CAG:488 | reverse complement strand
CTATCATAAAGAAGATCAAAAGTAAAAATATTTTATGAATTTTTACAAATTTTTTTTAGTGACGTATTTAAAAACTAAACTATATGTGTTAAAATAAATTTAATTAAAAAAGCAACTGCCCGTGAAGTTATACGTTTTTCGGCAGTTCCCAAAGGAGGTTTTTTTATGGGAAACAATTTTGCTATCAAAAATTATCTTGATGCCGATAAGGTCACAAAGGAGCTTGACGCTCTTATTAAAAAGCCTATTTACAGCATTAAGCCGGAAGCTCTCAAAAAATATGAGAGAGAATATTACGCAAAGAAATGTGCAAAGTCAAAGGAAATGATCGACATTGCCAAGCAGAGAATACCCGGCGGCGTTCAGCATAACCTCGCATTTAACTATCCTTTTCCGCTTGTTTTTACCAAAGCATCGGGTAACAAGCTTTACGATATAGACGGCAACGAATATTACGATTTTCTCCAGGCAGGCGGACCGACGATTATCGGCAGCAACCCTCCCGAGGTTCGCGAAAAGGTTATTGAACTGCTCAATGACTGCGGCCCGTCAACAGGTCTTTTCCATGAGTATGAGTACAAGCTTGCAAATAAAATTGCCGAGTGTGTTCCGTCTGTTGAAATGTTCCGTATGCTCGGTTCGGGCACAGAGGCTTGTATGTGTGCGGTTCGTGTTGCAAGACTTGCGACAAAGCACAAGAATATCCTTAAAATGGGCGGCGCATACCACGGCTGGTCGGATCAGCTTGCCTACGGAATGAGAGTTCCGGGCACAAAGAACCTCCAGTCAAGGGGTGTTCCGATGTTTGTATTCAAGCACACGGACGAGTTTTTCCCGAATGACCTCAATGACCTTGAAAGAAAGCTCAAGAAGAATGAGCTTACGGGCGGCACGGCAGGCGTGTTCATTGAGCCTGTCGGTCCCGAGAGCGGAACAAGACCGTTGAGCAAGGATTTTATAAAGGGAGCAGAGGCACTCTGCCATAAATACGGCGCACTTCTTATCTTTGACGAGGTTGTTACAGGCTTCAGAATCGGACTTTCCGGTGCTCAGGGCTATTTCGGAGTTGATCCCGATCTTACAATTTTCGGTAAAATTGTTGCCGGCGGATATCCCGGAGCAGGCGGAATCGGCGGACACAGAGATGTTATGGCTCACCTCGGCGCAGGACTCGACTCTTCGGGCAAGAAGGTTAAAAAGGCAATGTGCGGCGGCACAATGGCGGCAACTCCGCTTTCGTGCGTTGCAGGTTATCATACAATTTGCGAGATTGAAAGAACCAATGCCTGTGAAAAGGCAGGACTTATGGGCGACAGGCTCATCGAGGGTATTCAGAAGTCGATCAAGAAGCATAATCTCCCGTTCGTTGCGTTCAATCAGGGCTCAATCTGCCACCTTGATACAGTAGGCACAATGCACTTTGCAATCAACTGGTCCAAGCCGTGGGAGATTCCGGAAATCCTCAAGCAGACGAGCGCCCGTCAGAAGGAAATGGAGCACATGGGAGCCGCTTACATGGCAGAAGGTATGGTTACTCTCGCCGGCAGCAGACTTTATACCAGTGCTGCATATACGGAAGAAGATATCGACGATGCAATTGCTCGTTTCGACAAAGTATTTGACAACTGCGGCAGAATCGGCTGACAGAATAAGGGGGACGTTTAGGTGTACACTTTGGAAGAAGGAAAAAAGGCTGTTATCGAAGCGGGTCACAGACTGCTTGAAACAGGCCTCATAGCGAGAACGTGGGGAAACGTAAGCGCAAGAATTTCGGACACTCAGTTCGTTATCACTCCGAGCGGCAGAACGTATGATACGCTCACGCCCGATGATATTGTTGTTGTCAATATTGACGATTGCAGCTATGAGGGCGACATCAAGCCCTCGAGTGAAAAAGGCATCCATGCCGATGCTTACGCTTTGAGAAGCGACGTTAATTTTGTTATACATACTCATCAGGTCAACGCCTCGGTTGTCGGAGCGGCCGGCATTGACGTTGATCCGGTGCCAAAGGCTTACAGAGATATTCTCGGCGAGACTGTTCCTTGCGCAGGCTACGGTATGCCGTCAACGGATAAGCTGAGAAACGCAGTAAAAAAGGAATATGAAAACAATCCGGGCTGCAATGCTTTTCTTATGGCACACCACGGTGCGGTTTGCCTCGGCAAGGATTTTGATGAGACCTTTGAAATCATTCAGGCTCTTGAAAAGGCATGCGGAAGTAAGCTTGAAAAGGCATTTCTCATGTATGAGGGCACCCCTGAATATACAAAGAAAGCGATGCTCAACAGCTATATCAGACACACGGGAGGCAAGGCTCTGCCCGAGTATGTGTCGGATTTCGGAAGCAGTGTCAGAGACGGTGAGTTTTTCCTGCTGACCTTTAAGAGCGGCGCAAGCTTCAATGTAAAAATCAAGGGCTGCACCTGCGACAGTGACGCAAAGCTGCCTGCAATTGCGAAAATTCATGCTGCGATTTATAAATCGTCCGATGTCAATTATATTCGTCACCTTTCCGAAAGCGACATCATTGCATACAGCATGACCTCGGACTGTATTAACGCAAGACTTGACGATTTTGCTCAGATTGCAGGTGCAAAAATCGGCTCGTTCCGCTGGGACGGCTCGGCAAGCTGCGCTTCGGAAGCGGCAAGAAAAATTAAGGGCAAAAATGCAGTTCTTATTCACGGCTCGGGTGCTATTGTCACAGGTAAAACCATAGGAGATCTTGACGCAGTTGAGCTTGTTATGAGTAAGGAATGTAAAACCCAGATAGGTTCACTTTTCCTCGGAAGCGGCGAGCCTCTCGGCTATGCCGACCGTGTTCTTCAAAGAGTAATTTATGTAAACAAGTATTCAAAGAAAGCAGAGTCTTAAAACAAGCAAAAAGCCGTGAATCACAAAGCATTTTCGCAATGTGGTTTACGGTTTTGTTTTTATAAATTATTCCCTCTCGGATAAAAATTTTTCAGTCTCGGCCGGACTTCAAATTGATTTCGGCTCAGACAAATTATAACATAAGGATTCTCTTTTACAATTATAAAGGGCGAAAAAACAAATTGTATATTAAAATTGTTAATAAAATGTCAATTTAACCAATATTTTCAAGAGTAGGGATTAAATTATTCATATACTTTTTTCATTGACTTATTTGCCGAAATACTTTATAATTTCATAGGATTTTACAATGAGGGAGAATTGGTTTTTATGTTATCGAATACAGAAAAGACTATGGACAAGATTGTTGCCCTTTGCAAAAACAGAGGATTCATTTTTGCCGGCAGCGATATTTACGGCGGTCTTGCAAACACATGGGATTACGGCCCGCTCGGAGCAAGACTTAAAAACAATGTTAAGGACACCTGGAGAAAGCGTTTTATCCAGGAGAGAAAGAACAGCTACGAGGTTGACGCCGATATTCTCATGCATCCGAGAGTATGGGAAGCAAGCGGTCACGTTGCCAGCTTCTCAGATCCGCTTCTTGACTGCAAGGAATGTAAAATGCGTCACAGAGCAGACCAGCTTATCGACAACTTTGATCCGGAAGCTCATGCAGACGGCATGACGAAGGAGGAGATGTTTGATTACATCAAGGCTCATTCGATTCCGTGTCCGAACTGCGGCAAGCATAACTTTACGGACATCAGAGAATTCAATCTTATGTTCCAGACATACAGGGGAGTTACTAACGATGCAAAGAGCATTATTTATCTTCGTCCCGAAAATGCGCAGGGCGAATATGTTAACTACCTGAATGTACAGCGCAGCATGAGAGCTAAGCTCCCGTTCAGCATAGGTCAGATAGGTAAGGCTTTCAGAAATGAGATTACTCCCGGCAACTTTACATTCAGAACCATAGAGTTCGAGCAGATGGAGTTCCAGACCTTCTGCAAGGAGGGAACGGACACAGACCTCTACGAATATTTCAAGAATTACGGCCATCGGTATTACATGGATCTCGGTATTGCCGAGGAGCATCTCCGCTTCCACGACCATGAGAAGCTTGCTCACTATGCAAAGGCGGCGTGCGATATCGAATTTCTCTTCCCGTTCGGATGGGGCGAGATCAACGGTACACACAACAGAACGAACTTTGACCTCACAAGACATCAGGAATACAGCGGCCAGAAGCTCGAATACCTTGATCCCGAGACAAACGAAAGATATATACCTTTTATAATAGAATCAACATACGGACTGGACAGAACGGTTCTTGCCCTTCTCTGCGAGGCATATGATGAGGAAGTTATTGATGCCGAGAAGAACGATACAAGAGTTGTTCTTCACCTCAATCCGGCAATCGCTCCTTACAAGGCTGCGGTTCTTCCTCTCTCAAAGAAGCTTTCCTCGGACGCTCTCAAGGTTTATGAAAAGCTTCAGAAGGACTTCATGGTTGACTTTGATGAGACAGGCTCGATCGGCAAGAGATACCGCCGTGAGGACGAGATCGGAACTCCGTTCTGTATCACATTCGACTTTGATTCCCTTGAGGACAACTGCGTAACCGTTCGCGACAGAGACACAATGGAGCAGGTTCGTATGCCGATTGATGAAATCAGTGAATATATTTCGTCAAAGATTACATTCTAATTATTGGCGGATAATAAACATAAACAGAATTTTGAATTGGAAGGCAAAGCTATGAAAAAAATCAATTTTACAGAAACAGTTCTCCGTGACGCTCAGCAGTCGCTGATTGCAACGAGAATGCCTTTTGAAACCTTTGAGCCGATTCTTTCAACAATGGACAAGGCGGGTTACTACTCGCTGGAATGCTGGGGCGGCGCAACATTTGATTCGTGTCTGCGTTACCTGAACGAGGATCCGTGGGAGAGACTCAGAAAGATTCGCAAGGCATGTCCGAACACAAAGCTTCAGATGCTTCTCAGAGGTCAGAATCTTCTCGGCTACAAGCATTACCCGAACGATGTTGTAAGAAAGTTTGTAGCAAAGAGCGTTGAAAACGGAATCGACATCATCAGGATTTTTGATGCACTCAACGATGTAAGAAACCTCGAGGTTGCCGTTGACCAGACAATTAAGTCGGGCGCTCACGCATCGGGTACTATTTGCTACACGCTCAGTCCGGTGCACAACACAAAGGCTTATATCAAGCTTGCCAAGGATATGGAAAGCATGGGCGTTCAGTCCATCTGTATCAAGGATATGGCAGGTATCATCAGCCCTAAGGAGGCTTATGAGCTTGTAGGTGCACTCAAGGAGAACGTTAAACTCCCGATCATCCTTCACACGCACTGCACAACAGGCCTCGGCCCGATGACCTTGCTCAAGGCGGCCGAAGCGGGCGTTGATGTTATCGACACCGCAATTTCAAGCTTCTCGGGCGGCACAAGCCAGCCGGCAACAGAAACCCTTAACTATATCCTTACCCAGGACGGTTATAAGACAGGTCTTGATACCGATGTTCTCAAGCAGATCAACGATTTCTTCAAGCCCGTTAAGGCGGATGCGCTCAAGAGCGGACTGCTCAATCCTGTTGTTCTTTCGACGGATACGGACGCTCTGACATATCAGGTTCCGGGCGGAATGCTTTCGAACCTTGTTGCTCAGCTTACGGCTCAGAAGAAGATGGATAAGTTTGAAGAGGTTCTTGAGGAAACTCCGAGAGTAAGAAAAGACCTCGGTTATCCGCCTCTTGTTACTCCGATGAGCCAGATGGTCGGTGTTCAGGCAACGTCGAATGTCCTTGCAGGCGAGAGATATAAGAATGTTTCCAAGGAGATTCGCGCTTATGTAAGAGGCGAGTACGGCAAGGCTCCCGGAAAGATAGATCCTGCACTCATCAAAAAGGTTCTCGGTGACGAGAAGCCCATCAAGGGCAGATATGCAGATACCCTCGGTGACGGTTACGAGGCTGCAAAGGCTGAGATCGGCGCAAAGGCACACAGCGAAGAGGATGTTCTTTCATATATCGCATTCCCCACTCAGGCCGAAGCGTTCTTCGACAAGCGTGACGAAAGAGCGAAGAACACCTTCAAATACACCATTGAAAAAATTGATTGAGGAGGAAGATGAATATGAATATGACTCCTAAGCTTCTCGGCGTTTTTACTCAGATCTACGGTTCAAACGATGCCATGGATTTCGGTAAAGCGGCACTTGTTGCGGTTGTCGGATTTGTTACCGTTATCGCAATTCTTGCGATTATCGCACTGTTCATTAAGGCTATTGCCGCAATGTTCGATAAAACAAGCAAGACTGCCCAAGCTCCTGTTGATCCGGCACCTGCCGCACCTGCGGCTCCGAGCGTACAGCCCGCACAGTCGGGAGTTGAGCTTGTAGGCGTTGACGAGCCTACGGCGGCGGTTATCATGGCAATAGTAAGTCACCGGAGCGGAATAAGCCTGGACAGACTCGCATTTAAATCCATTAAATTATCGGAGGACAAATAAATGAAATATGTTGTTACGTTAAACGGAAAAAAGTATGATGTAGAGGTTAACGAAAGCGAAGCAGTTATCACCTCCGTAAGCAATGCCGCTCCGGCAGCGGCACCTGTTGCTCCCGTTGCAGCGGCTCCGGCACCTGCGGCAAGCACAGCCCCGAGCGCACCGGCTGCGGTAGTAGGTACGGCAGTCAGCGGAACTCAGATCACATCACCGATGCCCGGTACAATTCTCAAGCTGAATGTTGCCGAGGGTCAGGCTGTTAAGGCAGGCGACGTTGTTCTTATTCTCGAGGCTATGAAAATGGAGAACGAGATCGTTGCTCCCTGCGACGGCACGATCAAGCAGCTCCTTGTTTCAAAGGGATCGACTGTTGACACGGATCAGATTCTTGCAGTTTTATAATAAAGGACGGTATTCAAGATGGACTTAATTTTAAATGTTTTGAAAGGCTTGTGGGAATCGTCCGGATTTGCAACTCTCGAGTGGCAGAATCTTGTAATGATACTGGTTTCATTCGTGTTCCTTTTCCTTGCCATTCATCCTAAATTCAGGTTTGAACCTCTTCTCTTGGTTCCTATTGCATTCGGTATTCTTCTTGCAAACCTTCCCGGCGCAGGCATCATGGATGACCTCACTGCCGGTCAGATATTCGGCGGCGACGGTTCGCTTGCCGGTCAGGGCGAGCACTGGTATGATTCCGGCGTTCTTCGAATTATTTATGCCGGTGTTAAATCAAACATATTCCCGTGTCTTATCTTTATGGGCGTAGGTGCTATGACTGATTTCGGACCTCTTCTTTCCAATCCGGTCAGCTTGCTTCTCGGCGCTGCGGCACAGCTCGGTATTTATGTTGCGTTCCTTATTGCTATTGCGCTTGGATTTAATCCGCAGGAAGCCGCTTCAATCGCTATTATCGGCGGTGCGGACGGCCCAACGGCTATTTATCTTACGTCAAAGCTGGCGTCGCATCTTCTTGCGCCTATTGCGCTTGCGGCGTACTCATATATGGCTCTTATTCCGCTTATTCAGCCTCCGATAATGAAGGCTCTTACGACTAAGAAAGAGCGCGAGGTCAAGATGACCCAGCTTAGAAAGGTTACAAAGACAGAGAAGATCATCTTCCCGGTAATCGTTCTTGTCCTTGTTGCACTTATTCTTCCGTCTGTCGCTCCTCTCCTCGGTATGTTCATGCTCGGCAACCTCTTCCGTGAATGCGGCGTTGTTGACAGACTTTCCGATGTTGCTCAGAATGCGCTTAACAATATAATTGTTATTCTTCTCGGTGTTACCGTAGGCGCAACAGCAAACGGTCAGAGCTTCCTTCAGGTTCAGACACTCAAAATTGTTGCTCTCGGACTTATTGCATTCTGCTTCTCAACAGTCGGCGGTGTTCTCCTCGGCAAGCTTCTCTATCTCGTTACGGGCGGAAAAATCAATCCGCTCATCGGTGCTGCCGGTGTTTCCGCTGTTCCGATGGCGGCTCGTGTTGCTCAGAACGAAGGCAGAAAATACAATCCGACAAACTTCCTTCTCATGCATGCCATGGGGCCGAATGTTGCCGGTGTTATCGGTTCAGCCGTTGCGGCAGGTTTCCTGCTCATCATGTTCCAGTGATTTATCAAAGGACAGGCTCATTCTGTGAGCCTGTCTTTTTTCAATATTTGAAAGATAACAAATTATTTAAAAAAAGGCTTGATTTATTTTTAAATTTGCGATAGAATAAGACAATTTATATTCTGAGTGGAGGTTGTAAAATGACTTTTGATGAAAAATTCGGAAAAGAAGGTTTGACCTTTGACGATGTTCTGCTTATTCCTGCCGAATCGGATATACTTCCAAAGGATATCGATATTTCGACAAAGCTTTCAAACACGGTCGTTCTTAAAACACCTATTTTGACTGCGGCTATGGATACCGTTACCGAAGCACCCATGGCAATTGCGATAGCCCGTGAAGGCGGCATCGGTGTTATTCATAAGAATATGCCGATGGAACTCCAGGCACAGGAGGTTGACAAGGTAAAGCGTTCTGAAAACGGCGTTATTGCTCAGCCGTTCAGCCTTACTCCCGATCACTATGCATATGATGCGGAAAATCTCTGCAAGAAGTATAAAATTTCCGGTGTTCCGATTTGCGACGAAAAAGGAAAACTCGTCGGAATTCTCACAAACCGTGATATGCGTTTCATGACTGATTTCAATATCAAAATCAGTGAGGTAATGACAAAGGATCACCTTGTTACCGCTCCTGTCGGAACAACGCTGGAGCAGGCAAAGCAGATCCTTATGAAGCACAGAATTGAAAAGCTTCCGCTTGTTGACGATGAGGGTTACCTCAAGGGTCTTATTACAATAAAAGATATTGAAAAGAGCGTTCAGTATCCCAATTCGGCACGTGACAATGGCGGCAGACTTCTCTGCGGTGCGGCTATCGGTGCAACGTCAGATGTGCTTGACAGAGCAGGTATTCTCGCAAAGGCCGGGGTTGATATGTTCGTTCTTGACTCCGCTCACGGTCACAGCAAGAATATTCTCAAAGCGGTTGAAAAGGTTAAGACCGCATTCCCGAACATTACGCTTTGTGCAGGTAACGTTGCAACGGCCGAGGCTACAGAGGCTCTTATTGCTGCAGGTGCCGATGTTGTTAAGGTCGGTATCGGACCCGGTTCAATCTGCACGACACGAGTTGTCGCAGGTATCGGCGTTCCGCAGATCACGGCAATCTTTGATTCCGCGAATGCTGCCGCAAAGCACGGTATCCCCGTAATCGCAGACGGCGGTATCAAGTATTCCGGTGAAATTGTTAAGGCTATCGCCGCAGGCGCAAGCGCAATAATGGTAGGTTCACTCGTTGCAGGCTGCAAGGAAAGCCCAGGTGCAACAGAAATATTCCAGGGCAGAAGCTTTAAGGTTTATCGCGGAATGGGCAGCCTTGCCGCCATGGCAAACGGCAGTAAGGACAGATACTTCCAAGAGGACAACAAAAAGCTTGTTCCGGAGGGAGTTGAGGGACGTGTTCCTTACAAGGGACCTCTCGGAGATACAATCTTCCAGATGCTCGGCGGTTTGCGTTCGGGTATGGGCTACTGCGGCTGTCATAATATCGAAGAGCTCAAGACAAAGACAAGATTCGTCAGAATAACGAATGCCGGTCTTATCGAGAGCCACCCCCACGACGTATTTATTACAAAGGAAGCACCGAACTATTCGGGCACGAAATAATTATAATTTGTCGAAACGGCAGGACTTATGTTATGTTTTATAACGTATGTCCTGCCTTCGTTTTTTTGCATATATAATTCATAAAGAGAATGATACAAAATTTCATTATTACTTATGTATAAAATGTACAAAATCAATAATACGACTAAAAAAATATTGACTTTTGACGTTTTATGCGTTATAGTTAAACTAACCATAAAAGTGGTGTCATTGGGTGAATTGCGCCTTTTGCATGAAACCCTCATTACGACCCACCTGGTTTACCAATGCGTCGTAATGACGTTGATGTTTGACTCATTTAAACGGCTGTATGCCTTTGCGGGAAGGCTTCGGCAACAGAGTCTCGTTTTTAAAAGAGCAGCAATGACGTAATGATGTCGCGCCGGTATGCACGAGCCGGAAAAAACGTGCGGTATGTATGCTAAAGGCATATAAATAATATGGAGGTGCAATCCAAAAATGAGTAATGCAAAAAGATTCCTCAGTGTCATTCTTGCAATGATCATGGTTCTTTCAACGCTCGTTGTCGGTGCAAGTGCTTATTCTGCTTATAAGGACGAAGCTATCAAGGATCAGTACAATAAGCTTGATAAGCCGGTTCTTACAACAGAACAGTATGCATCAGCAGCAGTTGATGAGCTTGACCGTATGCTCGGTAAGGAGCAGATCAAACTTGAAAAGTCTGATCTTTACGGTATCGGCGAACTTGATCTTACATCAGTTGACAAAACGATGGAGTCGGTTTACAACTTCGTAACCGGCCGAACCTTTGAAACATTCAAAGGAATGCTTGGCGACCTCGCCAACCTCAATGCTAACGCTTTTGCTACAGTCAGAAGATCGAGCGGAGATATCAACGTTCTTTACGCTGTTCTCCAGTTCCTCTATGACAATAAGGGCATTTTCGTCAGCTACATTAACCAGACGATTAACCTCGGCACAATTCTTCCCTCGGTTGTTGACCTCAGCGATTACACTGATGTTAACCAGCTTCTCAAGAAGATGCTCTACGAGGTAGTTTACACAACTAAGGATTCTGCCGGCAACAAGATTAAGCCTACAGTTCCTAAGACGGTAACTGAGTCTGTTGATTCAATGGTTCAGAAGCTTATTGATAATCTTATAGCTCAGAATCTTCCTGAGCTCAACGGTTATACAAACATCAGCTCAGGAACAACCTACACATTCATTGACAACGCTCTCAAGAAGGTATTCAATTCTTCCCTTGTTCTTGACGCCCTCAACGGCAGCGTTAAGGATGAGATCAAGAAGGCTTGCGGCGTAGAGTTCCAGAAGAATGCTGACGGTTCCTACGTTAAGGATGCTAACGGAAACAAGGTTGAAGCTAACAGAGATCATCTTAACAGCTATGCAAAGTATCTCAATATCGACTATACATATAGCGGATTTACTTTCACAAGCGCTTCGTTCATGTCTCAGCTCAACAACATTCTCGGTTCATTCATTAACCTTCTTCTCAAGCCCGGCGTTTACACCTGGAAGACAGGCGATAACTCCGTTCTTATGGATAACCTTGTAGGTCTTGCAAAGGCTGTTCTTATCAACACGGGCGATGACTTCTTCGCTTCTTACATCAAGGTTGCTACACCTGCAGAAGTTGAGAAGATGTCAAATGAAGAGCTTATCGTTTATGCTCTCCGTGCTATCATCAACGGTTCTGTTAAGGGTATGTACATTCCTGATGACGTAACAACAATTGTTGATTTCGCTTACTACGGAATGACTCAGCTTCTTGCAACATCTGCTCCGGAGCTTGATTTCTCCGGCTACGCACACACAATCGATACAATCATCGTTATGGGCGTTAACTACGCTATCTACAGCGTAAATTCCGCTATCGACATGGGTCTTACCTATGTTTCCGATATGAACGGTGTTGACCAGCAGCTTAAGGTTGCAGCTCAGTACGGTATCGAAAATTACGGCGGACTTCTCAACGGTCTTTCACTCAGCACGAGTGACAGCGGTTGGACAACTCTCAACAAGATTGTTGACGGCCTTTTCGGTCTCAATTGGCTTCCGACATCTGCAAACAAGGATGTCAAGACATTTGTAATCGACAACCTTATCAAGAAGATTGCTAACCTTGATCTCAAGGGCGTTCTTGATATGTTTGAGCTTTCTGCATTCCCGTCAGCTTCCGATCTCAACAAGACTCCGAAGGCTGCAGTTCTCGACGTAGTTACAAGAATTGTTAACATCATCTTCCCGGGTGCTTTCAATACTTCAGCTACAACTTTCGATGCACTTGTAACCAACGCAGCTCTTGCAAACACAGTTGATGCGATCTTCTCGGATCTTTACAACTACAGAGTAAACCTTGTTAAGGGTGCT
>HF999640.1:27181-87589 GCA_000434055.1 Ruminococcus sp. CAG:488 | reverse complement strand
CTCTTCCGATCGTATGTTCGGTTCTCAGCCTTACAACAGCTCAGGAATTCAAGTTCCCGACCGTTACTTGTGATAAATTCATTTATGACAAGACAGGTTCTCCGAGCTTCACGATCAAGCTTCGTAACAACTCTTCAGGTATCAATACAGGTTATACAACAGCTTCCGGCGCATTTGTTCAGGATAAGCTCTATACATATGAGATTCTTTCCATCACTTCAAACAGCTCCGTTCTTAAGCTTACACCTGATACCACAAAGGTTGCTGCAGGCCAGGAGGCAAACATCAGCGTTGCCGCTACAAGCACATATTCAGGTTCTAACCCGTTCATCGTTGCCATTACATATAACGTTTTGACTGAGGACGGATCAAACCTTACAACTTCTCCGATTACTGAGTATGTTTATAGCTTCATCTCAGCTGCAGCCGATGACGACAGCGGCAAGGAAGTCAGCTATACAAAGGGCAACTACCACATCACGGGCGGCCCGGCTTACATCTATGCAAGCAGCATGAGAGACCTTTACAGAGCTCAGTACACATTCGAAAACACAACGGCAAATGAAGTTAAGGGCGCATCGGTTGTTGCTAATTCATCAGCTCCGATCAAAGCTTCATACATCGCCGTTAAGGATGAGAAGTTTGATATTCTCGGCAAGACAGGCGACCAGAACGGTATCGCTAAGTCATATATCTTTGAAACAACCGCTGAATACGATGCTCTTACTCCCGAAGAGAAAGAGGCTGCTTGGACAGCAATCTGCAAGGTTGGTACAATGACCTCTAAGCAGTACACCTACAATATCGGTGCTAAGTTTGGTTCGACAACGGCATCAACAGCAGTTAAGGTATTCTGTTATGAGGAGTTCGGACTTGGTTCACTCCTTTCTTCGGAAATCGGCAGACACCGTCAGGCTTCCAACTACAGCGCAGGCTGGTCAGATTGGGAGAAGGCAATGAAGGACGCCGTTGACGCAGTTTACTCACCGTTTGTTCAGGGCGCTTTCAGAAACACAAAGGCTAAGAAGTATCAGTCAGCTTATACTGCTCTTAAGGCAGCGGTTGAAACTCTCGATGCTAACGAGATGGCAGGCGGACTTGATTCCACAAAGGCAATCATGAATTCTTATGCTCCGTCAAACGAGGGCAAGAATTATACAGATGCTGATTACAGCTTCTTCGGTGTTGCGGACTATGAGCCGTACACATATTACAACTACCGTAACGAGGTTAAGCAGGCTAACAGCATGATTAACAGAGCAGAGATTCCCGATGCACAGGGCAAGACCTATCCTGCGGATTCACTCACTGTTACTTACAGAAACCATCGTCTCAACCTTTACGGCAGCCGTCTTCTTAAGAAGGACGCTTTGAAGACTCACCTTGCTTATGAGATTGCAAATGCTCAGGCAAAGGGATACAACTCGGCTGATTATACTGCTGAGTCATGGGCAGCATATCAGACAGCTCTTAACTTTGCTAATTCTGTAAACAACGATTCTTCATCGTCTCTCAGACAGACAAAGGTTAACACAGCTTATGAGATGCTCCTTGAGTATCAGAAGAGACTTATCTCAGCAGGCGGTTCAACACCGGTAACGCCGACTTATTCGCTTATCAGCGATGTTGAGACTATTGAGATGGCAGACGGAAACGTACTTGTCGGTGTTTTGGGCGACGGTTCTAATGATGCAACATACTATTTCAGCACAACTGAGAATTGCACTGTTGAGTTTGTAGAGAACGATCAGGGCTCATATTCAACAGATGCTAAGATTGTTGTTAAGAACAATGCCGGTGACATTATTGAAACATATATTGTATCGGTAACAGGTGATGTTAACGGTGACAGCGCTTGCGGTGACCCGGTTGACGCACTTGAGGTTGAAGTTGTTGCTAACGGTTTGGATGACTTTGCAACATCGGCAAGAGAGCTTGCAGGTGACCTTAACGGTGACGGCGCAGTTGACCCGTCTGACTCTTCAGCAATAGAAATCGTTGCATCAGGTATGGCTGACATCGACTTCGTAAATCGTACAGTTATTTATTAAGTTTTAAAATTTCATGTGGCACCTCTAAAAGGGGTGTCACATGAGGAAAAATGGTAGTTACAGTTCATCTGTAATTATATATCGGCTGACTGCGTAGAAATATAATGTCAGACGAAAAAAATCAACGGGAGAGGTCAGCTCTTTATCCCGAAAAATGAAGGAGGAATTTCCAAGTGAATATAACGAAGAAAATTCTTTCCGTCATATTGTCTGTTATTCTTGCAGTAGCTGTTTTCGGTGTCTGTGCCTCTGCTGAAGGTACGGCTAATGGCGACGAAAGCATGACGGTAACCGTTTCAACCGATAAGGATGTATATGCTCCCGGTGATGAAATTACCGTTACTGTTTCGCTCAAGACTAATTTCAATATGACTGCCTTCCGTTTCCCGATATTGTTCAATTCCGATGTTTTTGAGATCCCGAACCTTATCGGCCTTACGGCACTTAACACCACAAAGGTAAAAGGAACGTTGTTGGCAAACTCACTTAATGACGGTTCAGCTTCAGTTGACGGCTATGATTCTTCAGAATTCAGTGTTGTCCTTGTCCAGTGGACGGCAGGTATTTCCGATTCAACCATGGGTGTCCTGAATCTTCCGAACGGTGAGCAAAGTTTCTCATTCAAAGTAAAAGCCAAGACATCTGCAGCGGGTAAAGAGGGTACATTCTTTATCCCCTCGGAGTATAAGGGATTCTACAATCAGGCAATCCAGACTCCGACAGATGCAACCACGGTCTACTATATCGATGATGCGAAATTTACAAAGGAATTCGTTTCTAAAACTGTAAGTGTTGTCGGCGAGACAGTAGATCTTGTACCGAATACGGCCTATGAATCACAGGCAGTTATTGACAAGGCACAACTGTTTGTTTACGGTCTCGATACCGGAATTACAACAAGTGCCGAGTTAAAGCAGAAGGTTATTGTTTCCGGCTCCGGAACGATGAAGGTTGTTTTTACCGAATACGGTCTCGGAACGGGTGCAAAAATCAATGTTGTCGTTGATAATAATATTGTAAAGTCATATACAATTGTTATTTTCGGCGATGTAAACGGAGACGCAATTATTGATACCAATGACTCATCAACTATTGAAGTTGTTGCGAACGGTATTGAGGATTTCGGACTTGATGCTTTAGTTTTTGCTGCCGATCTGAATGGCGATGGCACAGTTGACCCGCTGGATACAGCTTCTGCGGAGTCCGCTGCTAACGGCATTACAGATATTGATCAGGTCAACCCTTATTAATTCCTATTAAACACTAATATGGGAGGAAATTTTGTATGAAATTAACAAAAAAAGTACTTAGTATATTGCTCGCAATTGCTATGGTACTTGGCACCTTTGCTGTAGCCGCTTCCGCTAACGGAAATCCGGATACTGCTCCCTATAAGTCAAAGATTTGGCTTACTGCATCGCCGATCACAGCCGGTGCGGAGTGGACAAGTAAAACAGAATGGACTGCACCTACCTGGACAGACACCAAAACAGGTGACATGGAAGTTACAGCAGGTCAGAAAATTATGATCGCTGTCCACATTAACACAAACTTCGACGTAGGACATTGCTCGAGCTTCATTTACTATGATGACAGACTCCTTGATCCGAACGAGATTCGTATGGCTCAGGGTTATGCTAAGTCAACACTTGGTAACATGAGAACAATGACAAGCTACAACGAAAGCGACCCTTATCTTACAAACACAAATTTTAATAAGCGTGCTTCTTCATGCTCATCGTTGTACACAAACAACAACTTCTTGAACGCTCTGAACCGTTGCGCAGATGATGACGGAAACGTTTACTTCAAGAAGCTTGTCGGTGAGACAGGCAAGTATGCAAACATTACCGAGGCTAAGGCAGCAGGCTGGGGCTTCTACATGTATGATACATACCCGGATCCCGAAATTGCAACAACAACAAGCCTTGACGGTACTGAGTATCTTCTTGCAATCCCCATGCAGATTCCTGAGGATGCACAGCCCGGCGACACATACAAGTTTGTAATGCCTGAGGACAACATCAGACGTGCAACTAACAAGGTTAGCGGTACTTATATCGGTCGTTGCCCGGACGGTGACGGTAGTTCACAAATCGTTAACAGCCTTGATTATATCTATCTTGACGGTGAGCGTTACTTTGACCTTAAGGGTACAGAGATCACTCTTACAGTTAAGGGTGCCGAAGCTCAGGTTGATTACTCAAAGCTTCAGGCTAAGTATGACGAAGTTAAGGATACAGTAGTTGCTAACTACAACAACACCGAGGACTTCGTAATAGCACTTGCAGCAGCTAAGACAATCCTTGACGAGAAGAAAGCAGATCAGACAACTGTTGATAACGCTCTTAAAGCTCTCGAGGCCGGCTATGCTAAGCTTCAGATCAAGGGTGCTGATTACACAGCTCTCAACGCTGCTAAGGACGCAGCAGCTAACATCAAGGCCGAGAATTATGAGCAGGATGCTAACTGGACAGCATTCCAGAACGCTTATGATGCAGCAAAGGCTATTGCAGCAGGTCTTGATATTAATCATCAGACAGAAATCACTGCAGCAGCAACAGCTCTTACGAACGCTATTGCTAACCTCACTCCGAAGGTAGTTGAGGAAGACGCTGATTACACAGTTCTCAACGCTGAGATTACAGCTTCTCAGAATATCGTTGATACAGAGCAGGCTTCCTGGTACACAGAGGCTACTTGGTCTGCATTCACAACAGCTCTTGCAGAAGCTAAGGCTGTTCCCACAGGACTCAAGAAGTCATCACAGGGCACAATCGATGCAGCAGCTTCAGCTCTTAACGCTGCAAGAACAGGCCTTGAAGAGGCAGCAGCTAACTACACAAATATTGATGCTCTTATCAAAGAGTGCGACGCTCTCACAGCAGGCGATTACACATCGGTTTCTTGGCAGAATCTCACAATTGCTCTCAATGCAGCTAAGGCATTAGCAAGAGATATTAAGGCCAGAAATCAGGCTACAATCGACACAGCTTATAATAACCTTAAGGCAGCTAAGGATGCTCTCGTTCCTCTCGGCAAGGCTAACTATCAGCCGCTTATCGACGAGATCAACAAGGGCACAGCTTACACAGAGGATTATTACACAACTGAGTCCTGGGCAGCATATCAGACAGTTCTTGCTGCAGCACAGGCAATGGTAGATGCAGGTAACCTCAAGGAAGACGAGCAGGCTCAGATTTCAAAAATGGTCGAGGACCTTATTGCAGCTAAGGCAGCTCTCAAGTTTGTAGACGCTGACTACACAGCTGTTGACGCAGCTCTTGCTAAGATCCCGGCAGACGCTGATCTTGCAGCATACTACACAAACGATACTGCTACAGCAGTTATCGCAGCAAGAAACGCCGTTGTTCGTGGTTACAACAAGACAAAGCAGCCTGACGTTGATAAGATGGCAGCTGACATCGAAACAGCAGTTGCAAATCTTAAGCTTATTCCGGCCGACACAACAGCTCTTAAGGCAGCTATTGACGAGGCTAAGCGCGTTAACTCCGCTCTTTACACAGCAGATTCATACAACGCTATGAAGGCAGAGCTTGATAAGGCTGAAGCTCTCTATGCTAAGACTGACCTCACTAAGAAGGACAATCAGGCAGAAGTAGATGCACAGACTAAGGCTCTCAACGATGCTATTACAGCTCTTGTTCCGGCAGGCGCTGATTACACAAAGCTTAACAATGCTATTAAGGCATTCGAGGCTCTTACAGAGTCCGATTGGACAGCAGATACATGGGTAGTTGCAAAGGCTAAGTATGATGCAGCTGTAGAGGCTTCCAAGAAGGTTTACACAGTTGATAAGCAGGCTGAGCTTGACGCTATTGCCGATGCACTTACAGAAGCTATCAGCAAGCTCGTTCCGGCACCGGCTGATTTCACAGCTCTTGACGCTATTCTTAAGGATATCAACGTATATCTCACTTCTTGGGCAAAATATCTTACAGATGATTACAAGACAAGGGCTAATGCAGCCGTTGAGTCTGCAAATGCAGCCGATTTCCGTGCACTTACTAAGAACGATCAGGCTACTGTAGACGCAAAGACAGCAGAAATCACAGGACTCTATAACAATCCTGAGTTCCTTGATTGGGATTATACAAAGATTAACGCAGCTAAGGCAGCTTTCGCAGCAATCGACCGTACAAAGTACACCGATGAGTCTCTTGCAGCAGTAGAAGCTCTCTTTGCACAGGTTGGCGACGATTGGAAACAGGATCCGAGAAAGCCGGAAGGCGCAAGCCAGAGTGCATATGCTTCTCAGATGCTTATCCAGTCAAGAGTTCTCAAGTGGGAAACTCTCCTTGTTGAGAAGGCAGTTGAGGAGAAGGCTGATTATACAGCTCTCGACGCAGCTATCAAGACAGCCGAGGAACTCATTGCTAAGGGAACATCCATCTACACAGATGATTCCGTAAAGGTTCTCCAGGATGCACTTGCAGAAGGCAAGGCTCTTTCAAGAGATCTCCTTGCTTCCGAGCAGGGAACAGTTGACGCAGCAACAGCTAAGATCAACGCTGCAATGCCGCTCACAGAGAAGGACGCTTCCTACACAGCTCTCGACGCAGCTATCGCTCTTGCTAAGACAAAGAATGCCGATGATTATACAGAGGCTTCATTCAAGGCAATGACAGATAAGCTTGCAGCAGCCGAGGCAGTTGCACGTGACCTCAAGATTACAGCTCAGGCAACAATCGACAAGGCTACTAACGAGCTCAACGCAGCTATCTCTGCTCTCGTTCTTAAGCCGACAGAGGTTAAGGGCGCTATCCAGTTAGTTGAGTGGACTCCGTCTACTGATTCCTTCAACACATTCAGTGTAAAGGTTAACCACGTTGACGGCGACTATGCTTATAAGATCCAGTTTATTGATGCTGACGGTAACACAAGAACAATTACAAGACGCAACAAGGCCGGTATCGTAACAGCAGCTACTGTTAAGACCTATGATGCACAGGGTAACGAGTGCTCAGAGCTCAGTGCAGATGCAGCATATGATATTTGGACAATCAACACAAGAATTGCAACAGGCTGCGAGATCAAGGTTATCGCTAAGTTCGGTTACACTTGGGAGAGCCAGGATGTTGCTTACAAGTTCACAGTTGATCTTGTTAAGCCGACTCTTGACACAGCAGTATATGCCATCACTCCGGCTGCTACAGCAGGTAAGGTTGGCCGTGTCGGTGTCAAGGTTGAGACAGGTATGGATATCCAGGGCGTTCGTACAGTAATGTCAACAGGTGCAACCCTCACTCAGAAGGCTTACACAGTTGAGAACGGCCATAAGGTATTCGATGCTCAGGCAAGCTGCTACCTTGAGGGCGAAAACGTAATCAAGGTACAGGTTAAGTATGGCAACGAGTGGCATGACGCTGATTCGTTCACATACACAGCAACAAAATAAGTTGAACACTGATAAATCGGTGTGAAACTCCGGAGGGGGTGCAGGGTAACCTGCACCCTCGTTTTTATGAGCATATTTCAATATAATAAAATAGAAATTGTTTCTTTTTTAACAAAGTCTTTTTGCAACTTTTGTAAAAACCTACAAAAAAAGTAAGAATTACCCGTTATAATGTGCATTTTGTATGTTGAAAATTGCTTAAAAAAAGGATATAATATAGTCGTAAAAAATTGATTTTTACGAAAGGAATGAATTTCTATGGAATTAACGACTAACAAGTCCGTACTTGACTGGATCAACGGAAAAGTTGACCTTGTTAAGCCCGACAAAATCGTATGGATCGACGGCTCTGAGGAGCAGCTTGACGGCCTTCGCAAAGAGGCTGTTGAGACCGGTGAAATGATTAAGCTTAATGAAGAAAAGCTTCCCGGATGTTATCTTCACAGAACAAAGCCGAACGATGTAGCACGTGTTGAGGACAGAACTTTTATCTGCTCAAAGAAGCAGGAGAACGCCGGCCCGACCAACAACTGGTGTGATCCCGACGAGATGTATAAGAGACTTTACGATATAGCAAGAGATTCTTATAAGGGCAGAACAATGTATGTTATCCCGTTCTCAATGGGTCCCATCGGCTCACCTCTTGCAAAGATTGGTATTGAGCTTACAGACTCGATTTATGTTGTTCTCAACATGGCTATTATGACCCGTGTAGGCAAGAAGGTTCTTGACGTACTCGGAGACAGCAACGATTGGGTTCGCGGCTTCCATGCAAAATGCGATGTTGATCCCGAAAAGAGATATATCTGCCAGTTCCCTGAGGACAACGCAATTATCTCCGTAAACTCTGCTTACGGCGGAAACGTTCTTCTCGGCAAGAAGTGCTTTGCTCTCAGAATTGCTTCTTACCAGGGCTGGAAAGAGGGCTGGATGGCTGAGCATATGCTTATCCTCGGTCTTCAGAATCCGAAGGGTGAAGTTAAATATGTTGCTGCTGCATTCCCGTCAGCCTGCGGCAAGACAAACCTTGCTATGCTTATTCCTCCGAAGTATCTTCAGGAGAAAGGCTACAAGATCTGGACAGTCGGCGACGATATCTCATGGATGAGAATCGGTGCAGACGGCAGACTTTATGCTATTAACCCTGAGAACGGATTCTTCGGCGTTGCACCGGGTACAAATGCAAAGTCGAACTTCAATGCTCTTGAGTCAACAAAGAAGAATACAATCTTCACGAATGTTGCTCTTAATCTTGATGATAACACAGTTTGGTGGGAGGGTCTCAATAAGAATCTCCCGACGAACGCTATTGACTGGAGAGGCAACAAGTGGGATGCTTCCAAGTTCAATAAGGCTGACAAGAGCACATATGCCGCTCATCCGAACTCAAGATTCACTGCTCCGGCTATCAACTGCCCGTGCATCTCTCCTGAGTTTGACAAGGGCGAGGGCGTGCCGATTTCGGCAATTATCTTCGGCGGACGCCGTGCAAAATGTGCTCCGCTGGTTTATCAGTCAAAGAGCTGGGAGAACGGTGTGTTCATCGGTTCCGCAATGGCTTCCGAGACAACCGCTGCCGCAGCAGGTGCAGTAGGAGTTGTACGTCGTGACCCGATGGCTATGCTTCCGTTCTGCGGCTATCATATGGCTGACTACTTCCAGCATTGGCTCGACATGGGCAAGAAGCTCGGCGACAAGGCTCCTAAGATCTTCAATGTTAACTGGTTCCGTACCGACGACGAGGGTAACTTCATTTGGCCGGGATTCGGCGACAACATGCGTGTTCTTAACTGGATCGTTGATCGCTGTGAGGGCAAGGCGGACGCAACAGAGACCGCTATCGGTTATGTTCCGAAGCCGGAGGATATCGACCTTACAGACCTTGACATGGATATTGATACACTCAAGTCAATTCTTGATGTTGATAAGGATACATGGACCAAGGAAGCTGCTGAGATTGAGGAGCACTACAAGAAGTTTGGCGACAAGCTTCCGCAGGAGCTCAGAAATCAGCTTGCAACTCTCAAGGCTAACCTCGAGAAATAATTATTATAAATATTTGCGACCGTCACACTCGTGGCGGTCGTTTTTTGTGGAAGCNNNNGCGGTCGTTTTTTGTGGAAGCTGATTGCATAGATAAAATGCTGAGGATTATTACGAACTTGAGTAGGAAATTAAATAGTGAGCCATTAAACATAAATTTAATCAGCAGCATTTTTGCAGATATTACAGAAATTAAGTTATGCGGTTTATTTGCCGGTATAGAGGAGAAAACCCGAAGGAAAACTGTAATTTATGAAAAACACCTGTTAAAGTGTTACTTTATTAAATAATAATTCAAAAAAACAGTTGAGATTTTTTTTAATTGTGGTATAATATGCATTGAATAGTGTATATATACAATTCAGTGCACCTTGCAAAATGAAAACAGACGTACTGACCCTCTGTGTATAATACACGGAGGACTTTTTATATCTAAGCGAAAGGATTGGTCGTAAAAATGGGTTCACCTTCTGCGAACAAGCGTAAATCAAGAGAGCAGGCTTTTATTATTCTTTTTGAAAAGTCGTTTAATACGGAGCTTTCGGTCGATGAAATAATGGATATCGCAATTGAGACGGAGGTCATTTCTAAGGACAAGATGACCGCCGATATTGTGAAAAAGGCTGAGGAAAATATTGATGAGATCGATTCAGCCATTGAGAATAATCTCAAGGGCTGGAGCAAGCAGAGAATTTCAAAGGTCAGCCTTGCACTGCTGAGAATGGCTGTCTGCGAGATGAAATATTTTGACAAGGTTCCCGTCGGTGTTTCGATCAATGAAGCTGTCGAGATTTGCAAGGTCTACGGTTCGGACGAAGATAAGGGCTTTGTAAACGGAATTCTCGGCTCGATTTCAAGAGAAAAAGAGGATTGAAATGCCCTGCTTTTTAGGAATTGATACAAGCAATTACACAACCTCATGTGCGATTTATGACAGCGAAAACGATACTATCATTCATCGTAAGAAGCTTTTGCCTGTAAAAAAAGGTGAGCTCGGACTCCGTCAGAGTGACGCGGTTTTTCATCACACGGTTCAATTGCCCGAACTGATGAAGGAGCTTTTTGCCGACTTTGACGGCGAGATTGACGCAATAGGCGTTTCCGATGCACCGATGAGGGCGGAGGGCTCATATATGCCTTGCTTCCTGACCGGTGTGTGCGCCGCAGAGTCCATAGCGGCGGCAACAGGTAAGCCGCTTTACCGCTTTTCGCATCAGCAGGGACACATTATGGCGGCTCTGTTTTCATCAGGCAGGCGTGAGCTGTACGGCAAGGATTTTTTCTCTTTTCATGTTTCGGGCGGCACAACGCAGGCATTGCTCGTCAGCGGTGAGCTGGATGCAAGGCTGATCGCTTCGTCACTCGACCTAAAGGCGGGTCAGGCGGTTGACAGAGTTGGCGTTATGCTCGGCTACCCGTTCCCGGCGGGAAAATATGTTGACGAGCTGGCACAGAAAAGCGACAAAAAATATAAGATAAATATAAAGCTCAAGGACGGCAACTGCTGCCTTTCGGGAGTTGAAAATAAATGCAGGGCGATGTTTGAAAAGGGAGAAAAGCCTGAGGATGTCTGCCGCTACTGCATTGATTACATAATGACGGCTCTTTATAAAATCGCACTTTTTGCGAAGGAAAAGTACGGCGATTTGCCGATGATTTTTTCGGGCGGAGTTATGTCGAATAAAATTATAAGAGAAGAGTTTGAAAAAACTCTCGGCGCAGGCTTTGCAACCCCTGAATTTTCGGCGGACAACGCTGCGGGAATCGCATTGCTGGCGCACAAGAGGACAATTGAATGAAATCAACAATACTGAGCGTTACGCAATTGAATACCTATATAAAGTCGATAATCGACGGCGATATGCTCCTGAGAAGTCTTTATGTTGTGGGTGAGATATCAAATTTCACGAATCACTACAGGACGGGACATTTTTATCTGACTCTCAAGGACGAGAACTGCGCCGTTAAGGCTGTTATGTTTTCCTCGGCAAACAGACGGCTGAAATTCATGCCGGAGAACGGTATGAAGGTTATTGCCAGGGGCAGGGTTTCGGTTTTTGAACGTGACGGACAGTATCAGCTATATATTGATGATATGCAGCCTGACGGTTTGGGCGCACTTAATCTTGCGTTTGAGCAGTTGAAAAATAAGCTGGCGGAGGAGGGCTTGTTTGACGAGTGTTATAAAAAACCGATTCCGCACCGTTCAACACGGATCGGCGTTGTGACCTCGGCAACAGGCGCTGTCATTCAGGATATCAGAAACGTTATTTCAAGGCGATATCCGCTGGCGGAGATTATTCTTGCTCCCGTTCAGGTGCAGGGAGCATCGGCGGCTCCGCAGATAGTTGAAGCTATTGAGCAATTTAATTCGGGCGACTATGCCGATGTTCTGATCGTCGGTCGAGGCGGCGGTTCACTTGAGGATCTGTGGGCGTTCAACGAAGAAATCGTCGCAAGGGCGGTTTTCAACAGCAGAATTCCGATTATTTCGGCGGTCGGACACGAAACGGATTTCACTATCTGTGATTTTGTTGCCGATCTGCGAGCACCGACACCGTCTGCGGCGGCGGAGCTTGCCGTGCCGGATATCCGGGAGGACATTGCCTTTGTTCAAACGGTCGTTTACGAGTGCGAAGCAACGCTTTTGCAACGAATAAACGACGAAAAAAGAAAGCTTGACATTATAAAAGAAAGACTGGAATACAGAAGCCCAATTATGCTTATTGACCAAAAGCTGCAGCTCGTTGACAACTATCTGACGAGCGCACTTTTGAGCATACAGCGGAAGCTGGACAAGGAAAATTCGAGATTTTCCGCAACGGCGGCAAGGCTTGACGCACTCAGCCCGTTGAAGGTCATGTCAAGGGGATATTCGATAGTCACGAAAGATGAAAAGGTCGTCATAAGCTCAAAAAAGCTTAAAAAAGGCGACAGAATAACCGTCGGATTCGCCGACGGAGAAAAAAATTGCGAGGTGCTTTAAATGGCGGCGAAAATGACATATGAACAGGCAATGGCAAGGCTTGAGGAGATAGTCACAAAGCTTGACGACGGCAGTCTGCCGCTTGATGAATCAATAAAACTCTTTGAGGAAAGCACAAAGCTTGCCTCGTTTTGCAACACGAGCCTTGAAAAGGCAAAGCTGAAAATCACCGAGCTCTCCGAGAAGCAGGAGGGCTGACGGACAAGCGGGTTTTATCGAATTTTCTCGGTGCGATATGGGCATCGCACTCTACGATAAGTGCAGGAAAGTGGCTACGCAAAGGTTTGGATAGAGCGCAATTCGTATTTGTCGATGACTGCATCGAGCCAAAGCCGGCTGAACCAGTTTCAGATCCCCTTATACTGAGGCACAAAATTGCTTTTTACATTTGAAAACAAACCCTCGAAGGAATGATTATATGAGCCATATTGAAATGATAAACAAGGCGCTGGAGGGATATATGCCCGAGAGCGAGGATATAGTCAGCCGTGCAATGCGCTACAGCGTTGAGAACGGCGGTAAGCGCATCAGACCGGAGCTTGTGCTCTCGTTCTGCGAGGCTTGCGGCGGAGACGCAGAGAATGCACTGCCGCTTGCGTGTGCGCTTGAAATGATACACACCTATTCGTTGATTCATGACGACTTGCCGTGCATGGATAACGATGATTTTCGCCGTGGAAAGCCGTCTTGTCACATTGCATTCGGATATGAATATGCTCTCCTTGCAGGCGATGCTCTTTTGACGCTTGCATTTGAAACGGCGGTTAAAGCGAAGCTGCCTGCCGACAGAATAATAGATTCGATTGCCGTTCTCTCAAAGGCGGCAGGCTGGGCAGGAATGGTCGGCGGTCAGGTCATGGATCTTAAAAACGAGGGCAAAAAGGTCAGCATTGAAGATATAGAAAAAACCGATGCGCTCAAAACGGGCGAGCTTATTCGTGCCGCCTGCGTCATGGGATGCATTGCTGCCGGACGGAAGGATATGATCCCTGCCGCCGAGGAATATGCGAGATGCATCGGAATATCATTCCAGATAGTCGATGATATTCTCGACGTGACAAGTGACGAAAAGACGCTCGGCAAGCCTATAGGCAGTGATGATGAAAACAAAAAATGCACATATGTTTCACTTCTCGGAATCGAACGCTCGAAGGAGATTGTTTCCGAGCTTACGGAAAAGGCAAAGGAAGCCATGAAGGGCTTTGACGGTGATGCCGAATTTCTTATTGACTTTGCCGATAAAATGGAAAAGAGAAAGAACTAATTACCTGTTTAATCGGATGTGAAGAGTATTGGATAAGGAAATAAAATATCTCAATAAAATACATTCGCCTGCTGATCTGAAAAAGCTTAACAGCTCCGAATATCCCGAGCTTGCGCAGGAAATAAGGGATGTACTTATTGATACCGTTTCAAAAAACGGCGGTCATCTTGCGTCCAATCTTGGCGCAGTTGAATTGACAATTGCAATTCACCTGACGTTTGACTCGCCGAAGGACAGAATTGTTTGGGACGTCGGTCACCAGGCATATACGCATAAGCTTTTGACAGGTCGGTACGATGTCTTTGATACGATACGCCAAAAGGACGGAATATCGGGATTTTGTCATCCGAATGAGAGCGAGCACGACACATTCTACAGCGGACACAGCGGAACGTCGGTTTCCTCGGCTTTCGGCATTGCAGAAGCGAATAAAATAAAAAAGAACAATAATTATACGGTTGCTGTTATCGGTGACGGCTCTTTTACAGGCGGACTTGTTTATGAGGCACTCAATAACGCAGGCAGGTCAAAGACAAATCTTATCGTTATTCTCAATGATAATGAGATGTCAATTTCGAAAAATGTCGGCTCTGTTGCAAAATATCTCACTAAAATCCGTTCAAAGAAACGTTATGTTCGAATGAAAGCAAGACTTGAGCGTTTCCTTGACAAAATTCCGCTTATCGGACACAGCATGGCAAGCGGACTGTTCAGTTTCAAAACAGCGATAAAAAATCTCATTTACGAAAGCACAATTTTTGAAAAAATGGGATTCAGATACATGGGACCGATTGACGGACATGACATTGGAATGATGTGTGAGGCTTTGGAGACCGCCAAGAGTCTCGGTGCACCTGTTTTGCTTCATGTTAACACCGTCAAAGGCAAGGGATATAACTATGCGGAAAAGGATCCGAGCCATTTTCACGGTGTTTCGGATTTCGATATAGATACGGGCGAACCTCATTCGTCGGGAGACACTTTCTGCAATGAGTTCGGTAAACTGATGTGCAAGATGGCACATGAGGATAGACGCATTACGCTCATCACTGCCGCAATGTCGCTCGGAACGGGACTGACAGAGTTCAGCGAAAAGTATTCTGAAAGGTTTTTCGATGTCGGCATCGCCGAGGAGCACGCCGTAACTTTTGCATCGGGACTTTCAAAGGGCGGAATGTTGCCTGTTTTTGCGGTTTATTCAACGTTTTTGCAGCGTTGCTATGATGAGATAATGCATGACGGTGCATTGCAGGATCAGAAGCTTGTGCTCGCTATTGATCGTGCAGGCTTTGTCGGTGACGACGGTGAGACGCATAACGGACTTTATGATGTTGCATTTTTGCAGAGTATTCCCAAGGTAACTGTATATTCCCCGGCGACCTATGATGAAATGAAGATTGATTTCGGTAACGCATTTTACCGTGACAAGGACGTTGTTGCGGTTCGTTATCCAAGGGGAGGCGAGCCTGAAATTCCTGAGGATTACGAACCGTCATTCGGAACCTATGACATTTACGGCAATGTCTCTGCCGATAAGGTTATCGTAACCTACGGAAGGCTGTTTTTTGAAGCTGCAAAGGCAATAAAGGAGCTGGCAAATCACAGTATTGACGCAAAGGTTTTAAAGCTTAACAGGATAAAGCCGATTGACCCCGAGGCTCTCAAGGCGGTTATGAATGCAACGCATATTTTCTTCTATGAGGAGGGAGTCAGAAGCGGCGGAATAGGTGAAAAGTTTGCCGCCGAGCTCCTCCAACACGGTTACAAGGGCAATTATGATATAACGGCTGTCGAGGATTGCTTTGTTAAGCAGGCAAAGGTGCCTGAGCTTATTAAGCAGTACGGATTTGACAGTGACAGCATGGTGAATAAAATCGTTGAAAAGACGGCTGAGGTGTAAATATTGTCGGATAAAATAAGACTTGATATAGCGCTCACTCAGCGCGGACTTGCCGAATCGAGGGAGAAGGCAAAGGCGCTGATTATGGCGGGACAGGTTTACCTCAATGATCGGAAGGAGCTTAAAGCGGGAGCTTCGGTGAAGCCTGATGATGAAATTGAAGTCAGGGGAAACCGTAATCCTTTTGTCAGCAGGGGCGGACTGAAGCTGCAAAAAGCAGCGGAAAAATTTGATATTGATCTCGGCGGATGCATATGTATGGATATAGGCGCATCGACGGGAGGCTTTACGGACTGTATGCTCACCCACGGCGCAAGTAAGGTGTATTCGATTGATGTCGGCTACGGTCAGCTTGCATGGAAGCTGAGAACGGACGAGCGTGTTGTCAACATGGAGCGCACCAATTTCAGGTATGTTACACATAATGAAATTCCCGAGGATATTGACTTTGCAAGCGTTGATGTTTCTTTCATTTCGCTGAGAATAATTCTTCCTGTTCTGCGTGAACTTCTCAAAAGTGACGGACAGGCTGTGTGCCTTATAAAGCCGCAGTTTGAAGCAGGCAGAGAAAAAATCGGCAAAAAGGGTGTTGTCCGGGATCCGCAGGTTCATGTTGAGGTCGTTGAAAATATAGTGAATTTTGCACTTGAAAACGGATTTGACGTAAAAAATCTTGATTTTTCACCGATCAAAGGTCCGGAGGGAAACATTGAATATCTTATGCACATTCAAAAGAGCGAAAATGCACAGAAAATGTGTGAAATAACGCCGGAGGAGCTTGTGAAGCTTTCACACGGCGAGCTTGATAAATAAGGCAGGGGAACAGCATGAAAATCGCGTTACTTCCTAATTTAACAAGAAAAAACGCTTTGCAGGTATCGCTTGAGGTCTGCGTCGAGCTTGAAAAGCACAGTATGAGCTATTGCATAAAGCGTGATTATAAAGATGAATTCAAGGATACAAAAGCCGAGTTCATCACTGTTGATGAAATGATTAAGATCTGCGATATTGTGATAGCGGTCGGTGGCGACGGAACTATAATTCACGCGGCGAAATTCGGCAAACCGACTCTTGGTATCAATGCGGGACGGATTGCATTTATGGCAGGTCTTGAGCCGTCGGAGCTTAATATGCTTTCCAATCTCAAGAGCGGAAAATATGAGCTTGACCGTCGCATGATGCTGAAAGCGGAAATTATGTCACCCGATAACAGGGTGCTCAGCGTTCACTATTGCGTCAATGATGCGGTTGTTGCAAGAGGCTTCCAGATAAAGATGGACGATTTTGTTGTTGAGCACAACGGAAAGTTTCTCAATAAATACACGGCGGACGGAATTATTTTTTCCACGCCGACAGGTTCAACGGCATACAATCTTTCGGCGGGCGGACCCGTGGTCGATCCGCAGATAGAAAGCATATTGCTTACACCGATATGCACACATTCCCTTTTTTCCCGCGCGTTGATTTTTAAGCCTGATTCGGAATTTATTCTTCACGGCAAGGGAGACGTCGAAATCGGTCTTTCCTGCGACGGAGAGGACTCAATTCCGATTGAGAGCGGATGCTCGGTCAGAATTTCCAAAGCCGATATGTTCGGCGAATTTATAAGAATAAAGAACGAAACGTTTCTTGAAATACTTAACAGCAAGCTGGAGCAGAGGCGGCTGTAAAAGGAGATAAAAATGTCATGAAAAAGAAAAGACACAGTATGATTCTCAAGCTTATCGAGATGTACGCGATCGGCACTCAGGAGGAGATGCTTGAGAAGCTTGAAGAGAACGGATTCAGCTCAACTCAGGCGACAGTTTCCCGCGATATCAAAGAGTTGAGACTCGTCAAGCAGATGGATAAGAACGGCGTTTACTGCTATGTTGAGGGCAAGAGCGAGACCGACGAATACCTTTCAAAGTTTACAACGATTTTTTCTCATTCGGTCGTTTCCTCGGATTATGCAGGGAATATGGTTGTTATCAAGTGTCATGTCGGCATGGCGAATGCGGCGTGCGCAGCCTTTGACAACATGGAGTGGGAAGGCCTTGTCGGCACGATTGCAGGCGATGACACGATTTTTGCTCTTTGCAGAACCGAAGCTACCGCCCACGAGCTGAAAGAATCTATCGACAGAATAGTTAAATAAACCGGCCGCACAATTTGAGGATGTGATAATATGCTTACAAGTCTGAAAATTGAAAATGTTGCAATAATCGAAAGTGCTGCCATTGAATTCGGCTGCGGACTTAATGTTCTGACAGGTGAAACGGGTGCAGGAAAATCAATTGTCATTGACTCGATAAATGCTATCCTCGGCGAGCGGACTTCCCGTGATATCATCAGAACAGGAGCGCAGAGTGCAAAGGTTTATGCCGTCTTTGAGGATGTAAATGAAAGAGTTCGCAATTTTCTTGACGAGAACGGAATTGATTGCGAGGACGGTGTGCTGATAATCAACAGGACACTCAGCCGTGAGGGAAAAAATGTCTGCCGTATCAATGGTGCACCCGTGACGGTTTCAATGCTTCGTGAAATCGGCGGCGAGCTGATTGACATTCACGGTCAGCATGACAACCAGTCGCTTCTTTCTCCCGAAAAGCATTGCGGCTTTGTTGACAGTTTCGCAGGCAATGCGGATTTATTTGCGGATTACAGAGAAAAATACGGCAGGCTTTGCGAGATAAGAAGCAAGCTTAAAAAGCTGACGACCGATGAAAGCTCCAAGTCGCAAAGAATTGATTTTTTAACATACCAAATCGATGAGCTTGAAAAGGCGGAAATAACAATCGGTGAGCGTGACGAGCTGAAGGCAAGAAAATCGCTTATCAATAATTCGCAGAAGGTTATCGAAAGCCTTAACATCGCCTATGAAGCCTTGAAAGCCGACGGAGCAGGAATTGACATGATAACCGATGCGGAATCGGAAATAGCAAATGCGAGTGCTTATATGGAGATGCTCGGTGAAGCTTCTGAGAAAATAACCGATATCAGATACGAGCTTGAGGATATCGCCGAAACGGTGCGTGACGCAATGACGGAGGTTGATTTTGATCCGTCCGAGCTTGAGGATATAGACGAAAGGTTGGATCTGCTCTATCGTCTTTCAAAAAAATACGGCGACACCGAGGAGGAAATGCTCGAATATCTTGAAAAGGCGAGAGCCGAGCTTGATAACATAGCTTTTTCCGAGAAAAGAGTCAAGGAGCTTCAAAAGCAGGAAAAGGAAGCCCTCGCCGAAACGGAAACGGCGGCTTGCAAGCTGACCGAATCAAGAAAAACGGCAGGCGAAAAGCTCAGCAATGCAATATGCTCGGAGCTCGAATTTCTTGACATGCCGAATGTTCGCTTTGTCGTGAAATGCAACGATATCGGCTTGACGGAAAACGGAAAAGACGAGATTGAATTTTTGATTTCAGCCAATGCCGGTGAAGAGCCGAAGCCTCTTGCAAAGATTGCTTCGGGCGGTGAGCTTTCAAGAATCATGCTTGCGATTAAAAATGTTCTTGCCGAGACCGACGGTGTTGACACGATGATTTTCGATGAAATTGATACGGGTGTCAGCGGCAGAGCAGCGCAGAAGATTGCAATGAAGCTCAGAAGTGCATCGAAGGGCAGACAGGTCATCTGCGTTACACACCTTGCACAAATTGCGGCTCAGGGCGACGTTCACCTTTATATCAGCAAGTCTGTTTCCGACGGAAAGACATATACAAACATTAAGTCGCTAATCGAGGAAGAACGTGTTGCGGAAATTGCACGAATTATGGGCGGCATGGAGATTACAAAGCTCCAGCTTGAGAGCGCAAGAGAGATGCTCGCGAATGCAGGTAATTTATAAACAGAAGGACTGTCGTTGAGTGCGGCAGCCTTTTTTTATACGACGGATATATGAGGGAATTTTTGGGTATTGTAATTTTTTTGAATCTGTGATACAATGTAAAAAAATATAATGGAGATTGTGTAAAATGAAGAAGGAAAACTCAAAAACACGTTACATAGCTTTGCTTTGTTCATTCATAATAGTATTCAGCGTTGTGCTGACGGGCTGCGGCTCTGTTAAGAAAATTACTCAGAAGAAGTCTGCCGGCAGTTCGGACGAAATTCAAATCGGACAGGGCAACAACATTCTGGAGGGCCCGACACAGATCGTTGTCGGCGATGACGGTCAGTCTTTTATTGTTGACAACAATGGTCATTCGGTCGTTTACAACCCGAATCAGTCCGGCAACAAGTACACGGCAAGCAATATTACCCCGAGTAATACAACTCCGAGCGCTTCGACAAACAGACAGACGACAACAAAGAAAACCGTAACAAAGAGAACCACTACAAAACCGGAGTCGACAACAGCCTCGCCGAATGTAGTTTACAATGCTCTTGCTCCGCAGAGAAAGTTCGGATTTAACGGCGCTTATGACTGGGGCGCCAAGTTTGTTAATTTCTATCTTTCAACCATCAGAATCTATTTCACCTATAACGACAAGGACTGGCTTATTGAGCTTTGGAAGGGCGAATATGCCATGGCTACGGTCGGCTGTGAGGTTGGTTTTTATTACAGAGACCACAATCAGACCGCACTTGATAAATTCGGTCCCAATAATCTTCTTTACAAGTGTGTTGAGGATCAGGACGCAATGCCTGTTTCAATGAAGCTCTGGCAGTATGAGAAAGCTGCGGATTCAACTCCTGTTCAGAAGATTGACTACGGCAAGAGATATTGCTGGTGGGCAGCGGACTTCGAGACGGGTGTGCTTGAAAAGCACCGTGATCAAACAACACTCGTGATGGTTGCAACAATCGAATTCCCGACAGATAAAATGATGAATCTATTCATTGACGGACTTGAGGAAGAGGGCTTCAAGGAAGGCTCAATCAACAATTACCACAATGTTGAGAGATACTCGGTCAGCGGCAAAACCGTTACGATTTGCTGGAAAAATTATGATTACAGTAAGGCTCATTCATAAAACAGATTTATTGTATAAACTTTTTTCTAATTTTTCTTAAACCGCTTGACTTTTGTATTATTATGGGTTACAATACTCATGCTAATAAATATTATGAAAGGATGAATTCGTATGAAAAAGTTCTTGGCAATTCTTATGGTAGCCACTGTCTGCGCAACTGTTGCTTTCTCTGTTCGTGCTGAAAACGATGTAGCTGAAGACGTTCCCGAGACAACAACTTCAACAATCGAAGGTGCTGTTTCAGCTCTCCAGAATGACGAAAAGGCAGAAGATATCGCAAATGACATTGTTGACGCTATTAAGACGGGCGCTTCAAAAGAAGATGTTGCTGACCTCGTTGCAACTCTTGAGAAGTACATCAACGATAAGGGCATCGGTTCCGATGAAATTAAGGATCCGGGCGCACTTCGTGATATCGCTGATGCATTCCTTACAGATGCCGGCGTGGACGTAGAAGCTCTTAATAATGCTATTTCAAACAGCATTATTGCTAACAAGGCTCTTGAGCTTTACTACAAGCCTGAAAATGAGACAACAACAGAGCCGGAAACTCCGACGGAGGAGCCGGAAACAGAGATTCCCGCATGCGGTTTCGTTGGTTGATTTCTATTTAAAATGCAGTGTAAAGGTGATGGAAAACCATCACCTTTTTGCTTTATTAACCAAATTTTAACAATTATTTAATTTGTACGCATTATTTTTATTGTCTAATAATTTTAGTGAAATTATCAGTGTCGGAAAGAGTGGGACGTGCTATATCCTCCTCTTTTACTTTCCTTTTTAAGGTCGGCATACTGTTGGTGTTCAGTTCATTTTCAATTCTATTCAGGATCATGGTCTTGCCGATTCCGTAATTATTGATTGTCAGCTTATAATTTTTCAAAGTACCGGGACTTTTAAAAAAATCTTCACTCTCTTTGGCAGAAAAGCCTGTTAAAGCTTCGATTACCGATATGCAAAGCGGTTCGAAGCCGGTCTTATCGTTGCTTTTCACAGTGACGGTGCATTGGGTGATTTCACCGTCTTTGGCGGCATAAAGGCAAAGCAATGCACTGCCTTCGATTCTTTTGTAAACAAAATCATTGCCGCTCTTGTAAACGGTAAACATTGAGCTTTCCAGCTCGCTTTCCGTTATGCTGTTGTATTTTTTCAGCAGCTCGTCAATATTGAGTTGTTTCTGACCCACGCAGGAGGTCAGAAAAATTATTATTAACAAAGGAAATATTATTTTGAGGGGTTTCATGTTGTTCTCCCGATAAAATATTGATTAGTATATAGATATAAAGTTAAGGGGTGCGTTTATGCAGCAGAAAAAGAAGAAAAACAAAAAAGTTATTATCCTCTGCTCGATTTTGGCGGTGGTTGTCCTTTCGGCCATAGCTTACATGATTTTCAAGCCCGATGAAAAGCTTGCTGTCAGCACTGTCGAGGTTACAAAGCAGACGATTAACGAAACGCTTGACACAACGGGAACTGTTTCAACCGCTTCGGAGAAAACCTATGCGCTGATTGACAAGGTAAAGGTCAAGACAGTCAACGTCAAGGTCGGCGATACAGTTAAAGCAGGAGATGTTCTCGCTACTTTCGATGTTTCTTCGCTTGAAGCGGCACTGAATGAAAAAGAAAACAACTATCAAAAGGCTCTTGCCGCATATAATAAGGCAAAAAATGAGGCATCCTCTGCAAGCAAGAGTATTGCAAGCACAAAGAAGCAGATTTCCGACCTTGAAAAGCAGATAGAAACGCTCAAGGCGAAATCAAACGCATCAAAAAATAAGCCGTCGTCATCCGGAAACTCGGCAGGTGTAAAGGTCTCTGATGACCTTGTGAAGAGATTTATAAAAGTCGCAAAGCTTTTCGGTGTTGAATATGACGAGGCAACAGCAAAAAAGGTACTCACAGCGCTCCTTTCGGCGGGATCGAGCAGCTCGGATATTTCCGGTTTACTCGACAACCTCGGAAAGATTGCAGGCGGCTCCGGTTCCTTTGATATGAATGCTTTTGCTAAGATGAGCGGCGGCTCAAGTGCACTTATCAATGCCGAAATGTCACTTGTTCAGCTCAAGGCTCAGCTCGCAACGCTTGAATTGCAGTCAAACGATACCTACCTTTCGATTTATAAAACAATATATGAAAACGCACAGTCGGAATATCAAAAGGCTCTTACTCAGACAAATGAAATGAAAAAGGGCTGGATTGCAGAGGAAAAAGGGCTTGTCAGTGAGGTTAATATTACTGTCGGCGAAACGGTTGAGGTTCAGACCGCTGTTGACGGCAAGAATATTGATATCAGCTCCATCATTTCTTCCGTTTCCTCGGGGCTTGATGTTTCAAAGATGATAAGCGCTTTCTTCGACTCGGAAAAGGTTGGCATAAAGGTTCTCAATTATCCTCTTGTTGCCGATATTTCGCTGAGTAAATATGATGTGCTTGATGTGAGCCTTAATCAAGAGGTTTCGGTAAAATCGGCAAATAATGAAGTCCATGAGGGCAGGGTATCTTATGTCGGAGCAATTGCAACATCCACCGGCAGCTCGTTTGATATCAATTCAATTATGTCGGGCAGCGGAAGCTCAAACACAATTCCGGCCCAAGTTACAATAGAGGACGGCGACAAGTCATTCATAGTCGGAACAGACGTTGATATCTCAATAATTACGGACACTCAGGAAAATGCGCTCGTCGTTCCTGTTGAAGCGATAATTATTGACGGCTCGGACGTTTATGTTTATGCATATAATCAGGAGAAATCAACCGCAGAAAAGAAGAAGGTCACTCTCGGAATCTCAAATGATACCTATTATCAGGTTCTTTCGGGAGTAAAAGAGGGCGATATTCTTATCAAAAACACAAGCGGGCTTGCTGACGGAGAAAAGGTTAAGCTGAAGTAACGGAGGACTGCTGTGGATATCAGAGAGAATATACGGATTGCAATTTTCAGTATAAAAACAAATATGATGCGTTCGCTTTTGACGATGCTCGGTATCATAATCGGCGTTGCTTCTGTTATTTCGATTATAACCATCGGCAACGGTGGCCGTGATTATATTGTCGGTATGATTGAGGATATGGGCTCAAATGCCATTCAGATTTCCGTCAATGCCAATACTGCCAACCAGTCAAACTATATAACCGAGGAGGATATTTCCTCAATAAAAAAGCTCGGTACGGTCAGCTATTGTTCGCCTTATGAATTCTCATTCGGTCAGGCGCAGGCAGGCAAATATGACGGTTTGGTTTTTACAATTGCGGGCAATGAGGATTTGCTCTTTATCAATCGGATGACAACAAAGTACGGCAGATCATGGACTAAGGACGAATATGACCAGAAGCGAAATGTTTGCATCATCAGCACAATGACGGCTAAAAAGATTTTCGGCAAAGAAAACTGTGTCGGAGAAACGATAAATTATACAATAAATAATACGACGGTTTCCCTGAAAATTATCGGCGTTGTTGATATGACGGAAAATTCCATGGTATCGCAAGACCAACTGGAAAGCATGATGTCAACTTATTCAACAGGTGCAATGAGCATGGAAATGCTTGCGATACCCGCATCGCTCAACGGCGAGCTTACTGACAAAGTGAATAGGTATACGCAGCTTTATCTGATGGCAAGCAACGACGCAGACCTTGATAACACAGGCGAATCGGCTCTCAATCTCATAAAAACAAGACATGGCAGCTTTGATGATTCAGTTTATTCGCTTAGCATTATGGCGACATATATTGATTTGCTTGATTCTGTTATAAGTATTTTCACCACATTTATTGCCGCTGTCAGTGCGATATCATTGCTTGTCGGCGGAATAGGCGTTATGAATATCATGCTGGTTTCGGTAACTGAGAGAACAAGAGAAATCGGTATCAGAAAGGCTCTCGGAGCCAAGACATCAACCATCATGCTCCAGTTCCTGACAGAATCCGTAATTCTGTGTCTGCTCGGCGGTGCAATAGGCTTTGTACTCGGAGTCGGCGGTGCATGGGCGGTTGCGGCTTATATTAACATACCGATAACGGTTAAATTTACAACAGTTCTTATCGCAGTAGGATTTTCAAGCGCAATAGGAATTTTCTTCGGAATTTATCCTGCAAAGCGCGCGGCTCAAATGACGCCGATCGAAGCCTTGAGAAGAGATTAAAAAAGTAACCGAAGGATTAAACGGCTGCGGCGAAAAAGCTGCAGCCGATATTTCATATAGGAGTGATATGAATGGCGGTCCATGAATTTGCGATGATGCCGCATGAGCCTCAAAAAGGCGTGAGGTTTGATATGTACGAGCCGCAGAAATATGCGTGCATAGCGGTGCCTGACGATGCAATTGAAGATATTTTACCAAAGCTTGCCGAGATAGAGTTCTACCACCATGTTGTTGATGAGCCGAAAAAAGGGCTTGCATATTGCGGTATAACGTTGATTCCGCCGACCTCGGAGCGGAGCTTTATTGAAGCGATAGGAAATTCGGCAGAGCTTGATAAGCTCAGAACGCTTCTTGAAACGGCAGTGATGTTTGATAAATGGGTAATTCATTTCGGAATATAAGCGGAGGTACTGAAATGGAGAATGTTAATATTCGTGTGGCGTCACCCGACGATGCCGAGAAACTGTTGGAAATTTATGCACCTTATGTTGAGAAAACGGCTATCACGTTTGAGTATGACGTGCCGACAGTGCATGAATTCAAAAAGCGGATTGAGAACACACTGGAAAGATATCCGTACCTTGTTGCCGAGGTCGGAGACAAGATCGTAGGATATGCTTACACAGGCTCATTTGTAGGGCGTGCAGCTTATGATCATTCGGCGGAAACGTCAATTTATATTGACGAAGGCTGCCGCAATAAAGGAATCGGCAAAAGGCTCTATGCTGCGATTGAAGAAATATCTGTGGCTCAGAATGTTATAAATCTATATGCCTGCATCGGTTATCCGGAGGTCGAGGACGAGCATTTGACTATGAACAGCGTCAATTTTCATGAGCACCTAGGCTATAAAACCGTAGGTCGGTTTGAAAAATGCGGCAGAAAGTTTGACACATGGTACGACATGGTGTGGATGGAAAAAATGATTGGGGAGCATGACGAGGACGTTAAAATGTTTGTGCCGTTCCCCGAGCTTATATTGTAATAAAAGCGGCAATTCTGTTGCCGTTTTTTTATAAAATTATTACAATTTTTTTATTGACATAAAGTCAGGTTTAGGTGTTATAATTACTTTTAAAAAGAAGATGGGTGATTGCTTGAAAGGAGCGGTATTATGGAATATGTTAGGCTTTACAATGGCCGTACAATGCCGATTTTCGGAATAGGAACGTATTTGCTTTCACCCGATGAAGCGGAAAAGTCCGTTTTTGCTGCGCTTGAATGCGGTTACAGACTTATAGATACGGCAAATATGTATGCCAACGAAAAGGCTGTCGGCAGGGCAATGAAAGATTCTGGACTGCAACGCAGCGAAATTTTTCTTGAAACAAAGATATGGCCGACTCATTACACGGACGAGAATGCGATTGACAGAACCCTTGAGCGACTGGGCACCGATTATATTGACCTTTTGCTGATTCATCAGCCGACGGGAGATTTCATCTCGGGATACAGAATGCTTGAAAAAGCTTATCGGGAGGGCAAGGTAAGATCAATAGGCCTTTCGAATTTTACTCAGCAGGAAATGTGTCGGATGATGAATGTTTGTTCAATAAAGCCGGCTGTGCTTCAGACAGAATTACATCCGTACTCCGGTGAACAGGAACTGAAAAAATTCTTAAATCTTCAGGATATTCGAATCCAGGCATGGTATCCGCTCGGTCACGGCGACAGCAAACTGATAAGCGAGCCGATATTTACAAGGCTGGCAAAAAAATACGGCAAGACAAATGCACAAATAATTCTTCGCTGGCATGTTCAGGAGGGTAATATCGTCATCCCCGGATCAAAATCTCCCGATCATATCAGGGAAAATATAGATATCTTCGATTTTGAACTGACAGAGAGTGAGATGATTAACATCGGTGCGATTGACAGAGGGGAACGTTATTATAAACGCTCACCGGAAAGATTCGAAAGATATCTTAATATGAAAATCCCGTTTGAGGATTAAGGAAACCTCCGCAAATAATGATACACACCTCGTTTTTGAGGCGTTGCGTAAAAACAGGAAACCGCTTGAGTTTATCGCTCAAGCGGTTTTAGCAATCAGTATTTTCTTTTTATTTTAAGCGTTGTTGTTTTTGGAAACTCCGTGTCACGAATCTTGGTTTTTGTGACCTGCTTATACGTCGGAAGCTGCATATTTATTGCACGCACATCCTTTTTGAGTCTGTCTTTTGCGTCGGGTTCATTCTCATCAAGAAAGAATTCAGCGGTTATTGCACCGTTTTCTTCGTAGACAACAACCTCTTTTATGTAGTCCACCGTCAAAAGCTTGTCCTCAATCTCTTCGGGTGAAACATTTTTTCCGTTTGAAAGAACGATGAGGTTTTTCTTGCGACCTCTTAGGAAAAGGAAGCCGTCCTTATCCATGTAGCCATAGTCGCCTGTTTTGAACCAATCTCCGTCAAAGGCTTCGGCTGTTGCCTCCGGTTCGTCATAATAGCCCATCATAACATTTGAGCCCCGTGCATAGACCTCACCGATGCCCTCTTCGTCAGGATCCTTTATCATAATGTCATTGCACTCAAGCGCATAGCCTGCACTGCCGAGCTTATAGTTGCTGAGCCTGTTGCAGGTGATGATCGGCGAACACTCTGTGGCGCCATATCCGTTTATTATTTGAATTCCCAGCTCATAAAGACCTTTCTCATATTTTGTATCAAGAGACGCACCGCCGCAGATTATCATTTCAAGATCTCCGCCGAGGTTGTCGAGAATCTCTTTAAAAAGCTTCCTTCTGACATCAATACCGATCTTCATTAGCGCATTGCTCAGCTTGATGCCTTTTTTGAGCTTTTCTTCCTTACCCTCCTTGCGTGCGGTGAACCAAATCTTTTTATAGATTGTTTCAACGGCAAGAGGAACAGCCGTAATGTGCTGCGGATGATAGGCATACATATCCTTCTGAAGATTTCTCAGATTTGAGCATATATAGCCCCACTTTGAAAGCAGCAGGCATGCAAAAAGTGCACTTGCCCAAGAAAAAGTATGGTTAAACGGAAGAAATGCAACTGTTCGATCTGCCGTCATCGCCCGGCATGTTGCTATTGCATCGACGGCAACGTTCTTTTGAGAGAGCATAACGCCCTTGCTCTTGCCCGTTGTGCCGGAGGTATAAACAATAAATCCAAGGTCATCGGGCTTAACCTCGTCATCGAGATAATATTTCGCTCCGTTGTCAAGCTCATCATGTCCCATTCTGACAAGCTCATCAAAAGCCTCGAGCTTGAGATAAAACGAAAGCTTGACATCGGGATTTTCTTTCATAAGCTGAATTGCAGGTTCAAAATCCTGGGCATAATAAATCGCGTCGCATCCGCTTCTTACCATGAGATCGACAAGATCTTCTTTCGGAAGCTTTGGGTCAAGCGGTATAGCGATCATATTTCCGCTGGCGATAGAATAAAAAGCCGCTATCCAGTAGTAGCTGTTTTCGCTGAGAATGGCAACCTTTTTACCCTTTAAACCGAGGGTATAAAGATGCTGACCAAGTCCCGTTGTGTCATAAAAAACTTCATCAAAGGTCTTCTCACAGTATTCGCCATTCATATTCTTAAAGGCATACTGTTTGTTATGTTTGCCTTGCTTTGCGCCATATATAATAATATCCTTGACGGTGTCCATGTCGGGAATATTCCCGTATGTCCTGTATTTAACTTTTGCCTTCATTCTATTTCCTCCGTATTCACAGACATCAGTTTTTATTGGATTATCATGACAAGTACAATAAATTTTAACACAAATTACGGGTTAATTCAAGAGCTTTAAACCCTTGAAATCTTAATTTTTGATTAAGATTTTGTCATAGAAAATAAAAGCGCACCCACGTGTCCGTAACGCATGGGTGCAAAAACTATAAGTTATGAATTGTGTTTAAGAAAGAAAGAACCTATTTCACTGTTATTCTTTGCGATTTCTCCGTTATTGTCCATAATCTTACATATATATTATGCATTAAAACTACTATATTGCCGATACAGTTAAATTGTTATATAACTATTTGAAGAAAACGTTTAATTTTAACCAACCTAAATTGATTTTTACGGGAATCTGTTATATAATACCTTAGTAGCAATCCGACTGACGGTAAATTTGAGAACGGAGGCGGTTGAATGATAAAAAATATTATATTTGATATGGGCGGAGTTCTGATTGATTTTGACCCGGTTCGTTCGGTCAGCAATCACTTTGCTCCCGAGGACAGAGACGCTGTTCTTGCGAATACCTTCCGTTCAAAAGAATGGGCGCTGATGGATAAGGGAGACCTTTCCGTTGAGGAAGCTCTGAATAAAATGAACAGCCGTTTGCCCGAGAGACTTCATGCCGAGGTACGCAAAATGGTGATTGAGCGTGAGACTGAAATGCCGCCGATCAACGAGATGTATCCGGTTGTTAAAGCTCTCAAGGAGAATGGGTACAAGATCTATCTTCTTTCAAATTGTCCCGATTGGTTTGACGATTTCAAAAAAAGTGTACCTGCGTTTGCCTTTTTCGACGGATTTATCATCTCGGCGCGCTATAATGAAATAAAACCGGCGGAGAAGATTTACAGGATTTTGTTTGATGAGTTTTCACTGATTCCCGAAGAGTGTTTCTTCATTGACGATTCGCAGACGAATGTTGATATGGCCGAATATGTCGGAATGAAAGCTCATTGCTTCGGCGATCGTGATATTGAAAGACTTAAACAAGATATGAGAAACAACAACATAGTAATTTAATTAGAATTGGAGCTAAAAATGTCCTGTTTTACAAAAGCTCTGAAGGGCCTCGGTGAGTATCGTTCCCTGCTTTATAATGTGACAAACCGACGCTTGCCTGCGGGTGCGCTCGGACTGTCGCAGATTCACAAGGCGCACGTGATATCGGCGCTTTGCCAAGACCTTTCACCTCACAAAGCAATAGTTATAACGCCCGACGAAAGCTCGGCGAATAAGCTGTGTAAAGATCTCAATGCCTTTGGCTGCGATGCCGTCATGTATCCTGCCGGAGACATATCCCTGCGCCCCGACGACATAAAATCCCGTGATTATGAACATTCCAGACTGAGCGTGCTCGGTCATCTCGTCGATGGCAGTGTGCGTGCGGTTGTCTGCTCGGTTGAGGCGGCTTTGCAGCTCACAATTCCTCCCGAGGAGCTTATCGCCAAGAGGATAACGCTCACCGTCGGCGAAACCGTCGAGCAGGATGAGCTTATTGACAGGCTTATCAATGCCGGATATACAAGGAGCAGCCAGGTTGACGGCTCGGGTCAGTTCGCTGTCAGGGGCGGAATAATTGATATTTTTTCTCCCGACTGCGCTAACCCTTACCGAGTTGAATTCTGGGGTGACAGTATAGACTGCCTTTCTACGTTTGACCCCGAGAGTCAGCGACGTATAGATTCGACGAATTCCGTTGTAATTACGCCTGCAAACGAAATCTGCTGTAATCCCGTCAGACTTGCCGACCTTATTGAGGAGCAGATTGCAAAGACAAAGGGCAAAGGCTCCGTTCAGGCAAAGCAGTTGCTTTCTGCCGACCTTGAAAAGCTCAACGGCGGAATTCATCTGCCGAATATCGACAGATATTTGCCGCTCATCTATCCCTGTGCGGCAACGATTTTTGACTATATTGACGAGCCGCTTTTGTTTGTCAGCGAGAGCTTCGCCGTTAAAGAGCATGCGAACGCTTCACTTGAGCTTTTCCATGAGGAGCTTAAAGCTTTCCTCGAGGAGGGCATCATTTGCAAAGGTCTTGACAGATTTATGCTCGAATTCAGTGAGCTTTTGGGCATTTATGAGGACCTCGGGGCGGTCTATCTTGACAACATTGCAAGAGGCTCGTTTGATACGCCTGTCAAGGGACTTGTAACGTTCAATGCACGTCAGTTTTCGCCGTGGAACGGTTCAATGAGCATGCTTATTGACGATATTAAGCCAATGTATCAAAAGAAAGGACACTCGGTTTTTGTTATAGCGGGAACGGATAAATCAGCTCAGGCATTGGCATCGGATTTGCAGGGTGAAGGCTTTTCTGCGACATATATGCCAAACCCGCCAGAGGAGCTGATTCCGAACAAAGTCATTGTTTTACCCGGCGGATTTTCGGCAGGCTTTGAATATCCCGATGCCGGGCTGACAGTTATAACCTACGGAAGCAGAACAGCTCTGCCTGTCAGAAAGGCTAACAAAAAAGTCAACAAGGCGGCGGTGTTCAATTCGCTTGAGGATCTTCACAAGGGCGATTATATTGTTCATACCGCTCACGGTATCGGCATTTTTGAGGGTATCACAAGCCTTGAAGCCGACGGAAATATTAAGGATTATATCAAAATAAAATACGACAAGGGCGACATTCTTTATGTGCCCGTTACTCAGCTTGATCAGGTTTCGAGATACATCGGTTCAAAAAGTGAGAACGGCACAGTCAAATTAAACAAGCTCGGCGGCAAGGAATGGCAGAAAACAAGATCCCGCGTACGCTCGGCGGTTAAGGATATCGCTCAGGAGCTTATTGACCTGTATACCAAGAGAACACAGATAAAGGGTTTTGCTTTTTCTCCCGATATTGATATGCAGAACGATTTTGAGCGCCGTTTTGAATATGAAGAAACGGATGATCAGCTCCGCTGTATTCAGGAGATAAAGAACGACATGGAGAAGCCGTACCCGATGGACAGACTCCTATGCGGCGATGTCGGCTTCGGTAAGACAGAGGTTGCGCTGCGTGCTGCATTTAAGTGCGTTGCCGACGGTAAACAGTGTGCGATTCTTGTGCCTACAACGATTCTTGCGCTCCAGCATTACCAGACGATTTGCAAGCGTTTTGACGGGTTCCCTGTTGAAGCACAGATGATTTCTCGCTTTGTTCCGACTAATCAGCAGAAAAAAATCAAACAGGATCTCAAAAGGGGATATGTTGATATTATTGTCGGAACTCACAGGCTGATTTCAAAGGATATTGAATTCCGTGACCTCGGACTGATAATTGTCGATGAGGAACAGCGCTTCGGTGTTGCGCAGAAAGAAAAACTTAAAGAGCAATACCCGAATGTTGATGTATTGACACTCAGCGCAACGCCCATTCCGAGGACTCTCAACATGGCAATGACAGGAATCAGGGATATGTCGATTCTTGAGGAAGCTCCGCACGATAGGCACCCTGTCCAGACTTATGTTATAGAGTATAATTTTGATGTTATAATTCAGGCGATTCAATCTGAGCTGCGCCGCGGAGGACAGGTTTATTACCTGCATAACAGAACGGAAACGATTGAAAGAATGGCGTCAAAGCTCAGAGATTTTCTCCCGGATACAAATGTTGCCGTTGCTCACGGACAGATGACCGAGGATAAGCTGAGCAACATTTGGCGTGACCTGCTTGAGGGTGATATTGATGTACTTGTTTGTACGACGATTATTGAAACCGGTGTTGATGTGCCTAATGTCAACACGTTGATAATCGAGGATGCAGACAGGCTCGGTCTTGCCCAGCTTCATCAGATAAGGGGACGTGTCGGCCGTTCGTCAAGACGTGCAAGCGCTTATTTCACGTTCAGACGCGGCAAGGAGCTGACGGAGGTTGCCGCAAAGCGACTGACGGCAATTCGTGAATATACCGAGTTCGGTTCGGGCTTCCATATCGCGATGCGTGACCTTGAAATCAGAGGTGCCGGAAACATTCTCGGTGCACAGCAGCACGGCCATATGGAATCGGTCGGCTATGATATGTATTTAAAAATGCTTGATCAAGCCGTTCGTGAGGAGAAAGGCGAGATTTCTGCTGTTCCCGAAAAAGAATGTCTTATTGATCTGCCGATCGACGCACATATTCCTGCCGATTACATTGAGGATGTTGCGCAGAAGCTTGCGATGTATCGCAGGATTGCGGACATCAAAAACCATGATGATGCCGATGATGTTCTCGACGAGCTTATAGACCGCTTCGGTGAACCGCCGCAGTGCGTTCAGGGCCTTATCACTGTTTCGCTTCTCAGAAATACTGCGTTACAGCAGGGCGTTTATGAGATAGGGCGAACGGGCAGTAACGTCAAGCTGTTTATAGAAACGCTTGATATGGAAAAGATATCGAATCTTGCAAAATATATGCGAGGCAGGATAACGGTTTCCGCCGCAGGCAAGCCGCACATAGCCGTTAAGGTTATGCCGGGCGAGGATCAGTTGGCGGTTATAAATAAGGCACTTGAGATAATGTCAAAATAGGGTTGCCGCCTTTTGCAAATAAAACGTTTTCTGTATCAGAATTCGACGAACCATACGGATATGAAAAAGCTTCCTTGAAAAAAGGAAGCTTTTTATGTGTTTATTCAAATGACAAGCCGTACGGCCATTCGACGAGACTGCCGACGTCGTAAACGTTTGTGTAGCCGAGCTCGCACAGTGCTTCGGCGGCAAGCTTGGCACGCTCGCCCGTTTTGCAATAGACAATAATCGGAGTGTCCTTATTCGGAATAAGCTCGGCGGCGGATTCGGCATTGATCGTGTCAACGTCAAAGTTGACCGCTCCTTCGGCATGCCCCGTGAAGAATTCTTCATCGGTACGCACGTCGAACATTATACAGCCGCCTTCGTCGAGCATAGTTTTTGCTTCTTCAAATGTTATTCTTGTGTATGTAATCATGTTGACCTCACTCGGTAAGATTGTTTGGCATTTTTGGCTTTGCTTGCGCTTGTGGCGGAAGGGATAAAATACAACCTTAATAATAATCTATTTTCCTTTGTTAGTCAACCCGTGAAGCTTGCACCGAGATCCTCGCCGAAACCGTTGCAGGTATAACGGAATTTTATATCATCGCCGTTTTTGACGGTGTATTTATTAACGCCGTAATTCGGGAAAACTCCGTTGACCGAATACATCCAGCCGGATTTAGTGCCGCAGTCCTTTTCGTAGAGCTGATGAATTCCTCTGATATATTCGCTGTCATAACTGCGAGTGTAAACATATTCAAGCTGAATTCCCGATTTACGGCAGTAGGTGCATTTCTCGGGGCAGGTGTTCTGCTTGCAAACGAGCCTCAGCACGTCAAAAACTGTGCTGCCCTCGGCGACGGAAACGGTTGTTTCTTTAAGAATATATCCGTCCTTCGGCAGAAACGCTTTCTTTTCGGGACGAAGATTACCGAGATTGTTGAGTATTGTTTTACATTCGATTTCGATTGTGCACGTTACGGTTTTTTCCTGCTTCTTTGTCGTGGTGACCTTGGAGGGCTTGGACGTGTGTGCCGTTGTTGTAATTTTTGCGGTTGTTGTGTTCGATGCAGTTGCGGTATAACCCGTCGTTGAGGTTATAACGGAATCCGTTGAAGATATTGTGCTTTCGTCGGTAATAATGTTTTGCTCATCGGCTGTTGTGTTCTCGACCTTGGTCACGGTAATTCCGCAGCCCGACAAGAGAATTAAAACAGAAATAAGCAGAAGAGAAGTATATTTTTTCATATCGGTTAATCAATCCTTTAAAGTAATCAACTGTTGGTCATGTGCCGAAAAGTCCGTATTTTTTTGCTATTCGGTCGAATGTATCCTGAATATAAGGCGTTGCAACAAAAAGCGCAATGAGCGTTGTTACGGCATGAATTGCGTTGAAGCTCATACCCGAGATATAAACAGGGAGCATGGTTTTAACTGTCGGTGCGGCGGAGAAAAAAAGAGCGGAGCTTGAATCGACAATAAAGCCGTAAATGGCAAAGCACAATATGCCGCCGACAATTGCAACCGCCGGGCGGCTTCTGCCATAGCTTTTTTTATAAAAAATCAGTCCGCAGAGAAATGCTACAAGCCCCATGCCGAACATCTGAAAAGGCGTGTGCGCGCCCTGACCGAAAAATATGTTTGAAACGAGCATCGAAAGCGAGCCGCATAAAAATCCGACATAGGGACCGAACGATATCGCCGCAAGGATTACGATTGCACAGGTTAGCTTTACCTGAGGAAGCATAAAAAGCGCCGCGCGTCCGACAACCGCCAAAGCAACAACACAGGCAATTGCGACAAGCTCCCTCGTCTGCATCTTTTTCTTTTCAAGGCTCAAAAAAAGAGCGGCAAGCGCAAGTGCGATTATCAACGCGCTCGCAACGTAATATTGTTTTGAGATTATCAGCTTGGAACATCCGAAAATTATAGCGGGGATTCCGAGGATGAAGACAAAAAGAGTGATTATTTTTTTATACATTCAATCACATCCTTTTCCGTTATTGCGCCATCGATAAATCCTTTTGAAATTTTGTTAGCCGCAGTTGTGTAAAAACGGTTGCCGTCAAAAAATTTATCGGTTGTGTTGACTGCGGAAATATTCCTGTCAAAAAGCATTGCACAAAGCTCTGCATTTTCGGCGCAAAAATCTATGTCATGCGAAATAATAACAACAGTTTTATTATTTGCTTTCAGCTCGGTTAATATATTTGAAAAAATCTTTTTAAATTCTGCGTCCATACCCTTGGTAGGCTCGTCAAAGAAATAAATGTCACGCTCACAAAGTAAAAGCTTTGCAACGGCAACACGCTGCTGCTCGCCGCCGCTGAGGTCAAACGGGTGATTTTTAAGAAGATTTTCAATTTGCGTAAGCTCGGCAGCTTTTTTTATTTCTTCACTGCTCTGCGACATCTCTCTGAGCTCATCTTGTACTGTTCTTGAAGCAAAGAGAGTTTGAACCTCCTGCGGCATGGCGGCAACATTGCCGTTGATTTTTATTTTACCGCTGTAGGGCTTTTCAATTCCGAGAATAATTTTAAAAAGAGTTGATTTGCCCGCTCCGTTTCCGCCGAGCAAAGCGAATATGCAGCCCTGCGGAATTTTCAGGTTCATTGAGTGTAAAATATCATCGGAATCTTTTTCGTATTTAAACGAAATATTTTTTAATTCTATTGCATTTTTTTCACTGAAAACTATACTTTTTCTTTCAACTTTTTTGCAAAAAATATTTTGACTTCCGAGCCAATTTCTTCCGTCACGCACACAAACGGGAGCGTCACCTTTTTCATTTGTGGAAGCAAAAATCTTCATAGCCGCAGGCAAGCTCAGCTTAACGAACTCGGGTAAATTGCTTGCGATTTCTCCGATTTTTTTCGGCTCACCGTCAGCAATAATTTTTCCGTTATCCATTACAACAATTCTGTCGGCAAAAGAAAAAATATTTTCAAGTCTGTGCTCGGTCAGGATTACAGTAACGCCGAGATCTTTATTGATTTTATTGACGGTTTCGAGGAATCGCTCGCCGGCGATCGGGTCAAGACGTGAGGTCGGCTCGTCAAGAATCAAAATGTCGGGGTGCATTGCCATCACGGCGGCAAGATTTAATATTTGTTTCTGACCGCCGGAAAGCTCGGCTGTTTTTTTATCGAACCAATCGTCGATGCCGAAGTATGAAGCCATCTCGGCAACTCTCAGACGGATTTCCGCCGTTTCCATTCCGAGGTTTTCAAGAGCAAATGCAAGCTCGTGCCACACCTTGTCCGTGACAATTTGACTCTCGGGATTTTGCATAACAAAGCCGATCTTTTCAGACTGCGTTCTGAGGTCTGTTTCGTCAAGCTTCGTGCCGTTAAAATATATTTCGCCATCGCGCTCACCCTTTGGTGCAATTGCAGGCTTGAGTTGACGAAGCAGGGTCGTTTTTCCACAGCCGCTTTTTCCGCAGAGAATTATAAACTCGCCCTCGTTGATTCTAAGGTTGATTTTTTCAAGACAGTTTTTATTGCCGAGAGAATATCGAAAGCTTAAATTTTCGATTGTAATCTGTGCCATTTGATATCCTCCTTTAAATCAATTGTTAGCGGTAAAAAGCAAAGCAAAGTGAAAGCGATCAGTGAAATTATTGATAGAAAACCGAACGGATTTATTGTCAAATTCAGTTCGTTTATGATGTAGGTCGTGCCGATTTCGGACGGTTGATTTATTATCACATAGGGATTGTAAATGCAGTAAGCCGAATTGCTGACAAGACCGAATATAATTAAAGCGTCGAACAGCACAAGCAAAATAAGCGCAAGTGTGTCGCCCGTATGCCATTGAAATCTTGAGTAATAGGTTCTGCCTTTGAGACCGTAGCCTCTCGCTTTCATGGAGTCGGCAGTTTCGATTGCATTCTCGAAGCTCCACGAAACAAGTATTCCGATATTTTTGAAAGTGTTTTTCATCTTGCAGATGAAGCTGTCCGTTCCGTTTAGTCCCATACATTTTCTTGCTTGCGATATTTCTTTATAGCGTCGGCGATAGAGAGGAACAAATCGAAGTATCATTGAAACAATAAGTGCACCCTTTGGTAAAATCCTGCCGAAGATGTGCATGAATTTGTCCTCTGTCACAACCTCGTTGCAGCAAAAAAACCATTGGATTACCGAAACGACTGTAATTCCGGAAACGATGCCCATGACGAGGGCTTCAAATGTAAAATTGTTGCCGGAGGGCAAAATAAAAAGAGTTGTAACTCCGTAGTGATTGAAAAAGGAATTGATGATAACAACAAAAAGAAGCATCGGGAGAAGAAAACGAAAGACAGTTTTTCTTCCGTCCTTCCCCGAAAGCTTCAGATAGTAAGCCGTTGAGGAAATAAAGGATATAACGAGATAAACGGGGTGCCTGAGCAGCATGCCGAACGCAATAATGCTTATGAAAAATAATACATTAACAAGAGGGTGATATCCTTTAAATCCTGAGCTCATAATTTAACCGAAAAGCTTTTTGAAAAAGCTGACAATAGCATTGATTATTCTTTTGAAAAATGAGATTTTTTCCGTTTTGTTTCGAAGAGCGAAGATATAGCCTGAGTCGTTCTTATAGAAGATCGTTCCGTTTTCGCCGGCAACAATTGAGCTGATACAATAGTTGCTTTTTTCCCCTGTAGGAGTGTAAAGCTCCTGCATATCCGCTACGGTCTGACTGGCGGAATCCTTGAACATGGTCACTCCGCCGGGGGCACAGTTATAAGTGATATAAATATTTACCTTGCCCGTATCCTTGAGATAAGCGTCACTTAAAAGAAATTTACCCTGCGGATAGCCTTTTGTCTGCGCCGAATAGATAACGGCCAGCCTGTTAGCGTCAATTACCTTGAAATATCCCGCTCCGAAGCCTTTGCCCTGAACGCCGAGATAAAGCCTGCCGTTATAGATGAGCGGCGTTGAAGTCGAGGCTCCCCCGAGCGAGAGACGCTTAACCGAGGAATCGTTAAAAGTTCCGTTTGCGTTAAGCTTCACACTGTACAGATATCCTGCCTTGGTAGTGAAATAAAGCGTTCCGTTTTGATAAGTCATGGATGAACGTTGGTCACCGACTATCGGGAGAGTATCTACAAGCTTTCCGGTCTTTTTATTGATGGAAACCGCCTTTGAATTTTTGTTGGCGTAAATCGTTCCGTCGTCGCAGCCGAAAACAACATTGTCACCGACTGCGGCACAACCTGCCCAATAGAAGCCGCCGAGGCTTGTGTAAGTCCATGTTGCCTTCTTTGCTTCATGGGTTTCTTTTTTGTTTTCATCGGTAACGTTTATGCAAACATAATTTGCTTTTCTGTCCTCGTCGTTCCAAAATCCCGTGTAAATACAGCCGTCGCTGTAAGTTATCGGGGTCAGCGATTGACCGCCGAGCGGATCGGAATAGACCCACAGTGATTTCATTGTTTTATAGTCAAATGCTTGAATTTTTGCGTTGTCGAGAGGGCAGTAGATAACACCGTTTGCATAAACAGGTGGTGTATAGCTGTAGCTCGGCATATCGACCATATCGGTAGATTTGACCGTTTTGCCGTTCTTGACATTGAGCTTCAGAAGTTTCTTGTTGCTCATAACTATGAGTGTATCGCCGACAACGACCTGAGGGCTCGGTGCGTCTTTATATGATGAGCCGAGCTTGACGTCCCATGCAAGCTCCGTGTTCGCAGCGGATACGGGAGTTTTGCATGAAACGATCTGGGAATCGGAAACATATAATGTTGACGCAAATACCTGAACGGGAGAAACGAGAAGCAGCACACAAAGAACGGTGCAAAGAATTCTTTTAAGCTTCATTTATCAGCACATCCCATCAAAAATTTTGTTAAAGATTTTTACAATGAAATTATAAATGGCCTTAAACATACGAATTATGAAAATATCCTTCTTTGATGTTACGGTCACATTTGAATAGGCGACAACCGTCGGAGCCTCCTCACTGTCGGAGCTTCTGACGGCAACGAGGGTATATTCGCCTTCCTCGCTGAACTTGATTTTTGCATTTCCTTTTTTGTTTGTCGTTGCAAGTTTTTTAAGCTCTCCGTTTTCATATAGATAGATGTCAACGTTCTTGAGATTGGTCATGTAATTTGCTCTGACCGTATCAATATCGTTGAGACCGTGCTCCATGAGCGAGTACCCCTTGATGTTTACCTTGAGCCTACTTCCTGCCGAAACAGTGTAGCTGTCAGAGTTAAACTCGGCATACATATCACTGTAGTATCTTGTATCCTGATAGAAATAATATGAAACGCTGTCGCCGTCAACGATTGCTGCGGTGTCGCAAGCGTAGCCTGTCGGAGTGCCGTAGGAGGGATTGATGATGCCGTCGTTGGGCATTGTTCCGTTGACTGTAAATCCGCAAGCCGAAGTGTTTCTGCCGAATGACTTCATGATAAAACTGCTGTTCATAACAAGGTAGTTTTTAGCGGTGCTTCTTGTAAATTCGTCACCGTAATATGCCTTATGAGCGGCTACTATTGCATCCATAACCGTTGCGCCTTCGACCTTTTGACCATTGTGGTCAAATGAGGCTACCTGGTAGCCGTAAGCCCTTGCGATGCCTGCTTCAACCTCAAGAGTCTCGGGAGCCATGATAATCGTGCCGTCGGAAACGCTGAACGTTACGCTGACTGTCTCTGTGCTTCCATTAGGAAGAACCGTTACAACACATTCTGCGGTCTGACCCTTGGGAGAGGTTGCGGTTATTGTTGCCGTGCCCTCGTTGATTGTATAAACCTTGCCGTCATTGTCAACGTATGCAACGTCTTCGTTTGATGAAGTCCATGTTACTCCCTTGAGATTTGCTTTGAGCTGAGCCGACTCGTATTTTTGAATTTCAAGAGTTGAGTAGGAGAGTTTAAACTCACTCTCGGGGAGAGCGGAGCTGACGTCAAGCATGAAGATCTGAGCTTCACCGTCGCCTGTTTGAACAATTACTCGGACAAGACCCTTTGCGGGAGCCTCGGCAAACATTTTTGTGTCTGTTCTCTCATTGTTGATATAAACATTTGAGTTCTCGGCAGTTACTTTAATGTCAACACCTTTTCCGAGATTATCAAGCTTTGCAAAGTTATTTGAATCAAATTCAACCTTTTTGCCGTTTACGGTGATTGCGACGTCAGACTTGTCATTTGTAAAATCTTCATCGCAAGCGAGGTTAACACCGTTGATTTCTGTTGACTTTTCGCCGAAAACGCCGCCGTCAATGAAGGTTGCGGTCTGAACCTTAACGTACTTGACCCAGTCAAGGTGAACGGGCATACCGCTCTCGTCAACCGCCCATGAGATATCAAACTGACCGTCCTTAGCATTCTGCTGCGGGTTTTCAACGTATGGATTAACGGGAATGTCACTCATTTTCCAGCTCAAAGCATCAACATATCCGAACGAGGTAATAATGCCGTTTGCCGTTGACGGGGTGAGGTTTTTCCTGAGAAGAATACCGGAAAGGGTAATGCTGTTCTCGTCAAAATCAACCGTTGGATAGTTTGCCTTGAGGGGATAGGGGGATCGTGTGCAAACGTTGCCGCTTTCACCAAGGTTGTCAACATAGGTCGAGGTGTTTGTTTCGGTTTTTTGATACGTAACGCTGTAGTTCCAGTTTGTCTCGTCCTCATAGTGCTCGCTGCCTGCGAGAGCATACCATGTTGAGCCGTCCTGAGAAACCCAGACCTGTCCCGGTTCCTGAGTTGTTGCGGCGGCATTAAATGCATTTCCCGAAATCATAAAATCAATGCCGAAACGATGCCTGTCACTGTTTTCTATATTCTTATTGAATTCATAGATAACATAGCCGCCGAAGTTGCCGAGCGAGGCTGTGTAGGCTTGGCCTGAAAGTGTGTTTTCAATATTTGCTCCGTAGTACGGATTGTTTGTGTACTGGCCGGGTGCTACAAGGTATTCCTTGACCTTTGCATCAATCGCACCCTCGGCAAATGCTGTTACCGAAATGCATGAAAGTGCCATGATAATTGCAATAAAAATTGAAAGTGCCTTTTTAAGCATTGTTTGATTCTCCTTTTCTGCGCGCTTTTGAGCGCTGCCTTTTTTCATAGTTGCGCTGTTTGCGCTCCTCTTGCTTTGATTCTTTAAGTCCCGCTGCTTCGAGTGCCCATGGCCAAGGCCCGAAAAAGCCTTTTATTCGGTTAACATCGTCCTCGGAAAAATCACTCTTTTTCGGGAAGCGCTTTTCTTTGCTCGCAACAGCTCTGAGTAAATCAAGATACTCTTCCTTTGTCTTTTCAGACATAAATAAAAAACCGTCCTTTCCGGGCGGCAAAAGCATATAGACCGTATTCGCTTTCTTTTTAAAACGAATACAGCTTAACGTTACTTTCCTGCCCAAAGATTTTTATTAAAGCGTACGGGTATTCCGACTTATGAATTGCTTCAATCACGGTAATGGCTGTTGCGACGGATTTGCACCGAACTTCCCTCCGATATGCTTTTTATTTATGATAACATTTATTGTCGGCAATGTCAATAAAGTTGACATCCTGAATTTATATTGTATAATTAAACTATCATATAAAAGGCGGGCAGTGAAAAGATGAAGAAAAATAAAATTACTTTTGCGGTTATAATTGCGGCGGAAATTGCGGCAATTGTTATTTCTCTTGTCGTTTTTAACGGATTGTTCTCTTTGTGGGCAGTCTGTCTTCTTGCTGTTGAACTTGCTGCGGCCACAATGTTCTTTATCCATGCCGAAAGCTATGAAAATCAGCTTGAGCTTATACTCGTCCCGTTTTTTATGTCTCCGATTATTGCAACATTCATAAAAACAAAATCGTATTTAATTATTGTTCCGATTGCGGCGATATTTATCTTTTTGACTGTTGAGGGAATACGTCGAAGATTTAAAAAATGCGAAATAATATTAAACGAAACAGACGATAAGGCAGAAATATATGCCGATAAATCCGTGCTTCTTATTGTTCCTCATCAGGACGATGATATAAACCTGATGGGCGGTATGCTCGAAGAATATGTCAGATACAAAAGTGATATAAGAATTTGTTTTTACACTAACGGAGATTTTGAAGTTAGTGCAGAAACAAGGCTGAACGAGAGCTTGAAGGTGGCTGAATTCTACGGAATATCCGCAGAAAATATTATTTTTATGGGCTATGGCGACCGTTGGAATCCGGAGGACGGACACATTTATACCTCACATGGGGGAAAAACAGTAAACTCAGCTTCCGGAAAAACAATGACATACGCTTTACCCGATCATCCTGCATACAATAACGGCGCAGAGTATAAGCGTGAGAATGTTGTCCGCGACATGAAAGAGATTATCGAAGAGTTCAAGCCGACAGATATCTTTTGCGTTGATTATGATTGCCACACGGATCACGTTGCGTGTTCGCTTTTCTTTGAGGAGGCTTTGCTTAAGGTCCTTAAAGACAACGGCGATTATCGCCCAAATGTTTACAAGGGCTTTGCCTATGAAACGGCTTTCTTCGGAGAAAAGGACTTCTTTAAGGAAAATATCGTTTCAACCGTGAATGAAAGACGTACCGACTATATGCAGAAGCGAGTCAATTTCAACTGGCATGACCGTGTGCGCTTTCCTGTTTCTGCTAAGGCGGCAACAAGGTTTATCGGGAACAGCTCGGTTTATCGGGCGCTGTCTTTTTATAAATCCCAGGATGCAACGGATTATGCCGAATCAATTATAAACGGAGACAAAGTCTTTTGGCACAGGAGAACCGACTCCGTTCTTTACAGTGCAAAGATTACCGTCAGCTCGGGCAATGGCAAATTGCTGAATGATTTCAAGCTGTTTGATACGGATGTTCTTCATAATTTTCCGTTGTCAAACATAAAGGGTATGGATGTACCGAATTCCGCCGAATTCCCCGAAAGCGGAATTTGGAAGCCAGATGTGAACGACGAAAAGAAGGAAATCAAGGTTGAACTCGGAGAAAGCAAGAATATAAAAGTGATTTATCTTTATGATAATCCTTCGCGCACCGACAATATAATCAATGCCGAGATAATTTTTGACAGCGGCAAAACGATAGAAACGGGTCCGCTTAATTCGGACGGCTCTGCAACCTCGGTTGAAACAAATGCGGATAATGTTTCGTCGTTCGTGGTCAAAATAACAGATTGGGACGGAGACGCACCCGGACTTACCGAGCTTGAGGCCTTTGAAACGGGAATTGAAAATCCCCTGAGGTTTATAAAGCTGACCGATGAGTGTGAGAATTTTATTTACGATTATATTATTGAATCGGGCGATAAGACAAAGCTGTCATTATATTCATATAATGCTCCCGAGCTTTCAACGGAGAATTATAGAGTTGACTGCGACAACAAAAAATGCTTGGCAGCTATTGAAAGTGAAATGATTGTTGTGGCTTGCCCTAAAGGTGAAAGCTGCATGATTACCGTGACATCAAAGGACGGATTTTCGGACAGCGCAAGAGTATCGAACCCAAAGAATAAAAAGATTCTTAAAAAGGCAATTGATTTTGACAAATACCATCATCGTGTTTTGAAATCTCACAAACAAAAGGTTTATTACAAAAAAATGCTTCTTCATTTTTATGACGAGCTGATGTGGAAAATAAAAAGGACAAAATAAAATGTTCCTCGAAATTACTTTCGGGGAACGTAAAATTTTTCAGTGTCAATGCCCTCATGTTTCAAAAGAAAGATTTTTTTATCAATGCCGCCGGCATAGCCTGTCAGGTTTCCGCTTGCACCGACAACACGGTGGCAGGGAATTATAATCGAAATCGGATTGTGACCGACAGCATTACCGACTGCCTGAGCCGACATCCTTTCAATGCCGTTGAGATGAGCAATCTCTTTTGCAATTTCGCCGTAGGTTGTTGTTTCGCCGTACGGGATTTCACAAAGAATTTTCCAAACAGATTGCCTGAATTCTCCTCCTTTCGGAGCGAGCTCAAGATTGGATATTTCCGGCTTTTCGCCGTTCATGTAACGGTCAAGCCATTCCTTGGTCTTGCAAAGCGTTATATCATCGTCGGAGTATATAAATCCGTCCTTGCAAGCTGAGCGGAAATACTTCTGACCCTCGATCCATAGGCCGACGAGCTTGTTATCTTCCGCAGCAAGTGTAAGCTTACCCAATGTCCGGCAGCCGTATTCGGTAAATTTAATCACATGATAAACTCCCTTCGACCGTATTATACAAACTAATTATAGCATATGTTTTTGCAGCTTTCAACGTTGACACAATAATTAAAATAAGCTATAATTCTAAAAAAAGGAGGCAGAAAAATGTTTGATGCAATTATGATTTTTATTTTGGATGTAATTGATCTTATAAAGGTAATAATCGGTATTTTCGGTTAACCGTTGACAACGAGAATTTTTAATTATTCAAAGAAGCGCAATACTTTTTTGATTTTTATGGGGTGTTGAATTTGAAAGCAACCAAAAAAATAATTTCAATTATTCTTGCCGTTGCACTTTGCATAGGATTCGTCTCTGTATCGGCGAGCGCAAAGGAAAGACTTAATTATCTTCTTCTCGGAGATTCAATAGCCGAGGGCTTCGGTGTTAAAAACCCCGACGAGGCGTCATACGGAAAAATCATTGCCGACACTAACGGATATAATTATAAAAACGATGCGATTATGGGCAGAAACAGCGTCGGACTTCTCAATCATCTGACTAATGATGAGGAATATATAAACGATGTTAAGTGGGCGGATATTATCAGCGTTTCAATCGGCGGGAACGACTTCCTTCTTGATCATGCGGCGCTGCTCATTATTGAGGGAATCATTTTCAACGATTACTCAAAATTTGATAAGATAGGCGAGACCTTTTATGAGAATTTTTCAAAGAGCATGGAAAGAATTCGTGAGTTGAATCCAAATGCGAAAGTCATTGTTCAGCTTCTTTATACGTCATGGACATTTGATTTTGCGAGAAAGCCTTACAATCAGGCATCGAAGCGAATCAATGATGCGATTATAAAATATGCTGAAGAAAAGCCGCAGAATATTTTCGTTGTTGACACAAGCAGGCTTTTTGACGGCCGCCGGGACTGCATTTCCACAGATACAATTCACCCCAATGCGCAGGGAAACATCGAGCTTGCAAAGGCGGTTCAGGCAAAGCTTTGTGAAATAGGTATGGCAAGCACAACCGAGCTTGTTCTTCTTACGCCCGGAATTGACAGAAATTATCTCATAGAGTATTTCGGCACGCCTCTCGGTCAGATAATTATTTTTGCCGCAAATGTTGCGACAGGAAATTTCAACTTTGCATTTTAATTTAAAGGTCATCGGCTTAGGTCGGTGACCTTTTCGGGTTGACATATATGTGACGCATTGCTATAATCTAAATTGATTTTTATTTGATTTCGGAGAAGAAAATGGCTGAAAAAAAGTGTAATAATAAATGTAAAATAAAAATGACCGACAGTGAAAGCTCGTACGGTTTTGTGAATGAATTATCCGAAAAAGGCGGACGATTTTTAACAACAACGTATTCTGTTTTCAGCGGTATTGAGCTGATTTACAATGACGCTCACATAATGAGCGTTGAATCAAAAGCTCCGTCGGGGAATGTGATAGAGATAAATCACTGCCGGGAGGGCAGAATGGAGTGTCATTACCGTGACGAGTTCTGCTACGTTGCACCGGGTGATCTTGTTATCGGACGCGCGGAGGAAAAATCTCAGACAACATATTTTCCGCTCAGTCATTATCACGGCATAACGGTGCGTATCGACGTTGACCGTGCGCCGAGCTGCCTTTCCTGTTTACTTGACGATGTAAATGTCAAGCCGCAGGCGATTGCCGAAAAATTTTGCGGAGAAAAAAGCTGCTTTATCGCCCGATCCGATCCGTCTGTCGAACATATTTTTTCCGAGCTTTATTCTGTGCCTGAGGAGATAAAAAGGGGTTATTTCAAAATAAAGATACTTGAGCTTCTGCTGTTTCTCAGTGTGCTTGATACGGGCGAAAACGAAATCGACAGCGTTTATTCGGCAATGCAGGTTGACCTTGCAAAGCAGGTAAGCGTATATCTGACGAAAAACATGGAAAAGCGAATTACCCTTGAACAGATTGCAAGACATTTTCATGTTTCGGGAACGCATATCAAAAATATTTTTAAGGGAGTTTACGGCGTTTCACTCTACGCCTACACCCGCGCGATAAAAATGGAGTCGGCGGCATATATGCTCGAATATACGGACAGGACAGTTACGGATATTGCCGGAGAGCACGGATACGATAACAGCAGCAAGTTCGCACGGGCCTTCCGTGAGGTTAAGGGAATGACCCCGAGCGAGTACAGGTCAAAAAATAAAAAATAAAAATGTCCGATTGGAGCCTTTTTCTATCCTTTTGGAGCAGAAAAGGCTATGTTTTGCATGTAAAATAATGTACGAAGAAAGGCAATGCGGATATGATTTATGCATACGTATTGCCTAAAAAAACACCAACGAGTTAGCAGACGCTAACCAAATGAACGGAGGCGGTAAAATGTCGGAAGAATTACTTGTTAAGCATTGCTCGCCGACCCTTGCCGGAATTAAAACCGGTAATCTGTTTTCCGTGAATTTTGACAATGCGGATGAATTGAGAGCGTGCGTGCGCGATTGGAACAGAATGCTTTCGCCGAAGGGTCTGCGGATTATGCCGATGAGGTTCAATGACGGCCGAGCATTGATTTATGTTTACCGTCCCTCCAGACTTTCAAAGGATTTGAGTGAAAGCCTGGCGGAGGATATGCTTGATTCTTTCGGTTACGGCGGCAAAACGCCCGAACGCTGTGTAAGTGAGCTTATGAAGCGGCTGAGAAAAAACGAAGCGTTTCCGCACGAGATAGGTTTATTCCTCGGATATCCGCCGGAGGATGTTAAGGGATTTATTGAGAATAAAGCCTGCGGCTGTAAATGCAAGGGCTGCTGGAAGGTTTACGGAGACGAAGCGGCAGCAAGAAAAATCTTTGCGAGATATAAGAAATGTACTGCGATTTATTGCGAGCTTTTCAAAAACGGCAGAAGTCTTGATAAGCTCACGGTTGCAGCATAAATATAAGAAAGGTTTGATGAAAAATGAGTAAAATAGCAGTAGTATATTGGAGCGGCACGGGTAACACAGAGGCAATGGCAGGTGCAGTTGCCGACGGCGCGAAAGAAAAGGGTGCAGACGTTTCCGTGTTTACGGCATCCGAGTTCAGCGGCTCCATGATGGATGAATTTGATGCGGTTGCTTTCGGCTGCCCGTCAATGGGTGCGGAACAGCTTGAGGACAGCGAGTTCGAACCTATGTTCAACGATTGCGAGTCCAAACTCAGCGGTAAAAGAATTGCCCTTTTCGGCTCATACGGCTGGGGCGACGGTGAATGGATGCGTAACTGGGCGGAGACCTGCAAGGATGACGGCGCAGTAATGGCGTGTGACTTCGTGATTTGCAACGAAGCTCCCGATGATGACGCTCTCGACGATTGCAAGGCACTCGGCGAAGCTTTGGCTTGACAGTACATCTCCGATATGTAATTGATAATCTCGATTACAAAAAGCGCAGGCATGTTCAATGTCCGCCTCCCTCACCGTCACAAAAGCGCCGCACTTCGTTTTTGTGTGTTCCTCTTCCTTGAGAAAAGCGGACGGTGCACCTGCGCTTTCGGAGATTTATTATATTTGTTATATATAGCGGTTATCAACCCTTCCGCTTATTATATAAACTCTTTGCTGAATAGAAACGGCGGCTCACTTAGGTGGGTCGCCGTTTCGTTATGCTTATAAAAATTTGCACTTTTCCATAAAGATTGCCGCCGACAGAAATTCTGCTCGTCGGCGGGAATGGTATTTTAACTTAATATTTATCTTTTGGGATACGGGTTTTGCTGAGCGGTTCTGCCGAGAATATAATCGGTGGAGGTCTCGAGGATATCGGCAAGCTCGCAAAGCATTTCAAGCTTCATGGTCCTTCTCCCGCTCTCATACATCGAATACATTGTTTGACTGATTCCGAAATGCTTAGCCATGTCAAGCTGTGTCAAATGTTTATCACGTCTGAGCTCTTTTAAAATGTCTGTGTAAACTGCCATAACAACCTCCAAATATTACAAATGCTGTTATTGACAATTAGAACACATTTTGATATAATAATGTTGAAATATTACATATGTTGTAATATCATATAGCTTGATTGCTGCGAAACAAAAACACCGCCGAACAGATTTTCACTGCTCGGCGGTAGTATGTATTATTTATTTTTATCATTGCTCAGACCGAGCAGGTAATCTGTGGAAACATTGTAGTATTTCGCGAGTGTGATAATGTGATGACTCGGAATGTCCCTGACACCGCGTTCGTATGCACTGTAATATTGATATGTTGTGTTCAATACCTCGGCAATATCCTTTTGAGTTTTATCGTTATCCTCACGAATATCTTTCAGTCTGGGATAGTAGTATTCTTGCATAAAATTATCACCGATTCTTTGTATATTTGACTGAATTATATCATATATGGTTAGCTTATGTTGAAATTTAATCATATATGGTTTATAATACTATTGCAACACATTTTGTTGCAGTTGGTATTGGCATATACACATCAGTTTTTACAAGCCCTCAGTCACGACATTTTTGTGACAGCTCTCCTACAGGAGCACAGAGATAAAAATTTTGACTTTTTATTTATATAAATCGCATGGCTCGATTGCTGCGACAAAAACACCGCCGAACAGATTTTCACTGCTCGGCGGTGTTTTGCTTTATTTGGTTTTATTCTGCTGACTCGGCGGAGTCAAATACAAATCCGTCATCGGTATGCTTGCAGACATACTTGTTGCCTGAGGTTATTCTGCCGTCAAGCATCTCCTCGCTGAGCTTATCCTCAATCTCCGACTGAATAGCACGTCTGAGCGGTCTTGCGCCGTAAACCGGGTCAAAGCCCTCATCGGCAATCTTTTCAATTGCGCTGTCGTCAAAGCTAAGCTCAATGCCCATGTCGTGAACACGGTTCTTGAGTGTTTTGAGCATTCTGCGTGCAATTTCCTTAATGTCGTCCTTATTGAGCTGCTCAAATACGATGATATCATCAACCCTGTTAAGGAACTCGGGACGGAAGCACTTCTTCAATTCGCCCATGACTGCGTCTTTAATATCACTCTGGCTCATTGTGCCGTTGCCTTCCTCGCCCTTGAAGCCGAGTGCGGCGTTGCCGGCGTTTGTGATGAGCTTTGCACCGACGTTTGAAGTCATGATGATGATGCAGTTCTTGAAGTCAACCTTTCTGCCCTGAGAATCGGTGAGAACACCGTCGTCAAGAATCTGAAGGAGCATGTTGAATACATCGGGGTGAGCCTTTTCAATCTCATCGAAAAGAACTACGCTGTAGGGCTTACGGCGAACCTTTTCTGTGAGCTGACCGCCCTCGTCATATCCGACGTAGCCCGGAGGCGAACCTACGAGCTTGGAGACTGTGTGTTTCTCCATGAACTCGGACATATCAAGTCTTATCATTGCGCTTTCATCGCCGAAAAGTGTTGCGGCAAGAGTTTTGCAGAGCTCTGTCTTACCTACACCTGTCGGTCCGAGGAAGATGAATGAACCCGTGGGTCTGTTCGGGTCTTTAAGTCCGACCCTGCCGCGGCGGATAGCCTTGGCAACTGCGGAAACTGCCTGATCCTGACCTACAATTCTTCTGTGGAGCTCCTCCTCCATGTGGAGAAGTCTCTGGCTTTCCTCTTCGGTGAGCTGAACGACGGGAATGTGCGTCCACTCGGAAACAATGGCGGCAATCTCATCGGGAGTTACAACGCCGTTTGTCTCAGAATTCTGCTTCTTCCAGCCTTCCTTCGCATTCTCAAGGTGAGCCTTAACCTCTTTCTCCTCGTCACGCAAAGCAGCTGCCTGCTCGAAATTCTGACTGTTGACAGCCGAAGCCTTTTCTTCGTTTATACGCTTGATTTTTTCTTCAAGCTCTCTGATATCCTCGGGCGGAGTGTAGGCACGCAGACGAACCTTTGAAGCCGCCTCATCAATAAGGTCGATTGCCTTATCGGGCAGGAATCTGTCGCCGATGTATCTTGACGACATCTTAACTGCGGCTTCGATAGCTTCATCGGTAATCTTTACCTTATGATGAGCCTCATATTTGTCCCTGATACCCTTGAGTATCTCGACAGCCTCTTCACGGCTCGGCTCGCCGACAAGAACCGACTGAAAACGACGCTCAAGAGCGGAATCCTTTTCGATGTTCTTTCTGTATTCTTCAATTGTTGTTGCGCCGATAACCTGCATTTCACCCCTTGCAAGAGCGGGCTTTAAAATATTTGCAGCATCGACAGCACCCTCTGCGGCACCTGCGCCGATAAGAGTATGAACCTCATCAATGAAGAGTATAATGTTGCCTGCCTTTGAAACCTCGTCGATAGCCGACTTGATTCTTTCCTCAAAGTCGCCACGGTATTTTGTACCTGCGACCATGCCGGTCAGGTCAAGAGCAACAATTCTCTTGTCCTTAAGAATTTCGGGAACCTCGCCCGATGCAATTTTAAGAGCCAAGCCCTCGGCGATAGCGGTTTTACCTACGCCGGGTTCACCGATAAGGCAGGGATTGTTCTTTGTCCTACGGCAAAGGATCTGAATAACTCTTTCGATTTCCTTCTGTCTGCCGATAACCGGATCAATCTTGCCCTGCCGCGCAATGGCGGTAAGATCTCTGCCGAATTGATCGAGGGTCGGTGTCTCGGTTTTTCCTTTGGACTGTTCCTTGGATTTCGGACTTGCGTCGTTCTGCGAAACATTGACGGATTTTGTAATTTCCTCGGCAATGTCTGCAGCCGAAACATTCATTGCGTCCAAAATATCCATTGCGTAGCAACTGCTGTCACGGAGAATTGCTATAAGAAGATGCTCTGTTCCGACATAGCCGTGGCCGAGACTTCTTGCAATCGTGACCGCCGTTTCAATGATATTTTTGCTTCTCGGTGTGAAATCGTTCGGCGAAAGAACTGTCGGAGTGCCGATGCCGACGCTGTTTCTGACAGCGGTTTCGACATTATCAGCCGTAATGTTTCTTGCCGTGAGGGCAGTGTATGCGACGCTTCCCTCGCTTGAAAGCAGACCGAGCAGAAGGTGCTCGCTGCCGATATATGTGTGACCGAGATTCTCCGCATATTCTATTGCGGCATTAAGCGCCGTGTTTGCTTTCTGAGTAAAGCCTGTAAACTTATACATAAAAATCTCTCCTTTGTTTATTGAATTTGCCTCCATTGCAGGTAGCTTATTGCTTTTAAAAACAGGACCTGTCTGCGATTGCTTTTGCAATCCGACAAGCCCCGTATTTAATCAATTATCATTGGTCATTCAAAAACACGAGGCTTTTAAAATTCCTTTTGCATTCCTTATTCAAATGCCTTTCTTACCCATTCGGCTCGGATGATATCTCTCTCCTGCGGAGAAAGCTCCTTGCCCTCAAGAGCGTTGATTGTGGCAGGCTGAACCTTGACCGAAAGCTCATTGAGCTTTGTAATATCAAAGTCAAGCGTCTTGTTTGAAATGCCCATTCTGAGAAGCGATGCAAGCTCCATGAACTCATCGCCGCTGAGAACTCTTGCGTTCTGAAGAATACCCTTTGCACGGAAGATTTTATCCTCCTCGGCAGGATTTTCCAGAAGCTTTTCAGCCGCAGCACGTTCCTGTGCAACGAGCTGTAATGTAATTGACTGGAGATTGTCCAGCGCAGTTTCCTCGGAAATTCCGAGCGTTATCTGGTTGCTGAGCTGGTAGATATCTCCACGGGGGCTGCTGCCCTCACCGTAAGCGCCGCGGATTACAAGTCCGAGCTTTGATACGGTTGCGGCAAGCTTGCCAATCTGACCGCAGCGGGTCAAGGCGGGCAGGTGAAGCATGACGGAGGCTCTCATCGCCGTGCCGAGATTTGTCGGGCACTGGGTCAAATAACCGATTCTGTCATCGTATGCGTAGTTAAGCTTGCTGCCGATTATGTTGTCAACCTTGTCGGCAACACTGTATGCCTCCTTGAGTGCAAGACCGGCCATCATGACCTGAAGTCTGATGTGATCCTCCTCGCAGAGCATAATGCTTATTGCTTCGTCGTCCGTCAGGAGCAAGCCTCTGCCGGCTCTGTCGGAAACAAATTCGGGGCTGACAAGATGACGTTCGGCAAGCGATACAGCCTGTGAACGGGTGAAATCCTTCATCCATGTGAAGCCGAAGCCCCAATGATCGTTACTGAGCACGGCGTTTTTTATTTCCTCACAAACCTTTTCCTTGCCCTTTACGGTAAGGCGGCAGGGGAAGGGGTATTCTTCAAGGTTTCTTGCAAGGCGAACTCGTGTGCTGATAACAACATCGCCCTGGTCGCCGTTTTCAATATACCACTTATTCATTATTGCCTGCCTCCATTTCTTTTATTCTGTCTCTGAGGACTGCCGCCTGCTCGAAGTTCTGTTCTTCAATGGCCTTTTGCATATCCTCTTTGAGCTTCATTATCGGGTCGATTTTCGGAGCTTTTTCCTCCTCGGCAACGTGGGGAACCATTGTTGCCTGCTTACCGGTGTGTTTTATTTTACCGTGAATCCTCTGCAAACTCGGCAGAAGTCTGTCGTAAAACTTTCTGTAGCAATCGGCGCAGCCGAGACGTCCGTTTTTAACTATATCCGAGAAGGTGTATCCGCATTTCGGACATTTTTCCTCGTGAGCCGAGCTGAGAAGCGGCATATCCTCACCCAAAATTCCGGAGAAGATATTGCCGAGATCAAAGCCGAAGCCGGAGAACAGGTCTCCGTAGCCGAGATGCTCGGCGCAATTCTGACAAAGGTGCATTTCGGTCGTGTCGCCGTTGACAACACGCTTTACATGAGTTGTAGCTTCATTTTTTCCGCAATTCTGACACAACATATAAATCATCCTTTCATGGTTACTGATTAGCTAAAAGCATTTGTTTAAAAATTGATGCCCTTACTTTGTCTCTCAGTGCTGCGGGAACCTCGTGCAGGCATCTTTCGTTTGTTGCCGCAAGCATTAACTTTGAAATTTCCGGAGACAAAATGTTCTGATAATTCAGATTATATATATGCGCTTTGCAGCTTGACTCATCAATCGAATCGCCGATTGAATTGACAACGTGCATCAGCATTGCCGATTTGCTGTCATATTTCGCTCGGGTAATCTTGATATATCCGCCGCCTCCGCGCCTGCTTTCTACGATATATCCCTGCTCGGGAGTGAACCTTGAGGATATGACGTAATTTATCTGACTCGGAACACAGCCGAGATGCTGAGCCATCTCGTTTCTTTGAATCTCCGTTTCTCCGTCGTCGCTGAGCATATCGAGGATCAGTTTGGCGATCTCATTGCTCATACTCATATCATCATCTCCTTTTGACTTTGACTATCTTTGACCTTTTGACAAGTCAAATTATAGACCTTCTTTGACCTTTTGTCAAAAGTCATAAAAGGTCAAAACTGTTATCATATTCACTGGATTTTTAAAATATCCTTTGTAATCTCAAATTTACTGGTTTTTTTAGCTTTTTTCTCGCAATTACTCACTTTTTGCATGTTTTTTATATTTATTTTTAAAAATCCGGTTAAATCTGTTTTGACCTTTTCGTTGCTGTTTTGCGTGTTGCTGCCATAGTCAGGAGGCAAGAAGATTTCTGTCTTGAAAGCAATTTCTGTCAGACCTCCAAGGTGCGATGTGGGCATCGACCCAAGGTCGGAAGAAAATAATCTCGACCCTGTAGGGGAGCCGGCTGGAAATTATCCTTATAAAAGAAAAAAGGCTTGCGCCGAAAGCACAAGCCTGCTGTTTAGATGTTTTATCTTTTGCTGTATTGCTCAATGAGGTCATTTTTGACGTCCCAAAGGCGCTGAGAAAGGTCAACGTAATAGTTATGGGGATTTTCAAATCTTGTAACCTCGTCCCAAAGAGTGTCAACCTGATCAAGACAGTATTTTTTGATATCGTTAATATCCTGATACTCGTAAACTCTTTTTCCGTTAATGAAAAGCGGTTGAAGAAGCTGACGTGCATTGAAGTTGTAGACATTTTTGCGCTTCCAGGTGTAATCGGGGTCGAAAATCTCATAGTCGTGACTGTCGTCAATAGTCTCATCCTCAAGGGTAATAACATCGGCAAGAGCCTTGCCCGAATCATTATCGTAGAGTCTCCAAAGCTTTTTCGCACCCGGGGTCGTAACCTTGACGGCGTTCTCGCTGAGCTTGATTTTCGGAACCATTTTGCCGTCCTTTTCAACTGCACTGAGCTTATACACTCCTCCGAAAACGGGGGCAGAAGATGCTGTAATAAGTCTTTCGCCGACGCCGAAAGAATCGACCTTTGCACCCTGGAGAAGCATATCTCTTATAATGTATTCATCAAGCGAGTTAGATGCAACGATCTTTACATCCTCAAAACCTGCTTCGTCAAGCATGATCCTTGCTTTTTTGGAAAGATAGGTAATGTCTCCGCTGTCGATTCGGATTCCCTTCGGGCGGAATCCGCGGGGCAGAACCTCTCGATTAAAGGCTTCAATCGCGTTCGGAATACCTGATTTCAGAACATTGTAGGTATCGACAAGGAGGGTGCAGTCATCGGGATAAGCCTTTGCATAAGCGCAGAATGCCTCAAGCTCCGAATCGAAAAGCTGAACCCAACTGTGAGCCATTGTGCCAAGCGCCGGAACGTTGAATTCACGGTCAACTATTGTACAAGCCGTTCCTGCACAGCCTGCAATATACGCAGCCCTTGCGCCGTAAACAGCGCCGTCAAAGCCCTGAGCACGTCTTGAACCGAATTCCATTATCGGTCTGCCCTGAGCGGCACGGCAAATTCTGTTAGCTTTTGTTGCGATAAGGCTCTGGTGGTTGATTGCGAGCAAAACCATCGTTTCGATGAACTGCGCCTGCATAACCGGTCCCTTGACCGTTACGATCGGCTCACGAGGAAAGATGGGAGTTCCTTCGGGAACGCTGTATATGTCGCATTTGAATTCAAAATTCTTGAGATAGTCGAGGAATTCCTCGCAGAAGCCCCTGCCTCTGAGATATTCAATATCCTTATCCGAAAAGCTCAGATTTTCGAGATATTCAACGAGCTGTTCGACGCCTGCCATGATTGCAAAGCCGCCGTTATCGGGAATAGTTCGGAAGAACATATCAAACTGTGCGGTCGTGTCACCCTTTCCGTTGAGGAAATAGCCGTTAGCCATTGTAATCTCATAAAAATCAGTGAGCATTGTAAGGTTTCTTTTTTTAAGATCGTTCATATTTGCACCGCCTTTTGGGTTGTTATCGACATTATAACACCGAAAACCGTCTTTTTCAATCCCATATTTATAAAAGGGTTATGTTAATTGTATAACAAAACGGGATTTTAAAACGCAAAAATCGTTAAAATGTATAAAAATGATTTGCAGTTGATAGAAGATGGTCTATAAATAACTAAAAAATATGGTATTACGTTTTATTTGTTGTTTTAAAAGTTGCTTTATGTTATTATATAGAAAGAAAAAATATGTTTTTAGCATAAATAGGAGGAAAACCATGAGAACAAGAAAACAGGCGCTTGGCGACATGAACATTATCGGCGCTAAGGTTGAACAGCAGAGAAAAGCAATCGGAATGAAGCAGAAGGATCTTCTTGCTCAGCTTCAGATCAGAGGTATTGACCTCAATGCTTCGGGTCTCTCAAAGCTTGAGGGTCAGCTCAGAGGAGTTACCGATTATGAGCTTAAAGCAATCGCAGAGTCACTTAACGTCAGCCTTGAATGGCTTCTCGGCTGCGAGGAATAATTACGGAACTGCCGCATTCAGCGCAGAACGAAGAGCAAATTAACAAGAATAAAAGCTATAATTCGGTTTATTGCTGTCAGAAGACTGAACACGAATTATAGCTTTTGCTTTGTTCTTCTAAGCATTTTTAACTCCCTCGCAGTACAGTTGTACAGCTTCGGAGTGAGAAAAAGCTTTCTGCATCTGAATGAGACAGCTCCATATGTGACAGTATGTTCTCGATTTATTATTGACAAAGCTGAGGTAAATATAGTAAAATTAAATTTGATAAAAACGGTTTGGGGCAGCCCTGACCGTATGAACAAGGAGCAGTGAATATTATGGCAGTTTTTAGACCCTTTAAGGCGATCAGACCGATCCCCGAGAGAGCAAAAGATGTTGCTGCATTGCCTTATGACGTAATGAACAGCGACGAAGCAAGAGAAATGGTTAAAGGAAATCCCTATTCCTTTCTTCATGTTGATAAGGCGGAGATAGACCTTGATCCCTCGATAGATCTTTATGACGAGAAGGTTTATCTCAAGGCAAGAGAGAACCTTGACAAGCTTGTGACAGACGGCGTTTGCAAGGAGGACGAGACTCCGTGCATCTATATCTACCGCCAGGTTATGAACGGCAGAAGTCAGACTGGTCTTGTCGGTTGTACCGCTATTGACGATTATATCAACAACGTTATCAAAAAGCATGAGCTTACAAGAGCCGATAAAGAGGCAGACAGAATCAACCACGTTGACTATTGCGACGCCAACACAGGCCCGATATTCCTTACATACCGCCCTGACGCATTCATAAGCAAGACCGTTGAGGCTTGGAAGGAGAACCATGCTCCGGTTTACGATTTCGTCTCCGAGGGTGTTGAAAACACGGTTTGGGTTATCGACGATGCCGACACAGTCAAGGCTGTCACGGATAAGTTTGCTCAGATCGAGTCTCTTTACATTGCCGACGGTCATCATCGAGCAGCTTCGGCAGTTAAGGTAGGCAAGAAGCGCCGTGAGCAGAATCCGAACTACACAGGTGAAGAGGAGTTCAACTTCTTCCTTGCGGTTCTTTTCCCGACCGATGAGCTTGAAATCATGGACTACAACCGCGTAATGAAGGACCTTAACGGAAATACATCTGATGAGTTTATGGCTAAACTCGGAGAGGTTATGGATATCGAAGAATACGGCAAGGACGCATACAAGCCCGAGAAGAAACATAACTTCGGTATGCTGCTTGACGGAACATGGTACAAGCTTACTGCCAAGGACGGCACATTTGATGCGAACGATCCTGTTGATCAGCTCGATGTTTCGATTCTTCAGAATAATGTTATTTCTCCCATCTTTGGAATAGACGATCCCCGTACCGACAAGAGAATTGATTTCATCGGCGGTATCAGAGGCCTCGGCGAGCTTGAGAGAAGGGTTAATACCGATATGAAGATCGCATTCTCCATGTTCCCGACAACGCTTGATGACCTTATGGATATTGCGGATGCAGGCAAGATCATGCCGCCGAAATCCACATGGTTTGAGCCGAAGCTGATGAGCGGACTGTTTATTCATAAGCTTTCATAATTCAGGACAGTCTCACCCGGCACAGAAAAAATAATAAATATAGGCCATAATTTACAATGAGGTTAGAACGTTAGTTGTAAATTATGGCTCTTATTTTTTATTGTATCTGTATATTGCGTGACCTTTTCTTTGATGATATAATGAAAATATAAATCGGACAGGAGAGGGTTATATGAAGAAGATTATTGCGGTTATTCTCAGCCTTATTATTGCCTTGACTTTAAGCGTGCAGACCTTTGCGGTCGAGGTCAGACGTGATGATTTCTATCCTATTGTAATTGTGCCCGGTTATTCCTCATCGGGGCTTTACATGAACAATGAGGACGGCACTAAAACTCATGTTTGGGGAATTGATACAAATCTGATTATTAAGAGGGTGCTTGCCCGTTCTATAGACCTTGCTAAGGGCATCGATAAGCTGACAAAGGGCAACGCAAAATATATTGCAGACATCGTCGGCGGAGAGTTTGCGGAAATGTTTGAGCATATGCGCTGCAATCCCGACGGCTCAAGCGTTTATGATGTTCATACATACACGTCAACAGCGGCGGATTCAAGCAACACGTATCTGCTTGCAAATGAGGATGGCAAGTATATGTATGAGCAGGAAATCATGGGTATGTACGGCAGCTATATCGGCGAGGATTGGAACGATTATATTTTTAATTTCAGCACCGATTTCAGAATGAATGTTGAAAAGTGCGCCGCTGACCTTGACAAATATATTGACAGCGTGCTCGAATACACGGGTGCGGAAAAGGTTAATCTTTATTGCGTCAGCCACGGCGGACAGGTTGGAGCGACATTTCTCAATCTTTACGGAGAAAAGAAAGCCGACAAGTTCAATAACGTTTTGCTGACCGTTCCCGCCATCGGCGGAGCTTCTATTGCTTACGGATTTTTCACGGGTGACATAAAGTTTGACGAGGAAAATCTTCTTTATTTCATCGAAAACGGTATGATGTTTGAGAATGACTATCACTGGCTGCTTGCAAATGAGAATCTTGATTTTATTGATGATATTCTTCATTATTTTCTTCCCTATGTACATCATATTATGGAGTTTTGGGGCAGCATGTGGGATTTTGTCCCCTATGAGGAGTATGACAAAATTCGTGACAGCTATCTTGACAGCAATGCTTCTGCCGATCTGATAGAAAGAACAGACCGCTTTCATCACGAAATCTATCCAAGTATGACGCAGAGGCTTCGGGCGTGCGTTGATGCCGGAATAAATGTTTATATAATTGCCGGAACGGGCAACAGGGATATTATCGGATACAAGACAACCGGCGATGCGATAATTCCCACTTCGTCCTCAACCGGTGCAACATGCGCGCCTTACGGCAAAAGATTCAATAATGGCTATAAGACGCTTGGCACGGTTTGTGACGATGAAGCTCACAGCCACCTTTCGCCGTCAATGGAGATTGATGCTTCGACGTCTTATCTGCCCGAATACACATGGTTTATTGACGGTTTTTATCACGGAATGACGATAAAGAGTGATTACAATACGGAGCTTATCACAACCCTTATGTATAATGACGAGCGTGCCGATGTTTATACCTATCCCGAATTTCCTCAGTTCCATGCAGATACAAACCGATGTCAGGCTGTTTTTGCAAAGTTTAACAACAGCATTGAGGGATATGTTTCTGACGGTGATAGCGCTTTGATAATAGAGAATTGCTCAAAGAAATATAATATGCGAATTGTTTCTGTTTCCTGTAACGGGATAAATATAAAGCTTAATAAAAGCTTTTGGAAGGAGATCCCGGCCGGCGATAAAATTGAAATTCCGTTTACGGGCGAAATCCCGAAGGCTTCGGGAGTTAAAGCACAGGTTGCAATCAATTATGTTCAGACCGGAGCGGTTACGCCGTTCGGTTCAAGGACGTTTGATTTCACGATAATAAACGGCGAAAAGGTTGATTTTGACAGCGAAAATCCGATTGTCGATACCGATTTGCCGCAGGACGCTATTCTTAAAATAATACTTAAATTTATTCCGTCTCTCGGCTTGCAAAAGCTGACCGAGCTGGTGTATAATACCGTTAAATCATTGTTTTTAAGAGGTGTTAATGCATGAAAAGCAATATCACAAGAGATGAAGCCTTTGAACTTCTGAGAAAGTACAACAGCGAAAAATTTCACATTCAGCACGGTCTGACCGTTGAGGGTGTTATGAGATGGTACGCAAACGACCTCGGCTACGGCGATGATGCGGAATTCTGGGGCATTGTCGGTTTGCTTCATGATATAGATTTTGAGAAGTATCCCGAAGCGCATTGCATCAAGGCTCCCGAGCTTCTTCGAGAGGCGGGGGTCGGCGAGGACATGATCCATGCAGTTTGCTCCCACGGCTATGATCTGACGGTTGATATCAAGCCGGAGCATGAGATGGAAAAGGTGCTTTACGCAACGGACGAGCTTACGGGTCTTATCGGTGCGGCGGCGCTTATGAGACCGTCAAAGAGCGTTATGGATATGGAGGTCAAGAGCCTCAAAAAGAAATATAAGGACAAGAAATTTGCCGCAGGCTGTTCCCGTGACGTCATAGAAAAGGGTGCGGAAATGCTCGGATGGGAGCTTCCGACGCTTTGGGAAAAGACGATTGAAGCTATGCGCTCATGCGAAGCCGATATCGCAAAGACAATGGAAACTATTTGACAATTTAATAATATTATTTCAGCACATCTTCGGGTGTGCTGTTTTTTTATGTCAGAAAAGGTCGCCGCAGGGCGGAAAAAACCGAAAAAGCTCTGTTTTGAGTAAAAAAGATTTTTTGGAATTATTATTGGTGTGTCGGTTGAACAAAACCGAAAATAAAACTATCGGGAGGATAATATGAACACTTTTTCCGAAAAAATCATATCCGTTGAGGAGGCCAGAACCGCCTTGCGATGTATGAAGCTCGGCGATTTGTCGGAGGATGAAGCTTTGGAATGTCTTGACGAATTTGTTTTCAGAGTTCGCAACGTCACAACGGCAAAAATTGTTGAAGAAATCATCGAAAAGGAGCTGACTCCGCTGCAGACTGAGGTAATGAAAATGTATCTCTACGATAATATGGGAGTTGCGAAGATCGG
>HF999640.1:1534-27137 GCA_000434055.1 Ruminococcus sp. CAG:488 | reverse complement strand
CTGTCACAGGCGGCTGCTTCTAAAATCGTTGTAAGGGCGAACAACACTATCGTTAAGCTCATGACACCGCTTATCAAGTATCAGAGTGATATCTCGGATGCTCAATTGGTGCCGGTTAAGGTCGGCAAGCTTTTGGATATCTGTGCGGCGAGAAACGGAAACGCAGCGTCTTTCTGCGAGGAGCTGAGAAATCTACGAATTGCATATGATATCGGCGCAGAACAGCTTTCGTCAAACCTGAAAATAAGCAAATGGGATTTGGCTGCAATTGAGGAAGGAAGGAAGATTCCGTCAATAACCACTGCGATGAGGTATTCGGCGCTTTTTGATGTTGAGATTGAAATGAAATTCAAAAACGGGAGGGGCTTCTATTCGTGCAAAAGACCTTAGAGGAGCTTGGCAAAGAATATCTCGAATCTGCAAAGACAATTGAAGCTCTGATAAAAAAGTACAGGGGAATACTGAGGGAAGCTTACAGCTCGGGAAATTACTTGAAAACATATGATACCAAACGCAGGCTTACGATTTTTTATGATCAGAAGCGTGAGCTTGAGGCAATCGGAAACAAACTGATAAATTATTATAACAAGGAGGATAATTCTGATGAATTACATTAATATGTCGGTCGAGGGCAATCGACTTAGAATAAAAGAGGAAAAAATATCCGTCGGAGGAAGTATAAACTATGACCGTTGTAAATTTACTTTCAATGACGAATGGGTCGGCTTTACGAAAACAGTCGTTTTTTCGATAAACGGAGATGAGAGCTACCGTGTTGCGCTCAAAACAAACGCCTGTATAATTCCGTCGGTGTGTCTTGAAAAGGAGGGCATTTTGGAAATCGGCGTTTTCGGCGTTAATGATAACGATGTCGTAATTACAACAAATTCCGTTGCTCATCATGTCGAAAAAGGGCTCAATATGGTGGGCGAGTGGATTGAAGGAGACGGTGAATTTGTTATTAACGCCGTGGAGGAAATGCGACGTGCGGTCGATGAGTACACCGAGACTCTTTCAAAAAGAGTTTCCGAGGAGATTGACCGATTGAAAACGGGCAGCGATTCGGATTCCGGTGCTCCGACACCGTCGGAATGGTATTTCCCAATAGCGTTTACCGACACCGAGGCGATTTCCCCGCTTTCTAAAAGCGGAGCCGAATATGAGCAGTTCCTTGATTTTAGACTCAATGCCCTGCTTCGAGACTTCCCGGATTACGTAACGAGAAAGGAATTGGGCACGGACGCAAGTGAGGAATATATGATGTATTCGTATTCGTTTGCGCCGGCACGCTATGACAAGACGATTTTTATTGCGGCATGTCTGCACGGCTCGGATAAATGCGGCTTGCTTGCGGTTTCACACTTTCTTGACTGCCTTTGCCGCGAATACCGTAATGACAGACTGCTTAAAATAATTCACGACAGCGTAAAGATAGTTCTTATCCCGGCGGTTAATCCGTATGCTCTGAAATCAAATTCCACCTACAACAAGAACGGAATAAATCTCGCTTACAATTTCCCGTATCTTTGGGAACAATGCGACCGCTACAAAAAGGGCGACGCGGCGGCTGACCAGAAAGAGACACAAACGGTTATGAGCTGTCTTGAGTCAATAAAAAATGACAAACTCAGTGCGGTCATCGAACTGCATACAAGTAATATTACATATGCCGGACGAAGCGTTTTTTATACAAGACAGCACGCAAACTGTTCAACGGCACTTGCCGATATGGTGAACAATTTCAACTATAATTATAACTATGTCGATTATACCGATGAAGCGGTTCTTGCCGCATCAAACAATGCCTATCTTTCCGACTATGCCGCAGATACATACGGTGTTAATGCGTGTCAGCTCATCTGGTCAACGAATCTTTACGGCGGAGCTTTTACAAACTATTGCATAACAAAATATACGGAGCTTATAGGAAATACAATAAGAGTTATGGCGGAAAACAGCCGATTTATTCCAAAGCGAAGGCCGCAGCAGTTTATCAAACATCTTTCGTGGAGAAAAAGCAGCGACAGCGATGTGTTCACTGTAAAATCAACCTCCGAGCTTGAAAAAATGCCGATTTCCTCATACAAGCTTAAGCTTGACGCCCCATATAATATTACGGTTAACGGCTACGTTGAGCTTGATGTCTCCGAAGCGTGTACGGTTAAAATCAACCCTGTTCTTTATCAGCAATATTCCTCCGAGTTGGATTTCAAAACGAGGAAGGAAGCAACGCAGTTCACGCAGGAGCTTGCACTGACGGCAGGGACGCATATTGTGCCTGTCTCCAGCATAACACAGGGATTTTTCAGTTGCTATAATTTCAGCAATGATAATCAATACACTGAGGAATTATATTTTACGCTCATGTTCAGCGCTTCGGCTTCGGACAAGGTCAAGGTGACGTCCTATGCCGTTACGCTTACGGCGACTCCGAGCGATGTTGCAAAACCGATTGAAGTTCTTTCTCCGATCGGACTTTGCTCGGATTATTCGGCAGATGATATTCCTACCCAGAAGGTTATTTATCCGCTCGGGACATTATCGGAATATGATAAAAACTTTAACAACTGAGGTGAGGGCATTGGCTGAAATTACGGTTTCTTTGATTGCATTTGCCGGAACGCTTGTCGGTTCTCTCGGCGGAATTCTTGCCGCAAACAAGCTGTCGTCATATCGTATTGAACAGCTTGAAAAGAAGGTTGCAAAGCACAACAATCTTGTTGAAAGAATGTATGCTGTTGAAAGCTCCGTCAAGTCGGCACACCACAGGATTGACGACCTCAGAAATGAAATAGAATAAAAAGGGGGACTGCCGCTTGTTTTTGAAGTGACAGTCCCGTATTTTTTATTTAAGTCCGAAGTATTCGGAGGCGTTGTTGTATGAAATATCCCTGATGATATCAATAAGCGACTTGTCGTTGGGGTAAAGTCCCTGTTCAACCCAATCGCCGATAAGTCCGCAGAGAATTCGGCGGAAATATTCGTGACGCGGGTAGGAAAGGAAGCTTCTCGAATCCGTAACCATGCCGACGAATTTTCCGAGCACGCCGAGGTTCGCAAAGGTTTTTAGCTGTTCTCTCATGCCGTCAATGTTATCGTTGAACCACCATGCCGAGCCGAGCTGAATTTTTGAAGCGGCTTCGCTTGACTGGAAGTTGCCGAGCATTGAGCCGAGGACATAATTCGCCGTCGGGTTGAGCGCAAAGAGAATCGTTTTCGGCAGACAGCCTTCCTCGTCAAGAGAATCCAACATTCTTGAAAGCTTATATGCGATATCGCCGTCACCTATTGAGTCGAAGCCGGTGTCGGGACCGATTGACTTGAACATTCTTGTATTGTTGTTTCTCATTGCGCCGATATGAATTTCGCAAGCCCAGCCGTGGCGTGCATATTCATGCGCGAAAAATCTGAACAGCTCGGTTCTGTATTTGTCCTGCTCGTCAGTACTCGGGATTTTGCCGTTGACAGCTTTTTTGAATATTGCTTCAAGCTCATCGGAGCTTGCTCTGCTGTACGGGACATAGCCGAAGGAATGGTCACTCGCAAGGCAGCTGTTTTCGGCAAAGAAATCAATTCGTTCTTTCAGAACCTCCGTCAGCTTTTGGTAGCTGTCGATTTTCTGACCGGCGACTTTTTCGAGCGCCTCAAGCCACGGAAGAAATGAAGGCTGCTCAATATTCAATGCCTTATCGGGTCGGAATGCGGGATAGACCTTGCATTTGAAGCTCTTATCCTCGGCAAGGAGCTTGTGATATTCAAGCGTATCCGCAGCATCGTCTGTTGTGCAAAGACAGGTGACGTTTGAATTAACAATAAGCTCCCTCGGAGTGAAGCCGCCTGCGGCAATCTTTGCATTGGCTTTGTTCCAGATTTCATCGCAGGTTTTATCATTAAGAGGTTCGTAAATATCAAAATATCTTTGCAATTCAAGGTGCGTCCAGTGGTAAAGGGGATTACCTATGCAGGCAGGTAAAACCTTAGCCCATGCTTTAAATTTTTCATAGCCCGAAGCGTTCCCCGTTATGTATCTTTCGTCTATGCCGAAGCTTCGCATGGCTCGCCATTTGTAGTGATCTCCGCCGAGCCAAAGCTCCGCAATATCGGCAGGCTGTTTGTTCTCATAAATCTCTTTGGGTGAGAGATGACAGTGCCAGTCGAAAATCGGCATATCCGCTGCACCCTCAAAGAAAAGCTTTTTTGCCGTGTTATTGTAAAGAAGAAAATCTGCATCCATAAATCTCTCCATTTTATTCAGCTCCTTTTTAATGATTATACAATATCAGAAAGCAAAATAAAAGTGCAAAACGTCAAATAATCTTGAAAAAAAGAATTGAATGTGTTAATATATATAAAGATCAGAGTAGGTGGTATTATTATGTCAAGAGAAAAAGGATTTTTTGCGGAATTTAAAAAATTTATAATGCGCGGCAACGTTATTGATCTTGCAGTCGGCGTTATTATCGGCGGTGCTTTTCAGGCGATAGTCAGCTCACTCGTTGAGGATATCGTTACCCCGTTGCTCGGAATTATTTTAGGTAAGGTCGATTTTTCAAATCTTGCCGTGACGATCGGCGACGCTTCAATCGGCTACGGAAAGTTTATCACGGCGGTTATCAATTTCTTCATTATGGCGCTTGTTATTTTTGCCATTATTAAGGCAATTAACGATGTTTCCGACCGCTTACATAAAAAGACGGATGAGGAGCCTGCTCCGGCAACAAAAATTTGCCCTTATTGCAAGTCTGAAATCGACATTGAGGCTGTTAAGTGCCCTCATTGCACATCGGATGTTGAATAATTAAGGAGCGGATAATATGCAGGAGGTAATCCTAAAAAAGGTGATGTTCGGAGGATATGATTGCTATGAGGTTATGAACCGCATAAATGCAATGCAGATCAAGCTGAACAGAACAAAAAAAGACTCGTATAAGCTCGAGGCGCTGATACGGGAAGCGGACGGGCTGAAATCTGAAATCGCCGAAAAGGACGAGAAAATTATACACTTGACCGAGAAAATCAGAGAACGTGAGGAAGCGCTTGAGAAAAATCAGCCTTCAAAACTTTTTCTCAAAAAGACCGAGGAATACACGGATAATTATATTGAGGCGGCACGTTCGCTTGAAAAATCCGTCAGAGAACTTACGGCGGATCAGGTGCTTGAAGCCAAGCAGAGAATAAAGGATCTGCAGGACGAACTTGAAAGCATTTCTTCGGCAATCGGGGAAACCTTTGTATCTGTTTCCGACCTTAAAAACGAATATAAAAATATCAACAAAAGTTACAAGGAAATAATTAACGAAACCGCCGCAGAAAAGAAAGAAAAAAAGCCGGCAGAAAAAAAGACGACTAAAAAAAGCACAAAGAAAACAACGAAAAAATCTCCGCCCAAAAAGCCGAACGCCGACAATTCAGAGGCTTTGGAGCTTATAAGGCAGAGCGAAGAAAAATACAAAAATCTATAATAAAAAGCTGTTTCGATTTCGCAAGAAAAAGGAACAGCTTTTTTAAAATAATAAGGTTAAAATACAGCGCAAATCTAAAATCTTACCGTGATCTCTCCGCTGGAGAGATTTTTTGTTTCGCCGTTTTCGCTGACGATTAAATTTGCATTGTCGTCAATCTCGATTGCTTTTGCAAAATGCTCAATGTTGTTTTCGTAATATTTTATTTCTTTGCCGATGACGCAGGATTTTTTTCTGTAATAATCGAGATAGGTTCTGTCATCAATGTCATCGGCAAATGCGATCATTTTTTCGGTGACTTTTGCAACAAAAATATTTCTGTCAATTTCCTCACCGAGCGAGCCTGCCCTTGTGCCGACATCGTCGGGAAAATCCGTTGTGCTGATATTGACACCTATTCCTATGCACAGTCCGTCAACCTTTCCGTTTTTTACAATCGACTGAACAAGAATTCCGCAGACCTTTTTGCCGCTAACGTAAATGTCGTTCACCCACTTGATTTTCGGGTCAAGGTCTGTCATTTCCTCAATCGTTTTTGCAACCGCGACAGCTACGGCAGAGGTAATATAAACAACGTCATTCAAATTGCCCTTAGGACGAATAATAATTGAGAAATATACGCCGCTTTTGGCAGGGGAATAGAAGCTTTTGCCCTGTCTGCCCTTGCCGTTCGTTTGTTCCTCGGCGGCAACAAGAATGTTTCCTTTAACTGTTTCTGCAAGCTTGATCGCTCTTGTATTGGTCGAATCTGTCACGTCATAGGTTACAACGGTCGCGTTCGGCAGCATTGATGAAATTGTTTCCTGATTTAGCATATTTTCACCCTCTCGGTGTTTGTGTTTCCTCTAAAATAATATCACTCAATTCATCTTTTTACAAGCACATTTTTTGTCGTGGGGAATAGAATGTAATATAATGATGAATGAGGTGATCCGATGGACAACAGTTGCTTTTATTACGGAGCAAACACGGCGGACGGGGTGCACTCGGGAATTTTTGAGCCTGAGAAAATTGAAAAAATACTTGTTGTTAAAGGCGGATCGCCCGAGCTGAAGGACAAAATTTTTATTGAGCTTTCTGAGGAGCTTGTTCAAAAAAGTATTCAAAACGAAATGCTTTTTTCGTTTGAAAACTGCTGCGGAATTTATTGTGACGAAGAGAAAATACTTATTGCAGACGAAAAAATTTTAAAAGAAAAACAAATTGAAAATGCAGAGAAAATTATTGACTTAAATGAGCTTTTTTCAGAAACAATCCCACAAGAGCTTTTACATATTTACGAGAAAGAATACGATAAAAAAATAAAACGCGGCGGAAGATTTTTGTCGGCGGCGGACAGCGTGAAAAAAGACGCAATGCGTATTGACGCAAAGTCTGTGAATATCGGAAGTGTTGTAAACTATTCTTCAAAACTTTGGAAAAAGCTCGGCGCAGAGATGCAGGGAAGCATCGGGACGGAGACAAGAAAGTTCGTTTCCTGCATAACTCCCGATGGTGCGGAGCTGAACATGAAAGCCTTTGATGCTTGCGAACGCTTGGCTGTAATTGTTGACAAAACGGGAGCGGTTTCAACGATGATAATAGACCGACTGCGTCGATACGCACTCGGCTCGGGTTATGATGTTGTGAGCTGTATATGCTCACTCGACGGAAAAACGGTTGAGCATATTATTGTGCCTGAGCTGAGCTTCGGAGCTTTTTCATCAGAGCATTATCATAGAATTTTGCCCAAAAAAGAGCGCAGAGTTTTTGCTTCACGTTTTCATACAATGGACAGCGAGCTTTATAAAAACAGAATAAATTTTTCGCTGAAAGCTTACCGTTCGCTGATGAACGAAGCCTTTGAGTCGCTGATAGGCGCACAGACGGAGGAAAGAAAAATAAATTATATTTTCGGCAACATTGTTGATGTTTACGATGCAGTTACGGAAATAATCGAAAGCATATAAACAGAAAAATCCGACCATTGAAATTATCAAAGGTCGGAAATTTTTTTATTCTGTAGCTGATTCAATTTGTTCCGCACTTGCCGCATTTAATTTTTTCGTCTTTCTTAAAAGAATTATCGTGCTGATAACATCAAGAACCGAAATAAATTGCAGAAGATAATGTATTGCCGAAATTTGTTCCTTGCCGTATTTTCTTCTCAGAAGAATTATGTTTGCCGCTCCGAAAAATCCGCTTTGCACAATGAATGTGCAGGTGTAAATAATCATTATAATAATGATGAATGACAGAAAACCGGCTGTTGCCAGGGTTAGTCCGAAACCGACCATGAAGCATACGGCGAAATTCAGAATATAAAACGGAACGGTTTTAATTTTCAACAGAACCCAAGCCTTTGAAAGCTGCTCCGTTTGTGATTGCATGAACATTTTAACCGCCAAAACGGCACACATCCAGCCGATAACCTGAACCGCTATAAAGAAAAGTACGCCCAAAGCCGAAGTGATATATGATATTACCGTCAGCTTTTCGCTCGTAACGCCTTCAATGACAAGCAAAGCAAGCGGCAGAACAAGCTGAAGATGAAGCATCACAAAAAAGGCTTTTATCAATTTCATTTTCTTTCCGCCCCTTTCGGCTTATGCCTGAACCTTGTGGAAAATCTTCTTGCCCTTCTTCACGATTATTGCGTTTGCCTTGAGGTCATCCGAGGCGAATGAAAGTCCGATATCGGTTACTTTCTTATCGTCAACGGACACGCCGCCCTGCTGAACAAGACGTCTGCCCTCGCCGCGTGATTTTGTGATATTTGTTTTGAGAAGAATGTCAAGAATATCAATCTTTCCGTCAGTGAAGTCTGCATCCGAAAGAGTAGTTGCCGGCATATTGTCGAGGTTTGCCCCACCGCCGAAGAGTGCCTTTGAAGCCTCTCGCGCCTTGGCGGCTTCTTCCTCACCGTGGACGAGCTTTGTAAGCTCAAACGCAAGGATATCCTTTGCCTCATTGAGCTGTGCGCCCTCCCAATGATCCATTGCGTCAATTTCCTCAAGCGGAAGGAAGGTGAGCATACGGATACACTTGAGAACGTCCTGATCGCCGACATTGCGCCAGTACTGATAGAATTCATAGGGGCTTGTCTTTTCGGGGTCGAGCCAAACAGCACCAGAAGCGGTCTTGCCCATCTTTTTACCCTCGGAGTTCATCAGCAGGGTGATCGTCATTGCATAAGCGTCCTTGCCGAGCTTCTTTCTGATAAGCTCTGTACCGCCGAGCATGTTTGACCACTGGTCGTCGCCGCCGAACTGCATGTTGCAGCCGTACTCCTTGAAAAGATGGTAGAAATCATAGCTTTGCATAATCATGTAGTTGAACTCAAGGAAGCTGAGACCCTTTTCCATTCTCTGCTTGTAGCACTCGGCACGAAGCATATTGTTAACGGAGAAGCATGCGCCGACCTCGCGAAGGACGTCAACATAGTTGAGGTCGAGGAGCCAATCTGCATTGTTGACCATCATTGCCTTGTCCTCGCCGAATTCAATAAAACGGCTCATCTGCTTCTTGAAGCAGGCGATGTTGTGGTCGATGTCCTCTTTTGTAAGCATTTTTCTCATGTCGGTTCTGCCGGATGGGTCACCGATCATGCCTGTGCCGCCGCCGAGAAGGGCGATGGGTCTGTTGCCTGCCATCTGAAGTCTTTTCATAAGGCAGAGAGCCATGAAGTGACCTACATGAAGGCTGTCGGCTGTCGGGTCAAAGCCGATGTAGAAAACTGCCTTTCCGTTGTTGATAAGCTCCTTGATTTCATCTTCGTCCGTGACCTGAGCAATGAGTCCGCGGGCAACAAGTTCGTCATAAATTGTCATTTTGATGTTTCCTTTCTCGTGAAAAATATTTAGACAGAAAAAGCCCCCTGCCCTTAGGGCAGAGGACGAATTATCGTGTTACCACCTCTGTTCACCGAACCCTCACGGGAACGGCCTCAGCGAGTACATATATACTCTGACGTTTAACGCACGCACACGGCACAGCCTACTGCAATTTTCAGCCGCGCAGCTCAGGGATGTATTTTGGCAAAACTCTCACGCTTTCTCGCACCGGCCGAAAGCTCTCTTGGCATCCTTTTTTGCTTACTTTTTCCCGTCAAAGCTGTTGAAAGCATTATATATTGTTTAAAGAATTTTGTCAAGCGGTTGACGGGAAAAAGAAAAAAGTGTAAAATATTCTGCGGTTATTAAAAATTAACGGAGCGAAGAATATGAGAATGCGAAGAAAAAAGAATCTTGACAGAAGACTGAAGAGCTGCGGCGGTCTGATTTTTTCTATCGAGAGCGAGGATAAAAACTTTAACACGGCAATTGAAGAAAAGGAATATATAGACCTTGAAAAATGGTTTGGCAACTCCAATCCGGTTCGCCTTGAGGTCGGCTGCGGCAAGGGTCAGTTCGCCGCCGAAATAGCTAAGCGCAACCCCGATATCAATTATATTGCGGTCGAGAAATGCGCCAACGTTGTTGTTATTGCCGCCGAAAGAGCGATCGAGGAGAGTATTCCTAACCTGCGTTTTATCAAAGGCTCGGCGGAATATTTGCCAAAATATCTTCCCGACGGAATCTTTGATAGGGTCTATCTCAATTTTTCCTGTCCGTTTCCGAAGAAAAAATACGCAAATCACCGTCTGACAAACAGAAAGTTCCTTGCGATCTTTGACCGATTGATGACCGATGACGGAGAAATTCATCAAAAGACAGACAATATGCATTTCTTTGAATATTCGATTCAGGAGTTTTCCGAATACGGAATGGCAATAAAAAATGTTTCACTTGATCTTCACAACAGTGACTTTGAGGGCAACATCGTGACAGAATATGAAAAGAGATTTTCGGACCTCGGTCAACCGATTTACCGACTTGAAGCTTATAAAAGGTAAACGCTTTTTCAGAAAAATTTCATAGCTGATAAAAATCCACACTCGGGAAAATGCCGAATGTGGATTTTTTATAATGTTCCGTTTTCAAATTCACGTTTGAACCAGACGTCCTTGACCTCAAATTCTCTGGAATGGAGATAGGAGAGAATTCCTGCGCTTTCGTCAAACATGAACACCAGTTTGTAGGAATAAAGGCACTGCTTGCGGTAGCCGAAGTCCTTATTGAGCTTATTTGTGCCGTACTTGCCGTCGCCGAGAAGCGGATGACCGATTGAAGCGAAATGTGCCCTGATCTGATGAGTTCTGCCCGTCATAAGCTCGACCTCAACAAGGCTTAGCTGTTTATCGTAATCCCTGCCGAGAACCTTATATTTTGTGCGGATTTCCTTCGCACCGTCGCAGGGATGTTTAAGAATTTTAACAGTGTTTTTTTTCTCATCCTTTAAGAGATAGCCCTCCAAAAGTCCGCTGTCACGTTCCATAATTCCGTGGCAGACGCAGAGATAAAACTTTTTGAGATTTGTTCTCTGCTTCATCTGAGCGTTCATTATTCTGAGGCTTTCGGCGTTTTTGGCAGCGATAACGATGCCGCCGGTGTTTCGGTCAATCCTGTTGACAAGAGCAGGGGTGAACGAATTCTCCTCATCGGGCTTGTACTCGCCCTTTTCATAAAGATATTTCTTTATCCTTGTGATGAGCGTATCGACATATTCTCTGTCATCCGGGTGGCAAAGCAAGCCGGCCTTTTTGTCAAGGAGCATGATGTTTTCGTCCTCATAGAGAATGTCCAGTCTGCTCGGTGCGCCGGTGAAATCGTAACGTGTTTCGGGCTTGGCAAAAAACTCGTCATTGATATACATGTCAACAACGTCGCCGACCTGCAGAATTGTCGAGATTTCGGCACGCTTGTTATTAACCTTGATTCGCTTTTTTCTTATGTATTTATACATAAGCGACTGCGGCAGATTCGGCATACCTTTTCTTATAAACTTGTCGAGCCGCTGACCTGCATCATTGGCTTTTATTTCAAAACTTTTCATATCTTAATTTTTAAACGAGTGTATCGGTGCAGGAATTCTGCCGCCTCTGTTAATGAAATCCGAACAGTCTGCACCGTTGACCGGCATTATAGGAGCATAGCCGAGCAAACCGCCGAATTCAACGGTATCGCCGATGTCCTTGCCGATTACGGGAATCAATCTGACCGCCGTGGTTTTTTGGTTTATCATTCCTATTGCCATTTCGTCGGCAATTATGCCGGAAATCGTTGAAGCTTTTGTATTGCCGGGAATAGCAATCATGTCAAGTCCGACCGAGCAAACGCAGGTCATGGCTTCAAGCTTTTCAAGTGTGAGCATACCGGCATTGACCGAGTCTATCATGCCCTGATCCTCCGAAACCGGGATAAATGCGCCGGAAAGTCCGCCAACGTATGACGAAGCCATTATGCCTCCCTTTTTAACCTGATCGTTAAGCAATGCAAGAGCCGCAGTAGTTCCCGGAGCGCCGACATATTCAAGACCCATTTCCTCCAATATTTCAGCAACGCTGTCGCCTATTGCGGGCGTGGGAGCAAGCGAAAGATCAATAATTCCGAACGGAACGCCCAGCCTTTGTGATGCTTCACGCGCTACGAGCTGACCTACCCTTGTGACCTTGAAAGCGGTTTTCTTTATCGTCTCGCAAAGTGTGCCGAAGTCGCCGTCCTTAACCTCACTGATGGCACGTTTAACGACACCGGGGCCGCTGACGCCGACATTTATAATCGTGTCTGCCTCTGTCACACCGTGGAATGCACCTGCCATGAACGGATTATCATCGGGTGCATTGCAGAATACAACGAGCTTTGCACAGCCGATAGAGCCGCTGTTCTTTGTCAGTTCGGCGGTTTTAACTATAATTTCGCCGAGCAGCTTGACCGCATCCATATCAATACCGGTTTTAGTTGAGCCGACATTGACAGAGCTGCAAACTCTTTCCGTTGAAGCAAGAGCTTCGGGAATGGATTCGATAAGCAGCTTTTCGGCAGGGGTCATTCCCTTTGAAACAAGGGCTGAGAAGCCGCCGATGAAGTTGACGTTTATCTCATGTGCTGCCTTGTCAAGAGTTTTTGCGATTTTTACAAAATCTCCCGTGGTATTGCAGCAAGCTGCACCTATAAGGGAAATCGGTGTAACGGAAACACGCTTGTTGACTATCGGAATTCCGAATTCAAGCGCAATTTCATCGCCTGTTTCAACGAGTCTGCCTGCTTTTGAAAGTATTTTTTTGTAGATATTATCGCAGGTTTTGTCAACCTCTGACGCAATGCAGTCGAGCAGGCTTATGCCCATGGTGATCGTACGCACGTCGAGGTTATTTTCTTCAATCATTTTGTTCGTTTCACGAACTTCAAAGGAGTTTATCATAGCCTACCTCAAATTCTGTGCATTACGTTGAAAATATCCTCGTGCTGCATCTTAATTTTTACGCCGAGCTCTTCGCTGATTTTTTCAATTTCACCGTTGAGAACGGCGAAGTCTTTCTTAGCATTCTGAGCGTCAACAATCATTATCATGTTGAAAAAGCCCTGAACAATTGACTGGTTAATGTCGAGTACATTGATGTCATTCTCAGCGAGATAGGTACAAATTCTTGCAATTATGCCCACTCTATCCTTGCCTATGACCGTAATTATTGTTCTGTTCATTCCTTGTCCTCCGAGTCGTCGTTACCCTCTATCTGGGATAGAATTTCTTTTAAATTTATTTTCTGTGTGTTAAGAATCTCATCCGCTCTGTTAAGAGTTTCGGTCGGATCCTGCTTATTCATCTCATATTCGTCAGGAACGTCAAGCAGTTTTTCAACGTCCTCAACGGTTGCATTCTTACCGAGATCCTGCTCCATCAGTGCGTCAATGCCTGTCGGTCCGTCCGTCGAAGTTTCAACAGTTTCCTTGCTGTCGATCTCAATGCTTTTTGCATATCTCTTTTTCTTTACGATGTGAATTACAATAAGAGCAAAAATAAATGCAACGAGGGTGCCTGCGGAAACAACTGCTCCTATCATAAAGCCCTTCGGCTTATAGGTCATTTCAATTGTGTGTGTTCCGGGAGCGGCATCAATTCCGATAAGTGCATCGCCGAGAGCGACCGGCTCAACCTTTTCGCCGTCAACGGTTATCTTCCAGCCTTCATCATAGTTAATTGAGGTGTAAACAAGCTCATTTGCCTTGACGTTAACGGTTCCCTTAATGTGGGTGTCCGTGAACTCGGAAATATCCATCGCCGAAGCGGCAAGCTTGTTGTAACCGGCTTCAAAATTATTCATATCAAGACCGACGGCATAAATATCGGCATAGCCGGACTCCTTGTCCGACGGGATTGTGATTTCAAGGGTAAGAATTTCGCCCTTTTCAAGATAACCGCAGTCGAGAACATACGGATCGCTCGGATCCTGAGACTTTGAAAAACCGTTTGTGCCCGAAACGTTTATTGTATCTGCACTCTTGCAGTCGGTGTAGAGATAGACGTTTTGAGATTCGGGAATTTCATATTTGATGACTATTGAGCCTTCCTGACCCGTTATTTCTTTATTATACGAGAAATTCTCCGTAAGGAGTTCATCGTCGCTTCTGATATTTTCGGTGCTGTAGGTCGTTGCCGAAATCCTCTTGAATACATCGCCGGCATCGGTTGCTCTTGTCCAGTAATCATTCTGGATTTCAAACGGATTTGAACCCGTTGTTATCCATTTTTCGACTTCTTCGCTTACACTGTATGCGATCGGAAGGCAGTAATTATTTCTGTATGCAACAAATCTGTCGTTTTCCGCAACCTTCTCAAACAGCCGGTCGTTCATTATCGAATCGTCGTTATTCACAAGATATTTGAGCGACATCATAGCATTGTAAACAGGCGTCTGCGGAGCATAAATATAGCTGTTGATATAGTTGCTGTTCAGTCCGAGATTATGCTGGAGATTAGCGGATTTTTCATAAGCCATTGATGAGAAAACGGAAACGCCGTTGTAGTTGAACCATGAAGCGTCCATAAGCGTATTGATATTCGTAAGCTCCATTCTGTATTTGTCCGTACCCTCAACGGTGTCGAGTTTTTCTTTGAGCTCCCTAAACTCGGTATAGCCGTTAACAAAGTTCGGCTTCTGCTGACTCATGACAAAGTGGCTTGTGTCACTGACCGCAACCTCGGCAAAGACGCAGCACATAAGCAGGAGCGAGACAGCCGACTGAGCATAGTTTTTCTTTTTCATAAGGCCGAGAACAACGGTATAGACCGCAACGAACGCTATGCTGAGATAGATTGAGGTTTCCGTAACATTCTTTGAACCGAGCCTTTGAACAAGGACGGCAAAGAGAACTGTCGCAACACCGGAACCGAGCAAGGCCTTTGTTGAAAACGATTTGATGTTGACAATTGCTTTGTATGCGATTGAAAGCAAAACAAATGAATATATGAATGAGAATCTGAACGGAAGATCGTTCGGGAAATGGAAAGCATGAACGATATAGTTAAGATAATTAAGGTTGAACCCGAGGAAGAAAACAGCAAGCAAAACGATGTGTGCCGCACGCTCTTTTGCTTTGATTTTATCGCAGAAAATATAGAGCGGAACAAGCATAACGGTAATGATTCCGCAATAAACATTGGGAAGGACGTCTTCGCCGCTGCTTCTGATCGTCGGCTCAAGCGAGGTAAGATGATTTGCAAGGAAATCAAAAATATTATTGTAGAACTGATAATCGCTTGGAAATGTGCCCGATGTTGCCGAGCAGGCTTTGAGACAGAAATATGTCGGAAGAAGCGCAACGGCTGCAAGTCCGACAGCCACGAACGAGCCGAGAGCGAACAGCAGACCCGATTCGACAAATCGGCTGTAAAGGACGTTGTCTACTTTTCGGTTGTAAATCTCACCGTCCTCATCAACGTAGATCGGCTTGGTGGGAAGAACCTCCTTGATCGAATAATTCGAGAAGAAATAAACGAGGAAATAGAGCACGGCGAAAATGCAAATCATGTATGCCATGTAGTAGTTAGAGAAGAATGTGATTGCAAGAGTAATAATATAGAAGGTTGCCTTTTGCTTATTGATTATTCGCTCAATTCCGAGAACAACAAGCGGGAGCAGGTACATTGCGTCGATCCACATAATATTCCAGTAATAGGCGATAAAGAAGCCGCAGAATGCATAGAGAATACCGAAAGCGGAGATTGTGAAATCGTTTTTATGGTTCGATTTTTTAAGATAATAGGCCATTGCCGCCGCGGCAAGGGCATTCTTGACGTATACCATTGCACCGATTGCTTCGGGGACATTCTCATGGCCGAAAAGTAAAACTATCAAGCCGCCGATCGGGCTGGAAAGATAGTTATAATAGTTGCCGAGGAAGGCTCCGCCGCCGCCCGTATTCCATGAGTAAAGCATACTCTTGAACTGCGTCAGTCTGTCATAAAGCTCGGCAAAAAGCGGACCGTACTGGTGGTAAAGATCCATTCTCAGAACGGTTTTGTTGCCGAACGGAATAATATCAAAGCAATAATACACCAACAGCATAAGTACGGCACTGCAAACAAACGCAAGTATTATATAAATGTTGCGATCAAGAAATTTTGCAAGCTTTGAATTCGGGTGCTTTTTCAAAAAACTCTTTTTTTCTTTCAACAGACTCATTCCTCTCTTTTATGTGAAAGCATGACACACTTTTCAAAATAATTTTCCTTTATATATTACCACACAACTGCCGGTCTTTCAATAAGCACGGCTGAAAATTCACACTTATTTTAAATCTGATATGTTCTATTTCGGGACAAGAAGTCATAAAAAATAAATGGTGATAAAAATGAGGCACGACAAAAAAGAAAAGATTGACATTGTTCTGAAATATCTCCCCTCAATTTTTACTTCTCTTGCTGAAAAAGATACGGATTCTCTTTGCGAAATACGACTGAGAGCCGACCGACCCGTTGCCCTTGTTTTTTCCGGACGGACTGATTATATTACAAAATCGGGACGGCTCACCGGTTTTTATTCGTCGGATCTTTTTTCATTTTCGAGAACCGAAATTGAAGAAATCTTTATTCGCCTGTGCGGATATTCCGTACACAGTCTGACGGATAACATTGCCGACGGGTTTATCACGCTTGACGGCGGAATAAGAATCGGCGTTTACGGCACTGCAGTTGTCCGTGACGGAAAGATAACGTCTGTTCGTAACGTTGAGGGGCTTAATATCCGCATTCCCACCGAATATAAAGGGTGTGCGTTGCCGATATATAACCGCCTTTTTCGCGGCAGAATGACGAATACGGTTATTTGCGGCGCGCCGATGTCGGGTAAGACCACTGTTTTGCGGGATCTTTGCCGTTTGATTTCAGACGAGAAGCACAAAAAAATCACCGTGATTGACGAACGCTGTGAAATGAGCGGATATGACCTCGGGATCAACACCGATGTTTTAAAAAACTATCCAAAGGCTCAGGGTATCGGTATTGCCGTGCGGACTCTCTCGCCGGATGTTGTTATCTGCGATGAAATAGGCTCGGTGAAAGAGGCAGAGGAGCTTTGCACGCTCGTCAACTGCGGCGTTAAGTTTATTGTGACGATGCATTGCTCGGAGCTTTATGAGCTTAAGCGCAGACCCCAATTTAATCTGCTCAGTGAAGCGGGAGCGACGGAGGCGTGCGTCTTTCTCAACGAAAAGGATTTTACGGTCAAAAAAATACTGATGAACAGAAGCTGAAAGGGAAAAGCAATGAAATTATTATCACTTATTGCAATGGGGCTTGCCTGTGCTATGGCCGGACGGTATATAGCATACAGGCTCAGCCGACGTGTTCGCATACTCGAGAAAATTTCGCTGATGTTCGGCATAGCGGAGAATGAAATTAAATTTTTGAACCGTCCGACATCGGAGCTTATTGAACTGCTCGAAAAAAAAGACGAGCTTGCGGAGCTTGATTTTCTGCCGAAAAGCATTTCTTATATAAACGAGGGTATGGACATTACGGATGCTTGGGCGCAGGCAATTCATGAGTCGAAAAGCGTTGACGGAGAGGACACATGCGTTCTCTATTCATTCGGAGAGAGCTTGGGCAGAAGTGATGCCGACGGGCAGATTGCAAGCTGCCGCTATCATGTAAAGCTTACAGACGAACGGCTTAACGAAGCGCGCGAAAAACGTAAACGCTATGCTTCGCTTGCCTGCGGACTCGGAATGTTATCTGGAATCGGAGTTTTTATAATCTTGTTTTAGGAGCGGAATATGGAACTGGTAATCAAAATTGCGGCGATCGGGATCATTGTCGCCGTGCTTCAGCAAATTCTCACCCGTTCGGGGCGTGACGAATATGCAATGCTCGTTGTGCTCGCAGGTTTGCTTGCCGTCGTTGCGATGTTGATTCCCGAATTGAAAGACCTTTATTCTTCGGCGACCTCCGTTATGGGATTTTGATATGGAAATCATAAAATTTGCTTTAATCGGCATACTTTGCGCTGTTCTTGTTGTTGTCGTCAGGCAGCAAAGACCCGAGCTTGCAATAATTGTCCAGCTTGCAGGCATAGTTGTCCTTGTGATTTTATCAATTGAATATATGAAAAATATTTTCACCGAAACGGACGGGCTGTTCTCGGACGCGGAATTTCTGAATGACGGTTACCTTGAATTGCTTGTAAAAATTCTCGGAATTGCCGCCGTGACAAAAATCGGTTCGGATATATGCAAGGACAGTGCAAATTCGGCACTGGCGACCGTAGTTGAGCTTGTCGGAAAAGCCGTTATCCTTGCCATGTGCCTTTCGCTGATAAAAACGCTCGCCGAGATTTCAAAGGGGCTGCTTGAATAAAATGAAGATTAAAAAAATATCGGGAATTGCTTTAATTTTTGTTCTTATTTCTTTTTTACTTTCAGTTTCGGCGTGTGCGGAATCCTATGCCGACGAAGTGAAAGAGATCTATAACTCTCTTGACTCCGAAACGCAGGAGCTTTTAAAGGATATCGGTGCCGATTCGGTCGATTTTGACTCCATGTTCGGCGTCACCCCGCAGAAAATCTGGGCGCTGACGAAAAAGCTCATCACGGGAAATATCGAGGCTCCGACACGCTCGGCTGTTCGTCTTATCTCTGTGATAATTCTAATTGCAATTTTTGAATGCTTCGCTCCCGAGGACACGAGAATCAAAACAATTGTCGGCATTGTCGGAACCTTACTCTGTGTGATTTCGGTTATTTCTCCGCTTTCGACGGCTGTAAGCTCGGCAGTTTCTTCAATAGCCGTCGGCGAAAAGCTGATGCTTGCCCTTATTCCCGTGCTCGCCGCCGTAGTTACGGTGACGGGTAATCCGACGCTTGCCGCGAGCTTTCAGTCAATTGCATTTGCGGGAGCTCAGGTCATTTCGGGGATTTCCAACGGCTATATAGTTCCTATCGTCGGTGCGGTTATGGCGCTTGATATAACAGGTTCAATCATGCCGTCATTTAAGCTCGGAGGAATAACCTCGTTGATAAAAAAGACCGTAACGGCTGTGCTGACTTTTGTTTCAACAATTTTTGTGTCATTTTTAGGTATCAAAGGTGCGCTTGCCAATGCTGCGGACACGGTTGCGTCAAAGGGAATAAAGCTCGTCATAAGCTCGGCTGTTCCTGTTGTCGGCGGCGCATTGAGCGAAGCATATTCGGGAATAATCGGCAGTCTTGTGCTCGTCAAAAGCACGATCGGAGTTTTTGGAATAGCCTCTGTTGCGCTGATAAATCTGCCGTCATGCTTACAGCTTCTTTTTTGGATTTTTGCGTTGAAGCTTTCGGCGGCAGTCGGGGAACTTTTTAACCAGCAAAGCATTGCCGAGCTTCTGCGTGCGCTGGCCTCATCGCTTACGCTTTTGAATGTTGTGCTGCTTTTTAATGCTGTTCTTTTTATTATTTCAACGGCACTTATTCTGGTTATAAAGGCGGGATAAAAATGAATGAGATAAAGCAATGGACATTGGGCATCTCCGTTTCGGCGATAGTCGGTGCGATCATTCTTTTTATTTCACCCGAGGGTTCAACGGAAAAGCTCGTTCGTGCGGCTGTGTCGCTTTTCCTCATGTGCGCAATTCTCAGCCCGTTCATTAAAAATGCAGACCCGATGGAAATCTTTAACAGTATTGAATTGACGGAGACTCAGTCCGCTGCGCAGGCAGGCAATGAAGCAGCCGAATATCTGCAAAACGAATTAAAAGGAAAAATTCTTGACATTCTTAAAGAATGCGGAATAAATAACACAGACATAAGCATAAGTATCAATATAGAAAACGGCAATGAAATGAAGATTGAAAAGGTAGAAATTTTTGCAGAAAAAAATGACGAAAATCAATTTGAAATTGCCGAAAAAAATTTAAAAAACCAACTGGGAATTGAAACAAAAATCGAGGTGAAAAAATGAGAAAAGCCGTCGAAAAAATTCTCGAAAAAATTAAACGCGACAAAAGAATTGCGGCAATAGTTTGCGTCGGACTTGCAGGAATAATATTGCTGACTTTATCGGAGCTTATGCCGCAGGGGAAAGATGTAACCGAGAAAAGCGATAAGGAGCCGGTCTCCGATATTCGAGACAGTTACGAGGATGATATTGAGAAGAGACTGACATCTATTGTCTCGGTGATCAACGGCGCAGGCCGCACCGAGGTCATGGTCACGCTTGCCTCCGGCGACGAGAACGTGTACGCAGTCAAGGAAAAAAGCAACGACGGGTCAAAGGAACGTGAGTATATCGTGATTGATTCCGACAACAACGAATCGGGGCTTCTTCTCAAGGTTATTGAACCTGAAATCAGGGGCGTTGCGATTGTATGCGAGGGAGCGGATTCTGCCAAAGTCAGACAGGAGATTGTTTCGACGGTTTCCGCCGTTCTCGGAATCAGCACAAATCGAATAAGCATTGCAAAAATTAAGGCAATATCGCACGATTGAGGTGTGTAAATTGTCCTAAACCGAAATCGGAATAATATATCGGAGGTTAGTGATGAACATGATAATCAAAAAGAAGCAATTAGTTTCAGTGGCTCTTGTGCTGACGCTTTCGGCGGCGGTTTTTGTAAACTGGTATTTTGCACGTCCCGGAGTTAAATCAACAATCGACACGGGCAAGACAACAGCCAACCGCCAGGTGGAAAATCTCGGCGATGCACAGTATGTTTCGGCGACAACTGCGGCGTCGGAAACAATGGCGGATTTTAAAGTAAAGCGTGAAGCGGCGCATGATGAAGCAAAGGAAACACTTAACGCCGTTATAAAAGACGCAAAGTCCGATTCCGAAGCGGCTGAGGAAGCCGCAGAAGCTTTAGCGGAGCTTTCAAAAGCAATTAAAAGCGAAGCCGATCTTGAGAATCTTATCACGGCGAAGATTTCAAACGAGTGCCTGGTTATAATTGACGGTGATGTTTGTCAGGTGATTGTCGGCAAGGGCGTTTTGACAGATAATGTTTCCTTGCAAATCAAAGACCTTGTAATCAATCAGGCAAAAATCCCTGCGAAAAATATCACAATAGTTGAGCTTAAAAAATAGTTTTGTGAAAGCAACAACCTCCCCTTGAAAAAGAGGAGGTTGAATTTACTCTGTTTGATCGTTTCGAATCGGCTTGATTATCTTCTTGTAAAGGATAATAAAGCAGACTATTGAAACAACGGATGCGGCGAAATCGGCGATTGAATATGACCACCAAACGAGGTTGTCGTTGCCGATTGAAAGACCGTATCTCGCAAGGATATAGGCGATTGGAATGAGCACGACAAGCTGGCGGATAAATGAGCTTATCATTGAGAAAATACTCTTTCCGAAGGACTGGAAAACGCCGCTGAGGGCAATATTTGCGCCTGCAAAAAGGAAACTCACGCTGATTATTTTCAACGCCGGGATACCGATTCTGAGCATTTCGGGAGTTGCCGAGAAAAATCCCAGCAAAACCTTGGGCAATGCAAAGAAAAGAATTGCACCGATAATGCTGAATACTTCGGCATACACGACAGAAAGCTTGATCGTTTTTATCATGCGATGCTTTTTCATTGCGCCGTAGTTGTAAGCTATTATCGGAATAACGCCGTTGTTGAGACCGAATATCGGCATACAAATAAAGCTGTTGAGCTTAAAGAAGGCGCCGAAAACATTGACGGAAAGCTCCTTGCCGAGAGTGTATGCAATTAGGATTTTATTCATGAAATATGTCATGACCGAGCCGATCGCAACCATGAGAATTGACGGAACTCCGATTTTATAAATCTCGCCGATGAAGCGTCCGCTCGGCTTAAACTTTTTGAAATCAAGGTGAAGATCCGGGTTTTTGTGACGGTTGAAATATACGGCGAGAATGAAAGCTACAATCTGTCCGATAACCGTTGCGATCGCCGCGCCTTTAACACCCATTTTAAATACAAAAATGAATACCGGGTCAAGAATGATGTTAATGATTGCGCCGACACCCTGGGTTATCATTGTGTAAAAGGTTCTGCCCGTTGACTGCAAAAGACGCTCATACATGATCTCAAAGAAAATGCCGAAGCTTGCGCCGCAGCAAACCTGAAGATACTTTGTGCCCTCGTCAATAATATACTGCACGGAGGTCTGAGAGCTGATGAAAAGTCTTGAACCGAACACGCCGAAAAGGAAAAAAGCTATTGAGCTGAGCAGTGCAAGAAAAACACCGTTCTCGGCGATTTTATTTGCACGTTCACTGTTCTTTTCACCGAGTGCACGGGAGATGAGGGCATTTACGCCGACTGCAGTACCTGTTGCAAAGCCTATCATGAGGTTTTGTGCAGGGAATGAAAGAGAAACCGCTGTGAGCGACTCCTGGTTGACCATGGCTACGAAAACCGAGTCAACAATATTGTACAGTGCCTGAACGAGCATTGAGATTATCATCGGCAGCGACATATTGATAATAAGTTTGTTTACGGGCATAACGCCCATTTTGTTTTCTTCCAAAACGTCCTCTCCTTTCGATTGCATGATATTATAACATATTACGGCACAATTTGCTATACAAAGTTCACAAATAGCAACATATGTATTTTGTGCAGAATTGCAAGATATAATGTGGTGAATTTATAAAAGAACAGCCGCAGTTAAAAAATGAACTGTGGCTGCAATTATTTTATTTAAAATTATTCCGCAATAACTTCTTTGAGTATCTGAATTGCCTTTTTAAGGTCGTCCCAATCAATATTGAGAGAGGGGAGAAGTCTTACCTTTGTCTTTGCTGTCAGGACAAGCACACCCTTTTCAATGCAGGCATTGGCAATTTCCTTTGCCGGCTTTTCTGTCTCGACGCCGATCATAAGTCCGAGACCGCTGACGGATTTAACGCCCTTTGCACCCTCAAGCTCAGAGAAGATATACGCCGATTTCTCTTTAACCTCATTGAGAAGCTTATCATCAATTCTCTTGATGATGTTGCATGCACCTGCACAGCTTACGGGATTGCCTCCGAAGGTCGAGCCGTGTGAGCCGAAGGTGAGAACGTTCTCGACTTTTTCTCCGAGCATTGTTGCTCCGATCGGAAGTCCGCCGCCGAGACCCTTTGCCGTTGTGACAACATCGGGCTGAATTCCGTAGTGCATATAGGCGTAAAGCTCGCCCGTTCTGCCGTTACCCGTCTGAACCTCATCGATGATGAGAAGCATATCTTTCTCTTTAACAAGCTCTGCGACCGACTTGACGAAATTCTCATCGAGCTTGCATACACCGCCCTCGCCCTGAACAAGCTCCATCATAACTGCGATGCACTTGTCGGTGTCGGCGAATTTCTTTACATCGTCAAAATTATTGGCTTCGGCATAAACAAATCCCTCCGGGAACGGTCCGAAATCCGTATGGAAAACATCCTGACCTGTTGCTTTGAGCGTTGCGATTGTTCTGCCGTGGAAGCTGTTCTTGAGCGTGATTATTGTTGAGTGACTCTCGTCGCCGTATTTGTCAAAAGCGTATTTTCTTGCAACCTTGATTGCACACTCATTTGCCTCTGCACCGCTGTTTGAGAAGAAAACCTTTTTCATTCCCGTTCTCTCGCAGAGAAGCTCGGCAAGAGTTGAGCAGGGCTCGGAATAGTAGAGGTTTGAGGTGTGGGGGAGAACGGAAAGCTGATGGGTAACAGCCTTCTGCCATTCGTCATCGGCAACGCCGAAAATGTTTACGGCAATTCCGCTGCCGAGGTCGATATATTCTTTACCGTTGCTGTCCTTGAGAATCGCTCCCTTGCCGCTGACAAGCTCAATGGGGAATCTTGCATAGGTGTTGGCAACGAACTGCTTATCGTTTGATGTTATGCTCATTTTTTTCAGACCTTTCTTATTTATCATCCTTGACAAACATCGTTCCGATGCCCTCGTCGGTGAGAACTTCTATTATAATTGAATGCGGAATTCGTCCGTCGATAACAAAAACTTTTCGAACGCCGAGATTGATGGCGTCAACACAGCATTGCACCTTGGGAATCATGCCGCCGGAGATTATTCCGTCGTCCATGAGCTTGGTAGCATCCTCAACAAAAATCTTTGAAATGAGAGTTGTCGGGTCGTCCTTATCTCTGAGGATTCCTGCAATATCAGTCATGGAAATGAGACTTTCCGCTTTGAGTCTGCCTGCAATCCCCGCCGCAACCGTGTCGGCATTTATATTGTATGTGTTGCCGTCATCGTCAAAACCTACGGTCGAAATAACAGGAATATAGCCCATTTCAATAACGTCGAGAATCGGCTGAACGTTGATATCGGTAATCTCGCCGACGTAGCCGAGCTCAGCGGCTTTGGGCTTCGCCTTAATCATTCCGCCGTCCGAACCGCTCAGACCGATTGCTTTCCCTCCTCTTGCACAGAGCAGGTTGACAAGGCTTTTGTTTATCTTGCCTGCGAGAACCATCTGAACAACATCCGCTGTTTCTTTATCCGTTACACGCAGACCGTTGACAAATTCGCTCTTTTTACCGATTTTATTCAGCATACCGGTAATCTCGGGACCTCCGCCGTGAACGAGTACAACCTTGATTCCGATTGTGGAAAGCAAAATAATATCGCTCATTACGGATTCCTTCAGCTCTTCGCTGACCATGGCATTGCCACCGTATTTCACAACAAGGATTTTTCCGTTATATTTTTGAATATAGGGGAGAGCACGGGTAAGAATTCCGGCTTTCTCTTCCATTGAAATATTCATCTGTATTCACCTCAGGTTCTGTAGTCACCGTTGATTTTTACATATTCATATGTGAGGTCGCAGCCCCATGCCGTTGCGTCGAAATCTCCGTCGTTGAGGTCAACAAGAATTTCGATCTCCTTTTCAAGAAGGATTTCCTTTGCCTTTTCCTCCGAGAAGTCAACGCCAGCACCGTTGTGGCAAACGGCGATTGTGCCTTTGACGGACTTGAAGCTGACGTCGATCTTATTTATGTCAACATCTGCTCCGCTGTAGCCGATTGCGCAAAGTACACGACCCCAGTTGGCGTCTGCACCGAACATTGCCGCCTTTGTAAGCGATGAGCAAATAACCGACTTTGCAACCTTCTTTGCGATTTCATCGGTTTTACCGCCTGTTACCTTACATTCGAGCAGCTTGGTTGCACCCTCACCGTCGCCTGCAATTTTTCTTGAAAGATAAACGCTGACCTGATGGAGAGCCTTGCAGAATTTTTCATAAGCCTCGCCCTCGCTGTCAATGAGCTTGTTACCTGCCATTCCGTTGGCGAGAACAGCAAACGTATCGTTGGTTGAAGTGTCGCCGTCAACGCTTATCATATTAAATGATGTTTTAACATCATCGCTGACAGCCCTTTGAAGCATTTCACTTGTTATTGCAACATCCGAGGTGACGAAAACAAGCATTGTTGCCATATTCGGGTGAATCATTCCGCTACCCTTGGCAATTCCGCCGATTCTGCATTCAACGCCGTCAATGTCGAAGCTGACTGCGACTTCCTTTTTCTTCGTGTCGGTCGTCATTATGCCTTCTGCGGCGAGACTGCTGTTGTCGTAGTCAAGACCTGCAACCAGCTCCGCCATACCGTTTGCAATAGGAGTGAGGTTGAGCGGCATACCGATAACGCCTGTTGAACCTACAATAACATCGTTCTTGTTTATGCCGAGTGCGTCCTCAACGAGCCGACCCATGGCTTCCGCCTTTTCAATTCCGTCGGCGTTGCAGGTGTTGGCGATTCCGCTGTTGCAGATGATAGCCTGGGCATGTCCGTCGGCAAGGTGCTTCTGATTGACAAAAATCGGAGCACCCTTGACGAGATTTGTTGT
>HF999640.1:0-1468 GCA_000434055.1 Ruminococcus sp. CAG:488 | reverse complement strand
TCGCTGACAATGAGCGAAAGGTCACGTTTTGACTTGTTCTTTCTGATCCCGCAGTGAATTCCGTTGGCTTTGAAGCCTTTTGCGGCGCAGATGCCGCCTTCAATTGTTTTCATTATTTTTATACCTCGAGTCCTGTTTTTTCGTCTGTTCCGAGAAGAATATTCATGTTTTGTATAGCCGCTCCTGAAGCGCCCTTGCCGAGATTGTCATATCTTGACATCAAAAGGATTCTGTCCTCGTTGCCTTCAACAAAGATTTCCATTGAGTCATTAAACGAGAGCTTATTGGAGCAAATGAAACCGTTCTCGCCGATTTCGTCTTTGTATTTCACAATATCCGAATGATATTTGTCTGCATAAATTTTCTTAATGTCCTCAATTGTAACGCCGTTGAGCTGTTCCTTGAAAAGAGGAACGGTGACAAGCATGCCGCTGTAATAATCGGCAACGATCGGACAGAAAGCCGGAAAAGCATTGATTCCCGTAATTGCTTTCATTTCTTTAAGGTGCTTATGATTCTGCGTCAAGCCGTACTGCCTCGGCGATTCGAGCGCAACATCGGGCTCGGCATCCTCGTATTCGGCAATCATTTTCTTGCCGCCGCCGCTGTAGCCTGTCAGCGAATGGCAGGTCAGAAGCGTGTCGGGAGAGATCGCACCGGCTTCGACAAGGGGATAGACAAGTGAGATGAAGCCGCTTGCATGGCAGCCGGGAACGGCAATTCGGTTGGAATTTTTTATTTTTTCTCTGTGTGCCGGAGAAAGCTCGGGGAAACCGTATGCCCAGTCGGGATTTGTTCTGTGAGCCGTTGAGGTGTCGAGAACTCTGACGTTTTCATTCTCAATCAATCCGACGGATTCAATAGCCGCCGCATCGGGCAGACAAAGAAAAGCGATATCACAGGAGTTAAGAGCTTCGCGCCGAGCCTCAACGTCCTTGCGTTTCTCATCCGGCAGCAGCATAAGTTCAATATCCGATCGTTCGGATAGTCTTTCATAAATTCTGAGACCTGTTGTTCCGGCCTTGCCGTCAATAAAAACCTTTTTCATGCCTTAAACCTCTGAATCTGTTAATAGGGTATAATTATACATAAATATACAGAATATGTCAAGAATAATACAAAATATATTCATTCAATATAATACAAATATTCGTGTGGAAAACCGCAATAAACTGGGAATTATGCCGTTGAGAGGCTTGATAATTTGTAAGCACAGAGAAATGAATATTCATTTATATTTTAAACGGGCAAATCGCAGCATTGCATTATAAGCGAATTTAACCTTTATAATTATAACTCAGACCGTGACAAAAAACAACCGTTATTTGTAAAGAAAATGAAATAGTTTGCGTGAGGGTATATTGATGGGGCGGGCGATGAATGTCAGCAGAATTTATCTTTTAGCGTAAGCTCCTCCTCTGCAGGGAAAGGCAAGTAAATCAGCCGATAAAAATTCACTCTCCCGTAC
>HF999639.1 GCA_000434055.1 Ruminococcus sp. CAG:488 | reverse complement strand
CCTGAGGTCTTGTACTTAGCTCCGTTCTTAAGCTCGAACTTTGCTACCTTTGTATCCTTGAGAATGAGCATATCGACATAGCTCTGGAGAGTTGCCTGCATCTCGTCTACCTTATTCTGCTCGGTGATATTATAATTTCTGTGAGACGGAATGTAAGAGAGGATGTAGTCCAGGATGTAGCCTGTGTAGATTTCATCATAGTTTGTGTAAAGCGATGAATCAAGAGCCTCAACCTCTGCAATGAGAGCGTCAAGATTTGTATAGTCAGCCGGCTTGTATGTAAATGTATATGCATTTACTCTCTCAACATAGCCATTAACCGTGCTCTGCTTGTCAATTGTAAGTGTACGGTCGAAGCTGTTTACAAGAGCGTCAAAGCCTGCAACGGAAGCGTCTGTGAAGAGACCCTTTGCAATCTCTGTTCTCTTTGCTTCAATAGCCGTATCAAGTGCTGTGTAATCGGCATTCTTGAGCTCGAAAACAAACTCATTGATAGCCTTTGCATAACCGTCAACAGTTGCCTGCTCCTCTATTGAGAGGTTCCAGTTGATTGAAGCGATAAGCTCATCATAAGCTGTGAGTGAAGCAATCTTGTACAATCCGGATTTGTAAAGCTCATCCTTAGCCTCTTTTGCTGCTCTGACTGCCGAATAATCAGCACCCTTGAGCTTGAGTCCCTTAATAGCTGCATCGAGGGCAGAAACAAGTGTTTCAAACTCTGTCTGATTTCTGATTGAGTTGTTTGTAAGCTTATAGGCATCGGCAGCCGTAAGAGCATCGGTATAAAGCTTTACAGAATCATCTGTATAGTTGCCGAGATTTGCCGGAACGCCTTCAAGTGCTTTATTGTAGCTTGTAAGATTGAGCGGCTTATCCGTCAGGCGTGAAACCGCATCGTCAATTGCGGATGCATAACCGTCAACGATCGCCTGCTGAGCCTTCGGGAGACCCTCAACAACATTTGAAATAGCGTCCCTGACTGCCTTGATGCTTTCGTCTGTGTAATTTGTATCCTTGATAGCTTCCTCAGCCTTTGCCTTGGAGCTGTTTACCTTTGTGTAGTCGGCAAGGTCAAGCTCGAGAGCTTCTCTTGCGGCCTTGATGGCAGTTGCATAATTATCAACCTCTGACTGATGGTTGATATCAAGATTATAGTTTATACCTTCAAGAACTCTTTGAAGATTGTCAACGGATGACTTGGTGTAAGGAGTGAGATCCTTCGGGATAAGAGCCTTTTCAGCCTCAACCTTTGTGTAATCGGCACTCTTATATTTAAGACCTGCGATTGCAGTCTCGATATCCTGTGCGTATCCGTCTACAGTGCTCTGCTGCTTTGTTGAAAGCGTTCTGTCAATGGCAAGCTTAGCAGCCAAAACCTCAGCAGCCGTCTCGTCGGTATAAACACCGTCCTCAAAGTCTGCCGGAATCTTTGCCAATGCTGCTTCAACCGCAGAATAATCTGCTGCGTTCGGCGTCAGAGCCAAAAGAGCTGCATTTATAGCCTTTGCATAGCCGTCAACAGTTGACTGATATCTGATATCAAGAGTCTTGTCGTAATTTGTTGTTGCAAGGAGATCGTCATAGGACTTCTGGGTGTAGTATGAATATCCGTTATGAGCGGTTGCAAAAGCCGCCTGAATGTTCTTGGCTTCTTCAACCTTAAGCATTGCTGCGTCAACGGCAGAGTAATCTGCCGGCTTATACGCAAGAGCGTTCATAGCATTACGGATTTCAACTACATAATTGTCAACCGTAGCCTGCTTGCTTACCGGGAGATTCCAGTCAACCGAATTAACGGTATTTGCTACGTTAAGGATAGATGCATCTGTATAAAGTGACTTATCCATAGCGTCCCACTCGGCAATGATTGCTCTTACTGCCGTGTAGTCTGCGCCAATCTCTTTAAGAGCAAGTATAGCCTTATTGATTGCATCTGCAAAACCGTCAATTCTTTCCTGCTCCTTAGCCGGAAGATTATATACAACACTGTTTATAGCATTCTGGAGATTTCCCCATGACTCAGCCGTATATCTGCTTTCGTCAAGCTCGTTTGCTGCAGAGATAGCGGCATCTACTTCTCTGTAATCGCCGTCGGCCGGAACAAGCTCACCCTGTTTCTGTACAAGAGTTTCCTTGAGACCGTCAATTATTGATTGCTGCTTGATATTGTATACCGGAGTAGCGTTTGCAGCCTCTTTTGCCGCTGCAAGAGCCTGGGCAAACGGTGCCCATGAATCCGGTGTATACCAGTTTTCCTTCTCGGCGTTAGCTGCCTTTATAGCTGCATTGAGAGCGGTAAGATCAGCATCCTTATATTTAAGTCTGCCGATGGCATTTTTGAGGTTCGTTGCCATATCGTCAACGTCCTCCTGCTGCTGCCAGTTCTTGTCCCACTCAATTGCGTTGTAGGAAGCCTGAACAGCTCTCCATGAAAGATCGGTGTACAGATCCTTCTCGGGAAGAACTTCATTGTAGCGAGTAACCTGATTATTGACCTCGGTATAATCTGCCGGGGCGAGAATAAGGCTTTGGATAGCGCTGTCAATACTTCTTGCATAAGCGTCAACAAGCGACTGATTTTCGACTGTGAGAGTATAGTCAACCGAATTTACGGTGTCGCGGAGAATCTTCCACGATTCAGCCGTGTAATGCTCGGGATTAAGACCCTCATAGATTCTAACCATGTCGTTAACTTCATCGTAATTTGCCGGAGACTTTTCGAGTTTGGCGATAGCGTCGCGAAGATCATTAACAAGAGAATCAAGATAAGTCTGGCAGAAAACGCTGATACCGTCTGTAATGTTGGAAACAGCAGTCTGTACTCTTGACCATGATTCATCCGTATAAATTGACGAATCAAGGGCCCTAACCTGATCCTTAACTACGTTAGCCTCTGTATAATCGGCTGTAGCAACCTTAAGAGCTGCAACGGCAGATCTCAAAGCCTCTGTTGCGGCATCAATCTTCTGCTGATCCGTGTCGGGGTCATTGAGAATATACTGAGCATTTCTCATTGCTGCGAGGTACTGATCCCAACCCTCCGAATAGAACCATGAGTTCGGGCTGTTGCCTATCTCCGACTCGGAAGCCATGAGCTTGGTCGGTGTATAAAGTCTGTAAAGATCCTGAATCTGTGAACGGAGACTGGACTTATCGTATGTAACGATGTTGAGATTGATACCTGAACGGATTCTTGAAACGTGCTTATATGTATCACCGAAAGAAACAACGATTGTGTAATCTACACTTTTATTTCCGTTATCAAGTGCTGTTGCATTCTTTTCATAGGTTGTACCCGTAAACGGAATGGTGATCGTTCCGCCTGCAACTGTGTCATATTCCTTTGTACTCTCATTATACTCGGCAGGCTTGACGGGAACAAGCTGTGCTTCTGCGGTATTGCTACTTGCTTCATTTCCGTCAAATGTAGATGCACCCGTGAGGAGCTTGAATTCCTTAATACCGTATTCACTATATTTGTCTGTTCTGTTGAGAAAATCGGTAATTGTGAATCTGAGGTTATAGTTGCTCAGAGCAACCATACTTCTGTCAACATACGCCACCGTAACAGGACGGTTTAAGTCATTGGCTGTATTTGCATTCTGAGTTCCGCCGACCGATTTGCCGTCAAATCTAACTTGACCGTAGCCTGCCGCTGTACCGCTGACTGTGGTAAAGCTGCCGGTATTGAAATCCCAATATCCTCTTGACCAGCCGGTCTGAGTTGTATCGACATATGTACCGAAAGTATTTGCACCTACTATACGAGCGGTATATTCAACCTTTTCTTTATTGGTACAGTTATGATCAAAAAACTGATTCTGACGGTAACGGTAAGCCGAGATACCGCCGGGCTGAGCAACGTTCTCAACCGCACTTGTGGTATAAGCTGTATAGGTCTTTGTTACGACCTTGCCGTTTGCATCGGTGTACTCGTATGTATAGCCAACTTCAAAGTTGAGCTGCTTCACGGAAATGCTGGAGCCCGCAACCTTCCAAGAATAGGTGTAAACGCCGTCAGCATATGCACCTGCCGATGCTGCGGTGAAGGTAAGGTTTGCATTTGAACATGTGATTGTCGGGTTAGCCTTCAAAGCCTTGTTTGTGGTGAAAACTACCATCGGATCCTGCGGGGTCTCACCTGCATAGAAGGCTTCCGCCTTATCACCTGTAAGCTCGGGCAAGCCCGAAGCCGTAGCTTTTACAATAGTTGTGCCTGCAGCCTGTGAATTTGCTTCGGCGGCTGTACGAATGACTGCCGTTGAGCTGATTGTAATATCGGGCCTCTCAAGGAAGCTCTGACTAAGCTCAACCGACGATGTGCCGATCTCATCATCCGAAACGGCACCGGCGGTGCCGATCAATCCTGCCGGAACGATAGTAAGAACCATCAGGATAGCCAGCAACACGCTGAGAATACGTCTGCTTTTAGCCATATAATATTCCTCCCAAAAAATAATGCTATACAAAGTGTATACAATACCACACTTTTATACATTGTTATTATACTTTTAATCCGATCAAAAGTCAACTATAATAACGTACAATATATCCTAATTTTACATTTTGAACAATAGCCGATTATTTTTTTTATATAAATATACAAATCAATCCGTTATCAATTAAGCATTTGCTTCATAAGAATTATAACGGACGGTGATTAAATGATAGCTGAATTGCTTATAAGAACAATATCAAATCTTTTCTTTTTTGCGCTTCATCTCTCCGGCACCGGCTCCTTCCCTCCTCCCCTTTCCGCCAAGAGAGAGAGGGAATGTCTGCTGGCAATGAAAAACGGTGATGTAAACGCAAAAAACGAGCTTATCGAGCATAATCTCAGACTGGTTGCACATATTATCAAAAAGTATTATTCGAGCAGCGTTCAGCAGGACGACCTGATCTCGATAGGCACGATCGGGCTGATTAAGGCAATAAATACATTTGATCCCGACAAGGGAACACGCCTTGCAACCTATGCGGCAAGATGTATTGAAAATGAGATTCTTATGCAGTTCCGTGCACAGAAAAAAACGGCTCAGGACATTTCAGTCAACGAGCCGATTGATACCGACAGCGAAGGAAATCCACTGACGCTTATGGATATTATCTCCACCGAAGATGAAATTGTTGAGGATATTTATAAAATAACTATGCTGAAAAAGCTTTCAACCGAGGTCGGCAGAATAAAAGACCCAAGAGAAAAATCAATTATAATGATGCGTTACGGGCTTGACGGTATGCGCCCCATGACTCAGCTCGAGGTTTCCAAAAAACTGAATATTTCACGGTCATATGTTTCGAGAATTGAGAAAAAAGCATTGAAAGAATTGCGAAAAGCATTGGAGTGAATTTTGGTACTTAATACCGCAAGTAAACTTCCACGCTAAAAATAAATTTCAGCAGAATTTCAAAGATGCGGTGTTGGCAACGGCCAAGGGCAGAAGAAATATATTTTCGCCGCTTCTCTAAAGCAGAGCCAAGATGCCTTCTATTTTTCGAGTAATTTATAAAAATATATTGAAAGCAAACATGACGTGTGATATAATGTCGGTGCAAAACAGTTCAAAAGTAAATTATTAATGCCACAGGCATACATTTGTTAAAAATGTATGCTAAGATTATCATATCCTGTGGCTATGAACTGTTTTGCGACAAGATCGAATCATCGTTTTTAGTGCGTAGCTTCGGCTGCGCATTTTTTGTTTTATGGGAGGAAAAGGCAATGAATTTTGACTTGCATAAGTTTGTTTCGGAAGCCGAGGAGAAAATACCGGAGACTGTTTCGGACAGCAGCGGCGCTGTCTTAACTCCCGGCAAACCGCAAACCTGCGAGGGCAACGGAAGCAATGATGCGTATGAAATCTGTTGCGATGAATGTGATTGGTTCCTTGCCTGCTTCCCGGAATATTGTGATTCGAACTATTCTCCGACCGAGGAACTGCCGATGAATTATGAGTACAAAGACGTTGACGGCGATTTGCCGTTTTGAAGAAAAGAAAAAGAAGCAGCCGAGTGACTGCTTCTTAATTTTTTTACTTTTCTCAGATCTTCATTGCAACGTCGTATGCACGCCATACAACGGAACGAAGGTTACCGATTGCAAGACAGTCACCGACAAGGTGAACGTTGCCCGACTTCTCGGCAAGAGGAGCCGGAATGTAGCCTGCACAACTGATGACGGAATCGCAGGGGATTTCAATCTCCTTGCCGTCCTTCTGAGTGCAAACGATTGAGCCGTCCTTAACTTCCTTGAGGGTTGTCTCAAGATAAACCGGAGTCTTGTTGAGTGCGAACCACTCTCTGAGGTATGAGGAGTTTGCAAGACAAACGCCCTTCTGGCTTACAAGGTCGTCCTTCATCTCAACGATGATCGGATTCTTGCCCTTGAGAGCAAGCTCATAAGCGATCTCACTGCCGGTAAGTCCGCCGCCGATAACGGCAACAGTATCACCTACGGGTGTGCCTGTGAGGAATTCGCAAGCCTCAACCATCTTCTCGTAGCCCGGAACTCTTCTGAGTTGACGCGGAGTTGAACCTGTAGCAACGATTACCGGTGCGTCGCCGAATACGGCAATGTCCTTGACCTCGTCGTTGAGCTTAACCTCAATGTTGAGCTTCTTCATCTGAAGTCTGTACCACTCAAGAAGCTCACGAAGCTTGCCCTTGTAGCTCTCTGCGCTGGCGGGGATAAATGTACCGCCGAGAACATCGCTCTTCTCGTGGATGATCGGGTTGTGGCCTCTGAGCTTGAGAACTCTTGCGGCCTCCATGCCTCCGATACCGCCGCCGATGATGTGAACGGTCTTAGGCGAAGTTGTTTTCTTAATATAATGCTTGTTCCACTGCATTGTCTCTGCATTAACCGCACAGCGTGCAAGGTGGAGACTGTCGGAAAGCTCCTGATCGTTCGGTACGCCCTTGTAATGGCACATATTGAAGCAGCCGTTGTGGCAAAGGATACAGGGACGGATATCCTCTTCCTGATCGTTCATCATCTTGGTTACCCATGCCTGGTCTGCAAGGAACGGACGTGCGAAGCCGGCGCCGTCAAGCTTGCCTTCCTTGATCGAGTCTGCGGCAACTCTCGGGTCGAGACGTCCTGCGCAGATAACGGGGATATCAATAAAGTTCTTTATGTGCTCAACATCTGCAAGGTTGCAGTTCTCGGGCATGTAAACAGGAGGATGTGCCCAGTACCATGCGTCATATGTACCGTTATCGCAGTTAAGGCAGTCGTAGCCTGCATCCTGAAGATACTTTGCAGCCTTCTCGGATTCTTCCATGTCACGGCCGACCTCAACATAGTCCTCGCCGGGGATAGCACCCTGACGGAAGCCCTTTGTCTTGGAGATAACGCTGTAACGAAGTGAAACCGGGAAATCGTCGCCGCAAGCCTTCTTGATGGCCTGAACAACCTCAACAGGGAAACGGTAGCGGTTCTCGAAGCTTCCGCCATATTCGTCGGTACGCTTGTTGACATACTTGAGTGTGAACTGGTCAAGAAGATAACCCTCATGCACAGCGTGAACCTCAACACCGTCAACGCCTGCGTCCTTGAGCATCTTTGCGCTCTTTGCGAATGCGTCAACAAACTTCTTGATTTCCTCCTTAGTCAAGGCTCTCGACGGAACCTTATCCGACCAGCGGTTCGGAGAGGGGCTTGCAGAAGCCGTGATCATATCAAGATCCATAAAAGGCTTGCTGAGAACCTTAAGCACAGGATTGGTGAAAAGGGTCTCCATCATGGAGCTGATTGTGAACGAACGGCCGAATCCGGCGGTAAGCTGAACAAAAAGCTTTGCGCCCGTCTTGTGGAACTCGGGCATCCACTTTTTGAGGTCATCGTACATTTTCTTGTTTTTGTACAGCCACTGACCGAACATCGGGTTATAAACGGGCTGACAGCCGGGGAGAATAAGTCCGACGTTGTTCTTGGCGATTTCCATAATGAACTTTGCGCCGTCTTTATCGAAATGGTTCTTTTCCATCCATCCGAAAAGGTCGGTGCCGCCCATGCTCGTCAGAACTATACGGTTCTTGATTTCGCAATTACCGATCTTCCACGGCGTAAATAAAGGTTCTAATTTCTGATCCATATTTTACCTCCTGAATTGATTTATAATCAGTTTCCGTTTAATTATAACACGTCATTATAAAAAATGGAAGTAGTTAAGCATAAATTTTGTTAAAAATTTCACCTATTTTTGAATAAGCTTTTTACGCTTTTAAATATGCTGTTGCAAACTTGTATCGAATGTGTTATACTAATCGTAACTGATTTGAAAGGTGATTATATGGATTTTGAGTATCAGGCATCTGTTATCGTGCCGGTATATAATGTTGAGCAGTATCTCAGAATTTGTCTCGACTCTTTGGTTAACCAGACAATGGATAAATCAAAAATGGAGGTTCTTGTCATAAATGACGGTTCTCCTGACAACAGCTGGGATATCTGCCTTGAGTACAGCAAGAAATATGACTTTATTAAAATCTTTTCAAAAGAGAACGAGGGACTTTCCGCAACGAGAAATTTCGGAATAAAGCACGCCAAGGGAAAATATCTTTTCTTTCTGGACAGTGATGATTATTTTACTCCCGAAACAGTGAAAAAAGTAACTCGTTTTTTCGATAAGGTGTATGACCAGGTTGACCTTGTTACATTTAATGAGGAGCGTTTCAGAGACGATGTTATTCTTAAACCTCATTTCCGTTTTGAAATGCTTAAGCACGATGGCGTATATGATTTGGAGGAATACCCCTATCTGACACAGACAAGAGTCAACGTCTGCGTAAAAAATCTCGGCGATAAGAATGTTCTTTTCAATACAACTCCCGGCTTTAAACTCGAGGATCAGGAATATTGTAACCGTGTGCTCATGTTCAAGATGAAGATGGGCTATTGCTCTCACGGCGCATACATGTATAATAAGGGCAACGAAACAAGCATAATGAAAATGTACTTCCATGCCTTTTATCTTTTTGAGACATCAATGGAGTATTTTGAGACTCTTTTCGCAACATTTCCGGATAAGGTTCCGCCCTATTTTCAGGCGATGCTTGTCAATGACATCAACTGGCGTCTCAGCGACGATATTCTCTATCCTTATCATTATGAGGGTGAAAAATTCGAGAAAGCTATGCGCAGAATAATCGATCTGCTAAACAGGGTTGACTGCAAGACAATTCTTGAACACCCGATGGTTGATATTTACCGTGCATGCTACTGGATAAAGAAAAAAGAAAATGCACGGATAGAACTGCAATACCGCGATAACGGCATATCGCTCATAATTGACGGCGAAGAAGCCTATACGCAAGACGATATGGTTACTATCGTTCATAAGCCCAGAGTTGAGGGCAATACATTTAGAATGACAGCATTCATGAAATCGCCGATATTTACTTTCCTTGATGAAAGTGATTATTCTATCTACGCAATCGAAAACGGTGAGAGAAAAAAGCTTGACCTTTTCATGTCGGTCCACAGCAACTATAAAGCAAAAACTATTACAAATCCGTTTCCTGCATTTCATTATGCTTGCAATCTTACCTCAAACAGCAAAATTAAATTCGAAATTGATATAAACGGTCATACTTATAAAAGTCATTATTGGTTTATGCCGTATTCGGGACTCGGCACCCGATTTGTAAATAATATAAATCGCGGAAGTTATATGATAAAAGATAGAAAAAAGTATATTTCCGTGAAGCCGGCAACGCAGTCGAAAATTGATTTCAGCGCATTTAAAAACACTTTGCGTTATGCGATTCATCCGAGAACCTCCTTGCTTCGTCTAAAATCGATAAACTACAGAAAGAATCACCGCATCTGGCTTTATTATGATTTTTATACGGTAGAAAAGGATAACGGTTATTATCAATTTGCCAATGACCTTAAGCATGATGACGGAATAGAAAGATATTATGTTCTCACCCATGAATATAAAGACCTTGACAGTGTATTCACTCCGGAGCAAAAGAAGCACCTTGTAAAAGCAGGCTCAAAGGAGCACAGACTTTTATTTATATGTGCCGAAAGAGTTTTTACGGCTTATTACGGTCTTGCACCAATCAATCCGTTCGAAACACCGAAGATGAAATATCAGTATGAGGATCTTTTGAGATTCCGTACTATTTATCTTCAGCACGGTGTTTTGCACGCATCACTCCGACTTCTTAACTCCGAGGAACGCAGCCAGGCGGAGGAAATTGTTGTTTCTTCGCCGTTTGAAATTAAGAATTACATGAATAATTACGCTTATGAGGAGCGTGAACTAATCCCGACCGGTATGGCAAGGTATGACCATATTGAAAGAAACCACGAGCCGAAGAACAGAATTTTATTTGCTCCGTCATGGAGAAAATATCTTACCACCGAGGTCGGCGCTTCAAACTGGGAGGCAAATGTTGAAAAAATTCAGAAATCTGATTACTATAAGAACTTCTATGCCTTCCTCTCGGACAAGGAGCTTCATAAAAAGCTTGAAGACAACAAGGTCTACCTTGATATTAAGCTTCACCCGATAATCGCCAACCTTAAAAACCTGTTCAATATTGATTGCGAATATATCAATATGGTCGGCGACGTAGATGTTGCCGATTACAAGGCGTTCGTAACAGACTTTTCGTCATTTGTTTTTGACTTTGCTTATCTTAACAGACCGATCATGTATTTCGTTCCGGATTATCCTCAGTTTAAGTCCGGCATGAATCATTACCGTGATCTTGATCTCCCGTTTGAAGACGCTTTCGGTCATATGTTTACGGATGCTCACAAAGCTGCCGAATGTCTTTGCGGAATTATTGACCGCGATTTTGTTCCCGAAAACCCGTTCAGAGAGAGAATGAAGAATTTTTATTTTGATTTTGACGGCAATTGCGCCGAAAATCTTTATAAGTTCGTTGTTGATCAGGATAAAGCATTTTCAGAATAATGTTATATTATAATTAAAAGCATAAAAGGGCTGTTGCAAATCATTAAATGATGAGTGACTGCCCTTTTTAAATTTATTCGGTGAGATACCTTTTCCGAGACGACAGCTTGTAACTTTATTTTTTTAAACCAAATCCAAACGTAAATATAAATAAATTGTAAAATTTAATTCATAAAGCAAAAAAATTATTGTTTAGGTCTTGTAAAAAAGATGTAAATGTATTAAAATACTATTGTTATGCTGACTTGTTTTCGGCAGATATTTCATTAAGTAAAGGATGAATACAATGGCTAACGAAAAGTCAAAGGCAGAGCAGTACCGCGACGAAAGAAAAGCTCGTATTGCTAAAACTGCCAAAAAAAATGCGCGCAGCATGGAAGCAAGAAACACCGCGAAAAAGGTTGCAAGTAAGGTTATTTCCATTGTGCTTTGCGCTGTAATCGTTTTAGGCGTAGTAGCATTCTCTCTCAACTACTACGGCGCACTTCAGAGAGTTATCAAGCTCGGTTCGGTCGGCTCGGAGCAGTCCGTTACAATCGCCGAATACGAGTATTACTACATGCGTGCTTATAACCAGGTTCGCTATCAGGCTCAGTATTATCAGTACTATTACCAGACAAGCAACGGTTATGACCTCTCTCTCACTCCCGAGGAGCAGACTCAGACAACCAAGGACTCCAAAGGTAATGAGATTACATGGGCAGAGAAGCTTCAGAATGATACGATTGAGCTGATTCAGCTCCACAAGGCATATTATAACGAAGCTCTCAAGAAGGGTCTCAAGCTTACAAAGGCTGATGAGGCTTACATTGATAAGCAGATCGAGGATCTTCGCGATGAGGCTAAGAGCGCAGGTTCAAGCTCAAACTCAGACAGCGAAAACAAGGTAACATATTCACTCAACGCATACCTTCGTAAGGTTTACGGCGGTTCAATCAACGAGAGATTTCTCCGCAAGCAGCTCAAGATTCAGGTTCTTGCTCAGAAATATTTGACCGAGAGAACAGCCGAAATCGCAAAAACCTACGACCAGAAGGATATCGATGCGGAGTACAAGAAGGACACGGCAACATATGATTTTGTAACCTTCAGAGCTTATACCTTCAAGACAACCGAGCTCACTAAGGAAGATAACGAGACAGATGACGCTCTCAAGGCTCGTCAGACGAAGGCTAACGCTGAGGTAAAGAAGAACGCTAACGACTTCTACAATGCCGTTACAAACGAGGCAACCTTCGCCGCCAAGGCAAAGGAGCTCAACAAGGATACGGCTGATTACAATGTTGACGAGGAAACAAAGTATTCAATGCTCAAGAGCACCGCTCAGCAAAGCTTCTCAGAGGATGCGGCTAAGTGGCTCTTCGACAGCTCGACAAAGGAAGGCAGCAAGAAGCTCTTCTCTGATGAAGAAAACGGTAAGTACATAGTTGTCCTTGCCGTAAAGAAGCCGCATCAGGAGCAGACAGTTACAGCACGCCATATTCTTTTCCTTACAACAGATCAGAGCACAGGCAGTGATCTCTCCGAGGAAGAAATTGCAAAGAAGAAGACTGAGGCTGAGGACGTTCTCAAGAAGTTCAACGAGGGTGATAAGTCAGAGGACAGCTTTGCAGCTCTTGCAAATGAGTACAACGAGGACACAGGCTCAACTTCAAACGGCGGACTTTATGAACACATCTATCCCGGTCAGATGGTAACGGAGTTCAATGATTGGGTGTTTGATGCAAACCGCAAGGCAGGCGACGTCGAGATGGTTAAGACTCAGTACGGCTATCACATCATCTACTTCGTAGCTAAGGACGGCACTGATTACTATGACTCAGCGATCCGTTCTTCAAAGGCAAGTGAGGATATTGAGACAGAGACCAAGGAGCTTCAGGACGGCGACACATATAAGGCATATATCGGTCCGCGTCTTTCAAAATACGCATTGAATAGAGTTTCCAAGAAGATCAAATATCTTGTTGAACTCAGCAATGCTAACTCCTCTTCCTCAGCAAGCTAAGTAATACAATAACATTTGACCGCTTCATTATGAGGCGGTCTTTTTTTGATAAAATTATAATGACGGACATAATTGCCCGCCATACCATAAAAAAGCTGTGACAGATCATTCCGTCACAGCTATGTTTTTATTTAATTGAGATTTCCGACATGATCGGGCAATGATCCGATGGGAATGCTCCGTTTGGCTTATCTTTGATAACCCGGTAGCTTTTCGCACTGAAGCCGTCGCTGATGAAAATAAAATCAATTACATCCTCCGACTCGTTATGGTGAAAATACGGGTGAAATGTCGGATAATTCTCCGTTTCTTCGGCAACAAACTTGCTGTCCCTGAATATTCCGCCCTCGACCATATCAACGTAGCAATCCGTACCCTCGGAGATGTTGAAATCTCCTGTGATTACAACGGGGCAATCAAGTTTTGCGGCGAACTCATTTATAAGCCTTACGCCGTTCTTTCTCGCTTCCTCGCTTCTGTGGTCAAGATGAGTGTTCATGGCAACAAATGTCTTGCCGCTCTCGTTTTCGGTGAGCTTCGCCCACGAAGCGATTCTTGTGCAAGCGCTATTCCACGATTTCGACGGGACATCCGGTGTTTCGCTTATCCAAAACCAGCCCTTGTCAACAAGAGTGAATTTATCTTTTTTGTAAAATACAGGTGAAAACTCACCCTCGTCCTTGCCGTCATCTCTGCCGACTCCGACGAAATCATATTCGTCCATGCTCTCGCGGAAAATGCCCATCCAGCCGATGTGTGCTTCCTGGATTCCGAAAATGTCCGGCATATAATTTCTGACGGTTGCTATAACGTCAGCGTCTCTGTCTAACCACGAGTGCCCCTCGCAGCCGTAGCAGAGTACATTAAAACTCATAATCTTCAATCTGCCTGCTCCTCCCTATTCATTATCTGATAACTGAGAGTCATAAGACTGTCATTAAGGTGAACGTTTTCGACCGTTACTCCCGGATAATTCGACGCAATGTCGTAGTGGCTGAAATTCCAGAAATTTGTTATTCCGAGATTAACAAGCCTTTCTACAATCGCAGGAGCAGCCTCGGTAGGCACACAAAGCACGGCCACCTTCGGCTCAACCTCTTTGCAATAGACCTCCAAATCCTCAACAGGATACACGGAAAGTCCCTTTATTCTGATGTCCTTCATTTTATCTGCGTTGCTGTCAAAAAGTCCGACAAGCTCAAATCCTCTGTCCTCAAAAGTCATATGAGAAGCAATTGCTCTGCCGAGATTGCCGCAACCGAAGAGAATGGTTTTGAAGCCGTTTTGAACACCGAGAATTGTTCCGATTTCATTTTGAAGCTGTTCCACATTGTAGCCGTAGCCCTGCTGACCGAATCCGCCGAAGCAGTTAAGGTCCTGCCGAATCTGCGATGCGGTCAAGCCCATGCGCTGAGACAGCTCTTTTGATGAAATTCTTGTTATATTATTTTTTTTAAGTTCGCCGAGGAATCTGTAATATCGGGGCAAACGCTTAATTACGGACATTGAAACCGATTTCTTTTCCTTTGCCACAGTTATTACCTCACTTTATTATTTGCTGAGTTTTTTTACCGTTTCCATCACATAGTCGCCGAATTCGGAGCATGTGCAACCCGTGTCGCGACCCGTAATTGTGAGCTTTTTCTCTGTAAACATACAGATGTCAAGAGCCTTTTCGAGCATATCTGCCTTTTCCTGCTCTCCGATATGGGAGAGGAGCATAACCGAAGCTCTGAGCATTGAGCACGGGTCGGCATACTGACCTCTGCCTTCTTCAATCATTCTCGGAGCCGAACCGTGAATGGCTTCAAACATGGCATACTTCTTGCCGATGTTTGCACTGCCGGCAGTACCTACGCCGCCTTGAAATTCTGCAGCTTCGTCGGTGATAATGTCGCCGTAAAGGTTGGGGAGAATAAATACCTTGAAATCCTTGCGGCGCTTCGGGTCGATGAGCTTAGCTGTCGTGATGTCAATATACCACTCATCGGTCGTAATCTCGGGATAATCCTTGCCTATGTTCTTGCAAAGATTGAGAAATTTACCGTCGGTTGTCTTGATAATATTGGCCTTGGTGATAATTGAAACTCTGTCCTTGTGATTTCTTCTTGCGTAGTCATAGGCGAGCTTTGCAATTCTCTCACAGCCCTCCGTTGTGGTTACAACAAAATCAACAGCGAGATCGTCCGTTACGTTAACTCCCTTTGAACCGACAGCATAAGCACCCTCTGTGTTCTCACGGAAGAATGTCCAGTCGATACCCTCCTCGGGAACCTTAACGGGACGAAGATTTGCGAAAAGGTCGAGAGCCTTTCTCATTGCAACGTTTGCGCTCTCAATGTTCGGCCACGGGCCGCCCTGCTGAGGAGTTGTTGTCGGTCCTTTGAGAATAACGTGGCATGATTTGAGCTCTTCAAGAACGTCGTCGGGAATTGCCTTGTTGGCGGCAACACGGTTCTCAATTGTAAGGCCGTCGATAACCTTGAACTCGACCTTGCCCGTCTTAACCTTATCGGCAAGCATATATTCAAGAACTCTTGCGCTCTCCTTGGTGATAATCGGGCCGATTCCGTCACCGCCGCAAACGCCGATTACAATTTTATCAAGCTTTTCATAGTCAACGAAATCGCCCTGAGCCTTGATTTTATCGGAACGGTCGCTCTGCTCACGGATAAGAGCCTCAAATTTTTCAACTGCGTTTTTAATCTGTATATCTGTCATTGTTTTGCTCCTTTACAATGTATTTTGCTTTAATACCAACCTCGGGTCAATACGGACACCGACCCCTGCGGATTATGATTTCACTCCGCTTCGGTATGTCAAAGAAGTTTGATGGAAATATTATTCAGGCATTTATCAAAGCTTCCAAATTAAGGCGAAGTCTTGACAAATTCTCTGATAAATTTTTTTATTAAATCACTTCTGCGACTCTCTTGTATAATCAAGCAATCCACCGGCAAGGAGAATATCTCTCTGACGCTCGGAAAGCTGATAGTCAAGCTTATAGCTCTCGCCTGTTGTGAGGTTCTTGAGCGTAACATCAGTACCGTTTGCGATGCTCTCACGGATTCCCTCAAGGCAAAGCTCGTCATTTACGCTGATTTTGTCGTAATCATTCTCGTTCGCAAAGGTGAACGGAATAATACCTGCATTAACAAGGTTTGCGCAATGGATACGGGCAAACGACTTGGTGATGACCGCCTTAATTCCGAGATAGAGCGGAACAAGAGCGGCATGCTCGCGTGATGAGCCCTGTCCGTAGTTTGCGCCGCCGATGATGATGCCCTTGCCTGCCGCCTTGCAATGCTCTGCAAATTTCTCGTCACACTGCTTGAAGCAGAAGTTTGAAAGGTACGGAATATTTGAACGGTATGGCAAAATCTTTGCACCTGCCGGCATGATGTGGTCTGTTGTGATGTTGTCGCCGACCTTGAGAACAGCCTTGGCTGTGATGTCCTCGGGCATTGCCTCGGTCTTGGGGAAAGGCTTGATGTTCGGGCCGTACATAACCTCAACGGAATCTGCGTCCTCAACGCTTGCGGGCATTGCGATCATGTTATCGTTAATAATAAACTCGTCCGGCATCTCGATCTCGGGCATTTCACCGAGCTCACGGGGATCAGTAAGAACACCTGTAAGAGCGGAAGCGGCTGCGACCTCGGGGCTGACAAGATAAATGCCTGCGTCGGCTGTGCCCGAACGTCCCTCAAAGTTACGGTTAAATGTACGAAGCGATACGCCCTTTGAATTCGGCGACTGACCCATGCCTATGCACGGACCGCAAGCCGATTCAAGAATTCTTGCGCCTGCATCAATCATATCCGAAAGTGCACCGTCAAGAGCAAGCATATTAAGCACCTGCTTTGAACCGGGAGCTATTGAAAGGCTGACCGACGGACAAACAGTCTTGCCCTTGAGGATAGCGGCAACCTTGAGCATATCCATGAGAGATGAGTTTGTGCACGAGCCGATACAAACCTGATCGATGTGAATTTTGCCTATCTCCCGGCAGCTCTTTACATTATCGGGCATATGAGGCATAGCTGCGAGCGGAACAAGCTCGTTGAGGTCGATATCAATAATCTCATCGTAAACCGCATCATCGTCTGCGCTAAGCTCAATCCAATCCTTTTCACGACCCTGAGCCTTAAGGAAAGCTCTTGTGATGTCGTCTGACGGGAAAATTGATGTTGTTGCGCCAAGCTCTGCACCCATGTTTGTGATCGTTGCTCTCTCGGGAACCGAAAGCGTCTTAACACCCTCACCGCCATATTCAACTATCTTGCCTACGCCGCCCTTGACGGACATGATCTGAAGAACCTTGAGGATAATATCCTTTGCGGCAACCCACGGCTGAAGCTTGCCGGTAAGATTGACACGAACCATTTTCGGCATTGTTATGTAATATGCGCCGCCGCCCATAGCCACAGCAACGTCAAGTCCACCTGCGCCCATGGCAAGCATTCCTATTCCGCCGCCTGTCGGTGTGTGGCTGTCGGAGCCGATAAGAGTTTTTCCGGGGATACCGAAGCGCTCAAGATGAACCTGGTGACAAATACCGTTGCCGGGACGTGAAAAACGAAGACCTCTCTTCTTTGCGACAGACTGAATAAAGCGATGATCATCGGCATTTTCGAAGCCTGTCTGCAATGTGTTGTGGTCGATATATGCAACGGAAAGCTCCGTCTTAACACGGTCAATTCCCATTGCCTCAAACTCAAGGTATGCCATTGTGCCCGTGGCATCCTGAGTCAGAGTCTGGTCGATTTTAAGACCGATTTCACTGCCAACCGTCATATTGCCGGAAAGCAGATGATTTTTGATAATTTTCTGAGCTATTGTGTATCCCATAGCGTTGAAACCTCCGACTTGTTCAAATTTTTAACAAACTTTATTTTATTATATAATGCCTTATTTGTCAATGTTTTGACAGTATTTTCCGACAAAAATTTAAGGCGATATCACATAAAATATACAGCGCACCTTGTTCAAATCCGCTTCCTTCACGTTATATTAAAACTCCTTGCCCATGCAAAAATAAAATCTCTTAAAGAGAAAGAAGAAAACTAAAAAGCAAAGCCATAATCCACACTAAGCGCACATCATTGCCGCCGCCTGTGAATTATAGCTTTTTTCTTTGGTCTATGCAAAATGCACCGACCCCGTGTATTCTTATCCTCCGAGGTATGCCTTCTTAACATCCTCGCTCTTCATAAGCTCCTCGCCTGTACCCGAAAGAACTATCTTTCCGGTTTCAAGAACATAAGCTCTGTCGGAGATCGCAAGGCTCTTACCTGCGTTCTGCTCAACAAGAAGGATTGTTGTTCCGTCATTATTTATATCCTTAATGATTTCAAAAACCTGATCGACAAGCAGCGGAGAAAGACCCATTGAAGGCTCATCCATCATAAGAAGCTTCGGGTGGCTCATAAGAGCACGTCCCATTGCAAGCATCTGCTGCTCACCGCCCGAGAGTGTTCCGGCAATCTGATTTTTTCGTTCCTCAAGACGGGGAAAGCGAGTGTATATCTTCTCAATATCATCCTTGATATTTTTCTTATCCTTGAGTGCGAACGCGCCCATGAGCAGATTATCGTAAACCGAGAGCTCCTGGAAAATCCTGCGGCCTTCGGGACACTGAGTCATGCCCATTTCAACGATTTTGTGACAGGGAGTTTTTGTAATGTCCTTGCCCTCATATGTCACGTGACCCTCACGAATCGGGATAAGTCCCATGATCGACTGCATCGTTGTTGTCTTACCTGCGCCGTTGGCTCCGATAAGCGTAACTATTTCGCCCTGATTAACCTCAAAGCTGATACCTCTGATAGCCTGTATAACACCGTAATAGACCGAAAGGTCTTTAACTTCCAACATTGCCATAACATCAACCTCCGATATAAGCCTTGACAACCTCGGGGTCATTAAGAGCGTCGTCTACCTTGCCCTGGCAGAGAACCGTGCCGAAGTTGAGAACGGTAATCTCATCGCAAAGACCCGAAACAAATTTAAGGTCATGCTCGATGAGAAGAATTGTAATGTCAAAATTGTCACGGAGATATCTTACCGTGTCCATAAGCTCCTGAGTTTCATGAGGATTCATACCTGCCGCCGGCTCATCAAGAAGCAAAAGCTTCGGATTAGTAGCAAGCGCACGGGCAATTTCAAGCTTTCTCTGTTTACCGTAAGGAAGGTTGCAGGCAAGATTGTTTCTTTCCTCATAAAGGTCAAATATCTTGAGAATTTCTTTTGCCTTGTCTCTCATTCTGACCTCTGTATCATAGTGCTTCGGTAGCTTTATCATGCTGATAAAGGGGTTGCACTTAAACTCGGGCTGATTGTGGAGTCCTACAAGAACGTTTCTGATAACGCTCATATTATTGAAAAGACGGATATTCTGGAAGGTTCTTGCAATGCCCTTGTGATTGATCTTTTCCTGAGTTTTGCCCGTCAAATCCTCACCGTCAAGGTAAAATGTGCCTGTTGTCGGCTTGTAAACACCTGTGAGGAGGTTGAAAACCGTCGTTTTACCGGCACCGTTAGGGCCGATAAGACCATAGATCTGACCTTTTTTAATCTTCAGATTAACATCCTGAACCGCTTTAAGTCCGCCGAATGAAATTCCAAGATTTTTCGTTTCAAGTACATAGTCAGCCATGCTTATTTGCCCCCTTTCTGAGGTTTATCGGGTTTGAACGGGTCGTTCTGCTTTACATCTGTCGTAAGGATCTCATCCATACGAATCTTTGTTGTAACAACATCCCATCTGTTTGTATCCGAATACTGCTTTTCCGGATTTTTGAGGCGCTTCTCACGAAGCTTGTTAGCGATTGAGAATCTCTCTCTGACGCTCTTGAGAGCGGGAGCATTGTTGAAGATAACAACAACAATAAGGATGATGGCGTAAACAAGATACTTGAGTGCCGCCAGGTCGCCCGAAAGCTGAGTCTGGAGCTGGAAATTGAGGTATGTGATAAATACAGCCGAAATTATTGAGCCGGTGATATTACCCATACCGCCGAGAACAACCATAACAAGAATCTCGATTGAATAGTTGAATGAGAAGAACGAGTAAACAACCGGAGTAACATATGAGCCGTAAATAACGCCTGCCATGCCTGCAAAAAATGCGGCAAAGACGAAAACAAACAGCTTATAGTATGTGATGTTGATACCCATTGCCTTTGCGGCGATCTCGTTGTCACGGATAGCCGTGATTGCACGACCGTGCTTACTTCTGATAATATTTTGAATAAGGAAAAGCGAAATCAGAACCGTAACAAGAGCCACAATATAAAGGTCCTTGCCGTACTTCTTGGTTGAAAGGCCGAGAGCGGCACCGAAAGTCGGAAGATTCTTAAATATGGTTCTTACGATTTCACCGAATGCAAGGGTAACAATTGCAAGATAGTCGCCCTTGAGTCGAAGAGCGGGAAGTCCGATAATAAATCCGAATACTGCGGCAACAAGTCCGCCGATAAGCATTGAAATGATAAGCACAAGAAGCTTTGAATCCATTACATTGTAAAGCTCTTTTGCAATATAGCATCCGATGTATGCACCGACGCACATGAAGCCGGCATGACCGAGTGACAATTCGCCGAGGAAACCGACTACAAGGTTAAGTGAAACAGCAAGCAAAATACTGTATGCCATCTGAGCAAGCAAGCCTGCGCTTGAACGGGGAAGATTTCCGAAAGTGCTCATAAGAAGAGGAACTGCAAGCATTACAATTATAATAAAATAATTGAATGTATCCTTAATTCTTATTCCTTTTTTAATATTCTTGAAATAATTCATAGCTTATACCTTCTCCCTTCTCTTCTTGCCGAGGATTCCGATAGGTCTTACAAGGAGAATAACTATCAGCAAAGCGAATTCAATAGCTGTTGCATACGGAGCAAGTACGGGAACGCTCAAAGCAAGCTTCTCAACAACGCCGAGAATAACGCCTCCGAGCATTGCACCCGGGATTGAACCGATACCGCCGATAACCGCTGCAGCAAAGGCCTTAATACCGGGCATTGAGCCGAGTGTCGGGCTGACAGAAGGAATCTGCATGAGATAGAAAACGCCTGCACAAGCCGCAAGAGCCGAACCTATAGCGAATGTTATCATAATAATCTTATTTACATTAACACCCATGAGCTGAGCTGCTCCCCTATCCTCGGAAACAGCCTGCATGGCACGTCCTGTTTTTGTATATTTTACGAAAAGTGTAAGAGCAACCATGATAACCGCACCGACAACGAGTGTAAGAATCGTGTTAAGATTAAGCTCTGCCGAACCGACATTCACCATATGAGTTTCGCTGATTGTAACAGCCTGGCTCTTTGACTTGAAAATGAGCTGAGCAATACTCTGAAGAAGATAGCTGACACCGATAGCCGTGATAAGAACAGCAAGGGGAGAAGCACCTCTCAGAGGCTTATAAGCAACCTTTTCAATGACAATACCCACGACCGTACAAACAACAACTGCGGCAACAACGCCGAGAAGCGGATGACCGTTTGCATTGATGGTTACAAGGATAGCATAAGCGCCGACCATGATGATATCACCGTGGGCAAAGTTCAGCATCTTAGCGATACCGTAAACCATTGTGTAGCCCAAAGCAATAAGAGCATAGATAGCCCCTAAGCTGAGTCCGTCCAATATTGTAGACAACATTTGATCTACTCCTTTTCGTTAGATTCTAAAAATTAAACCGCTGATAAACCGATACCTGCAAACCATATTAAATTGGTTTTCAGATACAGATTGATCGGCGGTTTAAAATACACCTTTACGGGTGCCGAATGACACCCGTAAAGATTGAGTTATAAAATTCCGTATCTTGGATTAAAGAACATCCTTGAACTGAAGTTCCTTCTTGCAAGCGCCGGAAGCGTCCCAGGACATTGTGCCTGTTGCGCCCGTGAGTGTGAATCCGTCAGCTGTGATAGCAGCCTTAACCTTCTCGCAAAGATCGCTCGGGCTGATTGTTACATCATTAACGCCTGCTGCCTTCATTGCATTGAAGATAGCGTAAACTGCATCGTAAGCGTCTGCTGCAAACTGGTCGGGAGTCTCGTTGTACTTTGCCTTGTAGGCTGTAACGAACTTGCTTACCGTTGCGTCCTTGCTGTCTGCATCAAAAGGAGTGATGTACTTAACCTTATTTGTAACAGTCTTTGAATCAATGAGGTCTGCAATACCGTCAAATCCGTCTGTACCGACAAGGTCGGCTTTGCAGCCCTTAGCTGTTGCAGCCTTGCAGATAAGTGAACCTTCCTGATAGTACATCGGGAGGAAGATAACGTCGCAATCCTTGAGCTGTTCGATCTGAGTTGAGAAGTCCTTATTGTTCTCAGCGTCGAATGTAGCTGCCTTGAATGTTACGCCCTTAGCGTCCATCTCTGCCTTGAAAGCATCGAAGACACCTGTTGAATATGTGTCGCTGGTGTTGTAGATAACACCGATATTCTTGTAGTTCTTAGCAAGATCGTCTGCAGCAAGAGTACCCTGATCCGGATCACCGAAGCAAACACGGAAGCCGTTATCTCTGCCCTCAATAACCTTAGCTGCGGAAGCTGACGGAGTGATGTAGAAGAGGTTGTCCTCAACTGCACTTGCACCGAAAGCATCGCAAGAATCAGTCGTAACGGAACCGAGCGAGATCTGCATACCTGCTTCATAAAGTGAGTTGTAACCGGTGGTTGCATCCTGAGCAGTTGCCTTGTCATCCTTCATATCGAACTTAAATTTAACACCGTTAAGACCGCCTGCCGCATTGATCTCTTCTATAGCGATCGTTGCACCGTTCTTTACGGAGTTACCGTAGGAAGCATTATCGCCTGTAAGAGGGCCTGTTGTACCAATGAAATACTCTGTGTTGTTTGCTGCGTAGTTGTCGCCCGATGCTTTTTTGCTGTCGCCGCCTTCTTTACCGCCGCAAGCGGAGAAGCCGAGAGCAATCAAGGCAAGAGCAAGAACTGCCGCAAGAACCTTTTTTACTGACTTTTTCATAAAATGACCTCCTTTTAATTTCCGAGCTGCTTTTGTAACTCGGTAAACATCATCTATGATGTGAATAATGATACACTCTTAATATTGAGTTGTCAACAGATTATTTTTAAAAATTACGTCGATTTTTTAATGAAATTAGCTAAATTCAAAGTCTCATTTTTGTGCACTTTTCACATTACAGAATGTAATGTCATTTTTTACAGCATGAATATATTCAGTAAGGGGTATAAATATACAAATTGACTAAAAAATATCATGATTTGAGCGCTTTAAAGCGCTGTTTTATTAAATCATTCAGAACTGAGCCTTCAAAGCATCAATCTTATCCGTGTGCTCCCACGGGAGATCGACGTCTGTTCTTCCCATATGACCGTAAGCCGAAGTTGCTGTATAGATCGGTCTGCGAAGGTCAAGCTCGTCGATAATCGCCGCCGGACGAAGGTCAAATACATTCTGAACCGCCTTTGCAAGCTCTGCGTCGGAATGAACACCTGTACCGAAGGTATCGACCATGACCGAAACAGGCTTTGCAACGCCGATTGCATAAGCGAGCTGAAGCTCACACTTTTTGGCAAGGCCTGCCGCAACAATGTTTTTGGCAATGTAACGGCACATATATGCCGCCGAACGGTCGACCTTTGTCGGATCCTTTCCGCTGAAAGCTCCGCCGCCGTGACGTGAATATCCACCGTAGGTGTCAACAATTATCTTACGTCCCGTAAGGCCCGAATCGCCCTGCGGTCCACCTGTTACGAAACGACCTGTCGGGTTTACATAAATCTTTGTGTTTTCATCAATAAGTGACGGGTCAATCGTCGGCTTGATTACCTTTTCAATAATATCCTTGCGGATTGTTTCAAGCTCAACATCGGCGCTGTGCTGGGAGGAAACAACTATTGCGTCGATCCTAACAACCCGATCGTCGTCATATTCAACCGTGACCTGAGTTTTACCGTCGGCTCTGAGATATGCAAGTTCTCCGTTCTCTCTCTCCTCTGTCAGCTTAAGAGCAAGCTTGTGGGCGAGAGAAATCGGCATCGGCATAAGCTCGGGCGTTTCGTCACACGCATAGCCGAACATCATTCCCTGATCGCCTGCGCCGTTGAGATTGTACTTATCCTCCTCGCCGCCTTTAAGTTCAAAGGAAGCGTCAACGCCCATTGCGATGTCCGGTGACTGCTTATCAAGAGAAGTGATGATTGCACAGGTGTTGCCGTCAAAGCCCTTGTCCGCACTGTCATAACCGATATCGCAGATAGCCTTTCTTGCGATTGACGGGATATCAATATTTGCCGTTGTTGAAATCTCGCCCATAATGAGAACCATACCGGTTGTGCAGCAGGTCTCGCAGGCGACACGTCCGTTCGGGTCCTGAGCCATGATAGCGTCAAGGATTGAGTCGGAAATTCTGTCACATATTTTATCGGGATGACCCTTTGTTACAGATTCTGATGAAAAAAGATGCTTTGCCATTTTAAAATACCTCCATTTTCCGAGCCGCCGATTAAGCAAAACAAGATGTCGGCAGCCGCTCCGTTCGTAAAAAACGCCCCCGGCAAAAACCGAGAGCGTATATAGCCTTATCTTTCGGTTACACCGCAGGATTTAGCACCTTGCCAATGGCAGGTTGCCGAGCTTCACAGGGCCTGTTCCCTCAGCTACTCTGAATAAGGGGTGTTTCGTTTCACGAAATCTATCAAATTGTATATGTGATTATATACTATATTACTGTAATAGTCAAGTGGTAAATTATAGTTTTTAGAGGTACTGTCACTTGCAAGGGGTGCTGAGCGGTTAGTGAACAGTGGTTAAAGAAGGTCTGATAAAATTGTTTTCTGCTGACTAACTTAGAAATATGCAGTAACAAACAAGGGTGCTGCCCCGTGACAAATAAAGGTACTGCCCGAGCGAAAATGCTATGGGCGGTCGA
>HF999638.1 GCA_000434055.1 Ruminococcus sp. CAG:488 | reverse complement strand
AAAGCACAGCTTCGGGACAAAGAAAACGATCATATAATAAAAAGCTTCCTTTTGTTCGTTCAAAGGTAAGCTTTTGAAGTTACTTTCGCTCTTTCTCTTTTAATCAAAAAAGGCCGCACGTCTGTGCAACCTTTTTGGCTGGGGTGGCCGGATTCGAACCAGCGAATGCAGCAGTCAAAGTGCTGTGTCTTACCGCTTGACGACACCCCAATATTTATTGAGTTTAAAAAAAGTCTGCAGAACCTGCAGACTCTATGGGGTGGATAGTCGGATTCGAACCGACGGTCTCCAGTGCCACAAACTGGCGCTTTAACCAACTAAGCTATACCCACCATATGGCGCGCTTGAAGGGACTCGAACCCCTGACCCACTGCTTAGAAGGCAGTTGCTCTATCCACCTGAGCTACAAGCGCATTAGTTCTCCACATTGCAGAATGTTCGGAGAAAATGGAGCGGGTGATGGGAATCGAACCCACACGACCAGCTTGGAAGGCTGGAATTCTACCACTAAACTACACCCGCATATCTGCAACGCTTGATATGATACCATTAAATCTCGGTTTTGTCAAGTAATATTGACGTTTTTTTAAAAAAATACTGATTAAATTTTTCTTATGTCCGGAACGGCGGTTTTGAGCCGCTGCTCCGGATACTTACAACAGATTTCTGAAATAATCAACGATTGCTTTTGCTGTATTATCGTTGACATTTACCGTGTGCTTCGCTTCTTTCATGTTTTCAAGGTAGTGCGCATCGGAGCTGATTATAACGGGCATATCTTTTATAATCGGATATTTCTCCATGTATTCGTTCCGATCGGCTTGTTCCGTCATTTCAACTGCCTTGAAGTTCATCTCGGGCGTTATCATTCCGAGGTTGGAAATCACGCTGTAGGAGCTTCTGTCAATGTGGGCGGGGTAGCATACTCCGCCGTATTCACTGACATATTTAACCGCATTTTCAATGCTGATTCCGCTTGCCGTTGTCAACAGCAGCTCCTGTGTTCCGATTATCCCGTCGCCGCTGTCCATGATAAACTGGTCGCCGAAAATATCGGGTCGGTTTTTAACCGGCGGAACGGTTGAAAGTACATATTCCGAAAAAGCTTCCGCATTATTCACATCATCAAACAAGCACACAACGTGCACTTCCTCCGAGGTACAAAGCTCCATGCCGGGTATGACTGTCATGCCGATTTTTTCACCGACCTCAAGAGCGGCACGGCAATTCTGAGCGGTGTTGTGATCGGTCAGGGCAATGGCGTCTATGCCGAGAATTTTTGCCATATTAACAAGGTTATACGGCGTCATATCCTTATCGCCGCATGGAGAAAGACACGAATGAAGATGAAAATCATAGTATAATTCCATTTTAAATCAGCCTTGAAATCTCGGCGGCAACCTGATAGGAGTTCTTCGCCGTTGTGAGAATTATTACGCCGTTTTGCTCGGCTCTTTTGAGAGCGTCCTCATCAAGCGCGGCATTTTCGGTCAAAATTATACAGGCAACGTCGGCGAGAACGGCAACGCCGATAGAATTAACGTTGCCCATAACCGTAAGCCATGCGTCGCCCTCCTGTGCTCTCGACATGACCCAACTGAGCAGGTCTCCGCAATAGCAGCCTGTTACGGGTCTATCAAGATCATCGCCGCAGATCAGAGTTAAATCAAGCTTTTCTTTAAGTGTTTTTATGTCCATTTCAGCTTCTCCTCGTCAATAATCTCGCGGAACGGAACGGGAATAAATTTTTCAATCTCATTCTCGTTGAGCGGAGTGGTGTGACTCATTTCCGCTTTAAGACGGAAAACGCAGTGGTCAATGCTTGCATAGCCTCGGACAATATCCTCGGCGAGCGAACGGCAGGTCGGTGCGCCGCAGGTGCCGCAGTCGAGTCCCGGGAAATTCTTCACCATTTCCGAGACCTGGTTCATAAGCTTCATTGCATCGGTCACATTGTCGGCAAGCTTCAGTACCGAGTACGGCTGTAAATTCTCTTGCCACATCATCTCGTTCGGCACTTCGTTTGCATCTATATGATTGCATGAAACCGGACGGTATTGCTTCAGAATTGACAGCCTCGTTTTTGCAACAAAGGTGTTCGCAACCGTAAGGCAACCGCCGACGCAGCCGCCCGTACAGGCGTTAAGCTCAATGAATTCAATGTCGTTAAGCTTTTCGTCCTCGATCTCTTCAAGAATTTTTATAACATTTTCAATTCCGTCGGCGGCAACATATTTCTGGCTCAACGAGCCTGAGGCTTCACCGCCGCTTGTCGCCCAGCCGACGCCGATTCGGCCCGATTCATCTATACTTTTAAGCTCCTTGAGGTGATCCATTTTGCTGACAAGCATGGGATAAATATCGCTGATTGCGATTGCTCCGTCAACGTCAGATTTCTCGGCGCAGAGCGGATTCTTTATCGCCGTGATTTTGGCAGGGCAGGGGGTAATGAAAAATACGCCTATGTCGCTGTCGTCAAGGCCTGTTTGCTCTCTCGCTTCAATTCTTGCCAAACGTGCCGACTCATCCATCGGAGTGTTTAGTTCCAAAAGGTTGCCGATAAGATCCGGGTATGAAATTCTTATCAGCCGGCATACGGCAGGACACGCCGAGGAAATAATCGGTTTTTTCAGATTGCCGTTTTTCAGCAGCTTTCTCGTTGCGTCGGAGATGATTTCGGCTCCCTTTGCAACCTCGAAAACCTTGTCAAAGCCCAGTTCCGTCAAAGCGGTCAATATGTAATTGATATCGTCAAGATTATTGAACTGACCGTAGAGCGACGGCGCCGGCAGAGCAATTTTATATTTGAATTTTTGAATATCCTCTATCGGATCGCTTTTAGCGGTTTTTGCGTGATGGGGACAGATGCGAATACATTCTCCGCAGTCGATACAGCGCTCGGAAATAATCGTTGCCTTACCGTGGCGAACTCTTATCGCCTGGGTGGGGCATCTTTTTATACAGTTCATACATCCGAGACATTTTTGCTTATCAAGGCTAACCGAATGAAAAACAGTATCCATGATCTACTCCTTGCTTTCAGATAATTATTTATTGTATATTTTTAAAGTGATTGTTGTACCCTCACCGATAACCGTATCAATGTTCATTTCGTCGGTGTATTTTTTAATATTCGGCAGACCCATGCCTGCACCGAAGCCAAGCGAACGCACATTCTCGGGTGCGGTTGAATAACCCGCCTTCATAGCAAGCTCGACATTTGGAATTCCCGGTCCCTTGTCTGCCAGCACAACGGTTATACATTCGGGGGTTATGCTTGCGTCGATAACTCCGCCGTCGGCATGAATAACCATGTTTATTTCCGCCTCATAGACAGAAATCGCAACGTTGCGTGTGACTGCAGGGGAGAATCCAAGCTCTTTAAGAGAACGCTTCAGCTTGCCCGATGCTTCACCTGCTCTTGTGAAGTCATAGGCACTGACGTCATAATGCAATTTTACCTCGTCCATTATTTTCCGCTGCCTCCTCTGAGCCCATGAGCGTAGAGACGGCCGCAGGAGGTGAACATTTCAAGCTCGGTTCCGATGAGAACAATGTCACGCTGCTCGGCAAGTTCGATCATGCTTAGGTCGGGCGATTTACCCCTTACGAAAACAATGCAGCTCATGTCCATCATTTCCGCAGTTCTCACAACCTGCGGATTAACAAGACCTGTCAAAAGAACTGCCTGCTCCTTGACAAAAGCAAGCACATCGCTCATCATATCACTGCCGCAGGCGGTAAACACCTCTCTGTCAAGCAGATCCTCGCCGTAGATTATATGTCCGTCGAGTATATCAATGATTTCTTTTACCGTCATATTCAGCCCTCCGAATAATAAATATACATATATAATATCATACATTAACTTAAAAATCTATATATTTTCTATAAAAATTATAAATATAGTTCAATTTTTATTGAAAATCACATTGACTTTTACTGCCTAACATAGTAACATACGATTATATATAAAATAGGGGTGTTATAAAATGAAAAAGCGGAAGATTTTAAGCTCCGTCCTTTCTTTTGCGTTGGCGGCAGTTATTGCCGCAGGTTCGCCGACAGTCGGCATTAAGCTTGCAAAGGAAGCTCGTCTATCTGACGAACCGACGGTTCAGGCCGTTTCAAAAGCCGAAGGATCGGTTGAAAGGACCGTGGCAAAAAGCGCTTCGGCAGAAAAGAATTCGGCAAAAACAGTTGAAATCAATGCAAATAATATCGCTCGGTTTGAAGACGAGGACGATATTTTTTATGAACCGAAGGAGGAGAGCATATCGACTCTTGAGGACTCTACAACCTACATAAACGATGCTGTAACGGTGTTTTTCAGCGACGATGCAACGCTTCTCGATAAAAATAATGTTGTTAAGTCACTTGACGGTGAGATAGTCGGCAAGGTTGATTTTATGAACGAATACGAAATAAAAATTGAACGTTCGGATTTTTATGAAATCAATGACCTGTGCGAAGAGCTTATGGAAAATGAAAAGGTCGAATTCGCAAGCTGTTCGTTAGCGGAGAAGATAACGCCCGATTATGTTCCGAAAGATCCGTGGAACTTTACCTATTGGGAAGACGATGCGCTTGACAGACTGTTTACGTTCTCAAACTGGTGGATAAAGGCGACAGATGTCGATAAGGCTTGGGATTACGACGAATATTTCAGCGATATCGATGTTGGAATTGTAGATACGGGATTCGACCCGACTCACGAAGACCTTGAAGGCAAAATCACTTTTCCGAAAAGGTTTTTTGAAAAAAACAATGCTCCCTCATATCACGGCAATCATGTTGCCGGAATTATCGGAGCACAGCAGGATAACGGAAAAGGTTTAGCGGGAATCGTTCGCGACGGCAAGCTTATTTGCGTTGATTGGCAGGCAGATGAAAATCAGGGGCAAAAATGGAACAACAGTGCAAGAATAATGACCGGCTTTGTCAACGCTGTTCGTGCAGGAGCAAAAGTAGTCAATTTTTCTCTCGGAAGTTCCGGCACAATAAAAAACGGAATTGACAGGCTGCAAATCGTTAAGGATACTCAGGGCAAGTTCAATTCATATTACATTGCCAAAATGCTCCAACGCGGCTATGATTTTATCTGCTGTCAATCGGCAGGCAACGGCGTTTACAAAAACGATAAGTTTGCCTATGCCGTTGACGCAAGCAATAACGGCACATTTTGTCCGATAACGGTCGACAATGCAGTTAAAACAGTCAAAGGTGTCACTCCGCAGGAAATTGTTGACAGAATAATTGTTGTTGCGGCGGCAAAGTTCAACGGCAACAACCGGTTTGAGCAGGTAGAGTTTTCAAACGGCGGCAGTCAGGTTTCAATTTGTGCCCCGGGTTATGAAATTTACAGCGCGTATTACAACGGCGATGGTAACCAATATAACTATTGCTCTTACAGTTACCTCAACGGCACATCAATGGCTGCCCCGATAGTAACGGGTATCGCTTCACTGGTTTGGAGCGTCAATCCTTCTTTTACGGGTGCTCAGGTCAAGCACTTTGTCTGCGACGAGGAGAACACAAAGTATGAGGTCGCCGACAGCTCGTCCAGGCTTCATCTGCCGACGGGCACAATGCGAATGGTAAACGCTCAGCTTGCAGTTGAAGCGGCAATAAAAGAGTGCGAAAACTACGGCACGGTAAACGGACATCTTAAATGGGCGAAAATCACGCCGAGCAACGTGATTGATTTTACTGTAACGAGCAATCGTGACGGCACGGTTTACAGAATGATGACCGACACTTCGGGCAATTTCAGCGCAAAGCTTCCGGCAGGCGAGTATACGCTCAAGCTTGAAGGAAAGAAGTGCAACTTTACCGTAGCAGAGGGAGAGAATACGGATATCGGTTCGGTTCGCTCGGTGCTTGCAACGGTTGACTTTGACGCAGTGAGCGACAAAATGAAGGACGGCATGCAGGACTTCCTGTCAAAATTACAGATTTATTAAGATTGAAAAACGGCAGTAGCTTCAATGTTACTGCCGTTTTGTTATTTTGATGATTTGAATATGAGAGCTTTAATGCCTTTTGTCAGCCAATAAAGAATCACAGTGCCGATAACGACGGGAATAAGGGAGGCAAACCAAATCGCAACAACGTGATCGGGCTTGTTTGCCATGATCAAGTCAGCCGTCTCATTGAAAATGAATTTGTGCACAAGAAAAAGCTCGAAAGTGTAGCCGCCGACAAACGAAAATGCCGCATTTATTTTTTGCCCGAACGGCTTCTTTTCAAGAAATCTTCCGATAAATGAAAGGTAAATACAGATTGTCGGTGCGGTGATTATAAACGGATACCACCACAGCCCGTAGTTCCAAAGCTCATCATGCAGATTAAAGAAGCATATGAAAAATGCCGCCATGCTCAATAGCGAAAGAAGTGTGGCAAACAGCATAAATTTTGCCGTGATTTTTTTATCGCTTTCCTGCGAGCATTTTGCGAAAAACATTCCCAAGAAATAAACGGGAAGCCTTGTTACGATTATTATAAGGGCGGTAACGTTCCAAAACGGGAAGGAGAACAGCACCAGCAGCAGACAGAAAAGGACACATCCGACAGGCTTTTTGATTTTATCGACAACGGCGGCAAAGTACGGCGTCAAAATATAAAAAATCCACATTGCGCCGAAATACCAGTTAAATCCTCCGGGCTTGCCGGTGAGATCCTGAATGCAGAAAATGTTGCCGAGCACCGTCGGAAAATCCATACCTGCGGTTATGACCTTATACAGACACCATATAACGATGAAAACCAGATATGTAGGCATGATTTTTATAAAGCGTCGCTTGAGAAAAGCGGCGGCATTTTTGTCACGGGAATATGAAAGATAACAGCCGATACCCGAAGCAAAAAAGAAAATGTCAACGCCGCTGTAGCCGCTCGACTGTATGACGGAAAAAGGATCGGGCAGCTTGTAGCCGAAGTGAAAAAAGACTATCCACAAAATAGCAAAGCCCATCCATATTTTTCTGTATTTTATAGCTTCTTTTAAGGTCATAAATCAACCTCCGTGGTATTTTTCGCTTGAATGTTTCCTTTCCCGTATAAGCATTGTGACGCCGTAAGCTGAACCGAAATGGTTGTTGAACTGGAAGATTTTTTTAAAAATTAGTTTAATAATCACAATCACAAATATTTTCTGAATGTTTTTTTCATTCTAATAGACATATCTATTATCCAATCAAACTGTGACGGCCAATCACTTTTGTCATCAAAATCGACATCTTTATATATTAGAATTCGACTTGCTTTTTTGTTAGGTAGTTCATTCCATTCAAGAGACACACCCATATCTTGCTCAATGTTGTCTTTATAGGAGTATAATTTTTGATACAGATCCTTATCGTCCGGAATGTACCATTCAACAAGTGCATGATTGTCCCTTCTTATTTGCGATATGCTAATATGACAAGCCGATGAACCGACGCTTAAACTCATCCAATGATCTGTAGTTGCTTTTCTTTTATTAAATTGCTTCGAAAACTCATCTTTTTGAAATGCATAGTCATTAAAGGCAAGCCAATAATCGTATCTTGCTTGTTCTGTAGGAGAGCTATTAGTATTCCGCTTAATTTCTTTTGCCCAATCATTAGGCTTTTCTACTACATCAAATTTTACCGCAATATCAGAATTGTCAATTCGGAATAACTTAATTTCTACCAAGAAAAAAGCAATATCTTCATCGGTATGATTGTTTAGCCATTCAATCGCGGCACGATGTTCTTCTCTTGCTCTTTTCACAACCCAAATTACACTACTTGCTGATTTCCCTGATGCATATGTAATCAGTTTTCCAAGATGGTCGTGGTTTGTATCTTCAAGCTGATTTTCTATAATAATTCTTTTGTCTGTTCCTGTTTCCGTAGCATAAATATCAACATTAAAATCTCCGACGCTGGACTCGGTTTCATCAAGAGTTATTTCCAAACCGACAGCATCGGCTAATAATGCAAGATTATCTTCTTCTGCAAGCCAAGGGGTAAAGTCCAACGCTTCATGCGGCCATACTTTTCGCAAATCTTTTATTTCTTTTAATTTTCCCAAGTTTATCACGGTTACATTTCTCCTTGTATTGAAATATAAATCATATAAATCAATATTTATTAAATCAGTTTAAATGGTAATATTCAGTTCTTTCCTCTCGTCAAAAGTGCAATACATTCCACATGTGCCGTGTGGGGGAACATGTCGACGGGCTGAATTTTTCTGACCTTATAGCCGTTGCGGACGAGGAAAGAGAGGTCTCTCGCTTGTGTTTCGGGGTTGCAGGAGATATAGACGATTTTCTTCGGGCTGAGAGTGACGACAGATGAAAGAAACGTCTTGTCGCTTCCCGCTCTCGGAGGATCCATGAAAACAATGTCCGCTTTTTCGCCGTTCGAAGCCATGTCAACCATGAATTCGCCTGCGTCGGCGCAGTAAAATCGAATATTCTTTGTATCATTAAGCTTGGCATTGGCAATCGCATCGTGAACGGCATCACGGTTGACCTCAATGCCGATAACCTGCTTAGCTTTCTTGGCGGCGACGATACCTATTGTGCCGATGCCGCAATAAGCGTCAATTACGGTCTCTTTACCCGTGAGATTCGCAAACTCCATCGCTTTATTGTAGAGCTTTTCGGTCTGAATCGGATTTATTTGATAGAACGATTTCGGCGAAATTCCGAAAACACAGCCGCAAAGCGAATCCTTAATATGACCCTTGCCGTAAAGAACTTTTTCTGCTTCACCGAGAACCATGCTCGTATCGGAATTGTTGATATTTTGAACGATAGTTGTTATCTCGGGGTGAATTTCAAGCAGTTCTTTTATGAAAGCATTTTTACCGGGAAAAACCACAGTTCCCGTAACAAGAACAACCATAATTTCACCGCTTTTGAAGCCTCGTTTAACGAGCACGTGACGCAAAAATCCCGTGCCTCTGTCCTCGTTATAAGCTGTCATGCGATATTTCGGCATCATTGAACGAATCGTCACGATGATTTCATCGGCTTTCCTGTCTTCGATTCGGCAGCGGTCGATGCAGACTATTCTGTGCGACTTTGACTGATAGACGCCCGAGATTATTTTGCCGCCCCTTGTTGAGCCGAAAGCAGCCTGAACCTTGTTGCGATAATGGAACGGGTGCTCCATTCCGATTATGTTATCAACATGGCAGTATTTGCCGAGAAGCTTGACCACCTTCGCTTCCTTAAAGCCAAGCTGACGTTCATATGTCATGTTTTGCAGTTGGCAGCCGCCGCATTTTCCGGCGACCGGGCAAAAGCTTGTTTTTTGTTCTTTCTTTGACTTTTTATCGTTCATTTCTGAGGTTCCTTATCAATTATTTTGCAGACGCCGACAGTTACTGTGCCCAGCAGCGCAATTATGACCCAACTGATTATTGTGCCGTTCCAGCCGAAGCTGTCCGAAAGCAGGGCGAAGCCGTAAGCCGAAGCTGCCGAGCCTACATATGTCATGAAATTCAGCGTACCGGAAAGTTCCGATACATTTTCGTTGTTGCCGTAAATTCCGGGAATAAAGCTGATGAGAACAAGGTTAACTCCATGCATACAGCCAACGATGAGTGCGCACATAATCGCAGTCAGAATGACGGAATGACCGCCAAATGCGACAAGAATTATCGTTGAAGCAGCGCCGACGGCGAAAACCATCAGTCCGCATTTGAACGGCTTTCTGCCTGTTTTGCTATAAAGCTTGGAGCAGATTTGCAGGCTGATGTATGAGAAAATCGGAATGACCGCACTGGTAAGAATTGATTTTTCGCTGCTCAGTCCGAATGACTCATAAATGTAGGTCGGAAGCCATGTCGTTACGCCGTCGCGGAGAATTCCCTGGAAGAATATCGCCGCAAGCGTTAAAATGAGCAACATGAGCGGCATGGCCGGGCTGTGCATTTTCTTTTTCTTGTCAGAGGATTTTTTGAGAATATATTTGATGTCTGCCGACCTCTCTATTTTTGTCAGCACGGCGAACCATGTAATTGCCATGATAATGCCGCAAAGCGCAGTGATAAAGAATACACCCTTCCAACTCCAAACGGAGATAACGGCAGGGGAGAGCAGATAAATTATAATTGTTGCGACCGTACTTCCGAGATTTGTCTGAACGCAGCCTTTGTTGAAATCATCTTCGTTCATTGCCGTTTTCATTATTTTGAGCATCGGCGGCCACATGAGCGACTGTGCCAGTCCGTTCACGCCCCAAACAAGGCACATCGGAACCGCTCCCTTGACAAACGGAATGAGCAGATTCATCGCCGCTGTTGAACAGAAACCGATAGTCATCAGCTTTTTGGGATCAAAACGGTCGCCGAGCTTGCCGCTGACGAGCTGACCTACGCCGTAGGTAATAAATCCGACGGTGGTGACTGCACCTGCCGCTGCTTTTTCAATGTAGCCGTCGGAGATTATCGCTGCAATTACGGCGGCGAAATTTATTCTTGTAAGGTAGCTGACAAAATATGCAAGGGAGCATAGATATATTAGCTTTTTTGAGTTTTTTCTGTCGAGCTTGTTCATTATTCAATGTCCTTGGGCTTTTTCATTGTGAGTGAAATTCTTTTCTTTTCGATATTAACATCAAGCACCCAAACCGTGACGATCTGTCCGACCTTGAGTACGTCGGACGGGTGCTTTATATAGCGATTTGTGATCTGCGAAACGTGAACCAGTCCGTCCTGGTGAACACCGATATCAATGAAAGCGCCGAAGTCAATAACATTTCTGACCGTTCCTTTCAGCTCCATGCCGGGCTTGAGATCCTTCATATCCATAACATCTGTACGGAGCATCGGCGGCGGAAGCTCATCACGCGGATCGCGGCCGGGGCGCATAAGCTCCTTAGTGATATCCTGCATTGTCGGGACACCTACGCCGATTTTTTCGGCAACCTTTTCTTCGCCGAGAGCGGTAATCTTTTCGCCGAGATCGCCGATTTTGTTTTTTGCGGCGTCATTGACCGTGTAGCCGCAGATTTCAAGCAGAGCCTTTGCGGCGGTATAGCTTTCCGGGTGAACACCCGTGTTATCAAGAAGATTTTTGCTCTCCGGTACGCGCATGAAGCCGGCACACTGCTCAAATGCCTTTGCGCCGAGCTTTGGCACTTTTTTGAGCTGCGACCGAGAAGTAAATTCGCCGTTTTCCTCACGGTAAGCGACAATATTTTTTGCAACGGTCGAGTTGATTCCGGAAACCCTTGTCAAAAGTGAAGGTGAAGCTGTGTTGAGGTCAACGCCGACGCTGTTTACTGCGTCCTCAACAACGCCGTTCAGTGCGCTGTCAAGCTCCTTCTTCGGCATGTCATGCTGATATTGACCTACGCCGATTGCCTTCGGGTCTATCTTAACGAGTTCGGCAAGAGGATCCTGCAAACGTCTTGCAATGGAAACCGCACTTCTGAGCGAAACGTCGTACTGCGGAAATTCCTCGGCGGCAAGCTTTGAAGCGGAATAGACCGATGCGCCGGCTTCGCTGACTACCATGTAAGCGGTGCCGGTGTCAAGCTCCTTGAGAAGCTCGGCGGTAAAAATTTCCGTCTCCTTTGATGCCGTTCCGTTACCGATTGCAATAATCTGCACACCGTATTTCTTTATAAAACTCTTTATAAGTGCCTTTGCCTGCGCCTGCTGAGCGGCGGAGTGGGTGATATAAGCAACTCCGGTATCGAGCACACGTCCGGTTGCGTCAACGACTGCAACCTTGCAGCCTGTTCTGTATCCGGGATCAAGCCCGAGCGCAACCTTGCCCTTGACGGGAGGCTGGAGCAAAAGCTCCTTTAAATTGAGCGAGAAATTTCTGATTGCCGAAGCGTCGGCTCTCTCGGTCAATGCGGAGCGAATCTCACGCTCGACCGACGGAAAAATCAGTCTGTCGTATGCATCAACGCCTGCGTCACGAACCGTGTCTGTACAGGGCGAGCCTTTGTCGTTGAGCATTTCGGAAGCAATGACATTCAATGCCTTAACCCGGTCAAGCTCAAGGCTGACCTTGAGAAATCCCTCATTTTCTCCGCGGTTAATTGCGAGGATTCTGTGGTCGGCAATTTTGCTGACAGGCTCGGAGTAGTCGTAGTATTGCTCATAAACGCTCTTTGCTTCGGGGTCGCTTGCTTTTACATTTACTATGCCGACAACGTTGAGAAGATTTTTCAGTCTGCGGCGGATATCGGCCATATCCGAAATGTCCTCGGCGATGATATCCATTGCGCCTTGGAGCGCGTCCTCGGCGGTGTTGACCTCTTTCTCCTCGTTTATGTAGTTCTTGGCAAGCTCAATAGCAGACGGACTGTTTGCTGTCTGAAGATAGATAGCCTGAGCGAGCGGTTCAAGTCCCTTTTCTCTTGCGACGGAGGCTCTCGTCTTTCTCTTGGGCTTGAACGGACGGTAAATGTCCTCCAATTCCGCAAGAGTTGCCGCCTTATCGAGTGCGGCGGAGATTTCATCGGTCAGCTTTTCCTGACCCTCGATCGATGAACGTATCTCTTCACGGCGCTTGTCCAAATTGCGAAGATACTCCAGTCTTTCAGAGATTGCACGCAGGGTTTGATCGTCGAGTGTACCGTGAGCCTCTTTTCTGTATCGGGCAATGAACGGAATAGTGTTACCGTCGTCAATAAGCGAGACAACATTTTCAATCTGCCATTTTTTTAAGTTGAATTCGGCTGTAAGTGTAAGAATTATATCCATAAATTACCTCGTTTTAATTTGTCTTATATCTGTGCCGTCAAAGCGCAGTAGCGTATAGTTGTTGAGAATTCTTGAAGCAATTCTTTCGCTGTAGGTGCTTAAAAGCTGTTCGGGAGAGAGATTGGTGCTTATAATTGTTGACTTATCTTCAAGACCTCTTGAATTAACAATGTTGTAAAGCGAGGAAATCGTGAACTGAGTTGTAAATTCTGCTCCTAAATCGTCGATTATCAAAAGGTCGCAATTAAGTATATTTTCTTCGGTGTTGCCGTCGGAACGGCCGAATTTCTCTTTTTCAAGCTTGTTGAAAAGGTTTTGTGCCGAGGAATAGATGACTCCGTAGCCCGCTTCAACAACCCTGCCCGCAATGGCAAGAGAAAGATGAGTTTTTCCGAGCCCCGTATGACCGTAGAGCAGGAGACTTGATGATTTTCGGTTGAAATCGACGGCATAGGTTTTGCAGTAATTCAGCACGCTTTCCATTCTTTTGCGCGGGCTTGTGCCGACCCCGTCGGAGTAATAGTCGAGCTTGAAGTTTTCAAACCGACAGTCGTTGACAGGCAGCTTTGAGCAGAGCTTTTCGTATTCAATCGACGTCAAAAGCTCCTTGAAGCAATCGCACATGAGCCCGTTAACGTAGCCCTTATCCTCACACTTTTTGCATGAATAGCGAACGTCAAGCCAATCAACGGGGAAGCCGCCGTTCTTGAGAAGCAGCTTGCGCTGAGCCTGTGCGGAAAGATTGATTTTCGAAAGCTTTTTTATGTATTCCTTTGCGTCCGCTGCCCCCATGCCGAGAGCTTTAATAGTTGCCAAGCCTGCCGAGGACATTCTTTCCTCAACCTCAAGAATTTCGGGAACGGCTTCAACGGCAATTCTGTGGTGTTCCTCACGCTCGGCAAGCGCACGGTTTCTTCTTTGTGCCAGCTCCTGCTCGGCTTTTTTATATGTTTCCTTGCTGTATGCCATGTTCAGCTTCCTTTCTTATATACCGGCAATGCTTCGCCGCGGCGGTTGATTTCGTTAATATCAAAAGATACATTTGATATATTAGCCTGTGCGACAGGTGATTTCTTCCTGCGGTATTCTTCTTTTTCTTTTTCGATATCGTCAGGGGTTTTAATTCCCTTGGAGTGCCAATTCATCAGGATTTTATTCATGTACGGGAAGCTTATTTTGCTCGAATGGTTGAGCATTTCCTCATATGCAAGATAAATCATTTCAACGTTGAATTTCAGCTCGACCGACCATGTTCTGAGATAAGCCGACTGCGACGAGGACGGTCTGGGATTCTGAATTCCTGCCATTTCGGCGAATTCTTTCCAAAGCTTGTTACAGGAGTTGAGAATTTTTATTTGCTCGTCCGCTTTTTCGATCGTGTCGATTTCCTTTTCACCCCAAGTCTTGCCGACCTTTGAGATGTATGAAAATCCGCTTTTACCGACGGATTTACAATAATCGACAAGCATATAAATTACCTCAATCGGCAGACCGTAGTGGTCATGCATCATTAGAAGAATGCTTCTGCTGTCGTAACCGAGAGTTTTGCCGAGCATCTTTTCAATGTCAGAGAACATTGCGAGAATTTCGGGATCCTCCTTGCAGCGTGTCATTATCTGTTCACTTGAAGGCTTTAAAGCGGAAATTTCCTCAAGCTGCTTCGGCGGCTCCGTTGCTTTCGGCTCTTCGGCGGCAATAGGAGCGGGAGCAACGGAAACATCCGTTCCGATAAGAACTCCCCAGCTTGCGATGACGGTCAGCGCATCTTCAACGTCACTGACGCTGTATCCGATTTCCTTCGATATTTTGGCGGGGTCGATCGGCTCTGAAATGTGTCGACATATCCAAAGCAGGGTCTTGAGCTGAGAAGCGCTCGCAAATTTTATGTAGTTATCCACGACCTGAGACGGCACGGCAAACATGGAGCCGAGAACAGAGGAATTAAAAATATACGACATTATAAACTTCCTTTTACATCAATAATTGCATTTACCATAACATTATACACTTTTACGGCAGAAATTTAAACAGAAAAATTATATTTTACACATCATTTTCAAAGATACAACCGCTTGTGTCACATGGCGCTGTCAATCACAATTTGCTCGACAAAAACGCCAAAATTTGCCGAAAACATAACGATATAAAAATGAATTCGTCGTAGAAAAGCCTAAAATTTCAAGTCCGCGGAACATTTTTATTTAAGTCAGACGAAGTCCAATTTGATTTCGTTAATATTATGCATTGCATATCCTTAGAAGCAGACAGAAAAAGAACGGCAAGCCGATAAAATTCGACTCAAAACTGTTATTTTTGATAACGACCGTATTTCGTGATAATTAACAAAGAAAAAGGGGAAAAAGGCAAAAAATCTATGTTTTGACGAAAATATAACCTTTTTTAAGGTTGAATAAAGAATATAAACGTGTTATAATGTATAGCAAACTGGGATTGCTATGTATCCCGATAATAAATTTCAAAACAAGATTTTGAAAGTGAAAATTGATTTGAATTTTTTATGAGGTGAAAAACATGAAAATCAATCGATCTCTCGTCCGCGGCGGACGGAAATTCATCAGTGTGGCATTGTGCCTTGTCATGATGTTCACAACCTTCTTCATCTTTGAACCGAGTGTGCTTTCGGAGCTTCTTCCGAAGGCTTCGGCGGCTGATGTTGTTTATTCGAAGGTTACAAATGAAAACGGTACATGGACATCCGGCACAGACTACACACTGTCAGGAAGTACATATACAATCAAGACAGGTAACGGATTCGCGTATTTTCTTAAAAATCCGACCACATTTAACGGTAAAAAGGTTGTTCTTGACTGTAACGTTGATTTTAGCGGAATAACATATGCGTATTGGGATGATTCTGCAACGGCTTGGTACGGCGAGCTTGACGGTGCTAATCATATTGTAGCCAATTATAGGCAGAGTATAGACAAATCAGAGCGAACAAATGTTGGCGGCTTCGGTGTTATCAGAAAAATGAGCGGCGGCATTGTAAAGGATCTTACAATTAAGGACACTTATATTAAGGTGTTAAATAGACGAGACAAAAGCAGAACAAACGTGTACGGATTAGGCGCTCTGATTGGAAAAATTGAGGGCGAAAGCAGCGCTGCTTATACGGACGTACAGATTAATAATGTTACGGTTGACGGAGCGAAAATTATTAAATTCGGAAGAGATGGAAGAGAGAATGATTACGGCTACGGATGCGGTGGCATTGTAGGTCAAACCTTTAAAAAAACTGTATTTACCAATTGCAAAGTAATCAACACAAAGGTTTCCCCGAATCAAGATGACAATAGACGAGGCAATAAAGAAGGTGGATTCGTAGGTGAATCAATCGGGGCCGAAATAATTATAAAAAATGATACGCCGATGGTTAGTGTTGCTTCGACAACCTTTGTTTATGATAAGAATTTGGCAAAAAAGGATTCCGACCACGGCGGACTTATCGGGTGGACATCAGGTAAAACTACAATTGAAAATGTTATAATGGAGGGAACCGTTTGCAGTGGTGAAAGCGGCGGAGGATTTATCGGCTATATTGTAAATGCCGAAGCGAATATTACAAATTCCATTATGAGAGGAGAAGTAAGTGCTCAAAACAATTGCGGCGGTTTTATCGGAAATTCCGGAGAAAACACCGTATTTAATATTTCAAATTGTAAAAATTACGGTTCGGTTACAGGTGATAAGTATGTCGGAGGCATCGTCGGAAGAGCG
>HF999637.1 GCA_000434055.1 Ruminococcus sp. CAG:488 | reverse complement strand
CATCGCACCAAAAAAAAAGTTTAATAAAATCGCTTTCGACGCAGAAAAACGTCTTGCCTCCCATGCTGGGGAGCCCACGAAGTTTCATCGACCCCTACGAATTGTGCTCCTATCGTTCTCTATGAAGTGTCGATTTTCGTGCTTATTGTAGGGTGCGATGCCCACATCGCACCAAAAAAGTTTAATATAATCGCTTTCAGTGCAGAATAAATGATAAGCTGACCTTGGGTCAAGCACACATCGTCCCCTACGGATAGGCTCTTTACTTTTATCTTGAGACCACGTCCTCAGCTTCTGTCGCTCCACGAAAAGAAGCCACGTCATTTTACTGACAAAAAAAGACTGCACCATAGCTCAAGATGAGCCATGATACAGCCTCAATTATTGCTTATTGATTATTTGCGCTCTCTTTTTCCGCCTCTAAAGCCACCTCTGCGGCGGTCACCTGACGGACGTTTCGGAGCGTCGGAAATCTCATTCTCCGGAACAAGACCTTCAACCTCGATAAGAGCCTCACGGCGCGAAAGATTGATTCTTCCCTGGTCGTCAATCTCACGAACCTTAACGATAACCTCGTCGCCTACGTTGACAACGTCTGTTACCTTGTCAACTCTCTTGACATCAAGATGGCTGATGTGAACAAGGCCTTCCTTGCCCGGTGCAATTTCAACGAATGCGCCGAAGTCCATAATTCTTGTTACAACGCCCTTGTAAATTGCGCCGACCTCGGGATCATTGGCGATAGTCTCGATCATGAAGATAGCACGCTTTGCATTCTCAATATCCTGAGAGCAAACAAATACGCTGCCGTCCTCCTCAACATCAACCTTACAATCGCACTCTGCGCAAATCTTCTGGATAACCTTACCCTGCTTACCGATAACCTCGGCAATCTTGTCAACGGGAACCTTGGTTGAAAGCATCTTCGGAGCATACTTTGAAAGCTCTTTTCTCGGCTCGGGGATAACCGGAAGCATAATCTCGTCAAGAATATAGCAACGAGCCTTGTATGTCTTTTCAAGGGCTTCCTTGATGATTTCCGGAGTAAGTCCGTGAACCTTGAGGTCCATCTGAATAGCTGTGATACCCTTCTTTGTACCTGCAACCTTGAAGTCCATATCGCCGAAGAAATCCTCAAGACCCTGAATATCAACCATTGTCATGAAGCGGTCGCCCTCGGTGATAAGTCCGCAGGAGATACCTGCAACGGGAGCCTTAATCGGCACACCGGCTGCCATAAGTGAAAGAGTTGAACCGCAGATTGAACCCTGCGAGGTTGAACCGTTTGAGGAAAGAACCTCGGAAACGACACGAATACAGTACGGGAACTCCTCAACCGAAGGAATAACCGGAAGAAGTGCTCTCTCTGCGAGTGCACCGTGACCGATTTCACGACGTCCCGGTCCTCTGCTCGGGCGAGTCTCGCCGACTGAGTATGACGGGAAGTTGTAGTGGTGAATATATCTCTTTTCGGTCTCGTTGTCGATACCGTCGAGCATCTGAACATCGCTCATAGGTCCGAGCGTTGTGATTGAAAGACACTGAGTCTGACCGCGAGTGAACATACCTGAACCGTGAACACGGCTGAGGAGGTCAACCTCTGCGTTAAGCGGACGAATCTCGTCGATTCCACGTCCGTCAACACGCTTGCCCTCGTCAAGAAGCCAGCGGCGAACGATGAACTTCTGAAGCTTATACATACAATCGTCGATCTTTGCGATATCGTCGGGATAAACCTCGTCGAACTTCTCGTGAACAGCGGCGTAGATCGGACGAAGTGCCTCGTCACGGATTCTCTTGTCGTCTGTGTCAAGAGCAACCTTAACGTCGTCGATAGCGAACTCCTTGATAGCCTCAAACATCTCGGGAGACGGATCGTTTGACGGGAAGTCGATCTTCTCCTTGCCAACCTCGGCACGGATATCCTCGATGAACTTAACGATCTCCTGGTTAACCTTGTGAGCATACATGATTCCGTCGAACATATCCTCATTGGATACCTCGTTTGCGCCTGCCTCGATCATGGCAACAAGATCCTTGGTAGAAGCAACCGTAACCGCCATCTGAGAAACCTTTCTCTGCTCCTCGGTCGGGTTGATTACGTACTCACCGTCAATAAGGCCTACGGAAACGCCTGAAATCGGGCCGTCCCATGGAATAGCCGAAATCGAAATAGCAACCGAAACACCGATCATAGCGGTAATCTCGGGTGAGCAATCGGGGTCAACGGACATAACCGTTGCAACAACGCCGACATCGTTACGCATATCCTTCGGGAAAAGCGGACGGATCGGACGGTCGATAACACGGGAAGCAAGCGTTGCCTTCTCGGAAGCCTTGCCCTCACGGCGCTGGAAAGAACCGGGAATACGGCCTACTGAATAAAGCTTCTCCTCAAAATCAACCGAAAGAGGGAAGAAATCAACACCCTCTCTGGGCTTGTCTGCCATTGTAGCTGTGCAAAGAACCTCAGTCTCGCCGTAACGGATAAGACATGAGCCGCCTGCAAGCTGAGCCATTTTACCAGTCTCGACTACGAGCGGACGTCCTGCAAGAGTTGTTTCAAATTTTCTGAAATCCTTGAAAAACATTTTTAATACCTCTCTGTAAAAATTTTATTTCTACGTCGGGCAAGGATTTAGCAATAAATCCGCAGTTTGAGTTTCAAGCTGCCGATTCACTGCTAAAACCGATGAGCTACCCGACAAATAGATACTTTTTAAATATCGACACAGAGGCAGACAGTAAAAGAATGCTGTCTGCCTCATAATGCCGAAATTATTTACGAATACCGAGTCTTGCAATGATAGCACGATATCTCTCGATATCAACTTTCTGCAAGTAAGCAAGAAGGTTACGTCTGTGACCAACCATCTTAAGAAGACCTCTTCTTGAGTGATGATCCTTCTTGTGAGTTTTAAGATGCTCTGTAAGGTCGTTGATTCTCTTTGTAAGAACAGCGATCTGAACCTCCGGTGAACCTGTGTCACCCTCGTGAAGAGCGTACTCGGCCATGATAGCCTGCTTCTCTGCCTGTGTCATAATTTTCACCTCATTAAAATAATATTTTGCGCCGACCTCCCAGGTTACGGCAGGTGAACACCGCATTGCGGTAAGACCCGTAATCCGAGAAAGCGGAAACACAACGTTAGTATTATACCACCCGAAACCGTGTTTGTAAAGTGTTTTATAAAAAAATATGCGGAATAGCGATTTTTATATTTACGCTGTCTCCCCTGCCGCCTTTTTCTTGAGTATCTCGACCAGTTCATATGTCGTTCTGCAATCGTCAAGCGCACGGTGGGAACCTCCGCTTATTCCAAAGCATTCCTTCAAAAAAGACAGCTTATGGCTTCTCAGCTCGGGAAGAATTTCTTTTGAAAAGAGCAATGAATCAAGGGTCTTGTTGCATGGCTTTTCGCCGAAAAGTAACGCCGAATTCCACGAAATAAAACGCATATCAAAGCCGATATTGTGTCCGACGATCGGCATATCACCGACAAAATCGAACAGTCTGCAAAGCACCGTTGAAATATCGTCGGCGTTTTCGAGCATGGCATTGTTTATTCCCGTTAGGTCATAAATAAAAGAGCTTATCCTCTTGTCTGTATGAACTAAATTCGAGAACTCGTCCGTAACAGTATCGTTTTCCACTCTGACTGCCGAAATTTCAATTATCTCGTCCGTTTTACAGTTCAAGCCTGTTGTTTCTATATCGACAATGACAAAGTCATGCGTATTCAAAAAGTCCTGTGCAACCTTCATTTATTTCATCCTCTGAATCAAAAAGCTGTTATAATAATACCATATTTTTATTTTGATTTCAACTCTTTACTTATATTTACAATTATGCTAAAATACATCTACGGAGGTAATAAAAAATGTTTTTCAGAAAAAAAGACAAAACGCCGAAGAACTTCAAAATTGACGAACTTAAGTTTCTCAGCGACGAAGCAAAGAATGCATTCAACATTCTCGAAATCACCGAAACATCTCAGCTTGTCGGAAAAGAGGGAGATAATTTCTATCTTGACTACTGCGTCGAGAGCGGTGATGTTGCCGATAAGGTTATTCTCTATGAAATGAGAACAGCCGTTTATTTTGCCAATACACCGAAACCGGATGAGAAAAAACTCCGCTGGTGGTACTGGAAGGACAACAACACAGAAAATGAGGACCTTATCGAAAATGACAACATCTAACAGCAAATACACTTCAACCAAAATCGCCTGTTATGCGGGATACTTTGTTCAGGCGATAATCAACAACTTAGCGTCACTTTTTTACGTTATTTTTCAGGACGAATTCGGACTGAACTATTCACAAATAAGCTGGCTTATTCTTATTAACTTTGTATCACAGATTTTTATTGACTTTGCTTCCGTAAAAGTCATCGAAAAAGTCGGATATCGAATATCAATTGTTTTTGCACACGCTTTTGCCTGTGCGGGACTTATCCTTCTCGGTATTCTTCCGAGGGCGTTTAACAACCACTTCATCGGATTGGTAATCCCGATAATCATATATGCAATCGGTTCGGGACTTATCGAGGTGCTCATCAGCCCCATAATCGAGGGCTTACCTCTCAGCAACAAATCCGGAGAAATGGCTTTTCTGCATTCCTTCTATTGCTGGGGACAGGCTTCGGTTGTACTTATTACAACATTTTCAATCAAATTGATCGGCACGGAAAACTGGATATACATGCCTATGCTCTGGGCGGTTATACCGTTTTTCAATTTATTTGCCTTTATGAGGGTTCCCATCGTTCCTCCTGTTCCGGAGGGCGAGAGCGAAATGAAAATCCCCGAGCTTTTCAGAGAACCTACCTTTATAATCTGTGCATTGCTCATGCTCTGCGCCGGCGCAAGCGAAATTGCGATGGCTCAATGGGCGTCCGCCTTTGCCGAAAAAAGTCTCGGTGTCAGCAAATTTACAGGTGACCTTCTCGGTCCGTGCCTGTTTGCCGTGCTCATGGGTTCGGGCAGAGTTCTTTACGGCTCGTTCGGCGACAGGCTTAATCTTCGACGAGTTCTCAGCCTTTGCGCAGGTCTTTGCATAATCAGCTACCTTATGACCTCGCTTGTCCCGATTCCGCTTGTTTCTCTGGTAGGCTGCGGACTTTGCGGCCTTTCCGCTTCAACAATGTGGCCGGGAATATTCAGTCTTTCCGCAAAAGCCTTTCCAAAGGGCGGCACGGCAATGTTCGCAATGCTTGCAATGTTCGGCGACTTCGGCTGTGCGTTCGGCCCGTGGATAGCAGGAATCCTTTCCGACGCGGCTCAGGCAAGCCCGTCGATAACTATGGATCCTTTGAAATTCGGCCTTATTTTCTGTATCGCATTCCCGATTCTGATGATAATTCTCCTGAACTTCACAAAGTCGATGAAAAAGATTAAATAAACAAACGGGTTGAATGTATAAAGGCTTACATTCAACCCGTTTCGGGTTGAATGTATGAAGGCTTACATTCCCCCCGTTTTTGCTGGCGCGGCACGATGATTTTCTCAACGTGCCGCGTTTTTTATTATTTAGTTTAGCTGAAATCCTTAATCATTCCGACCGAATATCTGAGTATATCCAATGCATCAACCGGATTGATTTTTTCATCTTTGTTGACATCCGCACGCTTAGCGGCTCTGCCCTGAAGCTGAATAACATTGACCGAATGTTGCAAAACGCGCAATGCGTCGACTGAATTGATAACTCCGTCGGCATTGACATCGCCGATTACTGCATTGCTGTTTTGAACAATTGCAAATCTGCCGAGGCGGTTTGTTTTAAACGTTGCATATCCGGCAAATACAGTGGCGTCAACTTTGACGGCTGTTCCGTCGCTCGTGTCAAGGCTGCATACACTGATAGCAAAGCGGTCAAAATTATCGGGAACCGGAATACTTACGGTCACCGAACCATCAGGCTGAACCACAGCATTACCCTTCTTAATTGAAACATCAAACATCTTAGCTTTGACTTCGCCGAAGCTCATGTTTACAAGCTTGAGTGAATTTACGTCATTTACTTCACTGACTTCAAGCTTTAAATTTTTGTCGGGTCGATTTTTGAATTCAATTTTAATACCCGTCTTGGCGTCTGTTAGTATTTTATCCCCGGCGGAAGAAGCTTCGAGAATTTTTTCGTAATAATCCTCATTTCTTTTCATTTCCCAAGTCCAAACCGAGCCGTCGGCTCTTGTGAAAAGTACATAGTTGTGGCACTCTGTAAAGTCAACAACATTTGTCATAATTTTTACAGGGTTTTCCCCTTCTCTGATTCCCCAGCACAGAGTATAAATAGCTCCGTATGTTGAAGCATATAAGTTGTTATCTTTGTCAAGATAGCAGATGTCGCCGTTTTTCTTTACATTCGTCAATACGGGAGAGCCCAAATCATACTTTCCGTTGCTGCGAGTCACATTACCGAGCATATACAGACTTCCGTTTTTACTGAGGAAGCCGCCAAGCTCTAAATTAAAACGCTCAATATTATCTGCGACTTTTTCGGTTGTACCTTCCGAAGTAATCTCCCAAAGGACGCTGTTTTCATCAATATAAAAATAGCTTGAATAATAAGACAAAACATCCTTTGCAAATTTGCCGCTGCAAATCTTTATCGGTTTATAATCATCCATGGGAAAAGAATAATAGATACCTGTGCCGACGTAATATGTGCCGTCTTTTTTATTGTAGATACATTCACCGTATGTTCTTGTCTTCACAATTGATATTACATCGGACGAGACCAAAACGTTTTTAAATAAATCGTCCCCTACCTGATAAGAAATAGAATCATAACAGCGATAGAGTTCATTATCTTTTGTCAGGTAGCACATACCGTTAATATCTTTAACATTTTTTGCAACCAACTTAAAATCGTTAAGCTCCCAACAGTTACCTTTATTATCAAGTGCAAGACCCGAAACGGAAATTTCATTGTTTGGGGTAATCTTTACAAAGCCCGTGCCGATTTTTTTAGGAACGCTCGATTTGCCCGCAATAGTCCAAAGATTGCCGTCCTCCGTAAGATAATATGTACCGAAATCGGGGTTTCTTGCAGGAGTAGAGGTGTTCATAATAACCTTTGAATTGAATTTAATCATCTGCTTGTCGGTATAGAATTTGCCGTCGGCATTATATGAATTATTTGTAAGCAATTCGGGAATGTTATTCGTTTTCTCACCCATCGGCTTGTCGGCAGATACGACGGTTACCTCAAAGCTTTTTGACAAGCCCGCGCAAAAAGCGGTTATAGTGGCAACTCCCGCTTTGCCTGTACAAATAACATCTTTGTACTTTTCTTTTGACACCTTAGCAATTTCGGGATCAGAGGACGAATAGCTTATATCCTCTCTGTAATCCTTCATAGCGATTCTGCTGTAAATATCAATGTTTCTTCTTGCATTCTCAAGCATTTCCATGCTGCGATAGCTCTGCAAGGCAAAAACATCTTTTACCGGTGCAGTCCAGCCATCGCCCGAAAGCTTCAAATCCGGTCCTGCATATTCGAGACCCGATACATCGCTTACGCCGTCGAAGCCAAAAGCTCCGTTTAAGCTTCCCATTTCAGCAACAGAGATCATTCCGTCACCGTTTTTATCCGCTCTGGAATCAACAAGCTTCTCAAAAAGTTCCGAATCGCTGAAATTGATGTACTGCTCGGATTGGCTTGAAACGCACACAGTCGAGTTGACAGCGTATTCACCGTATTTGATTTTGACTGTCTGAGCACCTGCCTGATCTGCTTTGTAGCCGCTCGCAGAATAACCTGTTACCTTCTCCCACTCCGAATTGCTGTTCAACACATAGACTTCAATAGCCGAGGAAAGCGGAGTTCCGAGACTGATAAGCGGTTTTACAAATTTAATTTTTATTTTTTCGACAGGCTTATTATCATTTTCTTCTTCCGATAAATCATCTGCATAGGTATACATTGATTTCGGTAAATCCTGAACCGCAAAAGCACCCATCGGCAGTGCCGACATAATCATTAGCACTGCTAAAGCCAAAGAAAAAAATTTCTTTTTCATTTATTTTTCCTCCATAGAACAATTTATTTATACTTTCATTTTTTGTAAAATTTGAGATCTACCCTCTCTGCGATACCTCACATGAGAGAATAGTTTTCTTAGTTTCTCCGCTAACACCTCCCGGTTTTGAATGTCCTTAGTCTTTCAAAACCTGTGAACAACTTCTTGAAAAATTTATATGTTGAAAAGAAAAAGCATATCAATACCCGACAAAGGATATTGATATGCATATTTTTTAGCTTTTTCTTTTCCCTTGACCTTCTTTTATTTTACCATTAAACTTTCTAAATGTCTATATTAAAGATTAAATATTAAGCAAATCTTAAGAAATCAAGTAAAAACCGTTCAATTAAAATCTTTTTTTCAACGCCTTATTCAGTGCGATTGAGACCGCCGAGCCGATGACCGTGCAGGCGATCCACTCGATAACGGCATTGAATGTTATAAGCACCGAGATAACGGCAATCACGCTGTTGCCGAAGCTCTGAATGTAGTCGGAGTTGTAGAAAAGGAGAAGCAATGCTCCGACAAAAAGAACAGTGTTAATAAATCCGCCGCAGAACGATGTTAAAGCTGTTCCGGTCTTAATGTAATTCTTTTTGCCGAAAGCCTTATAAATCAGTCCGCAGAAAAGACCCATCAGAATTCTCGGTACAAAGCACATAATTGCGGTATAAACAGGATTTATTCCGAAAAGAGTTGTTCCGAAAGTGTCCATACCAAAGCACTGGATAAAGCTCGTTGCGCCGAACATCAGTCCGAGCACCGTTCCGACCGATGGTCCGCCGACAATGGCGCCGATAACAACGGGAATCATAAGAAAGGTTATGGAAACTGTTCCGATTTTCAGATAGCCGAGCGGTGTGAATGCCATTACAAAAATCAACGCCGTAAGCACTGCGGTAAGTGTGAGCTTATAAATTTTTTCCTTGTTCTTAACTGCCATGATTCATTCTCCAATCAATTACTTTTTCTTTTTTATTTTTGCAAAAATTGCATTTTTTATAACCTTAACCGCTCCGATAAAATCCTTGCGGCAGAATATCAAATCAATTCCGCAGGTTACCGTCAAAACGATAATTCCGACTGCGCATGCATATAGCACCCAGCCAAAATAGCTCTTAGTTCCGAACGACGGAATAAAATGCACAACCGCCGCCGAAACAACTACTGTCAAAATTGAGATCGCCATTCGCTTAAAGAAGAACTTTACACTCCTGTTCAAAATGTTTTTTGAAAGATAGAACACATACTGAACAGTTCTGAATGTCATTGCAACAAGTGTACCGACCGCCACTCCGACAATTCCGTAAAAATAAACAAGAATTGCGGAAACGGCTATGTTTATTCCCGCTTCGGCAAATGCGCCGTTACGGGTCTGTTTATAATGCCCTGCGGCATAAACCACACTGTGATAAGGAATTCTAATCGAATACATCGCATTCGCAAGCACGAGAATATATCCGAAAAGAGGTCTTATATAATTCGCATCCGTAATGCCCTTCATATAGACGCTCATAAACGGCACTATCAAAAGTCCGGCGCAGGAAAAAAGCACCGTTACAAGATTGAACGACACAAACTCATAAAGATTGAACTTTCTGTTTAGATTTTCGTATTCCTTCTTGGCAATCATGTCTCCGAGAGCTGCCTCAACACCTGCCGAGAGGCTGGACGCAACCTTCATAATGCCGTTGACAACGGAATAATAAACCGTATAAACCGACACCTCGGCGAGAGCAAGAGACGATGATATTTTTGAGAAAATCGTAAGAATTACAACGTCGGTATTCAGATTGACGAAATATGCTATGTGATGTCCGAGACCGTCCCAGCGCTGTGCGACGGCTTCGTTATCGGGCTTTGCTTTGCGGTCAATATTATATTTTTTCTTGACGTAAACATTCAAAGCAAGCGGACGCAGAACATAGATAAGCGATGTTGCGAGCTTCAAGATTTGAATTGAAGCGCCGAGCTTTATAAAAATCACGACCATTATCGCATTGAGCGTAATTGTGCCTATATGCAAAAACGAGGTGACATATCTCCTCTGATCCGCCTGAACAAGCACGGTATATGTCATGCCGAAATAATACTGTGCAAAGGTGCTCAATCCTATTATTATAACCAGCGAGGCGGTAAATGCCCAGTCAAAATTCTTGTTGACAAGCACGGGGAAAATTGCCGCAAGAACGACCATGTAGCCGACAAAAATATAAGCTATCTTACGAAAAAAGTTTTCCGTCGCCTTTATTATGCTGCTCATCGCAGCATTGTTTTTTTCGGCAAGCGGCTTATAAAGTGCCGCTCTGATAACTCCGCCGACACCTGCCTCAACAAGGGCAATGTAGCTGAGAAACTGAGATATCGAAGAAGTCAGCGCATTGACCTCGGAGCCGTATGTTCCGATAATAAGTCTCGGCACGATAAAGCCGCATATTACCGTAACAAACTCAAGCATCAGCGATGCCGCAGAATTCAGCAGTGCCTTTTTACCCCGCAAGTGCGCCGCCTCCCCTCTTGATACTTTTTATAAATTCAATCCGCTTTTTATCGGATATTCGTTATCCTTTTCCGTAATGCTTCCGTCTCCGTCGGTATCCGCCGCCTTTTTGAAGCCACCCTCAAACGTAAGCATTCCTGCCGCCGCGGCATTTATAAGAACGGCATCGCATCCGTCGGCAACTCCGTCACCGTTGACGTCGCCTTTAATTACAACCGTATATCTTTTTACAAGCACGCCGTCGGCAGTGTAAAGCAAAACCTGTCCGCCCGTGCAAACCTTATCATACTTAAAATAGCCGCCATTCGTTGCTTCAAGATAAAGCTTGAGGTTTGCGGCTCTCTGCGGCAGACCGATTATATAACCGTCAGTTACCGAAACCGTCTGTGATTCGATTGAGATAAGCTCGGGCAATTCCTTCTCGGGTAAATCCTTATAAGTTAGACTGACTCCTCCCGTACCCGTGAGAACCGAGCCTACATAAACCCTGTTTTTGTAAATCGTCATATCAGCCGCCTGGCAGCTTGAGCAGGGCGAACCGCCGAGCTGCTTCCACTCGCCGCCGTCAAGATAAAGTATCTGACTTTCCTCGCCCGAGGCAATGAGAGAAACACAAACCGTACCGTTTTCGGAAATATCCATTGAAGCCTCAAGAATATTTGTTATCGTGGTAGGAACCTCATATTGAGTGACATTTGAATTGCCGTCGACCTTGACTATTATCGGTTTACTGCCCGACGTTGCCGCAATCATCCAGTATTCACCGTTATATCCGATGCTTCTGTGAAGATTGGATGAGACAAGCGGATTCGGAACCTGAATGCTTTCCCACTGTCCCTCGGTCAGATTATATCTCTTGACCTGCGTATACTGCTTTCCTCCGCCGAAGGAGAAATTACAATAGGTCACATAAATATAATTGCCAACCGTGCTGAGACTCGGATTTGCAAAATAATCGGCAGTCAGCGACGAATTGACATTTGTCACGCCATTCGAAGTGATTTTCTTTATGCTCAGCTTTGTGCCGTCAACCGTCCATGCGCAGTAGAACCCCGAATCGCCCATAAAAAGCTGCAAATCGTTCGGATAGCTGACCGAGTTATCCGTATAAACGGTCTGCCACGAGTTGCCTGCGTACTTTGCGAGAACGGGTCTGCCGCTTGAATTGAGGTAGAGAACATAAGGAACATCGTTATAAACCTTAAGCGTCATGCTGTTAACATTTGAAAAAAACGAACCGAGTGTGGTCCATGATGCGCCGTCGTACTTAAGCACCTTGTTCACAAAGTTCCAGTCCTCACGACCCATTATACATGAATAGACATTGCCAATACTGTCGGTATCAACTTTTATTCCGGTTGCCTCCATTGCAATGCTGTTTGAAATACCGTTCCACAAACCGAGTGAGGAGTAGTCCGGGAACTCAACATGAAAGCTGATTTGAGATGAATCACTGTTATACTTTACGTCCGAAATAACTATTCCGCTGTTCTTACCGTTGGAATAGAACATCGTTCCGTCAGTAAGCGATGCGTCGAAATCCGCAACGCCGAAGCTTGTCCTGTTACTGTTCGGGTCAAGGGCAGATTTGAACAAATCACCTGCGCTCGCCGTTGTGCTTGTCTCGCCGGGACGGTAAACATAAAGATAATCGTCGCCCCAGGCATTCGTCTGATTAACAACAGACTTGTTGACCCTGTAAATCAGCAATCCGGACGACGGAATTTTCGTCTCGAAGCCGAGATTTGAAAAATTCGTCGTTATTTTCTTCCTGTATTCGAGCATGAAGCTCTCGCTCGCCGACATCGGCGTTTTGATCTCGTAAAGTATCGTGTCCGAGTCGGGATCGCTTACCGGGTCGAGCGTGTATGTTCCGCTCCGGGTGATCTGCTGCATCGGTATCCAGCCAAGCTTGTATCGCTGGTAGGAAAGCGGATACTGCATAAAGAAGCTGTTGCTTGCCATGATGTCCCAAACACCGACGGGTGTTCCGTCCGTTCCGCTTCTGCGATAGAGATCCGGCAAACCGACACTGTGTAAAAATTCATGCGTAATAACACCCTGACAAGCCGCTACGGTGCCGGTAACGCTGTATGAATCAATAAGATTATAGTTTCCGAACTGATATTTATTTTTTATCTTTGTCGAAACGTCAGTAACGCTCTTGTGCGGCCACATAAAATCAGAGCCGCTCGGGCACTTGCCCTGAATAATAACGGTAAGATTATCAACAACGCCGGAATATTTATTGTCAAGCTTATCCTCAGGCATCTTTATCTTTCCCGAATTAAAAGCAGCAACAATCTCCTGAATAACGCTGTTATCATTACTGTTGTCATGCGAAGCCGCCAGGGTAAGGGGTGTAATCTTATCTCCCTCAAGCTGAGGGAAAATATTATTGACATTCAGCTTTCCTCTTGAAATCTCGGTGATATATTTTTTGAACGAAAAATCAATGTCCGAGCCGACATACATTTTTGACGTATCGTTATAATACATCATTATCTTCTGCGAATTGTCGGTAATTTCCGAGGTTGTATCCTCGGGAAATTTGACAAAAACGATTAAGTTTGCCATAGTCTCAACCGAGTTTGTCTGTGCCGATGTCGGGAAAGTTACGGAAGCTATTATTAAAATAACCGAAAGTAACACGCCTGCAAATGAACGAATAGTTTTCATAACATCACCATCCTGACGTCTTTTTACAATTATATCATTAAATTCCTGTTTTGTCATTAGATAATTAAGACAAAAGCCGCTTTTGGAAAAGAATTATTCTGCGTCCTATTCCAAAAAGCGGCTTAAAAATATCAAAATTTCTTAATTATTGCACTGTTATTATTTAATCGGTTCAAAATCCGCCGCGCCGTGCTTGCAAAGAGGACAGATGAAGTCCTCGGGAAGCTCGTCGCCCTCATAGATATATCCGCAGACCTTGCATACAAAGCCCTTTTTGCCTTCCGTCTGCGGCCTCGGTTTAACATTCTTCTGATAGTAGGTGTAGGTCATAGTCTCGGCATCGGAAATAACTCTCGCCTCGGTAATCGAGCAGATAAACATTCCGTGAGTGTCAAGATCAACATACTGCTCAACCTTCAAGGACATGAACGAGTTGATATATCTCGGCAGAAAAGCAAGTCCGTTATCCGAACGCAGAGGTTCGCTGCCCTCAAATTTGTTTACATTTCTGCCGCTCCTGAATCCGAAATTCTCAAACACGGAAAACGGGGCGTCAACTGAAAGGCAGTTTATATTCATCTTGCCTGTCTGCTTGATGACGTGGTGCGAATAGTTGTCCTTATTGATCGTAACCGCGATTCTGTTCGGAGAATTTGTGACCTGCGATACGGTGTTGACAATGAGTCCGTTGTCCTTTTTACCGTCATTTGACGTTACAACATAAAGTCCGTATCCGATATTGAAAAGAGCGGTGAGGTCATTTTTGTCAGCCGTTTCGCCGTCCTGTGCAATATAATCACGGCAAAGCTCCTTTGAAAGCTCATCAATCTCATTTGATGAGGCTTCGTTCAACGCCGAACGGATATGAACAACAGGCTCAACGAAATTGATGTTTTTCGATTTCTCGAACATACCCTTCATTATCTTCGCCGCAAGCGGAGCCCATGTACCGTTCTCAATGAAAGCAACGGTTCTGTTCTTGTACTCCCTCTCGGTCAGGGACTCAATAAAAGTACGCATGAACGGAAAAATATCCGCATTATAAGTTGTTGTCGCAAGAACGAGCTTACCGTAGCGGAAAGCGTCCTCAACGGCCTCCGCCATATCGCAGCGTGCAAGATCATTGACAACAACCTTAGGACAGCCGTTTGCTCTGAGCTTATCGGCAAGGATTTCAACAGCCTTTTTCGTATTGCCGTAAACCGAGGTATATGCAATCACAATTCCCTCGCTCTCGATGCCGTATGACGACCAGGTGTTATACAGTCCGAGATAATATCCGAGATTTTCCGTAAGGATCGGACCGTGAAGCGGACAGATTTTTTCGATGTCAAGTGCGCTCGCTTTCTGCAAGAGCTTCTGAACCTGAACGCCGTACTTTCCGACAATGCCGAAATAGTAGCGTCTTGCCTCGCAAGCCCAGTCCTCATCAACGTCAAGCGCGCCGAACTTTCCGAAACCGTCGGCGGAGAAAAGCACCTTGTCGTACGAATCATAAGTAACCATAACCTCAGGCCAATGAACCATGGGGGCAGCTATGAAATTGAGCGTATGCTTACCAAGCTCAAGCGTTGAACCTTCGGAAATAACAATTTGTCTTTCGCTCAGATCGTCGCCGAAAAACTGACCCATCATCGCAAAAGCCTTTGCGGAGGCAACGACCTTAACCTCGGGATAAGCCGCAACGAAGCTCATTACGTTTGCCGAATGATCCGGCTCCATGTGCTGAACGATAAGATAATCGGGCTTTCTGCCGTCAAGCGCATCGGCAAGATTATCAAGCCATTCGTGACGGAACCGTGCGTCAACCGTATCCATGACAGCGATTTTCTCATCAATTATAACATAAGAATTATATGCCATTCCGTTTTCAACAACGTACTGACCCTCAAAAAGGTCGATATCATGGTCATTAACACCAACGTATTTAATGTCCTTTGTAATATTCATAGCTGAAACTCCCTTCACTTTTTCATAATCATAATTAGTATTAACCGATAATTTAAACATCGGCGCATAAATTTATTGCCTGCTCAATATGACCAATAAATAATAGTAATCATTACTGTTATTATTATACATAAAAAATGCCCTTTGTCAACACCTAAAAAGAAAAAAGTGCGGCAAAAGGCAAAATTTATAAATATAATTTGATATTAAAATCTGAAGAAGCTAATGAGGCGCTGTAGCTTCCTGCTGCTTTGTAGGAGTCCACGTTTAAAGCAAAGCTGCCCTGCGTCAGCCGATAATTGATGTGATGAAATCAAAAAGCTGACTGAGAGCCTGCTGAATAGCCTGCGCAGCATCCGGAAAAACCGATCCGATCGCCTTAATAGCCAAATCAATAAAATCCGAAATCAAAGCAATAATTGCCATCATAATGCTCCATCTCCTTAATAATATTAACGTTTTGCCGTCAACTTCATTGTAGCCCCGTTAACAATATTTGTCAAGAATTCCGACTTAATTCCACACTCTGTTTCATAAAAGCCTTACATTATTAAACAATTAAACAATTGTAGTATAACAATTACAAGGAGTACGGATATAATCTTCTTTTCACATGTAATCCTCAGTTTTTGCTGTCGGATTATTTTTCGTTTTCAAGTCTCTTTATCATAAGCTTAGCGGCTTTGTAGATATCACCGCAGCCAAGGGTTATTACAAGATCACCGCTCTGAGCATGAGCGAGAACATAATCGGCAACCTCATCAAAGGTATTGAACCATACGCTGCCGGGAATCTTTGCGGCAAGCTGTGAGGTGTAAACGCCCTCTGTGTTAACCTCTCTTGAACCCATGATCTCGGTCATAACGCACTCGTCGGGAATTTTTAAAACCTCGGCAAAATCATCCATGAGCTTCTTTGTTCTTGAATAGGTGAACGGCTGGAAAACCGCCCAGACCTTTCTGTATTTCATCTGCATTGCCGCCTCAAGCGTAACTCTCAGCTCGGTCGGGTGATGAGCATAGTCGTCGGCAAAGGTAATACCGTTGAGCTTTGCGAGAATTTCAAATCTTCTGCACGCTCCGCCAAACTGCTCGAGAGAAGTTATCGCCTTGTCAAACGGAATCCCGCAGTAATCCGCCGCCACAAGAGCCGCAAGAGCATTGGTGACATTGTGCTTTCCCGGAACCTTCAGCTTTACGCTGCCTATTTTCTCGCCCTTTTTGTAAGCGTCAAAATGAGCGAAGGCATTCACCATTTCAACATTTTCGGCATAGAAATCGTTGGACTTATCAAGTCCGAAGGTTATCATGTCCTTACCGCCGACGTCGGCAACCGCCTTGAGAGTATTAGCGTCGTCGCCGTTATAAATAACCGCCTTGTTCGCCATTTTTGCAAACCTGTTGAAGGATTTGATAATATTCTCAATGTTCTTGAAGTATTCAAGGTGATCTGCGTCAACGTTGAGAATTATTGCAATATCGGGATCCAGCTTTAAAAAATGATCTTTAAATTCGCACGCTTCGCATACCATATTCTGCGTCTCGCCTACCCTGCCGTGGCTGCGGATAAGCGGAAGCTCGCCGCCGATTACCGCCGACGGATCCTTGTCGCACTGAATCATAATCTGAGTGAGCATCGACGAAACCGTGGTTTTGCCGTGAGTGCCGCAAACGCAGTAGCAGTCGGAATAGAGCCTTGTTATCGCGCCGAGCAGGTCAGCGCGTTCAACAGTCGGGATTCCCGAATTTTTCGCCGCAACAAGCTCGGGATTGTCGGGCAGAATGGCCGCCGTGTAAACAATAAGCTCAGCGCCGGCTATATTCTCGGCTTTCTGACCGAGAGTTACGGGGATTCCGAGACTGCGAACCCTTGCGAGCGTGTCGGTCTCATTATTGTCCGAACCGGAAAGCTCATAGCCCTCCTTGTGCAATATTTCGGCAAGCGGACACATACCTGAGCCGCCGATACCTATAAAATGAACTCTTTTAACCTTTTTGAGTAATTCATCTATCTCGTACAAGATATCATCTCCTAATCAGTCTTTACGCTATAATTATAAGGCATAACGGTAAAAAAATAAATAGCAAATTGAAATATTTTAGCACCCGCACAATTTTTTGTCATATGATACAGTGGAGGCAGAAGTAGAGTGTGCTCTGCGCTTCACAATACAATGAAAGGAATGACCGTAAAATGCAGGCAGAAAAATTTTTTGTAATAGGCAGCGACAAAAAGATGCAGGCGTGCCGCAGCAGGCTTAACGAGCTCGGCTTTGAAGCCTCATGCTGTGACGGCGAGTCATTGAAGGAAAAGCTTTCGCATTATCGCAGCATAATTTTGCCTATACCCACGGTTGCGAACGGTGTTATTTCGGGGACTGGGATATCCGTCGGCGAGCTTTGCGATAAGCTTTCAAAGGATCAGTTCGTTTTTTACGGAAATCTCGGTAACAATCCGTTCGGTGAAAAAGGCAAAAGCTATTATAATAAAAGCTTTCTCATAAAAAATTCACGTCTCACGGCGCAGGGAACAATGAGAATTATACTCGAAAGCACCGACAGAGATATTTATACACTCAAATCCGCCGTGCTCGGTTACGGAAAATGCGGCAGAGCAATATGCAAATCGCTTCGGGCGAACGGTGCCGACACAACCGTTGTAACGAGAAACCCGTTCAGCGCCGTCCTTGCCGAAAACGAAGGGCTTAAATCAATCGGATTTAAAGAATTTTGCAAAGAAGCCGCCGATTTTGATATCATCGTGAACACGGTTCCCTGTAATATATTGGGCAAAGAAACAATGGAGAAGCTGACAAAGCGGAATTTGTATATTGAAATTGCTTCAAAGCCCTACGGCTTCAATATAAACGAAATTGACAAATACAATTTCAGATATGTCCTTGCCGAAAGCCTGCCTGGCCGCTTTACACCGACAAGCGCAGGCGCAAACATTGCCGATACGGTCATTGAGATGATAAAGGAGGATAAGAATGAATAAAGTTGTGGGCTTTGCCATGTGCGGCTCGTTCTGCACCTTCAAAGAAGTTATTCCGCAGATTGAAATGCTTAAAAAGCTGAACTACGATATAGTTCCGATAATGTCGGAAATCGCATACGAGACCGACACCCGTTTCGGCAAAGCCGAGGAATTCAGATATAAAATAGAAACCATATGCAAGCACGAAATACTCCACACAATTCCTCAGGTCGAGCCGATAGGGCCGAAAAAAATGCTTGATATTCTCGTTATCGCTCCCTGCACGGGCAACACCGCCGCCAAGCTTGTCAACGGAATAACCGACACATCGGTAACGATGGCGGCAAAATCGCACCTGAGGAACGGCAGACCCGTTGTTATCGCCGTTTCAACAAATGACGGTCTTGCGTGTGCGGCAAAAAACATAGGAGCATTGCTCAATTACAGAAATATATGGCTTGTCCCGTTCAGACAGGACGATCACGAAAAGAAGCCGCGTTCGCTTGCCGCCGACTTCACGCTTATACCTGCCGCCGTTGAAGCGGCACTCAAGGGCGAACAGCTCCAGCCCATAGCAAGCGAGCCGAAATAAAAAACTCCACGGTACGGTAAAATCGTTCCGTGGAAATTTGTATACGCTATAAATTATTTGCACTTATTCAATCATTTAAAATAGAAAACCGAGCGATTTTCCGTCCGATGATAACCGTACCATCGGTTTTGTTTGTGAAAGCTGTATTGCTCATTCTAATTTATTTGACCTACGAAAAAGCCTGTCGGCATACCCGGCAGGCTCTCTTGTTTCTGTTTGCTTATGTGTTCTCTTCGAGATAATAAACAACGTCCTTGACGGTTACAAGAGTCGGGAGGACTCTGTCAGGGATCGTTATGTCGTACTTCTCCTCGATCATGCAGATGAGATCGAAAAGCTCGAAAGAATTAAGTCCAAGATCCGAGGTAAGAACGTCGTCCGGCTCAACGGATGTGATCCTGCCGTCGGTATACTCGTTAATAATCTCCAAAAGGTCGTTTCTGATATCCATATTTTTTACTCCTCAGCTTTAGCGGTTTTGCGCTTCTCGTTGCGCTGACGCCATATTTCGTTAAATATTTCCTCGGTCGCAAGCGAAACCTTGGTGACCGAAAAATCACAATGCTCGGGGAAGACATACCATGTGTCCTCCAATGTGTTAAGGTCGATACAGTCTCGGTGATTTCCGAATCTGTAATTATATTCAACATGAACGGCATACTGACCTGCGGCATCAATGTTCATCTCGAACGGTTCGCCGTCATAATCCCTGACACCTTTAAGATGGAAGCCCGTCATATCGTGAACAAGCGTACCTCTACCCATGTGAACAAATCCCTTTGAATTCGGCAGATCGTTGACGTCGACCTGACTCTCGAAGCGGTAGCTTCCGTCAAGAACCTCTTTCTTAACCTGTTCACGCTCCCACTTGTACCAGTCTGTGGCAAATTTGAACTCCGTCTTACCGTCGTCGGCTTCAAGCTCACCGTAATAGTTGAGCGTCCATGACTTTCCGCAATGCTCGCAGAAAACCTTGTCGTTCTTCGAGTTCATTTTGAACTCGGTCATGCAATGCGGGCACTGATAGAGAACCTTGTGCAGTCCCTCGGCACGCTTCTTGTAGCTGACCTTAACGTGATTTTCACTCTGCCATCTGAAATCGTCATTATAAAGAAGATTTTTAATCTTCTCGCTGATTTCCTCTGCGCTCGCCTTTTTCAGCTCCTCGGGCGTATAGGCAAGAACCATATCAGCCTGAACCGGATGCACCCAGCGCTTTCTGTGATTGCCCCAGAACGGGTCATAGATATGATGTCCTCGGCAGGTGAGCGTTACAACGGGCACGCCCTGATGCTTGACGAGCTGTCCGACAGCATCGGGAATAACCTCGGTAACGCCGCAAAGGGAATACCTTGCCTCGGCATAAATTCCGAAAATCTGTTTTTCTTTCAAAGCCTTGCGGCAGACACGCAGAAGCGAGATATCCGCAGTGTATTTTCTTTTCGGGATAGCGCCGAGTCTCCTCAAGCCCCATTCTCTGCCGATATAGTCATCAACGGCAGCCGGAAAAATACCCCTGTTCGGGCTGATTGCGGCACTCATAATGTAAAAATCAAAGAATGCATTATGGTTACATAAAAGAATGTACGGCGGCTTAACGCCCTTCATTCTCACCTTATTAAGCTTTCCGAAATGGAGAAACTTTCTGATATATGAAAAGCCCCAAACGAACGGCATAGCAAACGGTCTTTGCTTTATCAACGGTGCATTCATATCGAATTTTTTGGTTTCGGGCGCACCCCCTCGGACATACTTTCCGAATTCTTTGCTCAAAACGTCACTTCCCTCGCTTTATTTTTGTGTTTTAAACACTTTAACGATTATAACATGCTTAAATAATTTATGCAATATTAAAAATTACCATTTAAAAGGTATATTTCTGTCACATTTTAAACAATTTCCACGGATATTCGCCGATATTCGGTATGCTTTTGAACGAAACGGTTTTACCGTCAAATTCAAACTCAACCTTATGCGACCATAGAGCGACCTCACAGCCGTTATCGCGGCTTCCGTACTTTCCGTCGCCCGCGAGCGGCATTTTTCTCGAAGCGAACTGAACTCTTATCTGATGGCTTCTGCCCGTGTTCAGCATAACGCAGACCAGCGCTTTGCCGTCCGCCTCGTCAAGGACCCTGTAATCAAGGCTTGCACGGCGTACTCCCTTGCGCTCACGCTTGACAACATAGCTTTTATTCTTTCGTTTATCCTTAAAGAGCAAATCCTCAAGCCTGCCCTCCTTCTCCTCTGGGACTCCCTCGGTGACGGCAAAATAAGCTTTAGCGAATCTTTTTTCCGCGATTTCCTTTGAGAGATAAGCGGCAGTTTTTTTGTTCTTGGCAAAAATCATGGTACCGCCAACCGCCGTATCGAGCCTGTGAACGGGATAGATTTCATCGCCCGTCTGCTCCTTTAACAGCTTAACCGCATCCTCCGCTCCGTCGCATTGTGACGGCACACCGACCGGTTTAATGCAGGCTAAAAAATCCTCGTTTTCAAATAAAATCTCAATCATTGTCAATATTCTTTTCCTTGAATTTTTCAGCCGTATTTTTAATTTTGAGCACCTGCTTCATGAATCCCATAAGCTCAATCGGGTTTGAAGATTTCTGAAGCTCGGGCGTTACAAGACCAATAATATCCTGCAGCTCGGAAAGCTCGTTTATAAGCTCCTTTTTTTCATCATCGCTCATTTTTTTAACATCTGCCCTGAGCTTTTTTTCAATACCTGCAAGCTCGTCGGAAACATCGCTGACCTTCTCGGCAGCAATCGGTCTGCCCTCTTCATCACGAATAATCATATTTTTCACCTATCAAAACAAATAGGGATTGTCGCGTATCTGTGTTTGCGGCATCCCTATTTTTCTTTAAATATTTCGGTTAATTTTTTCTGCATGGCAAATTCATTTAACCGTACCGTTAAATTCGGATATTTATTTTGCTTCTTTGGTTGTAACTTCCTGGATATACTTGAAGTTAAGAGCACCCTGATCCTTCATGATTTTCTCAACAGCCTTGTCAAGAGCAGCCTTATTGTAAACGATGTCGTTAACTTCCTTGCCCTCGGCATTTGTGTAATAATACGAAACATAAGCGCCCTCAAAGCTCTTGAGCTTCTCGCGCATCATCTTCATAACGTCGTCCGTAACTCCGATATACTCGGCAGCCTCGGCCTCGGTCATGTATGTCGTGTCTGTGGCAACGGCAGAGGTCTCCTTGACGTTTGCCGGTGACTTTACAGCGTATGTAACGCAGATTGCGGCTGTGCAAAGAACAGCGACTATTGAAGCAGTGACAGTATTTTTCATTGAAAAAACTCCTTCTTTTAATTTCTCTATGTATAATAACACATTAGTAATTTTATTGCAAGATTTTCGGGAAAATTTATTCCCATTCCTTCCATATTTCAGGCTTATAGCCCACAGTCGCTTTTTTGCCGTTTCTGACTATCGGCGTTTTGAAAAGCGTCTGATTTTCCAAGAGCTTCTCCTCGACCGCCTCCTTGGAGGCAAGATATTTGATAAAGCACTTTTCATAAGCCTTTGATTTTTCGTCTATCAAGCCGTCAATTGAGCCTATTGCCGCTTTGATGTTTCTGTATTCCCCTAAACTCATGCCGTATTTTTCAAGATCAATATATTGATATTTAATCCTGCGCTCCTTGAAATAGCGCTCAGCTTTTTTGGTGTCAAAGCATTTTGACTTGCCGTAAATTTGAATATTCATTGCGTCACCTCGATTTGATATTGAAAATTATAACGTAAAATGGTAGAATTGTAAAGAGGTGAAAACAATGCGTATAAATTGTCCCGAAAAAATTCTGAAAGCTATTGCCCTGCTTGAAAGCAACGGCTATTCCGCCTATGCAGTCGGCGGCTGCGTCCGTGACTCTGTAATGGGCAGAGCTCCGAACGACTGGGACATGACGACCTCGGCAGCACCCGATGAGACAAGGGAAGTTTTCAAAGACTTCCGTACTGTTGCGACGGGAATAAAGCACGGCACCGTTACGGTTTTAATCGACTCCGAGCCTGTTGAAATTACAACAATGAGGGTTGACGGGAAATATTCCGACAACCGCCACCCCGAAAGCGTATCATTCACGAAAAGAATCGAGGATGACCTTTCACGCCGCGATTTTACCGTCAATGCAATGGCATACAACCCCAAGACAGGCGTTGTTGACCCGTTCGGCGGTCAGAACGATATTAAGAATAAAATCATTCGCTGTGTCGGCAATCCGGATACACGTTTCGGCGAGGATGCGCTGAGGATTCTCCGTGCAATCAGATTTTCCTCGGTTCTTGGCTTTGATATTGATAAAAAAACTTCGCAAAGTATAATCGGCAACCGTTCTCTTCTTCAAAACATTTCAAAAGAACGCATCAGAGTTGAGCTTATCAAAATGCTATGCGGTCAAAATGTCGAAAAAATTCTTGCCGATTACAAGAGCGTAATCTTTGAGATTATCCCCGAGCTTGCCGCCGAGGACGGTTTTTTGCAGCACACGCCCTATCATATCTACGACGTCTGGACTCACACCGCCAAGGTCGTATCAAGCATTGAACCCGTCTCCGATTTAAGAGTAGCCGCCCTGCTTCACGATATCGAAAAGCCGTCGATGTTCCGGACGGACTCGCATAACATCGGCCATTTCAAAGGGCACCCTCAAAAGGGAGCGGAAACGGCGGACATTATTCTTCGCAGACTTCGCTTTTCAAACGCCGAGATAAAGCATATAACAACAATTATCCTTCTGCACGATGAGCGACCCGACGGCAACCGTTTTCATCTGGCTAAGCTTTGCTCGCAATACGGCATTGACAATGTCGAAGATACATTAAAGCTGATACTTGCCGACGCACACGGAAAGAATCCTGCGTTTTTTAACAAAGAGGTCGATGCGGTTCATGTTGCACAGAAGCAGATTGAATTTATGAGAAAAAACCGTGTTTGTCTTAAGACCTCGGAGCTTAACATCAACGGCAACGACATCATGGCGCTCGGAATCGGCAGAGCACGAATAAAAGCCACCCTTGACTTCCTGCTTGATGAGGTTATAAACGAGCGAATCGAGAACGAAATCTCCGCCCTCTCACGAGCAGCGGCGGAGTTTAACGAAAAAACACCGATTTTTGATACTTTCGGTTAACTAATTTATATATCCATATAAAATTCGATTATTTTCCAAAAAAATCATGTAAGTTATTGAAAAGCAATAATATAAATGATATAATAAATTGGTTTTAGTCTATCAGACGAAAAATAACCGGTAAAATGGAAAATAAGGAGCTGACAAAATGGCAGAAAATGAGAAAAAGACCATACCTTCCGTTGAAGGCATGGAAGCTCATATCGACACATGGCGAGACATTATTAAAAACAAGCAGAGAGGTATTTTCACCTTTGACGAGCTTGTTGAAATTAAGCTTAAGGCACTCAAAAAGAGAATATACACGGACTTTGTGAACACCGCTCCCTGGAAGATGCGTGAGTGCATCTACAAGGACATCGGCGACTACGAGTATCTTTACGACGGTTGGAAGGATCTCGACGTAGGCGGCTACTGGGGCGGCAACGGTCTGAGCTCGTTCTTCAAGAATAAAATCACTATTCCCGAAAGATTTGAGGGTAAAAAGGTTACACTTTACGTTTACTTCGGCGGAGACTCTCTCGTTTCCGTAAACGGCGTGCCCTTCCAGGGCCTTGACCCGTTCCGTAACGCAGTTGTTCTTACCGATTGCGCTAAGGCCGGCGATACATACGATATCGACATCGAATCCTATTTCGTATGGCACTCCAACGAAAGCTCACTCAAAAAGCTTGAGTGCTCCTTCATCGCTACAACGGATGATGAAATCAATGAAATTTACTGGGATTTGAAAGCAGTTTACAATGCACTCTTTATGCCGGGCATGGGCAACGATTACGCTACCCTTATCCGTGAATCGCTTAAAGAGGCTTTCCAGTACGTTGACTTTGACGAGCCTGATTTTGACGTATTCAAGGCTAAGCTGAGAATGTGCAAAAAGATTCTCTACGACAAAGTTTACAACAACCCGAACTATAAATGCATGGGCAAGCTCGACCTTATCGGCAATTCCCACCTTGACATGGTTTACATGTGGGCTTACAAGGAGTTCGTCCGTAAGGTCGGCCGTACTCACGCAACAATGCTTCGTCTTATGGAGCAGTATCCCGACTTCATCTTCTCTCAGAGCCAGGCAGGTATGTATGAGGAAATGAGAGTTCATTATCCGAACATCTTCGAGCAGGTTCAAAAGAGAGTCAAAGAGGGTCGCTGGGAATATATCGGCGGCATGTGGGTTGAGCCGGATTGTAACATCATCTCCGGCGAAAGCTTTGTCCGTCAGTTCCTCCACGGCGTTCGCTATGCCGAGAAGTGGTTCGGCGTAACGCCCAAGACCTGCTGGCTTCCCGACGTTTTCGGTAACAGCTATTGCATGCCGCAGATCATGAAAAAGGCAGGAATGAAGTATTTCGTTACCCACAAGATGGGTATCTGGAACGATACAAACCCGTGGCTCTATAACTCTTTCTGGTGGGAGGGCCCGGACGGATCGAAGGTATTCGCAGCCGTTCCCCCGACTCACTTCATCGGTTCAATGGAGGCGGATTCACTCAAGACAAACTGGGTCAAGTATACCGATAAGGACACCATCGGCGAGTCCATGTACTGCTACGGCTGGGGCGACGGCGGCGGCGGAGTCGATAACGAGATGCTTGAATATGTCAAGAGATATAAGAACTTCCCCGGTCTCCCGGAAACAAAGGCTTGCAAGATTGAGGAATCCCTCGAAAATATGCGTCAGAAGGCTATTGCTGCCGGCGACAAGATCGTTACATGGAAGGACGAGCTTTATCTTGAGGAGCACCGCGGAGTTCACACCACAAAGGCTGCTCTCAAGAAGGCCAACCGTTACTGTGAGAACCTCTTCAGAGAGGCTGAGATGTACGCAGTTATCGCAGAAAGCTACGGCTATGAATACCCGACTGAGGAGCTCGCTCTCGCATGGAGAAAGATTCTCACCAATCAGTTCCATGATTCACTTCCCGGAACTCACATCACAGAGGTATTCGGCAAGCTCATGAGTATCTATGATGAGGTAATCGAGACCGGCGAAAGAGTCCGCAACGAAGCTCTTGCAGTTATCGCCGAGCATATCGGCTATGACAAGAACCTCGGCAAGCCGTTTGCACTCTTCAACTCACTTGCAAATGTCGCTACAACCAAGGTTGAGCTTGATTATCAGGACGTTGATATCTTCGACGAAAACGGCAATAAGGTTGCAACTCAGGCCTACACAAAGCCGAACGGAGACAAGAAGCTTGTATTCGTTGCCAAGGACATTCCGGCAGTCGGCTACAAGGTTTATTATAAAATGCCTGCCGCAAAGGCTCCCGCATATGATGAGAGCAACGGCAAAGAGATTGAGAATGACAATTTCAAGCTTGTTCTTGACGACAATGCAACTCTTATCTCAATCTATGATAAGAAGAACCGCCGTGAGGTTATCTCCAAGGGCGGCAAGGGCAACGATTTCAGACTCTTTGAGGATATGCCCGGCGGATACGACGCATGGGATATCGTTGCAACATATGTTGACCGTGAGTTCGAGCTTAAGGACGGCATTGTTAAGGATATAGTCAAGGGCGATGTTTACACAATGATCTCAATTGAGAAGGATGTTCTTAAATCAAAGATTGAGCAGAACATCATCATCTACAATGACCTTGACAGAATTGACTTTGATACACACATTAGCTGGCACGAGGATCAGAAGCTCCTCAAGGTATTCTTCGACGTCGATCTTCAGACGAAGAACTATACGAGAGATATAGCCTACGCCACAATGGAGTGCTGCTCATACAGATACAATCCGTATGACAAGGCAAAGTTTGAGGTCAACGCTCACAACTGGATTGACATGTCCGACGAGGATTACGGCGTATCGCTTCTCAACGACTGCAAGTACGGTCATGAGGTCAATGAGCACAAGATGATCCTTACTCTTCTTAAAGCTCCGATCAAGCCCGACCCGAAGTCAGACAGAGGCGACCACTACTTCACATATTCGCTCTATCCCCATGCCGAGACATGGAAGAAGGCAAAGACCCTTGAAAGGGGACTTGAAATCAATCATCCGCTTGTTCCCGTTGACATCAAGTCGGAGGGCGAACTGGGCGCAGATAAGTCCTTCATCACTCTTGCAAGCGACAGCATGACTCTTGAGGCAGTCAAGAAGTGCGAGGAAGAGGACGCATACATCATTCGTATGGTTGAGAAGAAGGGCAAAAGCGTTGATGCAAGCGTTAAATTCTTCGCTCCCCTCACCTATGCCGCAGAATGCGACCTTATTGAGAGAAACGATGTTCCCGTTGAATTTGACGGCGACACAATCAGCTTCCACGCAACCCCGTTTGAGATCAAGAACTACAAGGTAAAGATCAAATAAAACGATTTTAAGAGGGCTGTTGCAGCAAATGCAGCAGCCCTGTTTTTTATAGTTATGAGCTTTGAAAATGATTTAAAGAAACAAATTGAAACATACATATTTTTCCCGGAGAATATAATCGACGAGGTCATAAAAGCAAACTGCAAAAGCGTTGAGCTTCTGACGGAAAAGCAAATGGCTGACATCTGTGCCATAAGGAGAACCGCCTGCGTTTCGGCGAATAAATTCAGGTATTCGATTGATGATCTTGACCTGATTATCAAGACGATCGACACCAATCCCAACTCGTCCTTTGCCAAGCTCAGAGATGCCGTAAGACAAATCGAATTTATACTCGGTGAAAAATAATTCGGAGGAAAAAATGGAAGAGAAAAAAAGACTGATCTACCCTGATCTGCTGAGAATAATTTCGATCTTCAGTGTTCTTGTGTTGCATGCGGTAGGTGAAATATGGGGAGATATTCCTATACAGAGCAAAAGCTGGGTGGCTCTTGTTGCAATAGACGGCATGTTTCGCTTTGCTGTTCCCGTTTTCGTTATGGTCTCGGGAATGTTTATGTTATCCCCTCAAAAAGACAGAGGAATTAAGGAGTTATATTCAAAAAAAGTTCTCAGAATCATAACCGCCTTTATTTTTTGGTCGCTGGTTTATACTTTTTTTCATTTAGCTTCGGGATTTGTTACCGAAGGAGTCTCATTTAAGCCTGATTTTCAATTAACTGTTAACGGATTTCTGCTCGGAGAATACCATCTTTGGTTTATGTACATGATTGCAGGGCTTTATATCGTTACACCCCTGCTTCGCAAGATTGTCGAAAAGAAATCAACCATGCAATATTTTATTTTTATATGGTTTATCTTTTGCATCGTTGCCAATTTTACGGGCCTTATACCGGTAATCGGCAACAAGATCTACGGATTTATTGACCTGTTTAAGATTTCTATTGCCGTCCAATACAGCGGTTACTATGTTCTCGGCTATTATTTACATAATTACACGGTTAAAAAGCCGATAAAAGCAGCAGTGTATTTTCTGGCAATTCTCGGTACTCTCGGAATTGTCGGTGTGACAGTTTTCACATCTTTCAGATCGGGCGAAACAGTCAGCAAATATCTCGGATATCTTTTGCCAATGACTGCCTTCCAATCTGCGGCACTGTTTTTATTCTTCCGAGATAAATTTGAAAATTTCAATCCTTCAAAGAAGGTGCAAAAGGCAATATTTACACTCTCAAAAATTTCATTCGGCATATATCTGTCTCACATTCTTGTGATGAAGGCTGTTGAGAAGTTCTGCCACATGTTTCTTCCCTTGCCGCCATATGCACTGTTCGGAGCGTTGCTAATTTCTGCGGCTGTTATAAGCCCGCTGATTTCCTATCTGCTCAATAGGATTCCCGGCGCAAGCAAATATATTGTTTAAGGGGGCGGACAAGATGGAAAACAAAAAAAACAGCGTTTACACGGATATTTTGATAATAATTTCTGTATTGGCGGTTGTTGCCGTCAGCGTAATATTAAAGAAATGGTTCAAGGCGGAGGTCGGCTCTATATCATGGTTTTTCATGACCGCGCTCCAGAGTATATTCAGATTTGCGATTCCGACAATAATTATGGTTTCAGGTGCCAAAACGCTCTCATCGCCGGACAGCTTAAGCATCAGAACGGTTTTTTATAAAGATATTCTCCGCTTGGCTGCGGCATTTGTTTGTTGGTCGACATTCTGCATCTTACTGGACAAATACCTTTTTAAAAGAGGCGGACTCCTCTACTGCGCCGAAAAATTTCTGTCCGACACTCTGATTGACATGAATTATATGTGGCTCGTTTTATCACTAATCGGACTTTATATTGTATCGCCGCTGCTGAAAAGAATTATCGAGGACAAATCCTTACTCGAATACTTTCTTTTAATATGGTTTATATTCACAATATGCGGCAATTTTTTCAGTTCGATTCCCGATTCGTATATCAATTTCGAAAAAATAAACAATGCCTTTAAAATGTCGGCGGCAATTCATTTAAGCGGATATTTTTGTCTCGGGTATTACCTGTCCAATTACAGCATAAAAAAGCCGCTGAGATTTTTAATCTACGCTCTGAGTATTCTCAGTATCATTGCATTTTTGGCAATTACTTATTATATCTCAGTCAAGGAAGGAAGAACCATCAGTACATTTATTCCGAAAAAGCTGCCAATGACGGTTTTCGTTCCTGCTTCCGTCTTTCTTTTAATAAAGAATGTTTTCGGAGAAGAAAAAAGCTCACCGAAAATCATATCCTTCTGGGCAAAAGCCTCGTTCGGGATTTTCATGTGTCACCTTGCAGTCCTTGACTGTCTTATGAAATCAGGCATCTTGCCGCACACACGGGTGATATACCTGATTATTATAACAACGGCTGCGACATATTTAGTCAGCCTCATTATCTCGGCAATATTGAATTCTATTCCGTTTGTTAAAAAATATATAGTATAAAAATGAGAGGTGAAAAAAATGGAATACACTGTTGAATTTTTTCAAAAAAGCGCCGATTACGTTATGTCGATAATCAAGGACAAGCCCGAAATCGCAATCATTCTCGGCTCCGGTCTCGGCGACTTTGTGTCAAAAATCAAAAATCCTATTGAAATAAAATACGATGATATTCCGAATTTTCTTGTTTCGACCGTCGCTTCTCACGCAGGCAAGCTGATTTACGGCAAGGTAGGCGGCAAAAAAGTTATTTGCATGGCAGGCCGTTTTCATTCCTATGAGGGCTACGACTTTGAGCAGCTTGTTATACCGGTTCGCCTTTTCAAGCTTCTCGGCGTTAAGGCGACCATACTCACCAATGCCGCCGGTGCTGTCAATAAAAGCTACAATGTCGGTGATATAATGATAGTCAGCGACCATATAAAGCTCAACGGAGCAAGTCCGCTCAGAGGAAAAAATCTTGACTTTTTCGGTCCCCGTTTCTTTGATGTGACGGATATGTACACAAAGAAGCTTCGCAAAATCGCATTGAAGTGTGCCGAGGGAAGCGGTTTGATTTTCCGCGAGGGAGTCTATATGTTCTTCCCGGGTCCGCAGTTTGAGACTCCGGCGGAGATCAGAGCCGCAAGGCTTTTGGGCGCCGATGCGGTAGGAATGTCCACCGTTACAGAGGCTCTCACGGCGGCGCACTGTTCCATGCCTCTGCTTGCATTCTCCGTCATGACAAATATGGCGGCAGGTGTGCTCGACTGTAAGCTTTCCGACGAGGAGGTTGGAATTGCGGCGGCAAAAATAGCCGACAGATTCGGAGCGTATATCGAAAAGGTAATAGCTGCAATCGACGTGAACGCTTTATAAATTACAATTTTACTATTGACATTTCGTGATACAGTGCTAAAATAGAGATAAGTTAACAGTTGTCTTCGGGGCGGGGCGCAATTCCCCACCGACGGTAATGGGATTCAGTCCACAAGCCCGTGAGCGAAAGTTGATTCGGTGAGATTCCGAAGCCGACGGTACAGTCCGGATGAGAGAAGATTTGTATTCTTGAAAAGTTTAGTCCCGTACAGTTTTTGTACGGGACATTTTTTGTTCGTTGGCAACTCTGACTGAATTTATTTGAAAGGGTGTTGTTTATGAACACAAAAGTTAAAAGCTTGCGAAAGGTAACGGTCACGGCAATCATGTCGGCGCTCTCGGCAGTGCTGATGTTTATTGAATTTTCAATTCCCATCATACCGTCGTTTATCAAGCTTGACATTTCCGACCTGCCTGCACTCATCACCTCTTATGCCTTCGGTCCCGTATGCGGAGTTGCCGTCTGCCTTGTCAAGAACCTTATCCACCTGTTTGCGACCCAGACTGCCGGAGTCGGAGAGCTTTCCAATTTCATTCATGGCGCTGTTTTCGTTTTCGTTGCAGGAATATTCTACAAGTATCATCACAACCGCAAATTTGCCTTTATAGGTGCAATGGCCGGTGATTTTTCAATGGCGGCAACGAGCTTTTTTATCAATTATTTCTTAGTTTATCCGATTTATTTCAAGCTTATGGCTCCCGAAGAAGCAATTCTCGGTGCATACCGCGAGATTCTCCCGAGTGTCGGCTCGCTCTGGCAGGCAATTCTCTTTTTCAACGTTCCGTTCACATTTGTCAAGGGTCTTATCAGCGTAGCAATAACCTTTGCGATCTATCCGATGATCTCGCCGATACTAAAAGGTAAAAAATAAACATAAAAACACGGACTGTCGAATTTATGACAGTCCGTATTTTTTAGGCATTGACCATACCGTGATAATGAGCTTTTGTTTTGTAGGAGGAAATACCGAGTATGGTCTCGCCGTCTATCTGCAAGGGCGTCGGGCGATCAAATTCAACCGTAATCTCCCTGCCCTCAAGAATAGCAATATTGTTTTTGTGCTTAACATGCTCGCCTTTGAATATCGAGGGGAACACCATTAACGCCTTCAGCTTGCCGAGATTATGATAAACCATGACAGAAAGCTTTCCGCCTGTTCTGTCCTGATTCGGCGTCGGCATCATTCCGCCGCCATAGAATTTTCCGTTCATCGTCGGTGCAAGCCAAACTCTTTTAAACTTATGCTTTACTCCGTCCACCGTAACGGTTGCGTCAGTCGGCTTATAGTGAAAGAGCAGGCCCTTAATCGCAATCGCAGTGTAATTTATGCTTCCCTCTGTTGTCTCTCTGAGCTTATCGCCGACCTCACAGCAATAGCCGTCGATTCCGTAGCCTATGCCGTTGAGGAAGCGATATGTCTTGCCGTTGACAGTGACCTCGGGCAAATTCTTCAGATATTTTGTTATATTGAACGGCTTGTCACCGTATTTATGACCGAGCTCATGGGCAAAATCGTTACCCGAGCCCATAGGGAAATAATAAACCTCGTTCTTTTCCGAATAATCGTACGGCAAATTTATAAAACGATTCAGCGTTCCGTCGCCGCCGCAAACGATCAGTATATCGCCGCTCTGCATCTCGGGAAGAATATCGCTGTATGTTTCGGGTTTTGTCATGTTGCAATACACAATTTCGCCCTCAATCAAATCTTCGATCATTTTTATATCGGTGCCGCACCTTTTATTTCCTGCTAACGGATTAAAGAGAACATAATTCTTCGACATTTTTATCACTCCGCGGTTGTTTATAATTTATTTCATTCTGATTATAAACCGTGAAGTACAACTGATTATCAACTGAAGTTCAACTTTTGTTGAAATTTGTCGAATTATGTCTCCCAAAAAGGGTATTGTGTCTATGCTCTTTTTCTTTTCAGCTTAACCGTAAACCTACATCCGCCTTCAATATTTTCGGCAAAAATTTCGCCGTCCTCAAGCGTCAAAATTCGGCTGACAAGTGCAAGTCCGAGCCCATTGCCCTCCTGTTTATGAGAGCTGTCGGCCTGATAAAATTTTTCAAAAATGTGCTTCTTCGCCTCCTCGGAAATACCATCGCCGTGATTCTCGACAGTAAATACGATTTTCTCCATTTCGTTTTTGAGCCTGATTATTATTGTGTCGCCCGGCGGGCTGAACTTTATCGCATTGCTTAAAAGATTGTCCCAGACATGAATCATAAGCCTTTCATTGCCGTAGTACCTTATGCTTTCAAGGTCGGCATCAATTTCGATGTCCTTCTTCTCCCACAGGTTCTCCATTCCGACGATTGAGCAGCGGATTTGTTCATCGAGTGAAAATTCTGTCTGATCCGTAGGAATCGAGCGGTTCTCAATCTTCGAGAGCAACAAAATACTTCCTATCAGCGTCGAAATCCGCTGAGTGCTGACAATAATACCATCAACATATTTCTTTTCTTCGTCATCAAGATTATCGCAGTCCTGCAAAAGCATTGCATAACCCTCTACGGCATTGATCGGCGTTTTAAATTCGTGTGAAACGTTTGAAACAAAATCGCCCTGAATTATCTCAATTGAACCAAGCTCATGCGTCATCATGTTAAATCCCGAATAGACCTCGCGGATCTCTTTAAGACGGGATTTCGTCTGCAAGCGAACCGAAAAATCACCGTCGGCAACCCTTTCCATTGCCCTGCTCAACTGCTTTATCGGGTCAAAAAACCAGTTTGAAATTGCTCCGGTTATTCCAAAGCAAATTATCAGTCCGAGCACCAAACCCGCAATCGCCAAAGGCAAGCGCCACTCCGAGGTCAATACGTTTTTCAACAGCATTTCCGCTCCGAATGAAATAAGAATACATACTATCAGCTCAGCAGCAACAAAAAGAGTCAATCTCATTCTCAGCCCGAATATCTGATCCTTTTGACTGCGTATTTCTTCAAAAATTTCTCTGCTTTTCATAACTTGACCACCTTGTATCCGACGCCTCGAATAGTAACGATTTTGAAATCCTTACTGTCACGGAATCTGTCCCTGAGTCTGCCGATATGCACATCGACCGTGTGAGTGTCGGACTCATTTTCATATCCCCAGATCTCATCCATAAGCTGATTTCTTGTAAAGATCTTACCGGGATAGGCTGACATTTTGTAAAGAATCATGAACTCCTTCTGCGGCAGGATAAAGCTTTCATTCTCCGTCGTAACCGTCAGAGAATCAAGATCCATAACGGTCGAGCCTATCGTTTGACGACGCTCGTTTATCATTTGCGCACGTCGAAGCAAGGCACCGACACGAAGCACCATTTCGTTAACATTGACGGGCTTTATCATATAATCATCCGTGCCGGAAATAAATCCCCGACGCATATCGTCGAAAGCATCCTTAGCGGTGATCATCATAACAGGAATGTGATTATCACTTTCACGAAGCCGATGAACCAGCTCATAGCCGTCCATAACCGGCATCATAATATCGGAAATAATGAGATCAAAATAATCCTTATCAAGCTCATTGAGAGCCTCCTGACCGTTTGAAACACCTTTAACGCAGTAGCCGTTTTTACTCAGCACATGAGAGAAAAGACGGCAAAGCTCAACATCGTCCTCTGCAATCAGTATTTTAAACATAACGATTCCTCCAAGAAATATATGAAGATAATTCATTTTAGCATATTATCAAAAATAATTCCAGCTTTTCGGCTTTTCGGCAGACAAAAAGATGTGTTTGTAAAGGAAAGCACCCCGAAAGACAAGCCTTCAAGGTGCGAAAATCATATTGAGTTTTTAAAAACAAGCCAAGCAATCAATGCGCTCCACGCAACGAGAATAAGCGGAATACCTAATTTGAAATACCATTTTCGGGTTTTGTGATGAAAGGTATACATTGCAATAAATCCGCCGAGTGAGCCGCCGAGAAGCGACAAAAGAAACAGTGCCGACTCACTGATACGGAATTTTCCGTCTATCGCCTTTTTCTTGTCGATTCCGAATACGGCAAATGTTATTATATTGATTATGATCAGCCATATGTAAAGATATTTCATTGTGGGGTACCTTTTAGTTGCATTTTTCGCTTATTGTATCAAGAAAGTCTGATAAAAGCTTACTCCCTCAGTCGGCTGCGCCGACAGCTCCCCCGGAGGAGGAGCCCAATAGTTCCTTCAAAAAGTAAGGGTCAAGCTATTTTGGGTGAAGAAGACATTTTCTCTCAGCGACAGCGTATGCTTATACACTAATACAAAAGAATTGAGCTGCGCTAATTTGGATGAAAAATTCGTTTTCTTCGGCTGTAGGCGTATGCTTATACGTCAAAAATTTATAAAAAGTAAGGGTCGAGCTATTTTGGGTGAAGAAGACATTTTCTCTCAGCGACAGCGTATGCTTATACGCCGAGATGAGAAAAATGACTTATTCGCCAAAAGAGCCGACCCGAAAAAATTAGTCCATTTCCCAGTTATGCCAAACGTTCTGAACGTCATCGTTATCATCGAACATATCAAGCATTTTTGTCATGTTGTTAATGTCGTCCTCATTGGTAAGCTTGGTGTAGGTTGTGGGAACGTACTCAACCTCCGCGGAAAGGAAGGAATATCCCTTTGCCTCAAGGTCGTCACGAACGCCGCCGAGATCGTTCGGCTCGGTTCGGATTTCAAAAATTCCCTCGTCGTCGGTGATGAAATCGGTTGCGCCTGCCTCGAGTGCATCCTCCATGAGCTTCTCCTCATCAACGTCCTCTGCCTCGATTGTGATTACGCCGCAGCGGTTGAACATGAAGGAAACACAGCCGCTCTGTCCCATATTTCCGCCGTACTTGTCAAAATAGTGTCTGACGTCGCCGGCAGTACGGTTACGGTTGTCGGTAAGGGTCTCAACGATAACCGCAATACCCGACGGGCCGTAGCCCTCATACATGATATCTTCATAGTTATCGGCACTGCCCTCGCCTGCCGCCTTCTTTATGATACGCTCAATGTTATCGTTCGGAACGTTGTTTGCCTTAGCCTTTGCGATAACATCCTTGAGCTTTGAATTGACTGTAGGATCGGGGCCGCCCGACTTAACGGCAACCGAGATCTCACGGCCTATTTTAGTAAATACCTTTGCACGTGCGCCGTCGGTTTTTTCCTTTTTGCGCTTAATCGTGCTCCATTTTGAATGTCCTGACATAAAATCACCATTTCCTGTCGTTTTTTAACTTTTAAATTATATACTCATAAATCATATTTGTCAAGTACGCTGCCTGTTAATACAGCGGTTACCGATTTTTTCTGTTTTTTCGTTGTGAACAAATTCTTTCTTTTTATTTGATTTGTTGCATTTAATATGATATTATTAGTTTATAACAACAAAAAGGGTGAAAGGTATGGCAAAAATAATCGGTCGTGAAATTAATAATATTCCATGGCAGGACAAACCCGAGGGATATCAATACCCAGTGTGGAGATACGACGGCAACCCGATAATCACGAGGGATAACTTTTTCTTTGCAAACAGCATCTTCAATTCCGCCGTTGTTCCGTTCGGCGACGGCTTCGCGGGCGTATTCAGGGTTGATACAAGAACCCGTGACCAGGTGCTCGTTACAGGATTCAGCAGCGACGCAATCAACTGGAAGTTCACCGATAAATATATCTTTGAGGGCTACGATCCCCGTCTTTGCGAAATTGAGGGTAAATACTTTCTCAGTTGGGTCAAGCTCACTCCGCACGGTACGGTTATCGGAATTGCATACACAACAGACTTTGAGGACTGGACGGAGCTGGAAGAAGCCAGCTATCCCGTTTCAAGGAACGGCGTTCTCTTCCCGAGAAAAATTAACGGCGAATACATGCTCCTGATAAGACCCTGCGACAGAGGACACACGCCCTACGGCGATATTTTCCTCATGAGAAGCCGTGATCTCGAATATTGGGGCAAGAACCGCTTCGTTATGAGTCCCGTGAAGAATTGGGAAATGACAAAGGTCGGCGCAGGTCCGACGCCCATTGAAACCGACAAGGGCTGGCTGATGTTTTATCACGGCGTACTGACAAGCTGCAACGGCTTCACCTACAGCATGGGTGCGGCAATTCTCGATAAAAATGAGCCTTGGAAGGTGCTTTACCGGGCAGACAGCTTTTTGCTCGCTCCACATGAAATATACGAATGTGTCGGAGATGTTCCGAACGTTGTATTCCCCTGCGCAGCTCTTGCCGACAGCAAAAGTGGAAAAATTGCAATTTATTACGGTGCTGCCGACACTTCCGTTGCACTCGCATTCACAACCGTTGATGAGGTCGTTAACTATGTTAAGGCTCATAATTTGAAAGCATAATGACCGATAAAAATTTTTGGACTGTTCCGCTTGGAGCAGTCCATTGTTTATATGACCAATTTATCGTTTGAATAAATAATAATTTCTGCCCACATCGCACCTTTGAATTTTTCTTTTAACTTAAAGCAAAAGCTCCCCCGAAAGGAGGAGCTATAATAATTTAACACCTATACGCTTAATACCAAATCCAACCAAAGAGGACAATCATAATTATCCACTGAATAGTGCTATATTTAACGTTCACTTTACACTCGGCGGTCGTAACCTTGCCATATTCATCGGTAACGGTGCAGGTTATTTTTGACGAGCCGGTTTTAACGGCGAAATAATTCCCGTCGGCGTCAACGATAACGCATTTCGGGTCGGAGGATTTATACTCGATCTTGTAGCCTACATTATCGGGATTAGTGATTTTCGGCTCAAGCTGTCCGGACTTCTTATAGTTTGTCTCAATATTATTGAGCTTCACGGATATTGATTTGAGCTTGCCGACACTTTCGGTTTCAAAAGCGTCGCAATTTTTACAATAACGTGTTTTCACTCCGTCGGAAATTGTTGTCGGAGCGGTAGTGATCTTCCATTCGCCGAATACATGTGCAGCTTTATCAACATCTCTTGTTTGCGTTACGTTGCAGCGAGAACAGTATCTTGTTTCAACGCCGATTTCTGTGCAGGTTGCCGGCGTTGTAAGCTTCCATTCTCCAAAGTCATGACCGAGCGCATTGGTATAGTTATCAACATAACTGTCATTGCATTTTGTGCAGGTGTAAGTCGTATATCCTTGCTCCGTGCATGTTGGTTCGGTCACAACAGCCTTGTAATCATGAACATCGCAGATTGTAGGTTTTGGATTGAATTTAAAAGCCGGAACGACGCCAAAGTCAGTGTAATAGACATAGTAGTAGTACGCCCAGCCGACAGTATCGACATCCGTAGCAATGAAGGATTTGTAGGGCGAGCGCAGCCACCACCAAGAGTTTCCGCTGTAACTTGAGCTTGTGCTAACCCATAAGCCCTGACATTTTGCATAATCAGTGCCCTTCATCTGTCGTGCTGTATCATAAGCTGTTCTGTCAGAATTGAAGTCGTATGCGCTGTTTGTTGCGTCATAATATGAGATGAGAAAGATTTTGTCGTATGTATCTGCGCTGTCATATGTGCTTGAATATGTACTCTTATTTTCAAGATGTGATGTTCCGATTTGTGCCTTTTCTTCTGCAGAAAATGCCGTGTTATAAAAATCATTGTTCAACCACTGACGGAGTGTGCTTGTCACCCAATCGGAAGCGTAATTTGCACAACCTTTACTGTTGTAATATTCACTGCCGTTATAATAAATAAAATTCTGATAAGCCTGCGAATCAATAATTTTATTGCACATTACATGGCCCTCGCTCGGGACAAGGACTCGCCATGTTAAAGGCTCATATTTAAAATAGTATGTATTGCCTATATAATAACCGTTGTCATCTTGATATGTATCTGAAGAGGTATAGCCCGTGCAATACGGACGGTATTGATTTATTTTAACTGCACGATATTTGTTGCCATTGTAAGGGATATCCTTATATAGCATCATTCCGTCAACAGGCTTCATGTTGACGTCTGCCCAATTGCCTGTACCAGCGTAGTAGTTATAATCCACCCAAGCTTCATTTTCACTGGCTGCTTCAATCTTTGCAATGAGATTACTGTCCGTAACTTTGCTCTGCGGATATGAACCGAATTCGATTAAATCACCGACCTTGCACGACGATAAATCCATAGCCTTTGCTTTTGGTGTGAAATCAATTCCGCCCATCGCTGCAACACCGACAAACAAAACAACAATCAAAAGTGTTTATAGAATTCTTTTCGCTGTTCTTTTCATTGCATTTCCTCCTGTTTTTGGGCGATTTTTCAGCGCACTATGCGTCATTTTTATGCCCCTTTTTACGGAAATATTTTACTGCAATAAATCTGTTTTGTCAATATAATATCCGCTTGTCAATTCTGCTTTATTCAATTTAATCTGTTTAATCGTCCAGAGCCGGCGGATTGAAGCCGTAGCCGAGAATTTCGTTGGCCTCCGACATAACAATAAATGCATCCGGATCTATCTCCTTGCACATTCTTTTAATATTCGGAATCTCATGGCTTCTCGCAGCGCAGATAACGAGTTCGCTGTCTCCCGTGTATCCGCCCTTGCCCTCAATAATCGTCGCACCTCTGTGACCTCTCTTAGTGATAGCTTCAGCAAGCTCCTTGCCCTTTTTCTTTGTGAAAATATAGAGCATTTTGCCGTTGCCGGTACCGTAGAGGATAAAATCCATAACCTTTGAGGAAACAAAAATAAGAATAGCCGCGTAAAGCACACTGTCTATACTCCTGAACACGATAGCCGCCGCTATAACAACCGCCGCATCACAAAGCATTATCATTCTGCCGATTGACATATGCGGCCAAATCTTTTTTAGCAGCCTGCCGAGTACATCCGTACCGCCCGAGGTTGCACCTTTTACGATAATAAGTGCAATTCCCGCTCCGCACATTGCGCCGCAGAAAATCGAAGCAAGCAGCTTGTCGCCCTCATATGCGCCTATCAAGCCCCTGTTCATGGCAAGCTTCACGCCGTCGATTATTAAGGAAAGAACTCCCGATACCCACAGCGTTTTGAACGTAAAAAACTTGCCTATGAAAATCCATGCGAGGATAAAAAGCGGCACGTTAAGCAAAAATCCCGTAAGTCCTACCGGGCACTGCGGAAACAGATAGTTGATGATAATTGCAACGCCTGTAATGCCGCTCTGTGCAATTTTATTCGGAATTGCAAAAATATTTACTCCGAGGGAATAAAGAAGGCAGCCGATGACAAAATATACGTTATCAACGGCAAACTTTTTCAGACTGTATTTTTTTAAATCCTGAATAAGTGATTTTTTCTTTTGCAAAGTTATCCTCCTTAACCGTAAATCAACCTGTACAATTCAAGAATCCTGTCCGTCCTGTTCATAAGGTAGAGGTAGCCGAAAAGAGTTTCCATCGCCGTTGCCATATGATAATCCGAACGGCTGACATTCTTCGGCTGATGTCCCGATTTTGCGTTTCTTCCTCGCTTAAAAACGGCGGTTTCCTCCTCGGAAAGAACAGGCATGATTTTTTCAACGCCCTGTGCCTGTGCCGTCGCTCTGACACGCTCAACCGCCAAGTGATGCAGGTCGTTTGCAGGTCTGTTTGCATCGCAGATAAGCTCCTCGCGAACAAGCAGGTCAAAAACCGTATCACCGATAAAAGCAAGCGTCAAAGGGCTTAATTCGTTGGGCTTTACTTCTTTATCTTTCAAAAAACGTTCCATATATTTTACGGCACAAAGTCGAACTCAAGATCGTATATCTCGACCGTGTCACCCTCCTGAATTCCTTTTTCTACAAGCGCGTCGATTATTCCGCTGGAATGAAGCACACGCTGGAAATACTGCAAAGACTCGTAATCGTCGAGATCACAGCGCTGGAGTATTCTCAAAAGCCACTCGCCCTCAACGCTGTATATTCCGTCCTGAACGGAAATCGTAAACTTTCCGTCTGCGTTTTTCTCAAAGAACTCGGCAGGAATCTCCTCTTTTTCGTATCTCTTTATCGGAGGAAGCGTCGCAAGCTTCGCCGCAACTGCATTGATAATCTCCTGCGTACCCTCTGCAATCGGAGCGCACATGGTAAAATATTGATATCCGCGCTCGGTGAAATATTTTTCGAGCTTTTCAAGCTGTTCGTCCGTCGCAAGGTCAACCTTGTTGCCGACAACTATCTGCGGCAAATCCG
>HF999636.1:1902-51350 GCA_000434055.1 Ruminococcus sp. CAG:488 | reverse complement strand
GCGGTGCTGTACAAAGGTACTGCCCCGAACGAAAAAAGTGCTGTGGGCGATTTTATTCAAACTATAAGGTCTTTGTGCTTGTCAAGAAACTGAATATCTACAACCGCTTTGACATAGATTCCGTCGGCGCGGTAGTCTTCCTTTATCAATACGCCCTCTTCACGGATATAGCTGACAAGGCCGCCTTCATTATAGGGAATAAGAAGTTCCGCTTTTCTGCGTGTGGGCGGAAGCGAAAGCTGAATCTTGGCAAGGAGATTGCCGAGTCCCTCACCCGTCTTTGCCGAGATCATGACGAACTCGCCCTGTGCCGGAAGAACGAATGATCCGCCGCAGAGGTCACATTTATTCAGCACAGAAATAATAGGCTTATCGGCACATCCGAGCGCCGCAAGCAGGTTCATTGTAACATTAAGATGCTCGGTACAACATTCGTCGGAAGCGTCGCAGAGGTTGAGAATAACCGTTGCATTCGCCGCTTCTTCAAGAGTTGAGCGAAAGGCATCAACGAGCTGATGAGGCAGGCGTCTGACAAGTCCGACGGTGTCAATGAGCATGACCGTTCTTCCATCGGGGAGAGTCAGCGCACGGGAGGTCGGATCAAGCGTTGCAAAAAGCTTGTTTTCGGCGAGCACACCCGCATTGGTAAGCGTATTCATAAGAGTTGATTTGCCGGCATTTGTGTAGCCGACAATAGCAACCGTTTCAATGCCGTCCTTTTCACGTCTTGCACGGAGATTTTCTCGCCTTTTGGCAATCTGAACAAGCTCCTCCTGCAGGCTTTGAATTCTTCGGTGAATATGCCGCCTGTCGCTTTCGAGCTTGCTTTCGCCGGGTCCTCTTGTGCCTATTCCGCCGCCCAGCCTTGACATTTCCGCACCCTTGCCGCCGAGTCGGGGCAATGAATATTTCAACTGAGCCAGCTCGACCTGGATTTTACCCTCGTTGCTCCTCGCCCTTGCGGCGAAGATATCGAGAATAAGCGTTGTTCGGTCGATCACCCTGATATCGGTCTCGTCCTCGATATTTCTCTGTTGAGACGGGGTAAGCTCACCGTCAAAGATAAGCAAATCAACATCGTTTGCTTCGGTGAAAGACTTTATTTCTTCAAGACGACCCGAGCCGACATAGGTTGCCGAATCGGGTTTGTCTCTTTTTTGAATTATTTTTGCCGCAATGACAGCTCCTGCCGTTCTTGCAAGCTCTTCAAGCTCGTCCATTGAAACCTGAGCGTTGTAAAGTCCCATGTCGATACCGACAAGAACGGCAACCTCGGGCTCCTGACTGTTCTCGTAAAATTCCATTTATCAATATCCTTCCGGATTATTCTTCTGCCATCTCCATGAGTCCTCGCACATCTTTTCAAGACCTCTCTCGGCAACCCAGCCAAGCTCCGTCTTAGCCTTTGTCGGGTCGGAATATACTGTTGCAAGGTCACCCGGACGGCGTGGAACGATTTCATATTTGATTTCTTTTCCGCTTGCCTTTTCAAATGCCTTTACAACATCAAGTACGCTGTAGCCGACGCCCGTGCCGAGGTTATAGATGCAAACGCCCTTTGAAGAAGCAATCTTCTCAACTGCCTTGATGTGTCCGAGCGCAAGGTCAACAACGTGAATATAATCACGGACGCCCGTTCCGTCGGGAGTGTCATAATCATTGCCGAAAATGTTAAGATGATCAAGCTTTCCGACCGCAACCTGAGTAATATACGGCATAAGGTTGTTCGGGATTCCGTTCGGATTCTCGCCGATGCGTCCGCTCTCATGTGCGCCGATAGGATTGAAATAACGGAGAAGTGCAACACTCCAGTCGTTATCGGAAGTATAAAGGTCCTGAAGAATAAGCTCAATCATATATTTTGTTGTGCCGTACGGATTGGTCGTGCCGCCGATTTTCATTGTTTCATTGAGCGGCGACGGATTGTTCATTCCGTAAACGGTAGCCGATGAGCTGAAAACTATCTTCTTGCAGCCTGCGTCACGCATAGCCTCGCAAAGCGTGACCGTTCCGCCGACGTTGTTTTCATAATATTCAAGCGGCTTTCTAACGCTTTCGCCGACAGCCTTGAGTCCCGCAAAGTGAATAACAGCGTCAATCTTGTTCTCGGCAAAAACCTTGTCAAGACCCTCACGATCTCTGATATCGCACTCGCAGAAGGTGAAATCCTTTCCTGTAAGCTCTTTAATTCTTTTGAGTACCTCGGGAGAGCTGTTATAGAAGTTATCGAGAATAACCACCTCATAGCCTGCGTTTAATAATTCAACGCATGTATGAGAGCCGATATAACCCGCTCCGCCTGTTACCAAAATTTTCATAAAATCACCCTCATTGACAAAATTTATCATATACTGTAATATTATATATGGTTTCAATTCAAAATGCAATATTTAAAGAGGTATTTATGAATAATTTATCAGATATAAGCGTTATAAAATCAGTTTTAAGCCGTCACGGTTTCACATTTTCCAAAGCGCTCGGTCAGAATTTTATCATCAACCCCGGCGTTTGCCCGAGAATCGCCGAAGAAGGCGGTGCAGGAAAGGGCGTCGGTGTGCTTGAGGTCGGTGCAGGAATCGGCGTGCTGACCGCAGAGCTTGCAAAACGTGCAAGCAAGGTCGTTTGCGTTGAGCTCGATACAAGGCTTTTGCCCGTACTTGATGAAACGCTCGGCGAATTTGACAACGTTAAAATAATCAACGGCGATATTCTCAAGGTTGACCTTCACAGAATTCTTGAAGATGAATTCGGCAATATGCCCGTTGTTGTGTGCGCCAACCTGCCATATTATATTACATCACCCGTTATCATGCGCTTACTTGAAAGCAGACTGAGAGTTGACTCCGTTACGGTAATGGTTCAGAAAGAAGCCGCCGTCAGACTTTGCGCCGATGTCGGCTCAAGGGATTCGGGCGCAGTCACGGTTGCGGTCAATTATTATGCCGAAGCGCAGAAGCTTTTCGATGTTTCAAGAGGCTCGTTCATGCCCTCGCCGAATGTTGACAGCGCTGTTATCAGACTTGATATTCTGAAAAATCCGCCGATTGAGGTCAGCGATGAAAAGTTTTTCTTCTCTATGGTTAAAGCGGCGTTCAGCCAACGCAGAAAAACGGCGTCAAACGGTATAAGTGCAGGCATGGGGATTCCCAAACCGACAGTCATCGAAGCGATCGAAGCCGCAGACCTCTCCCCCACCGTCCGAGCCGAAGCGCTGACAATGGAACAGCTTGGCAGGCTTTGCGAGGAACTGAAAAAAAAGAGCATGAAAAAGCAATGACATTTTTGTAGTTGCATTTATTCCTGTGGATTTAGAATGACCACGCAGAATTTATATAGCAATGATGACCATGGTTATCTGCTATGATAAGCGCATATAAATGCTGCAATCAAAAATTACCGGGCAAATTAAATTGCAATGTGATATATCATACAAAAAGTCCGAAACCTATTAGTCAAATCGACCAAAAGGTTTCGGGCTTAATGCACTAACTTTCCGTATGAAGAGGCAAAATAAAACTGTAATAACGCTGTGGCTATTGTGAATTGTCCTCCTCGCATTTAGGCAGCAATAACACCTGACCGGTAAAAATTAAATTCTCATTTGAAATATGATTTAAGCTTAAAATCATTTTCTTATTGATATTATATGAAATTCCCAATGTTTTGCATATTCCATCCAATGTATCCCCCGTTTTAACTGTGTATACAACATAATCATCGGATAAGCTCTGACTCGCCTGAATTTCAGCAATTTGTCCACGCAGCTTTTCAATAGTTTTCTGCTGATTATTTAATGCACTCTGCTGTGATTCTACTTTCTCGAGCAACTCATTGAGCAAGAACGAATTCTCATCTTGATCTTTATGGGAATCTCCTTTATCAATAGCAGCAATTTCTTGCTGTTGGTTTTGAATAGCTTCTTCAAGTTTTTGTTGCTTTTCAAGCAGCGTGCTGCGCATGATAAACATACTTACTAAACTTAAGACGGCAATAATAGATGTTAATACGGATAAAACAGGCAATATTTTTTTGCTTCTCTTTGTAGGCTGCTTGCGTACAGCATCTTTTTCAGACTCGATTTTAATCTTTTTTCCAACATCATCATAAATGTAATATCCCTTTAGCTTTTCAATTTTACCATTCTTCCACTGAAAAAATCCCCGGATTCTTTGAATTGGATCAATAACATAAGCCACTTGAAAGGACAGATTGAAAAAATTTTCCTGGATAAATAAGTCATAGTTGGAGAGAAAAATTCCATAGCCGGGATGTGTGTGTTGCCATCCTACTATTTTTTTATCGGGATACTTTGCGCCTTGTTCCCGATAAACAAAGTCCCATGTTTTATGTGTAAAAGTCAGTGTTGAAGCGGATGCATCAGTGTATCTTGCCTCAACATAATTTGAGATTATTACATGTATCTTGCCAAGTTCTTCGCAATAATCTCCAAGGAGAATTGTTCCTCTTTCGTGTTCGACATCAACCGAAGCATATTTTTCTAATGCACGGTAAACATTCTGTTTGATATATATTTTGACGTCGTCAGGTTCAATTTCTCCAAGCGAAAGGAAATTCAAAGGTAGTTGTATATGCTTCTCCTTTTCCGAATGGATATTCTGAAGGTCTATATCAAAGTCTTTATCCAATTTCTACCCCCCTCTCATAATGACAGAATAATTATGAAAAAAGCATAAACTACCGCGGTCAGGACTGCTGCAATAGAATTTACTCCACTGTTTTTTACAACAAACTGTGTCTTAAATGGTTCATTCATTGCTTTAACTTTAATTGCTTTCTTTTTAAGGAAATCCATATAAATATAATTCCCGAAAATGCCAAGAGCAATATACCCACATAACAATAACAGATAGCCTATGGTGTTTTCAAGTAGCGGCAGTACAAAAGAAATCCCGAGCGCAACTGCGCCGTAAACATACATTTTGCGATAGATCATCCAATATGGTGTAATCAAAAATGCCGGCCAATTCCATGTGTTTTTTTTGTTTAGTCCTCTTATTTCTTGAAATTTTGGGAGGTAATAGTCTGAATTAACACCTATCAACATCTGAATATCAGCATCAACTTCTGTGTCATTATAATCCAAATGAGCATAGCTGTTTACTTTCTGATAAGTATCTCCTTGCCGATTAACATACGCATGCGGATCTATATTTAATGAGTTTGATTGCTGAAATGTCGACGTTTCAGTAGCTGCTGATGTTGATAATCTATTACCGCATTTGGAACAAAACAGCGAGGTACCCGCATTTTGTGCTCCGCATTTCGTGCAATAGACAACCTTCCCCACACTCTGTTGAACATCTTCAAGCTTCATTTCTCTGGTTGTAACAGAACTATTATCGTTATCATCAGCCGACTCAATTGTTCCGAGGCAACCAAAAGTGGTGCATCCCTGATTTTCAATCCAACAATCCTTGTGATGCGGCATATCGCATTCACTGCATATAACAATTTTATCATCAGGCTTAAATGCAGTTTTGCAATAGGGACATACCTTTCCGGTGTAGTCATTCATAGCCTTATCCTCCATAAGTTTTATTTCCGGGCGCGCTCCGTCTCCGCTCAAAGTCACTTGTCGTTACCCGATTGTGAGAATGGAGTAGATTATTCATCTGCAACTTCTGCGCCGCGACGGTTGTCATTTTTCAACCTTCGTAGGTGTGTTATATACCAGCTAAGATTTGTCGGAAGCGTCATCTTCAGTAGTTTTCTGTTGCTCTGTATTGCTCGATTCAGTAATTACACCCGCTTCAAGTAAATCCTTTTTTATTTTTTGAAGCTCATCGGTCTGATTTCCAATAAGCTGTTGCATATAACCGGCATATTCGGCAAGGCCTTTCTGTCGCTCTTCAAGTTTTGACAATTCTTTTTTCATTGAGATATTGGAAAAGATCAACAATATCACTGCAACGATAAGCACTGCAACAAGAATATTTCTGAAGCTGAACGCAGAAGATCCTTTCAACGAAGCAGTCTCTTCTTTGTCAGGCTCAACAGTAATTTTTGCCCCGGTTTTATCATAAATGTAAAACCCCCTGCATTTCTCTATTTTCTCATTTATCCAAAAATAAAACCCTTCAATTTTTTGAATTGGGTCAACCACATAGGCCACCTGATAGTCCTCGTTGAAAAAATTTTGATGGATAAATTTATCGTATTCAGACAGAAAAATGCCGAAATCAGGATGTGTATGTATCCACCCAACTATCTTCTTTCCGGGGTACTTCTTTTCAATTTCATTATGCACATATTTCCATGTTTCATGGGTAAATCTCAATGTGGTTGGAGTCGCTTCACAGTATTTGGCTTCAACAAAACCTAATATTATAATGTTCGTCTTTCCAAACTCCTCAAGTGTAGTTCCGACAAGCATTCCACCGCTTTCGTTTGTGTTTTTATTCTGTGTAAATCTATGTATTTCCTTGTAAACCGATTGAAGAATATAGACGTTCTTATTCTCCTCAACATGATCTCCGACAGAAATGATATTCTGCGGCAACGCATTCCCGACTAATTCGGGTTGCAAAGCCTTCTTTTTACCTTTTTTTGCCTTCTTTCCCATTTTTTCACTCCCATATGTCAATTTCGAAGTCAGTCCGTTCTGATGGATCATACTTTATGGTTAAATTCTTTTTTCTTTGATATATAAGCAAAATGCTTAAAATGATGTTTCCAATCAGCGATACCGTTGCAATTCCGATTACAATATAGGCTGTTGTCGTAAGGCCGTGTTCTTCATTCTGATTAGATTTCTTGCCTTTTTCGGCATCGGATGGATTGTCAACCGGGTTAACTGTATCCGGCAATTTAAGTGAATCAGATACATTGCCGTTTTCGTCTGTTTCAACACCAAGCGATTTCAAATAGTTTTCTATTCTGTCGGTTGGTATAGACAATCCAATTCCTTCACTATCGTTTATTTTCAGTGTGTTCATTCCAAGAACTTCACCGCTATCATTTAGGAGCGGACCGCCGCTATTTCCTTCATTAATTGCAGCATCAATTTGAATATAGGCTCTCTCTTTGATAATCCTATTTTTTGAAGAAACTGTACCCTTTGTAAGAGTATATGCCATTCCTTTAGGTGCACCGATTGCATAGATGTCGTCTCCGATTTTCACGGTTGATAAATCTGTCATCCTCAAATAAGGAACCGTTGCATCCTCAATTATAAGAACAGCAATGTCTTCATCCTCATTAATGCCAAGCAGAGAAGCTGTATATTCAGTGCCTTCATAAGTCACGACCATAATACTGTTTACATCATTAACAACATGAGCGTTAGTAATGATGCAATTCTTGCCAATGGCAAATCCACTGCCCAGGGATTTTCCCGAATAGACAACAAAAACTGATTTATATGCTTCTTCGGCATCAAATCCGATTGCGTTTGTTGATAAAGCAGAGGCGAAAAATATCGCCGCCACCATCAGTAAAGGGAGTAACACTCTGACCGATTTCACAATATCGCTCGCCTCCGAATACATTATTTTGTATTAAACACAAGTACAGAATTTCCGATTGCAATGGCATCGCCCTGGCGCAAGATATGCCGTGCAACTTTCTGTCCGTTTACGATAGTTCCCATCGGCGTTCCGCAGTCAACCAGAACATATTTACTGCCTTCAAGCGTAATGTCGCAATGATGCGGACCGACAAGTTTGTCCTTAAACAGAACAATGGTGTTTTTCCCGTTGTTGCCAATACTGGTGGTACCGGCAAAAACAAGGTATTCCTTTCCCTCAAACTCTCCGCGAATAACCTTAAGCCAAGCGGCCTTTGCAAACTGTTCGAGCAATCCGACGCCAACACCGATCAGCATGCCCATAATGACAATAGCCACCCCTCTCGCTACAACGTCATCGGAAATTATCTTACAAACATAGTTGAATAAGAAGCCGCCCGCAAAAGCTCCGACCAATCCTCCAAGGGAGCAAAACAGGATTCTCTTCTTTTCAGGCTTGATCAGACCAACTGCCATGCCGATACCAAGTCCCATGATTGCCCAGACTAAGCCACGCACGAACGCAGCGGTAAAGTCAGCAGGATCATCGCCCAGCAGACTTGAATACATCCACTGTGCAAGATATCCGCTCACAAATCCAATAGGCAGAGACACACCGGCACCGATCAAAGCATATTTTACCGCTTTTTCTTTGGAGCCATAGTAAATGCCCTCACCGATTCCTAAAAACAGTCCGATAAAGAGTGCGATGACCGCCGACCACAACGCAGTTCCGGTTCTTGTTACCGTAGCAATTGTGTTTTCAAGTTTATCCTCATCACTATTGTATTTGTCGCGGTAAGCATCATAAAGTGCCTCATCGGCTTTATCGTCATACATTGAATAGTCATCTAACAAGCTTTTCGCTTCAGAAGACGCAACGGAAGAATGCCAAGTCTTAAAGGCTGTGGTAGAGCCGGTATCCTCACCTTCTTTTTTACAGTAACGCTCAAATTCATCAAAGGCTTTGTCAAATGCCGCGTCTGCCTTTTCACGGTATTCAAAATAGTCCACAAGTTCAGAGTGTCCGCTAAGATTAGCAGCGGCAACATCACCGGTTATATTATTGTCGGTCAGTTCTGAGATTCCAAACCCTATAAAAGCACCGATTAGTGCCCAAAGAAGGCCCTTGACTAATACAGTTTTAAAGTTCAGCTTATTGCCCTTGACATTACCACCATGAGAAACGGTTTGCATTCTTTGTGCAGTAGGGACATACTCAATCCCAGCCAATTCTTCTGCTGTGATTTCAAAATCGTTCTCATCTTTTTCTTCAGGCATCGACTGAGTGCCGTTCTTACTCTCTTGTGCAGTTGTTAACATAGGTTCATCAATGCTTTCGGCTTTTTCTTCGTCAAACAAATCAATTTCAATCGGTTCTTTGGAAGAAGCATAGTCAGCCACATTAAGATTTATATTTCCAACAGGAAAAAGATGCTTGTTCTCCATCGCCCATTTTGCGGCCTCAGCCGACAAAGGGCTAAAAGAGTTCCATGATTTATACTGAATCATGTCACCGATATTGATTATAATATCACTTAGCGATTCGCCTGCTCCCCATATATCACCAATGCAGATCTGACCATCACGAAAATTCGGATGCCAAATGGGAGTCAAAATTTTGCAAATAGGCTTGTAACGAGGATAGTCGGCATGAAGCGTAATTTCAACTTCATGTCTACCCAATGTTTCGATTCTACCATCCGGTAGAAGATAGATGCCGTTCACAAAATATGTAACATGGTATTTCTCGGGCGGTTCGGTACCGATTGCAGTTACAATAATATTCTTGTGACCGGCAAAGTTTTTCTTGATTTCCTCATAGTCTGAGGCAAGTCGTCTCATTCTCGCGGTCATATGGTTGTGTCTCCTTTACAGATTTTCAAACACTTCTGCTTCATCAGAGGTGAATTCATAGTAGGTAGTGTCCATTCCGATTCTGCCTCCGACAATGTGCAACAGGGGTATGCCAATTTCTATGGGTGTTTTTTCTAAGAAATCCTCATCACCCGTAATAGAATGTATACTGTCAAATGTCATCTGCCCACCGCATTTCGGGCAGATCATCATATCGCTTTTCAACTTATGGACAGGAGTAAAAAGAGGTTTACTTTCTTCACAGATACATTTTGCTGTTGTTGCAATGTCTCGATCAAAATCAAGAACTGCTTTTTCGCCAAGCTCACTACGGATCATTGTAAGTATTTTTTTGATAGAAGTTGTCCGTGCGGACCAAGGCTTTTCGATGATATTCTCATATGTGTCGTGGCTCATACAGTCGTCCTTGCGCTGATACTCAACTACATAAGAATCATGAGTAAGGCCATTGAACACGTATCCTTTGCCGGCAAGCGTAGGAAGCTTCCGATCCGCATGAAGCAGTTTCAACATTTCCTGTACTTGTATACCGGCGATTACGGAAGAGGATGTTGGAGTAGTTGGAATTTTTCCTTCTGCCATTTGCTCATGTGTCAGCAGAGCGCAGGATTTTCGCTTGTTAATAAGCCGCCAGTCCATCTCTGTCATGGTACATTCATAGCATGCTCCGTGACCCGGAACAAACACTCTCGCAAAGCCGTTCAAGGCTTCAATCGCCCCATCTATCCAAGGACGATTCACCTTATAGCAGGACTGGTTGATTGCTAATCGGGCCTCTCGATTGTCAAGTCCGCCAAGTACGACATTCATTCTGCGAAAAACACCCAATCCAACATCGTCGATGATATTGGCAATAAAAGCTTTCGCCCTGACATCAGGGTTAATTTCAACCGCCCGTTCTGCGGCAACTTCAGCTTTGTAGCGTCCAACATCTTTTGCCCGATAGAGAATAGAGCGAGTAAGATTTGTGCTTTCAATCGCATCCATATCATAGATAAGAATACGCCCAATTCCAAGAAGCGCAAGGTTCTTAATCAGCTCATTTCCTATTGCACCTGCGCCTACAACCATAATTGTAGCATTTTTCAGGCGATCTTGATTCCACCACGGAATCAGTCGCAAACGGCTGTAGCGATCTTCTTCAAAATCAGAAGTATTCAATTCAAAATCTGTTGGCATTAGAATCCTCCTTATTTTTTGTTCAGCTTAGACGCAAAATAGAATATTGCAATAAGTCCAACGGCAATAAGGAAGAACGCAAAACCGTTTTTTGTTATCTCACTCAGAGCCATCACATTGTTTGCTGTCTGTGCAGCTGCATTTTGAATGCCTGTATAAGCATCACCGCCATACGAAGAGGAAACTTCATAATATCCCACATTTTTACCAAACATGATGATTCCGAAAATCACCGAGAGAATTCCAGAAATGATTCCTCCGATTGGAAAAAATGTGCTGCCTTTGGATAGCTTATTTGACAATTCTTCCGCCTTCTGTTCTACGGTTGAATAATTTGTTGCTTGTCTTTTCACTTTTGTAAATTGGGAAACATCCAGGGTCGGTTGTTCTTCTCTGTTGTCGCTATCAGAATAAAAAGCATCGAATTCTTTTACCTCTGTGCCGCAATTAGGGCAAGCAGTATCGTTCTCTTTTATTTCCGTGCCACATTTAGTACAAAATGCACCTGCCGTAATCTCCGGCTGAAGGCGAAGAACATCTCCGTCTTTAATGCCGGCCTCCGCAAGCGTTTGAGACTCGAGAAGTTGTCTGCCGGTTACTTTGTGAATGAACTTATAACTAATAGGATTACCATCAGGACCAACAGATGGAAGCTTAATTTTTTCCACCAGCTTTACCATGATGATGCCGCACTTGATATCATCCGGCAGACCTACCTTTTGTTCTTTGTTACCGGTTGCATCAACGATAACAACATTAACTTTTGCCATTTTAATTACTCCTTTATGTTTTTTAGTCAATCAAATTATCCAAAGCACGATAGCAAGAGAGAAAATCATCCGTAGTTTCGTTGTTATCGTTGCTATACGAATTATAGTTGCCGGAGGGATCGGTGGCTAAACTGTAAAAGTCGGTGTACACGTTGTAAAGATCTTTTACTGCTTCGCAAAGTTCCTCAATTTCGTTCTTGTCCTCATCTGATATTCCGTCCGGAACACTCTTAATTTTGGAATACAGGGACTTCATCTGCGCATCATATGTTTCAGCCTGGGCTTTTTCGTCAGCCTTATCATTCATTGCGTAGAGGATTGCATCATTGATGTCGGAACCGTGCTTATGTTCCCAAATATTTTCATACCAATATGTCTGAATGGTATCAGCGATATCTTCAAGGTTAGAGCCTGCATCCAAGGATACGGACAAAAATTCTTCAACGTTGGCAATGTAATCATTGTATGCTTCTTCTGCTTTCTTTTGTCCCATGAAATTGGATACCACTACACCGATACCAATACAGGCCACCAACACGACAGCAATAATAACAGGAAGTGCTTTGGACTTCTTCTTTTTCTTTTCAACGCCGTCATTAAAATGATTAATAGCGGAACTTACGCCAGTATCAACTGCAAGCCCAACCTTCTGACCGCACCTCGGACAAAAAGCCTGCTCATCTTGCAGTTCAGCACCGCATTTACCGCAAACATTTTTCTTTGTGGCATTCTTCGAGGTTCCGCACTTGGGACAAAATGCCTGTCCGTCACCTAATGGAGCACCACAGTTGGAGCACACATCCGTCGGATTAGTGTGCTGCTCCTCGTAGTGCTGCTGCTTACATCCAAAAGTGGTACAGCCTTTGTTCTCTTCCCAACAGGCTGCATGATGAGGAATACCGCACTCGTGGCAAGCCTTCACATCGTCTCCTTCTCTGATCTCCGTCTTGCAATACGGGCAGACTTTACCGACATACTCATTCATTTATCTTCCTCCATTTTATTTTTATTCTTAGATGCTCAGCATCAAGGCAAACAAATCCTGCACGGCTCATACTCGCCGCTTTCAAATTCATAATTTGACATTCTATGGATATTAGTCTTATCCTTAACAAAAATACAATCTTTCTTGTGATACTTGCTTCCCGACTCTGTTATATAATATTCTCCGTAATACGATTGCTTTTCATGGGTATAATAAAGAGTTGAAATTGCAGCAGAGAGCAAAGCAAGTGCAATTATCAAAGCAAGAATCAATTTTTTATGCCGGTGAAAAGTACTCTTTATTTTACTGCAACAACCCGGATTCAAAAGGTAATGTGCAAACTCATTGGCCTCATATTCGTCCTGTACATCTTGTCCGATAATCGGGGAGGTGTTCATGTGTCTGCAAAAAATGTGTCCTTCTTCATGGGCCAAAATCATCAGCTTTTCATCATCAGACAAATCCTCGTGTATAAAAACCACTCTGTGGTCACAATCTGCATAAGTAAAGCCTTTTGACCGTAGGACTGCATCAGAGATATTCAAAGCATCTATCAAGCAGGCAACAGCTTTCTCATTACATATGTGGCTGAATTCAACAACTGTGTAACCTTGCGTTTCTACTGCTTCTTTGAGTGCCGGGTATGTAACGGAATAAACAGAAAACTGTTTCTGAAAAGATTCGGCATTTTGTTTAGCTGTGTTATTTTTCATGTGCTTGCTTAATCTCCTTAATTGATTGATGTGCTGCTTTTGACTTTGCGCTTGGAATAACCGGTACATTAAAATTCATGCCGTCAAAAGATTTCACAATTACTTCTCCAGGAGTCGAAGTACACCTTGCGTATTCGACCATAATCATTGTCTTAATTGAACGTATAGCCTGTTCATCCAACTTCTCGATTATGGCATTTGTCCTGTCATCCAAGAACAAATTCAGCTTCACTTCTTGTGCCGAATTTCCGGCATTAAAAACAAGCATAAGCTCTTGCGATATAGCTTCAATCGATTTAAAAGCCTGATGCGTCTTCCGGTTGCAATCATAAAACAGAATAAGAGAAAGAAATGTTGACCATGACATCTGCTTGGCGCCGCGCTCAATCGCACTATATGTTTGCCGTGACACTCCAATCAAATCTGACAATTCCTCTTGCGATAAGCCTGCTTTTGCTCTTAGCACAGCTAATTCCGGTGTAAGTGTAGTTATGAGTTTCTCCTTCTCCTCTTTTGTAATTGACCAAAATGTGCTTCCCATCTTTTGCCCTCCTCAGGCAAATGTTTTCGTAGAGTATTCCCCTTGACGAAATAAAAAAGAATAATCCTTATACAACAAGATCTATTCCACTTTTCATGACCATTCTATCGACGGTAAATACTCTCGCTAAACTGTAACGTAGTCAACTTTTCCATATTGCTTCGTTTAAACTCCATTGAAGAATGAATATACCGATCCATTGTTATCTTTACACTTGAGTGTCCCAAAATCTCACTCAGCGTTTTCACATCAAAGCCCACTTCAACACACCTCGTTGCAAAAGTATGACGCAGTGAATGAAAATTAGCGTCACTAATATTTCCTTCTTTCAAATATTTTTTAAACCTATTTTGCATTGTTCTCGGCTCAATCACTGCTTTGCACCCTCCTGATAAGACATAGTCGTTTGGAGATCCAATAAAAGGTTTGATTGCTTTGATCACAAAATCAGGTAGCGGGATTGTTCTTAATGAAGCTTTGCTCTTAGGCTCAGAAATGACAATCTTCGTCTTATGCATGGAATTTGGATCATCGTTTTGGAGGCGCTGCATTGTATGTGTAATTACAATCACTTTTTCACTGAACGAGATATCCTTCCATTGAAGCGCACATAGTTCACCTATGCGTATTCCTGTATAGAGACATATAAATACCCCCATTTTACTTCTGTCAAAATCATTAAACAAAACTGATAGAAGTTGTTGTTGTTCAACCACGCTCAGAACACGCATCTCTTGTGATTTCTGTTTGAAGCTGATTTCGTCAAATCTGCATATAGTATTGGCTCCTGAATTTTGAGCGTATTTGAAAGACTCCTTAATTATAGTCAGCATATCTGACATCGTTTTCGGAGATAAGCCACCCTTTCCATCCAACCTACCATAGGTAAGCTTGTTGTATACAAAGCCTTCCATCATTGATGTTCCTATTTTATTGATTGGATACTTTCCAAGTTCCGGAATGATATGTGAGCCTATAATGTTACGGTATCGAATATAGGTCGAATCCTTAACTTGTATTTTTTTTGACTGAAGCCATCTTATAAGCCAACTTTCATAACTGGCTTCTTTGCCGACACTCATTTTTGCGGTCGTTACAAATAAACTATGAGCACGAATCATCTTTGCCTTAGCTTCGGAATATGTTTTTGCATACAAGTATTTGTATTTTGCTTTTCCATTGGAATCATATTCCAGAATAATTCGCGCTTCCCATCGGCCGTCTTTCCTCTTATAAATGTTTTCCCCTGTTCTTGACATAGCGCTTAACCTCCCAAATTGTCACTGCTACGACGGAAATGACGGCGAAAGGGTGATTAATAGATGTTTGTAGTTTTTTATAAATGAAATTTGCGCTGATCATTTATTCATATTTCAACTTTTTTCACCCGGCCGATTGACAAATCCGAACACAACATGTATAATTATAGCCGTTAACATCAACAATTGAATATTCGTCAAGGGGAATACTCTACGAAAACATTTGTGTTTGGAAGGGTAATTCGCCAAAATTCTTATAACCTCATTCCCGAGCCGAAGCGCTGACAATGGAACAGCTCGGCAGGCTTTGCGAGGAACTGAAAAAAAGAGCATGAAAAAGCAGTGGTCATTTTGGCCACTGCTTTTTTGTTTAGAAATTTTATTTGGAACGTGCCTTTGCCGAACCTAATTGTAGGATGCGACGCCCACATTGCAACGAGGATTTTTCTGTATTATCTGTCAAATTTCTTCCCCACCACCGCAAGCGGTGGCTCCCCTAAAAGGGCACCCATGCTCAAACTCACGCATAGCCATGGTCGATATGTTCCCATTTGCCGCCATGTTTTTCGCCCATGATCCAATCCCAATTGTCATACGTCGAATTAGGGTTCAGCGAACCGTCGCCGCCGAACGAATCCGTTTCGAACGAAGAAACAAGAACTATCACCTTATCGTAATCATAGCCGTTCTCTTTTCTGTACGCCGTTTCATTAAGCGATTCGGTATCGCCGGCATAGGTGATTTTTGTAAGCGTACATCCGCCGAATTCCTTTTTGAAATAGTTCTCAACAGTCTTTATTGCGGAATTTATCTCATCATCGGAATAAATCTTTGACGCTTCCCATTTTTCTACCTTAACGTTTTTTACGTCGCCTGTTGTATTCAACCGAACATCGCAAGCCGACATCGAAAATAAAAACGTAATGCAAAGTAAAATGCAAATCAGTCTTTTCATTTCGTTTTTCTCCTTAACAATCAAACCAAAGCAGGCTGTTTTTCCTCTGCTTTCTTAACGTCAAAAAAACTTGTGAAATTGACAAGGAACAGAAGCAAATATGTTGCCCACATCGGAAGGCTCTCGATAATTCCGTCCTTGCCGAGCGTTGCGAGCAGAACAAGCATTGTGGCAAGAACCGCACAGAATGCAACAGTCAGTGCAATGAATTTTTTGTTCCCCGTTTTCGCCATATGCAAAAGGAACATAACAATCGGAGCGGCACAGCAGAATGCAAATACAAGCGCACCCGTCCAATGCGACATACATCTCAGCGACGTGAGAATAAGCTCCTCGCCTGCCGACGGAACATTGATTGTGACAAACATCGCCGCACAGCCGACCGAACCGCTTATTATTCCGCCCCTGTTGCTGTAGCCGAACTTGCGATACATATAAATCGTATTGACAAAAATCGAAATCGGTGCAAAAATTCCCCACATCTTGAAATGCCAAGGATATTCAAGGCCTATCATGCTTGCCGTGAACTCAAACGGATTTTTGAAAAAGCCGTACCATGTGATAAAGACGCAACCGAAAACAAGGCTTATCAGTGCAAATGCCTTATCGCCCTTACCAAGCTCACCGTAAAGATATCTGTTTAGCAAGATTATGTAAAGAAGCATTATTGCGCACGAGCCCACAACCCAAATCGGGTAATAAATCGGCTTGAGGATTCCGGTCTCGGCAGCAGGATATGTATCCGCTTCCATAAAAAAACACATCCAGACCGCGTAAATCGCAGTAAAAACAAGCCACATTATTGAATAGCCTTTTGAAATTTTCATATTATTTTTTGACATAAAAAATCCCTCCATAATCAAATTATACATGAAAGGAGAGATTTTGACAACTATTATTTTTTTCTGAGTTTTTTAAAGAAATCTGTGAGCAAAGCCGCACATTTCTCCTGCATAACTCCCTTAGCAACCTCCGGCTTATGATTATAAGGAAGCGAGAAAAGATCAACAACGCTGCCGCATGAACCCGCTTTATAATCAGATGCGCCGTAAACGAGCCGCTTTATCCTGCTGTTGATAATCGCACCCGTACACATCGGGCACGGTTCAAGCGTAACGTACATATCGCATTGCCAAAGGCGCCAGCCGCCTAAAGCTCGGCAAGCTTCGTTTATAGCCTCAATCTCTGCATGAGCAAGCGCATTTTTGCTTATCTCGCGGCGGTTTCTGCCCGCTCCGACAATTTTGCCGTCAAGCACAACGACCGCACCGACGGGCACTTCGCCCTCCTCCGCGGCCTCCTTGGCAAGGGCAATTGCCTGATTCATAAAATATTCGTCATTCATTAAACTGCCCTCTTATTTATTCAGCGGAAGTATCATCACAAAATACATTATAAAAAACGATGCGATAACGGTTATTGCAATAGAAAAATTGTACATTGAGCTTTTGGTTATTCTTGTATCCTTCTTTGCATTCATTGAGCCTTTGACAAGCAGGAATGCAATCAGCGCAACCATTGCAACGGAGAAAAGGACGCCGCCTGCAGAAGTAATATTCGTGAAGGAAAATGAGGTGAATAGCGATATCAAAAGCGAAATAACAACTGACGGAGTGCAGAAAACGGTTGAATATTTAAGCGAGCTGCCGATCTCGTCGTTAGCCTTTGCCAATTTCTGCGGCTTCAACTTCATAAAGAGAATGAATGCAAGTATTCCGATAATAAGAATAGCACCTTCTATTGCGTAGAAGAAAAACACATCATTTTCCGAATGATTCGTATAATAAATCGAAATTACCGTTGCCGAAAGATTATTGAGACAGTGAATTGCAACAGACGTCCATATTGAATTTGTGATAATTGCAAAATATCCGAGTGCAAGACCTGCGATAAATGCAAACGGAATTTGAACCATATTACCGTGGAGAGCAGCAAAAAGGACTGCGGAAACAACTATCGCAAACCTGTCGCCGTACTTTCTCAAGGGCTGCATTACAACGCCTCTCATTGCAAATTCCTCAACAAGCGGAGGAATAACGGCATAGGCAACTATCTGCAAAACATAACCTGTCGGCGTGTTTGCGTCAAGTCCTTCCGGCTTTTCGAAGTCAACGCCTGCCGCACTTATGAATGCGGAAATGAACGCTGTTGCTCTGTCGCCGATCGAGCAGATCAAAAGTCCGGTAAACACAGAAAAAGTGAAAAGCTCCTTCGATTTCGGCAAATCGAAAATATCAACGCTGTTTCGTTCCTCTCGGTTATACAGGGCATAAACGAGCACAAACGGCAAAAGAACATAAACAATCGGAGCAATTGCACTTATGCCTGTTTGAAAAATTGCATCCGACTGATATAATGAATAAAGTCCGAAGATTTGAAGCAATGCGGCAACGGCATATTGCATCAGCGTGAAGCAGACCATTCCGCAGCCGATAATAAAGCCGAGCCGGCGCAACTGTTTTACCTTGGTATCAAGCAAAGGGTTATATCCGCCGAACATATTATAAAGGTTTTGATAATACGAATATTGACTATCCATATTGCACCTCTTTTCGATATTTTATTTATTCATTATATCCTATAATTGTATATTTATCAAGGCGGTAAACTGTTAACTTTTTGAAAACAAATTGATACAGAAAAATATATATCTTGTTTTTTATGTTATTTTAATGTATAATATGTTTTACACTATTCAAGGAGATGGTTCAATGGATCCCATTAAGGTAGATTTTACCGGCAGCGGAGCGGAAAAAGGGCCCGATAAAAAGACCGGTATTGTCATTCCTCCCGAAAAAAAGGGACTTAAAATCGTTATCAACATCATTTTGACAGCTATATTCGGCGGCATTCTTTATTATTTCATGCTTCCGGTCATAAACTTCAAGGATATCAAAATGTATCTCTTCTTCGGCGCAATCGCCGTTGTTTACTGTGCGATCAACTACGTTACCAGCGGTGCGCTGAAAACTCCCGATTATGCGCCCTATGCAAAGAAATCCTCGCTTGTGCCGAAAATTTTCATCGGCGTTCTTGCAGCGATAGTTCTTGTCGGATTCCTTGTTTCGTCGGTATTCTTCCGTGCTTCAAGCTATTCAAAGATAATCGACGTTAAAACGGGCGACTTTGCAAAAGAGGTTGACGAAGCAGATTTCTCGACCGTTCCCGTAATTGATGAGAGCACAACATCGGTTATGGCAGAGCGAGCGCTCTCCGATCTTTCAAAGCTCGGCTATGTTTCGCAGTTCACGGTTCAGCCGAAATATTATCAAATCAACTATCACGACACTCCCGTCAGAGTTTCGTCTCTCCAGTATTCGAACATCATCAAGTGGCTCACCAACGCAAAGAACGGACTTCCGGCTTACGTTATCGTTGACGCAAGAACTCAGAAATCCACTCTTGTTGAGGTCAAGGACGGTATGAAGTATTCGACCGCCGACCACTTTGCACACTATGTAACACGTCACGTTCGTTTCAAGTATCCGACCTATCTTCTCGATGAGCCGACGTTTGAAATTGACGAGTCGGGTCACCCATACTGGATATTCGCAAAGCTTGATAAGACGATTGGTCTTTTCGGCGGCACGGACGTAACGGGCGCAATCATTGTCGACAGCGTAACGGGCGAATGTACGGAGTATTCGATCGACGAGATAAGGAACAACAACGACCTTGAATGGATCGACCGTATCTATTCCGCCGACCTTCTCGTTCAGCAGTTCGACTTCTACGGAAGATATCAGCGCGGCTTCTGGAACTCCGTTCTCGGTCAGAAGGACACATATTCAACGACCGAGGGTTATTCCTACCTTGCAATTAACGACGACGTTTATATGTACACGGGCGTCACCTCGCTGACAAACGATGAATCGCTCACCGGCTTTGTCCTTATCAATCAGCGTACCAAGGAAGCCAAGTATTACAGCACCTCGGGCGCTAAGGAAACCTCGGCGCAGTCCTCGGCAGAGGGTCTTGTTCAGCAGTACGAATACGAAGCTTCATTCCCGCTTCTTCTCAACATTGACGGTGAGCCGACCTACTTCATGTCGCTCAAGGATTCAAGCAAGCTCGTCAAGGGCTATGCAATGATCAACGTCGGTCAGTATTCAATAGGCGCAACGGGCAACACGCTCACAAGCTGTATTGAAAACTACGTCGCAGAGCTTGCCAAGAACAACATCAAGGTAAGCGTTGACACTGACAATATTAAGGACGACACGAACAGCGAGCAGAAGGACATCACCGTTACGGGTAAGGTTACGGATATCAGAACCGCTGTTATCGGCGGCGAGAGCGTTTATTACATCAAGCTCGACTCCTCGGCAAGCTACTATTCGGTCAAGGCGGCAGACTTTGAGAACATCGTCCTTGTCAATGACGGCGACACCGTTACACTCACCATAACAACCGATAAGGGTACAATAATTCCCGTTTCGGGACTTAAATAAAACAGCATAAAAAATATCCCTGCGAAGCAATTCGCAGGGAATTTTTAATTATATCCTCTTTTTCATCAGCCCATGTCGGTTGCAATAAATATAGATGAAGCCGTGGCCTATAAAAGGGGCGTCCACAAAACCTTTGCCGATGTTTTGCTGCCACGCAGGAGGAGCCAAGATTGTTTACCGCATCGGGAAGTATGCAAGCAGGTTTCACTTCACCCTCTCACTCACCTTTTCATATATATAATATACGGCGTTGAGCGGAGCGGGAAGAAGATATCCGATAGTTTTGATGTTATCATTTATTCTTTTGGGCGAGGAGAATTTCTTTTCGCCGAGCGAGAAAAATATTTCTTCATTCTCCCTTTCGGCTACGATTTTTGCTGTTTTGACTCCCGTTGCCATATATTCTGTGTTTATTTTTGATACGGCGATGCCCGAGGCGACGAGCGTCACCGCCATTATAACCGTCGTTACGCCGATGAAAGCGTCCGATATTCTCGCAAACTGAGTTTTGTAGCTTTTCATTTCGATTTTCCTTTCAATCTCGCTAATATATTCGTTATTATAATTGGTAAAATTTTTTCGTTTAATCAAAAATTTCAGAATAAAACACTCCTCTTTGAAAATAATAAGTCAAAAAGGAGTGTAGCTTTATGCCTGAAATATCTCTGCCGCAAAAGGTGTTTTTCGGCGACGGTGCCGCCCGAAAATTTGCGCAATCATATTATGAAAACATATTGATCCTGTCCGATGCCGAGACCGTTAAACAAACGGAATCCCTCGGTTATATTCAGGATATGCTCAGCGAAAAAACGCCGGATATCAAGCTTTTGGTTTCAAAGGATTTTAACGAGCTTTACGAAAAATCAATCAAATATATTTCCGAAAATGCTCCCGACAGAATCGTTGCGGTCGGCAGTGCGTGGCTGATGGACGCCGCCATGTTCATTTCATATCAAAGCGGTGTCGGGTTTGCCGCGGTGCCGTATTTTTCCTCATGCTCAATGACCGATTTCCCCGAGGCGGATTACAATATCTATTGCCTTTCCCCTGTCGAGGTCGTTCTTGACCCCGACCTTGCAATGCAGATAACCTCGGGCACAATCGCTTACGACGCAATGTCATGCTTCGCCTATGCGGCAGATGCCGTTATCTCCTGCGATAATGACGTTATCGCATCGCTTGCGCTGTCGAGTGCGGCAAGCATTATAAACCATGTTGTCGGAGCCTACAGAGGAAATTACAAATCAATCGCCCGCTTGCAATATGCAATGTACTGCGCCGTTCTCGCTTACAGAAATTCGACGGAATGCGGCAGCTTGATGCTCGATGAACTCACGTCTTTCTTTGCAAAGCTTGGCATTAAGAAGCAAACTGCGGCGGCAATTTGTGTGCCGGACTATCTTGAGCACAATCGTTGCGACGCTCTCGGCGAGCTGGCACGGCGTGTCGGTCTTTTTCGCTCGGGCGAAGATATTTCGTTTTCGGTTGACAGGATCATCGAAAGGATCCGACGAATCCAAGCTTCTTTAAATATCCCGAGAAGCATCAACGCAATATGCTCCGATGCGGAGCTTTACTCGGCTTTCTGTGAGAATACTCACCTGCCCTCGGAGCTTCTTGACACCTGCTTTTACGGAAATTTTAAATTTATGAAGCTTTAAATTAGCTGCATTAAACAAACGTTGCTTTCTCAATTTCCTTTTTTAAGGAAGCAATGATTTTCTTTTCAAGCCTTGAAATATAGCTTTGCGAAATTCCGAGAATGTCCGCAACCTCCTTCTGCGTATGCTCTCGCTGACCGTTCAGCCCGAAGCGCATGGACATTATCGTTCTTTCGCGCTCACCCATTGCGTTTATCGTTCTGAGCAGGAGACTTTTTTCGTCCTCAAGTTCGATATCGCGGTTAATTAAATCGGGATCGCTTCCGAGAATATCCGAAAGCAGCAGCTCGTTTCCGTCCCAGTCAACATTCAGCGGCTCGTCGATGGAAATTTCATTTCGCTGCGAGCCGGTTTTGCGAAGGTGCATCAATATCTCGTTTTCGATACAGCGTGAAGCATAGGTCGCAAGCTTGATATTTTTCTCGGGGCAAAAGGTGTTGACCGCCTTGATAAGTCCTATCGTTCCGATTGAAACAAGGTCCTCAATACCGACGCCCGAGCTTTCAAATTTTTTTGCTATGTACACCACAAGCCTCAGATTATGTACTATCAGCTTTTCCCGAACGCTGTCGTTCCCCTTCAATATTTCCTCCATTACCGCCTGCTCCTCCTGCTTTGAGAGCGGCGGCGGAAGCGTTTCGGGGCCGTTTACATAATGCACGGTGTTTTCCTGCTTCAGCCGAAGCAGGAGCTTTTTTATTTTTTCTATTATCTTCATGGTCGTTCACTCCGTCAAACAATTTTGGATTAAAAATAAAATCAAATTCACCGCCGCCGAGCCGGTATTTCGTCACAGCGATATAAACTTCATCTGTTTTTATTCTCCTGTCAATTGAAACGACCTCAACATTTTTCGGTCTGAATGACGGTAAAACGCCGACGTTTGAAACCGTTTTGCACAATATCAACCGAAGATTTGACGCATCAGAGCACGCTGACGGGTTTTCATAATAATCAATAACGCTCTGCGGCATAATTCCGAGCAGTGTATCATATTCGCCTATTATCACGGGGTAACCGCTGAAGCTTTCGACGAGCGAATTTCCCGTATCGCAGAGTGCCACGCCCGATATCATTCGTTCGCCATTCGTAACGTTCAGCGTGTAAACGGAATTTGTCGGAGCCTTTCGCGCGATAAGGCGTGAAATCAGGCTGACGATGGCAAAGCAGGCAACCGTTGATACCGCCAGCACGGATAGGCTGATGTCAAAATAAACCGTTCCGTTGTTGTATATCATACCGACGGGTGCAACCGTTACCCAAATGACGAGCATAATTCCGCCGAAAGCAAAAGTCACGGCGAGGAACGTGAAAAAGCAGCGCAAAAAACGCCGTATATTGCGAAAGCCGAACGAAGTGAGAACGATTGCCGCACTCACAGCTATTCTCACCGGCAGCTCAAAATAAATCGGAATCTCCGGCAGAAAAATCACTAAGCCGTAAGCGCTTCCTATCGCCGCCCCTGCGAGCAAACGAAGATTTGAAATCCTGTTTTTTAAAATCAGCGACGAGCAAAGCAGCAACGCATAATTCACAAACAAATTAACCATGACAAGCACATCGGCATAAACGGTCATCCTCACCACCTCAGTTAAATTATATATCCCGTTTCCCGATTTTTTTGTCACAAAAGCGGTTTTAAAAAATAAATCGCAGCTTCAAAACGAAGTGCGATTTATAATTATATACTATTTATAAAGAATATTTTTGCAAATAAAATGTGCAAGCAGATAAAGCTTCTTTTTAATGAAAAATGTAGCCCACCAATCAAGCGATTTTGACTTAAATTCTTTGATATCGTAATCTTCAAAGGATTTTCGGAGCATTTCCGAATTGCCGATTCTTTTAAGAAAAGTATATTTGCCGTCAATGTTATTGCTGTATATATTTGAAAGCAAAACAGGCAGATTGGTTTTAATTGTAAACTCGGCGATATCTTTGTAAAACAACCCGTCATTATCGGAAAAATCTCTGTAATATTTTAATTTCAAGCTCCATTGATATTCCATCACGATATCGTAATTCTCAACATACTTTTTTCTTTGCAGACTGTACTGCCTTATTCTGTATGAATATATGGGAATATCGGCTGCCGAAAAGCTCTTTGCCTTCAAAAAAGCAAGCGTATTAAAAGGCGGATCCTCCAGCATTCTCAATGATGGGTCAAATAAAATATTGTTGTCATCTAAAAAAGCTTTTTTATATATATTTCGCCATGCAAAAATCACGCTTCTGTCCGTATTGGAGCTTGCAACATACTTTGTAAGTTCCTTATGTCCGATCACCTTGCCGTATTCAAATACCGACTCGGTTTTATAGGAGTCGTCCTTTCCGTCATGAAAAGACATAAAAGACATTTGCAAAATATCGACATTGTTTTTTAAAGCCATTTCATAAACTTTGTTTACACAATCGGCCTTAAGCACATCATCACTGTCAAAGAACCATATGTAATCGCCCGATGCAATTTTCAAGCCGTCATTCCTTGCGGCGGCTGGACCCGCATTTTTTTTGTGTATAACCTTTATTATATCCGGATATCTTTCCGCATACCCGTCGCATATGTAAGGGCAGTTATCCGGCGAAGCGTCGTCAACGAGAATAATTTCATAATCATCGAATGTCTGCGCAAGAATTGAGTCAATACATTCTTTTAAATACTTCTCTACATTATACACGGGAATTATATAGCTAAGCTTCATAACGATTTCCTCCTGCACAGGTTATTTATATTCTACAATACTTCGCAATTTTTTTCAATGAAATATTTGTCTTTTTTCTCTAAAAAAACGGCCATAAATTGTACAAAATTACCATTGCTTTTTTATTAAGAAGTGCTATAATGTGTGAATGAATTAACAAGCGCAATGAGGTGAGAGAATGAAAGAGATGCTTCGCGTGATCCTTGATATGGATAAGCAAGCGTGTGAGCGCGTTAAAGAGGCTGAAGCATACCGTGACAAGGAAATTGCCGAACTGGGCGAAAAGAAAAATCGCATTACCGAGGAAGAAAACCAAAAAGCCCTCGATTTCGCTTTGAAAAAGAGTCAGAAACAGCGCACTGAGGGCGACGCCTATCTTGAAAAGGTCGGCGAGAGAAATCAAAAGATCCTCAACGGTATGGAAAATCTCTATAAAGAGAATGCCGACAAATGGGTAGATAAAATTGTTGAAAACGTTACAAAGAATTGACGGGCAATCGGTAATCTCGGTTGTTTTGTGATATTGTGATCGTTTATCACTGCGGGAGGTGAACGTAATGGCGGTTTCATACGCCGACAATGCCGTTATGGCAAAGGCGCATGCGATGTACGGTAAAAGGCTGACAAAAGAGAACTACAACGATATGCTCAACTGCAAATCACTTGTCGAGCTTGCGAACTATCTTAAAACAAGAACATATTATCGCTCGGATTTTGACGCCCTGCCGACTAATATCGACTCGGCGCAGATCGAAGAAATTCTCAAGATGAGCCTTTTAAAGAAGAGCGAAAAGCTTTGCGAATATCAGCTTTCGGCAGGTGAAATTTTTTACCGTTACTTTGTTGTTCAGAATGATATCAGACAGCTTATGACAATTATACAGTTGTTAATAATAGGCAAGCCCGAGAAATACCTCTCTTCCCTGCCGCCATTCTTCAACAGCAAAACCGACATAGATCTTTATGAGCTGGCAAAGGTACGAAGCTATTCGGATCTTCTGAAGGCTCTTGAACACACGGATTATAAAAAAATTCTTGAAAGATATCGCGATAATTATTCCGATGACGGAATGTTTATCCTGATTGAAAACGACCTTAATAAATACAGATTCTCTTTTCTTGTCAAATCCATCAAGCTTTCAAAGGATCGGCGCAAGAAAAAAGAGATTTACGAAACGGTTAATTACAGGCTTGATATGTACATGCTCACAAGAGCTTACAGACTTTTGAATTTCGGCAGTCCCAACAAGATGTTCATTCGAGACTTCAGCGTTCCCGGCTGCACGAATTTTACCGAAAAGGATCTGACTGCGATATCCGAAGCGAAAAACGCAACGGACATTGTAAATATCATTCCCAATACCTATTATAAAAAGGATTTTTCAAAGGTTGACTTCAAATACATTGAGAATGCGACCAGAGAAATGCTTATCGGGCAGCAGCTCAAGGGTTTTCGTTATTATACGAACCCGACGGCGGTTATGCTTTGTTACCTTTTCCTTGCCGAAAACGAGGTGCGAAACATTATCCACATCGTTGAGGCGATAAAATACAATATTCCGGCGGATAAAGCACGTTCCGTTTTGATCGGAGCAGAAAGTTAGGAGGCTGTGTTTTGGCAATTGAAAAAATGAAGCTCGTCAGGACCTACGGTCTTATTGATCACCTCGATGAGTTTATAACATCCTGCTGTATCAGCGGCGATTTTCATCCCGAAAACGCAATGGATTACATTTCCGACTCGCTCGGATTTGTACCGCTGAACGAGGAAAACCCATATTCATCTTCCATTCAGAAGATAGAAGAAATTGCTTCAATCGCAGGCGTCACGCTCAAGGACACCTTTAAGGGCGATGAAATTATAGTCGATTCAAACGAGTTTGACTATATTGACGCTCTCAAGGAAAAGCTTTCGGAAAGTTTCGCAAAAAGAACCGAGATTTCCGACAAGCTTCAGGAGGTTGAAGCGTCGGCAGAGCAATTCAATCATTTCATCGGAATTGACATTCCGATTGAGGAACTTCTTTCCTGCGAATTCTTGAAGGTTCGCTTCGGCAGTATTCCAAAAGACTGTTACCCAAAGCTCAAGGCTTACGAAAGCAACAACCTTTTCGTTTTCCTTGAATCGTCTGTTGACGAAAAGAGTCATTGGGGTATTTATTCGGCTCCGAGAACTCAAATAGACGAGGTTGACAGAATTTTTGCTTCGCTGTATTTTGACAGAATTCATATTCCTTTCTCAACGGGCACACCGAAAGAAATACTCGCAAAGCTAAATGTCGAAAAGGAAAAGCTCACAATCGAGCTTAACAAGATTGATACGGAAATCGCAGACTTCTGGGCAGAAAATTCCGAACACTGCGAACAGGTTCATGCCTATCTTGAGGTCGCAAGCCTTGCCTTTGACCTCAGACGGTACGCGGCAAAGGATTCAGACTCCGACTATTTCATCTATGTCGGCTGGGTTCCGAAATCAAGCTACAAAAGATTTAAACAGAATATTGAAAAAATTGACGGAGTTACCTTTGAGGAGGCCGATCCCGAGCAGGAGAAGCGAAGCAGTCCCCCCGTCAAGCTCAAAAACAAAAAGCCGTTCCGTCCGTTTGAAATGTTCGTTGAAATGTACGGACTTCCCTCCTACGGCGGAGTTGATATCACGCCTTTTGTTGCAATCACCTATTCCCTTCTTTTCGGCATTATGTTTGCCGATCTGGGTCAGGGACTTGTGCTTGCGATCGGCGGATATCTTGTTTACAGAATCAAAGGAGCAAAGCTGGCAAAAATTCTTGTTCCGTGCGGCATCAGCTCGGCATTCTTCGGACTGCTTGTCGGCTCTGTGTTTGGTTACGAAGAGCTTCTCGATCCCCTTTATCATGCAATTGGATTGCAGGGTAAGCCGATTTCGGTCATGGATTCGATAAACACCGTTCTGATTCTTGCAATCGGCATAGGCGTTGCGCTTGTTGTGATCTCCATGGGTCTGAACGTTTTCTGCTCGCTGAAGAATAAAAAGCTCGGCGAAGCGCTGTTCAGCACCAACGGCGTTGTCGGTATAATTCTTTACGCAACGCTTGTATGCGCAGTCGTCGGCTTCATGGCAGGCAAAGCGGTGCTCCCGACAGGAGTTGTCGTAATCGTCGCAGTTGTTTGCATACTGCTTCTCTTCTTCCAGGAGATTCTTATCGGAATGGTGGACAAAAAAGAGAACTACATGCCCGAGAAATGGTCGGACTACATCATGCAGAACTTCTTTGAGGTTATCGAATATATCCTGACCTATTTCAGCAACACCGTTTCGTTTCTCAGAGTCGGTGCATTCGTTCTCGTCCATGCCGGCATGATGATGGTTTTCTCATCGCTGGCAGGCAACGAATATTCCGTCGGCGGTATCATCTCGATGATATTCGGCAACATCATTGTTATCGCTCTCGAAGGACTTCTGACGGGTATTCAGGTTCTGAGACTTGAATTCTATGAGATGTTCAGCCGATTCTATGCGGGCGACGGCAAGCCGTTCAACAGCGTTGGCACACGCAAAAACAAAGGTGTATTTTTCAGCATCAGAAACGCTTTCAAGCCCTCAAATGCCGAGGACAACGAAAACGTAGTTATAACAGTTAAAAAATAATTTTCGGAGGTAATAACCATGTCATTGTTTTATGTTCTTATCGCAGTACTCCCCATCGCCGCTCTCACGGCACTTTTTGCATATTCCTTTAACCGCAAGTCAAGAGGTGTTTCCGGCAAGAAGGTTCTCGCCAGAAACCTTATCGCTTTCGCAGTAATCGCAATCACCGTTTGCGCCGTTACATTCTCTGTTTCGGCAGCCAATGAGGACAAGACAAACGAGACTGCAACAACCTCTCAGAGCGAGGAAGCAACGTCAACAGCATCAAATTCAGATAACGGCAAGGGTCTCGGACTTCTTGCAGCCGCTATCGTTACAGGTCTTTCGGGCGTCGGCGGCGGTATCGCCGTTGCGGCTGGTGCTCCGGCGGCTATCGCAGCAACAAGTGAGGACGCTAAAGCATTCGGTAAAGCTCTTATCTTCGTTGCCCTCGGTGAATCAATCGCCCTTTACGGCGTTGTTATTTCAATCCTTATTCTTAACAAGATCTAAGGTGAGCTTATGCGTCTTTATCTGATTTGTGACAATGAGGATACGGCTCTCGGTATGCGCCTTGCAGGAATTGAAGGCACCGTAACGGAGAGCAGAGATGAGGTTCGCGAGCTTTTTGAAAAGGCTGCTAAGGATCCCGACATCGGCATAATCCTCATCAATCAAACGCTTGTATCACTCTGCTCGGACGAGATCGGCGCATTTCGCAAGGCTCACTCACTGCCGTTGATAATCGAGATTCCCGACAGACACTCGGACGGTACAAGCAACTCGATCGCCGACTATGTAAGCGAAGCGATCGGAATTAAAATATAACTTTCAAAACTCCAAGAAGGAGGAATGAATTTGATCAACAATTCAAGTAAAACAGAGCGTTTTCTCAAGGCAATAAATTCGGACGCCGATGCACGCTGCGAAAAAATTAAAAATGACGTTGACGAATACATCGAGAACGAGATAAAAAAGACTCGCCGTCTTGCCCGTCAGAATGTCCGTCCGGTAAGAAGCAGTGAATTTGACCGTCTTAACGAAGAAATCAATGCCGAGCTGTCCGAAAATGAGACTAAAGAAATCGAAAAGCTTGTTGCACGCCGAAATGAAATAACCGAGAAGGTGTTTGCTCAGGCATTCGAAAAAATCAATGCTTTTGCAAAAAGCGACAGCTATCATGATTTTCTCATGAACAGCGTATCAAATATCAAGGCTGCAATCGGTGACGACGCCGTTATTATTCTCAGGCCTGATGACAAAAAGCTTGAAGCCGAGATAAAGGCTCTCGGCAATGAGGTCAAATATGATGAATTCATAAAGCTCGGCGGTTGCAAGGGCGAAAATCTTCGCACGGCAATGACTGCCGACGATACGCTTGACGCACGCCTTGAAACGGAAAAGCAGAATTTTTACAGCTACTCCGGCTTATCCTTATCTCTTTGACAGAAGGAGCAAACATAATGGAAAATGTTATATATTCAATAAACGGTCCTGTTGTTTCTGTTAAAGGAAAAACCGACCTGCAAATGACCGAAATGGTCTTTGTCGGCAATCAGCGCCTTATCGGCGAGGTTATCAGAATCGACAGCGACGAGACTGTTATTCAGGTCTACGAGGAAACCTCCGGACTTAAACCCGGTGATCCCGTTTATCCGACAGGCTCTCCCCTTTGCATTACTCTCGGCCCCGGAATTCTCAGCAATATTTTTGACGGAATCGAAAATCCGCTCAATGATATTGCCGCAAGCGCAGGCTCGTTTATTCCGAGAGGCTTGCATCCCTCATCACTCAATGAGGAGACAGAATGGGACGTTACTATCACAGCGAAAAAGGGTGATAAGCTCAAGGGCGGCGCAGTTTATGCCACAACACCCGAGAAAGCCCTTATTCATAAAATTATGGTTCCGCCCGAGCTCAGCGGCGAGGTTGTCGATGTTAAGCCGGACGGAAAATACAAGGTCAACGACACCGTCATCACATTAAAAGACGATCTCGGAAAGCTACATGAGCTTACTCTCTGCCGCAAATGGCCTATCAGAACACCGAGACCGATTTCAAAAAGACTTCCTCCCGAGAAGCCGCTCATCACGGGTCAGCGTGTAATTGATACGCTGTTTCCTCTTGCAAAGGGCGGTGCCGCCGCTATCCCGGGCGGCTTCGGCACAGGAAAAACGATGACGCAGCATCAGCTTGCCAAATGGTGCGACGCAGATATCATCATTTACGTCGGCTGCGGCGAGCGTGGAAACGAAATGACACAGGCTCTTAAGGAATTCGGTGAGATTACCGACCCGAAATCCGGCAGACCCCTCACCGACCGTACCGTGCTCATTGCGAACACATCGAATATGCCCGTTGCCGCCCGTGAGGCTTCAATATACACAGGTATCACGATAGCTGAATATTACCGTGACATGGGATACCACACCGCAATGATGGCCGACTCGACCTCACGTTGGGCTGAGGCTCTGCGTGAAATCAGCGGACGACTTGAAGAGATGCCTGCCGACGAAGGCTTCCCGGCTTATCTGCCGTCAAGACTCTCCGAGTTCTATGAGCGTGCCGGCTATGTTGAAACGCTCAACGGACAGGACGGTTCAATCTCCGTTATCGGTGCTGTTTCACCTCAGGGTTCGGATTTCTCAGAGCCGGTTACTCAGAACACAAAGCGCTTTACCCGTTGTTTCTGGGCACTCGATAAGTCGCTTGCTTACGCACGTCACTATCCTGCAATCAACTGGAACGACAGCTACAGCGAATATCTTAACGAGCTTGCGCCGTGGTACAACAAGAACGTCGGCTCGGACTTTATGACTTGCAGAAACGAAATCGCATCGCTGCTTGCCGAGGAAACAAGCCTTATGGAAATCGTAAAGCTAATCGGCTCCGATGTTCTTCCCGACGATCAGAAGCTTATCATCGAGGTTGCGAGAGTTATCCGTGTCGGCTTCCTTCAGCAGAACGCTTTCCACAAGGACGACACCTACGTTTCTCTTGAAAAGCAGCTCAAAATGATGCAGATAATCCTTTACCTCTATCACAGAAGCAATGAAATCGTTGCTCTCAAGATTCCTCTTTCAAAGGTAACGGAGCTTAAATTATTTGACAAACTTGTTCAGATGAAATATGATATACCTAATGACAGGCTTGATATGTTCGACGAATACTATAAGGAAATCGACGCTGCTCTTGCCTCTGTCAGTGCAAAGGAGGCAGCCGCAAAATGATTATTGAACACATCGGTTTAAGTCAGATCAACGGTTCGCTTATCGTTCTTGACAACATCAAGGACGCCTCCTACGATGAAATGGTTGAGCTTCGACTTGAGGACGGCTCATCAAGAACAGGCCGTATAGTAGAAATCGAGGGCGAAAAGGTCGTTATTCAGGTATTTGAGGGTACAAAAGGTCTTTCGCTCGTCAACACCAAGACGAGAATGACGGGTCACCCGATTGAATTGAGCCTTTCTCCCGAAATCGTCGGCAGAGTTTTTGACGGACTCGGCAGACCGATCGACGGACTCGGTGAGGTTTACCCCGTTGAAAAACGTGACGTTAACTCGTCGCCCATCAACCCCGTTTCGAGAGTTTATCCCAAGAACTATATCAACACAGGTATTTCCTCGATTGATGCGCTCATGACTCTTATCAGAGGTCAGAAGCTGCCCATCTTCTCGGGCTCGGGTATGAAGCACAATGAACTTGCCGTTCAGATCGTTCGTCAGGCCTCAATCTCAGACAGTGAGGACTTCGCAATCGTTTTTGCCGCAATGGGCGTTAAGAACGACGTTGCAAGCTATTTCCGATCATCGTTTGAAAAAGCGAACGTTATGCACAAGGTTGTAATGTTCCTGAATCTTTCAAACGATCCCATTGTTGAAAGAATTATCACTCCCCGATGCGCTTTGACCGCCGCAGAATACCTTGCATTCACGCTTGAAAAGAACGTGCTTGTTATTTTGACGGATATGACGTCATATGCGGAAGCCGTCCGTGAATTCAGCTCGTCAAAGGGCGAAATTCCTGCAAGAAAAGGCTTCCCGGGATATCTTTATTCAGATTTTGCGTCGCTCTATGAGCGTGCCGGAATTATTGAGGGCTCAAAGGGTTCACTTACTCAAATCCCGATTCTCACCATGCCGAACGACGATATCACACACCCGATTCCCGACCTTACGGGATACATCACCGAGGGTCAGATCGTTCTTGACCGTGAGCTTGATTCAAAGGGAATTTATCCGCCGATCGGAATTCTTCCGTCGCTTTCACGTCTTATGAAAGACGGCATCGGTGAGGGCTTCACCCGTGAGGATCACAGCATACTTGCAAACCAGCTTTTCTCGTCCTACGCTAAGGTTCAGGATGCAAAGAGCCTTGCAAGCGTTATCGGCGAGGATGAACTTTCCGCTTCCGATAAGCGTCTTTTGCAGTTTGGCAAGGACTTTGAAGCAAAGTTTATTTCACAGTCGCCTTACGAAAACCGTTCGATTCAGAAAACACTTGACCTAGGCTGGGAGCTTCTTTCCGAGCTGCCCAGAGAGGATCTCGACCGTGTTGACGATAAGACGATTGAGAAATATTATAAGGGTAAATAATCCGTCTTAATTTTACGAAAGGAGAACAGCCGATGAGTTCAAAGGTTTTTCCGACCAAAAACAATCTCATTGCCACGAAAAAATCGTTGGAGCTTGCTAAGCTCGGCTACGACCTCATGGACAGAAAAAGAAACATGCTTATCCGTGAGATCATGACGATGAGCGAAAAAGCTTCAACCATTCAGAGCGAGATCAATACGGCATATGCCAAGGCGTATTACACTCTTGAGCAGGCGCAGATATCAATCGGCAACTGTTCCTCCTTTGCCGAATGTATTCCCGTTGATAACGGTCTGCACATGACCGTCCGTAGCGTTATGGGCGTCGAGCTGCCGCAGATCACGCTCGACGAACGCAACAGATATTTTTACTACGGTCTTAATGCAAGCAATTCCTTGCTTGACGAGGCATATATTAACTTTGAAGAGGTCAAAAAGCTGACGGTTCAGCTTGCTGAAATCGAAAGCAATGTTATGCGTCTTGCCGACGCAATTAAGAAAACTCAGAAGCGTACAAACGCCCTGAGCAACGTTATGATTCCGAAATTCACATCAACCGTCAAGTTCATTTCCGATGCGCTTGACGAAAAAGAGCGTGAGGACTTCTCAAGGCTCAAAGTCATTAAACGACAGAAAGGAAACTGATTATGGCAAAAGCAATTAAAACTCTTGCGATCGTTTCTGCGTTCGCCCTCGTAATCTCCTCTTTCGGCGCATGCTCCCTCCCCTTTGGCAATGACGACCCCACAACAGAAGTAACAACGACCGCGAAGCAAACCGAACCGACCGAGCCCGAGACCACGGCAGAGTCTGAAACGGAAACGACAACCGAGGCTCCTCAGAAGATTGATACGATCAAAGATATCTTTGCCGATATCAATAATTTCCCTATCGGCACGGCAGGCTCATCGGCAAAGGCGGCAAGCCTTGCGCTTCGATTGATTGCTTTCTCAAACTCCGACCTTACCGAAAGCGACACGCTGAGTGACGATATCAAATCGCTCACCGCAACGGTTGAGGACGAGGACGTTTATGCCGAAGCTCTTTATCAGGTAAATTCCTATGCGAAGAAGTTCTTCAAGGGCAGTCAGAAAGATGTCGTTGAAATCGCAGGCAATTCCGATTTCTCGCTTGACAAGGATTATTCCCAGGAAAAATATCAAACGGTCTATGAAATGCTAAAAAAATAAATCACTGTAACAAACAAGCGGCTGTACGAAAATGCAGCCGCTTGTTTTGTATATTATGCCGTTTCCTTAACTCCGGTAACGATCCATTTACCGTCTGTTTTTTTCAATTTCCAAAGGCACAGTGCCTCACCGCCGTAGCCGCCTTCTTCATTCGCATATGCCGCCATTCTGGAGTATTCCACCCACATTTCCCCTCGGTTTCCGGTAATTTTAGTTGTAATCAACTCTAATTTTGCTTCACTGCTTTTAACCTCTAACGGGGCTTTGACAAAGGCATAATACCTGTATAATTCTCCTACATTTTTATCAGCATCTTTTTCGTCGCCGACATATGTAAAAACCTTTTGAGCCGTTTCTAAAACAGATTCACCGATTTCCGTTTCTTTGTCCGAGCTTTTATGCATAATAGTCAGATATGATATACCGAAATATTCTCTGTAATTCCAATAACTTTTCAGGTTATCCGTACCTGCGCTGCATGAGGTTAAAAGGAACAAAATGCAAAGCAACGGAACAATAATTTTTTTCATTGATTTACCCTCTTTTTAATAAGTTTGGTAGACCTCTATAGCTCTACATTTATTAAACCCATCATAGAACGTTTTTATAGGCTCATCTTTTCGTGCTGTAGTATGAGCACAATATCGTATTGATCTGCCTACCAAAACAACTATAACCGAATGAGAATATGAACCCAATAGCCTCTTTCCTTGTAAGACACAGCCCATATTTACATATAGATTAAATTTCTCATTTGATTTACCTTCATACACTTTATAATGAAGCAGGAATCGCATAGCTTACCGTCAACAGAATCAATGCAAATATCACTGCCATTATCATTTTTATTATTTTATTATAATTTTCCTCCTACTTTATCGTTTTTGCTATCTCCAAAGCCGTTTCAATATCCCACTCGGCTACGATACTGTAATACATGTCTCTGTCAACATATGTGATGACCTTATAATCATCATCTCTTATAATGACATATACATCTACTCCGTCTACCGTAATTTTTTCCAGTCCCTCGGTATTCATATATTCCATATCAGGCAATCCTATTGCTTCATCATATCTGCTTATCGTAATGTTTACTTTTTTCCTTTTTTGCTTAAGCATTATGTTTGCAGATTTAATGTATTCGGTGTCTTCATACTCAAGCCTTTCTATTTTGTAATCCTCCGAAAGCAGTGCCTCGGGCAAAACCACAGGCGATATGCCATTGTCGGCAAGCTCCTTTATCAGCTTTGAATCTGATGATTTAAATTCCTGCTTTCTATTCTCACTGCCGCTGAAATTGATCTGTATATAATCCCTGTAAAATTCCACAATCCCCTCCTTAACATTCGTCTTGTGCATTCCCGTCGAAGCCGACACTGCTCCCGCAATTATAACTGCGACTGCGGCGGCAATTGCAATTATCCTCGTTAATACACGTTTTTTCTTTTTAGTCTTTATTTCACCGTCCCTTTCCTTTTTATCGTCATTATTAAATGCCTGAAGTGCCTTTAAACAATAATCTATAAGCTCGGTATCCATCTCTTCTTCGGGCTTGGCAAGTTCAGCATTTATCAACAAATCAAGTTCTTCTTTTGACAGTAAATTTTCTTCGTCTTTCAAAATATTTCTGAATTCGTTGTTTGTCATAAACGTTTCTCCTTTGCTTATATAGTCGAGAAAAAATCAAAAGGTTACAAAAAATATTGCACAAATTATTTATCTTTTCTTTGTTCAATATGTCTATTCAATTCTTTCTTTGCATTGCTTTTTATCTTTTCTCTTGCTCGAAAAAGTATCTGTTTGACATTCACTTCACTCAAATTTCTCTCTGTGGCAATTACCTTGATTTTCTTGCCCCTTTGATAATAGTCCTCAATTATTACTTTTTCTCTTTCATCAAGACGTTCAAGCACTTTATTTTTAATCAGTTCTATCTCATCATCAGAGACCTCATCAAAGCTATAGCTGTCATGCGAACCTACCGACTCGCCGAAAGCAGACAGCGAAACAACAACGGCATTGTTCTTCCTGTCCGAATCATAAAAATCAATTATTTTATTCTTTGCAACAGCTGTTAACCATGCCTTTGGATTCAATATTTCAGTTTTATTCTCTAATGCCTGCACCAAAGCTGTATATACCTCACTTATACATTCATCAGCCTTGTGTGAATCACTGAGCTTATATTCACATAGATTTCTTATGTATCGGCAGTTTTCACTCCACATTTGCTCACATAAATTTTTCATTCATAAATCCCCTTTTAAGGTAATCTATCGCTCGATTTCAGATTTTTGAAATTTCATCAATCTTCGTTTTAGAATTTTTCTCTCTGATTTCGTCGAGGAATTTGCCGATTTTGGCGTGAACGGAATCAACCTCACGTTCAAACTCCGCCGCCGACATTCTCAACACACCGAAGCGAACCGCCGAAAGCTGAATAAGATTATCCGACGTAACGACCCGCACCCGGTCGTTCTTGCCTATTTCCGATATGAGCTTTTCAATATAAACGTCGCCCAGCTCCCTCTCCTTGGTGTAAACAACATGGATATTATGAAAATCAAATCGCTCGCCCGTGTTGCCCGGCACCTTGTATGCGTCGAAAACAAGCACGACGTTGTTCTTCGTGTAGGCGCTGTAATTGCAAAGAATTTCCATCAGCCGCTCCCTCGCCGCACCGAGATCTGTATCGGCAAGTCTTTTCAGCTCGTCCCACGCAAAAATAACGTTGTAGCCGTCAACGAGGACATAGCTCTTGCGCTCGGTCAGCTCAAAATCCGTTTGATTTTCGTCATTCTTCTTCGCCATCGGTCTGTAAAGCTCATATTTCGGCTTGCCGAATTCTCGCTCCATTATAGCCTCCAGCTCCTTATCGTCAATGTGCAGGTTTCGGCGATTGACGGGCGGAGTGTAGGGCTTTTCTTTTTCAAGACAGCTTTCAAGGTGCATATACTCTCCGACCTTGTTCCACTTCACGCCAAATCCGCCTCCGTGAGCACAAAAGACTGAATCGGGTGTGTTTTCAAGATCTGCCTCAGGATCGTAGGCAAGCTCAGCTATCACCTTTTCGGCATTGTGACAATCGTCATAGCCTGCGCTCTCGCAATAGAGACGGCCTCTGCCGCCCGTATAAGCCGCAACCTCGGATGCATAGCCGTTCAGCTCGGTAACGGGCGCTCTGCCACTGAGAACGGAAATTCCGCCGCTCTCCTCGGGTGATTCAAAGCTTCCCGACTTCATTCTAATATCGTTTATCGCCCTGCCTATCTGCTCGCTCGGCACCTCAAGTCTAAATGAGAAATACGGTTCAAGCAGCTTTGATTTTGCCTGCATAAGACCCTGACGCACCGCTCTGTAGGTCGCCTGGCGGAAGTCGCCGCCCTCCGTATGCTTAATGTGCGCCCTGCCTGCCGCAAGGGTGATTTTCATATCCGTTATCGGTGAGCCCGTCAGCACTCCGAGGTGCTGCTTTTCGCCTAAATGCATAAGAATCAACCTTTGCCAGTTGCGGTCGAGGGTGTCCTCGCTGCAATCGGTTTTAAAGATAAGCCCGGCTCCCCGCGGCAACGGCTCCATGATAAGATGTACCTCGGCATAATGGCGCAAGGGTTCATAGTGACCGACGCCCTCAACAGTGTTCTCTATCGTCTCCTTATACATGACCCTGCCCGAGTCGATATCTATTTTCACGCCGAAACGCTCGGCAACAATGCTTTTGAGTATCTCTGCCTGCACCTCGCCCATCAGTCCGACGTGGATCTCTTTAAGGTGACTGTTCCATGTTACATGGAGCTGTGGATCCTCCTCCTCAAGCTCACGAAGCTTTGGCAGAAGCGTGTCTGCATCGCACCCGTCGGGAAGCACAACGCGGTAATTCATAACAGGCTCAAGCATCGGCTTCTCTCCTGCATCTTCAAAGCCAAGCCCCTGTCCGTTATGCGTTTTATCAAGTCCCGTCAGGGCGCATATTTCGCCCGATCCCACCTCGTCTGCCGTTGTAAATTTTGCACCCGAATATATTCTTATGCCGCTGATTTTTTCGTCACCTATCATCTCTCGGACCTTGACCGAGCCGCCCGTGACCTTAATGTGGGTCAGGCGCACGCCTTGCGAATCATGACTTATTTTAAACACCTTTGCGCCGAAGGCTTCGGGATATTCGGGCTGAATTGTATATTCTTCGAGAGCTTTTATGAATTTGTCAATGCCGTCAAGCTTCAAGCCGGAGCCGAAGAAGCACGGAAAAATCTTTCTCAATTTAATTACTTCGGCTATTTCTTTTTCATCTATTTCTTCGCCGCTGAGATATTTCTCCATCAGGCTCTCGCTGCAAAGTGCCATGTTCTCCGACACAGCTTCCTCGTCGCCGAAATCAACAAATTCGCCGTCAAGCTCGGAATTAAGGTTTTCGATTATCTCCTCGCGGCTCTTTCGTGCGAAGTCCATTTTAGTCACAAAAACAAATGTCGGAACGTTGTAGAGCTTCAAAAGCTTCCATAAAGTCATAGTGTGCGACTGCACACCGTCAAGTCCGCTGATGACAAGAATAGCATAATCGAGCACTGAGAGTGTTCTCTCCGTCTCGGAGGAAAAATCAACGTGACCGGGCGTATCAAGCAGTGTGACCTCGATTTTATCCGTCGAAAAAACCGCCTGACTTGCAAAAATAGTGATTCCTCTTTCACGCTCAAGGGTATGGGTGTCCAGAGCCATGTCACCGTGATCGACACGACCGATTTTACGTAATTTTCCTGTGCGGTAAAGCATCGCTTCGGCGAGCGTTGTTTTACCTGCGTCAACATGAGCCAAAATTCCTGCAACGATCTTTTTCATAGCTACCTCGATTGAATTTGTTCTGATAGTATTCTACCAAATAATCAATAGAAAGTAAATAAGGATTGCCGATATGACAATCCTCATTTTAATTATTAACCGTGTTTGTTTTTCTCCTTGCAGCATGAGCATTGACTGCAGCTTCCGCCGCAGCAGCCGCCATTTTTCTTGCGTTTGATAATTGTAAATACCGCACCGGCAATTACAAGCACAAGGATCGCAACTATCACAATATCCCAAATATTCATTATATTCCGACCGCCGATCCTATAAGATAAACGAGAAATGCCACTACCCACGCAATAACACACTGCCAAATAACAACGCCTGCCGCCCACTTGAAGCCAAGCTCACGCTTGATTGAAGCAATCGCAGCAACGCAAGGGGTATAAATAAGGCCGAATACAAGCATTGAAGCTGCCGCAAGCGGAGTGAGCACCGCTGCAACACCGCTTCCGAAAAGAACCTGCATTGTCGAAACAACGCTTTCCTTCGCCATGAATCCGCTGATAAGAGCCGTGCAAATTCTCCAATCGCCGAGACCGAGCGGTTTGAATATCGGTGTAAGCAATCCCGATATCGCCGCAAGTATGCTGTCCACGGAATTCGTAACCATGTTGAAATGAAGATCAAAGCTTTGCAGGAACCAAACAACCACCGTTGCGATAAGTATAATCGAAAAAGCCTTCTGCAAAAAATCTTTTGCTTTTTCCCAAAGCAATTGTGAAACATTCTTTATTCCGGGCAGACGGTAGTTGGGCAGCTCCATAACAAACGGAACAGGCTCGCCCTTGAACAATGTTCCTTTATACAAAAACGCCGCCAAAATTCCGAGCAAAATTCCAAGGAAATAAAGACCGGCCATAATAAGTCCGCCCTTGCCGGGGAAGAACTCACTGACGAAGAACGAATAAATCGGAAGCTTCGCCGAACAGCTCATGAACGGAGTGAGCAGAATCGTCATTTTTCTGTCTCGCTCACTCGTCAGCGTCCTTGTTGCCATAACCGCAGGCACGGTACAGCCGAATCCGATAAGCATAGGCACGATGCTCTTGCCCGAAAGTCCGATTTTACGAAGCAGCTTATCCATAACAAATGCTACTCTTGCAATGTAGCCGCTGTCCTCCATCATTGAGAGGAAGAAAAACAGAGTAACGATTATCGGCAAAAAGCTCAGCACACTGCCTACGCCCGTGAAAATTCCGTCAATTATGAGGCTATGCACCGCCGCATTGACATTAGCAGCGGTCAGTGCCGCATCTGTAATTTCCGAGAGCTTGTCGATTCCCATTGCCAAAAGATTCTGAAGCCACGCACCGATTACGTTGAATGTCAGGTAAAAAACGAGAAGCATTATCGCAATGAAGCACGGGATCGCCGTGTATTTGCCTGTAAGTATTTTGTCTATTTTTTCGCTTCTTATTCGCTCCTTGCTCTCTCTCGGTTTGACAACCGTTTTTTCACAGAGCTTTTCGATAAAATCAAAGCGCATATCGGCTATTGCCGCGCTTCGGTCAAGACCGCACTCAACCTCCATCTGCTGAACAATGTGTTCAAGCAGTTCATGCTCGTTTTTATCAAGCTTGAGCTGGTTAAGAATAAGCGGATCGCCCTCGATTGCCTTTGTTGCGGCAAAGCGCACAGGCAGCTCGGCATTTGCAGCATGATCCTCAATAAGATGAACAACGGCATGAATACATCTGTGGACTGCACCGTTATGGTCGTTCTTGTCGCAAAAATCCTGTTTGAGCGGTCGTTCCTGATACTTTGCAATATGTATCGCGTGCTTTATCAGCTCGTCAACGCCCTCGTTCTTAGCCGCAGAAATCGGGATAACCGGTACGCCGAGCATAGCTTCCATAGCGTTAACGTCTATAGAGCCTTGATTACCGACAACCTCATCCATCATATTCAAGGCAACTACCATCGGGACATTCATCTCAAGCAGTTGCATTGTCAGATAAAGATTTCTCTCGATATTGGTTGCGTCAACGATATTTATTATCGCCTTTGGTTTATCATTGAGCACAAAATTTCTTGATACGATCTCTTCACTGCTGAACGGGGACATGGAATATATTCCCGGCAGATCCGTCACCTCAGTGTTCGGATAACCTCGAATCATTCCGTCCTTGCGGTCAACCGTTACTCCGGGGAAGTTGCCGACATGCTGTTTTGCACCTGTAATTTGATTAAAAAGCGTCGTTTTGCCGCAGTTTTGATTGCCTACAAGAGCATAGGTCAATTTTGTGCCATCGGGCAACGGATTTTCCTCCGCCTTTGAGTGATATTTACCGTCCTCACCCAATCCGGGGTGCTCCGACGCCTTGATTCTTTCTGTATCCTTGTATCTGCTCTTGATCTTTTGTATAGGCTTTATTTCGATCTGTTCGGCTTCGGCGAGTCTCAATGTCAGCTCATAGCCGTGAATCTGCAATTCCATTGGGTCTCCCATCGGCGCAAGCTTTATAACCGTGACCTCGGCGCCGGGAATCATACCCATGTCAAGAAAATGCTGACGCAGAGCGCCCTTACCGCCAACCCTCAGTATAGCGGCGCTCTTGCCGACAGCCAGTTCATTCAATTTCATAGTATTCATTTCCTTTGCTGAATAATTTACTGTTTATTCGCTTTTAATGATACTCCAAAAAATGCCCTCTGTCAATAAATAAGCCCGCAGTTTACACCGCAGGCTTTTCAAAAATTATTGCTTTTTATTTCTTGCTTTTTGCTTTTTGCTTTACACTTCTCGGATTATAAAGAATTGCTCCGAGAAGCATGATAACTCCGGCAACAATAATGAAGCCGATGTTCTTTATACCGTGCTTTGCAATAGCGGCATAGATAAACAGGCATGCACCTGCAAAAGACAGAATTGGCATAATAAAGCGACGGAAAACATTGAATTCCTTTCCCTTTACCATGAGCATAACATAAAGCGGAAGATAGAATGCGTAAACACAGATAAGCGGAAGCTCTGTAGAGTCAAAGAGGAATATAGAGCCCTTTCCCGTGTAGCTTGCAAAAGGAGTAAGGTTAGCCATGTAGAAATAGAAGAGCCAAAGCGCATTAAAGATAAGCGCAACGATCGAAGCGTTTGAGGGCATCTCCGTGGCATGGTCAAGCTTGCCGAGGAAATCGGGTCTCGGTCCGTGATTTCTTGCCGCAAGAGAATAGAATCCGCGGTCACATGCAAGAGTAAGTCCGTTAAGAGTTCCGAGACATGAAACTGCAATGAATACAGTCAAAATTGTTCCGGCAACGTTTCCGAAAATTGTCTTGAACGCAAGGCCTGCACCGTTCGGGAGAAGCTCGGCAGTCTTGATGCTGCCCGAAATTCCGATATAGTAAAGCATATAAACAACGACAACGATAATTGTTCCGAGAACAAGAGCACGGGGAAGATTCTTCTTTGCGTCCTTAAGCTCGGAGTTGATAGCCGTAGCGATAACCCAGCCTTCATAAGCAAAAACAGATGTGCAAACACCGGCAAGAATAAGATGCGTTGAAACGCCTTGCCTTGCAACCTGTGTGCTTGAAACAATATTTCCCTCGGCGTCCTTAACAAGTTCAACAACAGAATTCATGTTATCTATAAGAACTCCGTTTTTGATTCCGTAAATTGTTCCGACAACAGCCATAAGAATAAGCGGAATAAGCTTGATTACGGTTGTTGAAACCTGGAAATGACCTGCAAGCTTCGGAGAAAGCGTATTAAGCGCAAAGCTGAGAATAAGATAAACAAATGCGAGAACCATTGTTTCCGCAGAGTTCAACTCAAATCCGAAAAGCACCATTGTATATCTCGCCGAAAGCCATGCAAGCGCAGATGTCATTGCCGGGTAGTAAATCGTAGCCATGAACCATCCGACATAATAAGCATACTTGCTGCCGACAAGGGCCTCGGAATAGTCAACAACACCGTTGATTTTCTCGAATTTTGTTCCCATAACGGCGAAAGTATATGCGCTGATTACCATAACGCAGCCACCGATAAGCCACGAGAGCAAGGCAACCGGAAGGTCACCGTTTGTGATGTTGAGCATCGCCTCTGCCTTGAAGAAAACACCGGAACCGACAACGATTCCGACAACCATGCAGATAGCGGTGATCAAACCGTATTTCTTTTTTAATTCTGCCATGTGAATTAAATCCCCTCTCTTTTTAAGAAATCCAAAAATTGTAGAAAAATTATACAATAAAACTTGAAAAAAGTAAACCTACATATTATAATATATCTATTACAAAATGTTATTACGTTAGGAATGATAACTATATGGACTCAGAGAAATTTCATGCTCTTTTAAAAGCAATAGAATGCGGCAGTCTCACCGGAGCCGCCGAAGAGCTCGGTTACACTCAGGCCGGACTCACGCATATGATGAACCGACTGGAAAAGGAAATCGGTGTTTCGCTTCTCCAGCGAACAAAACTCGGAGTAAAGCTTTCACCCGACGGCAAGGATCTTTTGCCGTATATCAAAAGCTTCACAGATGCCGCCTCGGCTCTCGACACGGCAATCGGAAACATCAAGGCGGACGACAACAAGGTAATAAGAATCGCCGCATATTCAAGCATTGCGAACCATTGGCTCCCTGTTATTATAAGCAGCTTTCGCAAAGAAAATCCAAATGCAAAATTTGAGCTTCACGTCGGCTTGCCGGAGGAAATTTCACGTCTTGTTGCAAACAGTGAGGTTGACCTCGGCTTTATGAGCCTTATTAAAAACAATAAGTTCGATTGGATTCACCTGCTTGACGACCGTATTTTTGCAGTTCTTCCGCCGAACGACACCAACTCTGACGATTACATTACGATGGACTTTTTTCAGGACAAATCATTTTTCATTCCTACCTACGGTGCAGACGGTGATATCTTGAGAATCATTCAGAAAAGCGGAATCGAGCCGAACATAAACTCGACGACTGTTGACGATGCAACCGTTGTTTCAATCGTCAGCCACGGCTTGGGCTACAGCATATTGCCGAAGCTCATTCTTGACGGAATGAAAGGAAATGTCATCACAAAGCCTCTCTACCCCGATGAGCACCGTGACCTCGGAATTATCGTGAAGTCCAAAAATACAATGCCTCTCATCGTTCAAAAATTCGTCGCCTGCAGTAAAAAAGTTATTAGAGAGATTGAAGAATAGAATAAAGCTCCTCTGAGCTCAGCTTCATCCATGATGAATAATTATACCACACAATTTGCACATCTCAATTGTATGGTAATTACCTTAAAGAACAACAGCAAAGGCTGTGGCAAAGTTCATTTTGCCACAGCCTTTTTTTATATTTCTTTCTTTTCAAGCATTTCTTTAACGTCAAGCAAAGATGGAAGAACAAGCCTTGCCATTTTTCTTGACTCCTCGGACGGCTGCTTCAGATCAGGAATACAGATAACGGGAATTCCGGCGGCATAGGCAGCATGGATTCCCGCGTCACTGTCCTCCAACACAAGACACTCCTCTGCCCTTGCACCTGCCTTTTCTTTTGCTTTCAGGAAAACATCGGGTGCCGGCTTACTGTGCTCTATTTCATCGCCGAAAACTCCGCCGTCGAAATATCCGTCTATGCCGTTTCCGGAAAGAATCGTATGCGCCCGCTCTTTTCCGCTCGACGAAGCAAGATAGATACCGTAGTCTTTATTTTCGAGAAAATCAAGAAGCTCTTTGGCGCCCTTTTTGAGCGGAACGCCTTTGGTCCTCAGGTATTCCTTTTCCGCCTCATGGGTAAGCACCATACCCTTTTCCACATCAAACGGCAGGTTATAAGTCTCAATCAATTCTGTCAGATTTCGCACGGCGGTACGTCCGCAATAAATATCGGTATATGTTTTTAAAGAAAATTCAATTTTCTTTTCAGCAAGTATCCTTTTATAAAATTCATAAGTCATCAATTCGCTGTTGACCAACAGACCGTCAAGGTCAAAAATCACTGTTTTAATCATATCTTCACCGCCTTTAATTTGCTTTATTGTATCATAAGATTCGCAAAAATTAAAGTGCCGTTTTTGCAAGGGCGTATTTCTATTTTGCGAACGGATTATCTTGACTTTTTTATTCAATATGATATCATAAAATAAACTGTATAAAGGAGTTTTAAAATGGACAGAATCGTAAAAATAGGTATAATCGGATGCGGCGGCATCGCCAACGGAAAGCATATGCCTTCGCTCAAGAAAATAAAGAATGCTCAAATGGTTGCTTTCTGCGATATTATCGAAGAAAGAGCGGTCAAAGCGGCTGAAGAATATGGCGTTGAAGGCGCAAAGGTCTACACGGACTATAAGGAGCTTCTCAAGGATAAGGATATTGAGGTTGTTCACGTCTGCACGCCGAACCGCTCACACGCTTTTATTTCAATTGATGCCATGGAAGCAGGCAAGCATGTAATGTGTGAAAAGCCGATGGCAAAGACATATAAAGAGGCCAAAGAAATGCTTGACACTTCCGAAAGAACCGGTATGAAGCTCACTATCGGATACCAGTCACGCTGGAGAGCGGATTCGCTCTATCTCAAAAAAATGTGTGAGGACGGCGAGCTTGGCGAAATATATTACGGCAAGGCTATTGCGCTTCGCCGACGTGCTGTTCCGACATGGGGCGTTTTCCTCAACGAATACGAGCAGGGCGGCGGTCCGCTCATTGATATCGGCACCCATGCGCTCGATCTTACCCTTTGGATGATGGATAATTACAAGCCGAAGATGGTAGTTGGCACAACTTTTGAAAAGCTCAAAAATCAAAAGGACTGCGGCAACGCTTGGGGCGACTGGGATCCGGAAAGATTCACGGTTGAGGACGCTGCGTTCGGCTTTATCGTTATGGAAAACGGAGCAACGATAATGCTCGAATCCAGTTGGGCTTTGAACATCAGAAATCCTAAAGAGGCCATAACAATGATTTGCGGCACCGAGGGCGGCGCAGATATGTTTGACGGTCTCAATATCAACTTTGTTAAGAACGGCAGACAATGCGTTCTTAAGCCCGATCTTGATGCCGGCGGAGTTGCGTTTTATGACGGCGACGGTGATGAGGATCCGTCAGTGCTTGAAGCGAGAGCATGGCTTGATGCCGTTATCAACGACCGTGAGCCGCGCACAAAGGCAAGTCAGGCGCTTGTTGTAACACAGATTCTTGAGGCCATCTATGAATCGGCTAAGACAGGAAAGCCAATTTATTTTGATGAATAAACAACAGCTTCAAAGGATTGATTGTATGAGAGATATAGAAAAAGTTCGCCGCTTTTTTGAGGGAGACAGATATGCCGTTGAGGTTACGGGTGTAAAAATCGACGAGGTTGATGACTGCTATTCAAAATGCAGTCTCGACCTTGATAAAAGGCACTACGGAGCACACGGTCAGGTCATGGGCGGAGTTATGTTCACTCTTGCCGACTTTGCTTTCGCCGTTGCAACCAATACTTCCGAGAGCTTCACCGCTACGGCGGACAGCCACATCAGCTATCTGACATCATCAAAGGGTAATAAGCTTTTCGCCGAGTGCAGAAAAGTCAAGGAGGGCAGAAAACTCTGCTTCTATGAAATAACGATAACAGACGATCTCGGTACCGAAATTGCCGTTATCAGCACGACCGGATTTCACATCGGAGATTAACGAGGTAAAAGCATGACACAGACTTTTTTATGTATCATAACATCAATCTTGATGTTGGTTGCCCCGATTTTCAATCTTAAACCGACTCCAATTACTATGCCGGAGAATCTCGCTGCCGAAAGCGAGCCGACAACCGATGAGGTGCGCACCTATGACCGAGTTGACGGCGTAAATGATTCGGTATTCTACATTGCAAGACCGAATGAAAAAAGCTGCAGATCCGTCAACGCTTCGGATTTCGGCGTGAGCACAGCGGCAGATGACAACTATTCGGCATTTTGCAAGGCGATTGAATACTGCAAAGCCAACCCGAATATTACGCTCAAGGTTGACGGCGGTAAATACTATTTCCGAACCGACAAATCAATCATGCTAGACGGCCTTAAAAACGTTCTCATTGATGCCGACGGAGCACAGTTCATTTTTGAGAACCCGAATTATTTTCATATTGTAAACTGCAACTGCATTGAGATTCGAGGTCTCGGCATAACATGGAACCTTGATGTTTCAAGACTCGCTTCGCTTGTGAAGATAAGAAATGCGAGCAAAGAGTCTCACAGCTTTGAGCTTGAATTTACCGAGCTTAATGAGGTTTCGGCAGATATCCCGATAATGGCGTTTACAAAGTATGACTCTGAGACCCTCACTCCCGGAACAAGGCAGGATTTCAAAGAAAACTATGTGTACCAATTCCCCGGCAGCATTAAAACCGTTGAAAAAACCGATCACAACGTGCTGAAAGTCACACACGACGGATCACTTGATAATTATACGGACGGTGAGGTTTATCTTCTGCGCCACCATGTTTACGGCGGCAATGCATTCAATGTATACAACACGTCGAACATCACTTTTTCAGGCATTAAGCTTTATGCGGTTGCAGGCATGGGCTGGCTGATTGAAAATCGCTCGGAACACTTTCAACTGCTCGGCTGTGTGATCGGACTTGACCCCGAGCACGACGATAACAGAATTTCGACGACCGCCGACGGCGTGCACATCGCAAACACAAACGGTAAATTCAGAATCAGCGGCTGTGATTTCAGCTTCATGGGCGACGATGACGTTAACGTACACGACAACATTGCAACGGTAACAGACAAGCTCGATGAAAAAACGGTTGAGATTTACACCAATGCAAACAATTTTGCAGCCGGAGACACTGCCATTTTCAGCAGCAAAGGCTTTGACAGACTCGGTTTTTCGGCAGAGGTTACATCCGTTGAAGGCAAAAAGCTTACATTCGATAAAGAATTGCCCGATTATATTGTCAAGGACTGTATCGTTTCAAACGGCAGCATCGACAGCGGAAATTACGTTATCAGCGGCAACTATTTCCATGAAAACCGAGCAAGAGGACTGCTTCTTCAAAGCAATAACGGACTTTGCGAAAGCAACAGGTTCTACAAAATCATGGCAAATCCAATCAAAGTCATCATGGATATTTCGTCCGGACTTTGGCTTGAAGGCACGGGTGTAAACGGACTTGTTATCAGGAACAACAGTTTTGTTGAATGTAACGTTGTTGAATGGAGCGCTCAAATAAGCATTTCCACAAACATTGACGGCAAATCCGCCGACTCAACTCTTTTCTATAATATAACTGTTGAAAACAACAGCTTTGATAATTTCTATGGCAGGCTTGTTGATGCGTCAAACGTATCAAATCTCAAAATTTGCGGCAACAGGGTAAATAATAAGGACGGCAGCTATGAAGCCAGACGCGGAAGAATCATAATCCGCCAAAGCTGCTCAAGGGTAACGATCAGCAACAATGAATACAAGGCTTCGGTTAAAGCACCGTTCCAGAGACTGATTGAGTTTAAGAACATTAAGTCAGCAATATAAAAGAGCTGTGTCTGAACAGTTGAATATTTAAATTGTTGAGTACACATAAAATTCAGCTTTATAATAATTCACTCCCTCAGTCGGCTGCGCCGCCAGCTCCCCCGGAGGAGGAGCCCACGTAATTTTTCAATCTCTATATAATTCCAAATTAACTATAATAGAATTCTATGCGTTATTAGAAATATTGATGTGATTTGAAGTCTTGTTGGGCTCCTCCTCCGGGGGAGCTGGCGGCGCAGCCGACTGAGGGAGTGAAAAAATGATTGACTACAACCGTAAACTAATTAAAAAAGCTCAAAGTCTAAGACGCAATGCAACCCCGCAGGAAAATAAGCTTTGGTATGAATTTTTACGCAATTATCCAATACGATTTCAACGGCAAAAGACAATAGATAATTATATCGTAGATTTCTATTGTCACAAAGCAAAGCTTGTTATTGAAATTGACGGTTCTCAGCATTACAATGAAGCAAAAGCTTTACTTGATAACAAAAGAACCGCAAAGTTAAATTCTCTCGGATTAGATGTTCTGAGATTTTCAAATAATGATATAAATTGCTGTTTTGACTCAGTTTGTGAAAAAATCAATTATGAAGTACATAAAAATCGGCTGTGACGAGTGTGTCACAGCCTTTCTTTTTACAGCTTATTTCTGATAATTTTACCGCTCGTTGTTTTGGGAAGCTCGTCCTTAAAAACAACGATTCTCGGATATTTATACGGTGCGGTGTGCTCCTTAACATAGGTTTGGATTTCCTTTTTGAGCTCCTCGGTCGGCTCCGTGTCCTTTGTAAGGACGATTGAAGCCTTAACAACCTGACCTCTTACCTCGTCGGGAGCGGCGGAAACGCCGCACTCAAGAACATACGGAAGCTCCATGATAACGTTCTCAATCTCGAACGGTCCTATACGGTAGCCCGACGATTTGATAACATCGTCGATACGTCCGACATACCAGTAGAAGCCGTCCTCGTCTCGCCATGCAACGTCGCCCGTATGGTAAAGTCCGTCATGCCAGCACTCGGAAGTCTTTTCCTCGTCGCCGTAGTAGCCGATAAAGAGTCCGCAGGGAACCTTGTCATGCTCTGCCTTGATAACAATCTCGCCCTCCTGACCTACGCCGACGCTCTT
>HF999636.1:0-1888 GCA_000434055.1 Ruminococcus sp. CAG:488 | reverse complement strand
CGCTCTTGCCGTCGGGGTCAACTATATCGACATCAAATGTCGGAACAGGCTTGCCCATTGAGCCGAGCTTGTGTTCGGAGCCGAAGAGGTTGCCGACAACGAGCGTTGTTTCGCTCTGACCGAAGCCCTCCATAACCTTGAGACCGGTGAGCCTGTTGAGCTGGCGGAAAACCTCGGGGTTGAGTGCTTCTCCTGCGATAGTTGCATGCTCGATCGAGCTGAGATCGTACTTTGTGAGATCCTCTTTAATCATCATTCTGTACATCGTCGGCGGCGCGCAGAAGGTGGTTATATTATATTTCTTAAACATAGGAAGAATGTCGGAGGCGTGGAAGCGGTCAAAGTCATAAACAAAGATACCTGCCTCGCAGAGCCACTGACCGTAAAGCTTGCCCCAAAGAGCCTTTGCCCAACCTGTGTCGGAAATCGTCAGGTGAAGTCCTTCCGGATTTACGCAGTGCCAATAGTTTGCCGTTACGAAATGGCCGAGAGGATATTTAAAGTTGTGGGTTGCGATTTTCGGATATCCTGTTGTGCCCGAAGTGAAGAACATAAGCATCTTATCGTTACCGCATGCGCTTTCCTCGGTACGTTCAAACTCCTTGCTGAAAAGCTTAACCTCATCATTGAAGTCGTGCCAGCCCTCCCTCGGCTCGCCTACGATAATCTTCGTTTTGAGCGTCGGTGAGTTTTTCGCCGCAAGGTCAACCTGATGCGCCGTATCGTCGTCCGAGGTACAGAGAATTGCGCTTACCCCTGCCGCATTGAAACGGTAATCAAGGTCATGCTCCTGGAGAAGATGGGTTGCCGGAATTGCGATTGCACCTATCTTGTGGAGCGCAAGAATAGAGAACCAGAACTGATAATGACGCTTGAGAACGATCATAACCCTGTCGCCCTTCTTGATGCCGAGCGACTTGAAATAATTCGCCGTCTGAGCTGAATACTCCATCATGTCCTTGAAGGAGAATCGGCGCTCATTCTTATTCTTATCAATATGAAGCATTGCGAGCTTATCCGGGAGCTTCTTTCCGAGTCCGTCAACAATATCAAAGGCAAAATTGAACTTATCCTCGTTCTCATACGAAAGCGACAGAATCTTGCCGTTTTCATCCTCCTTAGGATGAATAAAGTTGTGGTAAATTCGCTTACCTGTGCCGGATCTCTTTGGTGATTCGTCGTCAATCGTGTTCTTAGGCGTAACCACCTCCCCTGCCGGATTAAAAACAAGTGCGTAGAACGTCGTTTCTTCCTTGTCAACGGCAATCATTCCGTGAGGCGTTGAACTGTCAAAATAGATCGTGTCGCCCGGGTGGAGAATTTCAACATGGTTGCCGATCTGCACTCTCAGTGTTCCGCTGACAACGATATCAAGCTCCTGACCGGCATGAGTTGTGAGGGCAATATCATCGCTGCCCTCATTAGGATCGCACCTAACGAAAAGAGGTTCACAAATCTTATTTTTAAATGCTGCAGCAAGATTATAATATTCCATGCCGTGGGCGTGGTCGATCTCAAGACCCTCGCCGCTCCTTGTGACCGTGTACGATGCGAGAACAGGGCTTTTACCCTCGATAATATCATTGACATCAACATTGAAAGCAATTGCGCACCTGTACAAGAACGCAAACGTGAGATCCTTCTCGCCGCGTTCGCAGGCAATATAATCCTCGATAGTCATGTCGGTCTTTTCCGCCATTTCGGCAGGAGTAAATCCCACGATCTCACGAAGCTCCTTGATTCGCCGAGCCATTTCGTTGATCTTGAAATTCAAGCCTGTCATTTCTTTCATTTGTGACCATTCCTTTCGTTATTTTATAGATTTTCAGACAATAAAAGTATGTTTAGTATTGATTAAAACTTTGGGCTGTATAACAGGAAAAGAAAC
>HF999635.1 GCA_000434055.1 Ruminococcus sp. CAG:488 | reverse complement strand
ATTTAAGTCCTTTTTTATCAAGCAGAGTGTTGATCTTTTCGGCGGGGTCGAGAAGGTCGCTGATTGATGTGTCATGGTTAAGGGTGTCAATGATGTATGAAAGATACTTTGACATATCAACTCTTATATACCAATCTTTGCTGAGAAGCTCGGGGGTACCGTAAATGAGGTTAGTTGTGAACACACGGTCGATAATGCCTTCCTGAAATGCTTTGTCGAAAGCATCAAAGCCGTTACAGAAAAGTCCGAATGCCGAGAAAATATAAATTCTGGCAGCCTTGAGCTCCTTGAGCTTTGTTGCAACCTCGATCATTGATTCACCTGAGGAAATCATATCGTCAACGATGATAACATCCTTGCCCTCAACGTTGTCGCCGAGGAACTCGTGAGCGATGATCGGGTTTCTGCCGTCAACGATTCTTGAGAAATCACGGCGCTTGTAGAACATTCCGAGCTCAACGCCGAGAACGGTCGAATAGTAAATACAACGTGACATTCCGCCCTCATCGGGGGAGATAATCATTATGTTGTCCTTGTTGATCTTAAGGTTGTCAACGTTGTTGACTGCGGCCTTGATCATCTGATAGGCGGGGGATATGCTCTCAAATCCGCAAAGGGGGATTGCGTTCATAACTCTCGGGTCGTGTGCGTCGAAGGTGATGAAGTTTTCAACACCCATGTTGTGAAGCTCCTGAAGCATCATTGCACAGTCGAGCGATTCACGGCTCGAACGCTTGTGCTGTCTGCCCTCATAGAGCATCGGCATAATAACGGAAACTCTCTTTGCCTTGCCCTCGATTGCGCTGATTGCACGCTTGAGGTTTGCAAAGTGCTCGTCCGGCGACATCGGAACGGTCATTCCGTACATCTTGTATGTTACGCCGTAGTTAAAAACATCGCAAAGAATGTAGATGTCATAGCCTCTGACCGTCTGGTTAAGCGCTGCTTTACCTTCGCCTGTACCGAAACGGGGGAAATCCATGTTGATAAGATAGGTTGATTTTTCATATCCTGCGAATGCAAGCGTGTCCTTGTGCTCGCTGTTACGCTGAAATCTCCATCTGATCAGGTAATTGTCGATCTTGTTGGCAAGCTCTTCGCAGCCCGGGAGAGCGATGATACCAAGCTGTCCGACAGGTATGGTGTTGTAATTAGGTTCACTTCTCATTTATACTATCCGCCTTTCAGAGTTATATGGTTATTTTACTATAAAAGAGCAATTTTTTAAAGAGATTGACAAGCTTTTTGTCGAAAAATATATCACAAATAAAATGGCATAATTTGTTAAGTTTATACAAAACTATGTTCTGCTTTTATGACGGTGAAATAACTGTCGTTCACTTCGGAAATTTTGAGGCTGATTTCTTTGATAATTTCATTCGGCACTTCCTTGAAGCCGTAGGGGATAACAACATCAAAAATGAGATTTGTGTGCATGGGGCCGTCAACAACTCTGAAATCATGTATGCTGAGCTCCGGGTTAATGTTCTTTACGATATTATCTGTCATTTCTTTTAGCTCGTTTACACGCTCATCGTTGACAACAATCGGGTCATAGTGAATCGTAAGATCAATGCCTATTTCTTTTTTTATATCGTTTTCGATGTTGTCGATTATGTCGTGACCTACCATGACGTCAATATCGGCGGGAATTTCAACATGTACTGTTGCGAAATAATGCTCGGGTCCGTAGTTGTGAACGATGAGGTCATGAATTCCGCTAACATGGTCGTATGCCAATATCTTATTTTTGATTTCGTCAACAAGCTCCTTTGACGGCGGCTGACCGATAAGAGAGCTTAGAGTATCCCTGAATATATCAAGACCTGCCTTTAAGACGAAGCAGGCAACGATAATTCCGAGCCAGCCGTCGATATGGAAAGAAGGGAAGAATTTTGAAAGAATTAAGGCGATCAGCGTTACCGAGGTCGCGGCAATATCACTGAGACTGTCGGCAACGACGGCGGTCATGGCAGGGGAGTCGATTCGTTTGCCGAGGTTCTTATTGAAAAATGCAAGCCAAAGCTTTCCGAGAATCGAAACGGCAATGATAACAGCACCGATAAGACTGAACTTAACGTCCTCGGGCGTACGAATCTTTTTTACCGACTGAATCGCAAGCTCAACACCCATGAAAAGAATGATGAACGAAACTATCATGGCAGTAATGTATTCGATTCTGCCGTGGCCGAACGGATGATCCTTGTCGGCGGGCTTGCCTGCCATTTTGAATCCGAACACGGTTACCGCCGACGAACCGGCATCCGAAAGGTTATTTACAGCGTCGGCGGTGATGGCGATACTGCCTGTCATCGAGCCGACAAAGAATTTCATAAGGCAGAGAACAACGTTGAGCGCAATGCCGACACAGCCGCTGAGAATGCCGTATTTCATTCTTACTTTGGAGTCGGTAACGTTTTTATAGTCTTTTATAAAAGTTTTGACAATAATATTTGTCATTTAATCACTCGTTTCATTTGTTTATATGCACATCAAGCTGATCATAGGGGATATGTATTCCGTTTTTGTCAAAAGCAAGCTTGACTTTTTCCTGCATACTGAAATACGCAGGCCAATAATTTCCACTTTTACACCAAACGAAGCAGGCGAGGTCAACGCCGCTTGCACCGTGTTTTGAAACACCGATGGTATGCTTCGGCTCCTTGAGAAGAAGCGGTTCGCTCTCTACAACCTGTTTAAGCACCTTCTTGGCTTTTTCAACGTCGTCGTCATAGCTTATCGAGTAGGTCAGGTCAAGTCTTATCTTGTCCCTTGCAGTGTAGTTTGTGAGTGTTGAAGTCGTAATTTTCTGATTTGGTACAACTACAAGCTTGTTATCGTTGGTGACAAGCGTTGTGTACATAAATCTGATTTCCCGAACCTTTCCGCTGACGTTGTCAATCTCAACAAAATCGCCGCTCTTGAACGGTTTGTTGAAAAGAATCTGAATGCCGCCTGCAAGCTGAGCGATGCTGTTTTGCAGTCCGAGGCCTGCCGTTATTCCTGCCGCTCCGAGGGCGGTAATGAACGAATTTACGTTAAAGCCGACCTGTTCGAGAGCAACGACAGCGACAATGATTCTGAGAAAAATGACAGTTGAGCGGTTTACAAACCGGTGCATTGACTTGTCAACGTTTTTGCTTTCGAGTATTTTAACCATGAGTTTTCCGGCAAGCTTCGACAGCCAAAAACCGACGGCGATAACAACAATAAAAACAATAAGCTTTGGCAATGCGGCGGCAAATTTTTCGGGAAAGTTCGCAAAGCTCCATTGCTTAAGCTCACTCAAAAATGAATTCATAGTTTTCCTCCGTGTTATTTTATTATTCGATAGTTTATTTGGGCCGAGTGGGCATTGATCCCTACGGATTTTACATATACCAATCCCTGCAAAACACATTCACACTCAAATTATACTATCTGTCTGCCGTAATTGCAAGCGAAGAAAGGACTGCCGCACGGGCGACAGTCCGGAAATTTTCGTTTTAGATTATGCCGAGAAGATTTGCAATCTTTTCAACAAGGAATTGAATAATTCCGAAGCTGTGAGACTGAATGAGCCTCGTGAACTTATCGCCGAGCGGACCCGTGAAGAGCCAAGGCATCTCAGGAATATCCTTTTCTTTTGCCTCTCTGCCGTCATACCGAAGCTCAAACGCCTGCGAATATGTTACGCCGCCCTCACCCATAAGCTCAAAGCGAATGTAGCAGCCGAGCTGATCCTCATAATCGTTGAGGTCAATCTTTGTATCTGTAGAAATCACCTTACCGTCGGCAATCCACTTAACGGAGCTGCAATCACGTCTGCTGTCAAGCGTAAGCTCGATTGTGTTGTCTTTTTGGTCAACCTTGATGTTTGAAACAAGAGGAACCTCACCGTTGCCTTCAAAACCCGGTGTGCCGTCTGTATATTTTTGAAATTTGCTGCAAGCAAAGAAGTTGCCGACCTGCATGGCTTGCTTGACGTTTTCCTCTGTGTTTTCGGGGAGAAGAAAGTATTCAAAGCTTCTGCCTACGTCGGATACGTACTCGCTGTCGTCATCGGCAAATACGATGATGTTTCTGCCTGTGGGGATAACGACCTGAAGAAGCTCATCCCAAAGGGCTCTGTCGGCTCTTGTTACCGAGTCGGTATTGTTGATAATCTCCATACCGAGGCAGCTCTTATAATCCTTAAAAATATTTGCAAAATAAGAAATGTAAAAATCCTGATGTGAGCGCTCGGGGAAATTATTCGAATTAACCCAGTCGCCGACATGGTTAAGAACAGTGAAGCCGCCGTAACGGTCAACTGCGGCAACGGAAGAACGGTAGTCGTTTTCGTTGCCCCAAACAGCCTGGCCATAGTCGGTGAAATAGCCGTTCACATGAGTCTTGGTCATAACAGCCATGTTCATTTCAATTCCGCGCGTGATGTCGATCATACCTCTGCCGTTTCTGTCGGAACCGGTTGTGATTCTCAAATAATCCTCATCGCTCATCGGATCGGCTTTGCGGAAATAGTTAAAAATGCCGTTTGTCTGTCTCGGCTTATTCCAGCCGTAGTTAATAACACCGTGATCGGTCATCGCAAGAATATCATAGTCGAGACTGTAATAAAGCTCAACCATATCCGTAATACTGAGATCGCCGTCGGACGCAACCGAATGGGTGTGGAGGTTTGCTTTGTAGTAATCCCACTTATCCCAGTCAACGCAGTCATACGGATTGACTATCGTGTAGTCGGTTTCTCCTGCCGCATAGGCGGACATGAGAGGGGAGAACGCTGTGAATAAAAGAGTTGTGCAAGTGATGACAGATAAGACCTTTTTGAGTTTCATGATAATTCTCCTTTAAGGCAACTTCGCACAATCGAGATGCGGAAATTGCATAATAATTTTTGTCATGCTGCGTTAAATTTTTAAGACCTGCCGACGCAAATCAAAAAAACTTATTGCAACACGGCGAAAACAGGTTAAAGAAAGACGTGCACAAGAATTTCAGAGGTGCTGTCTTAGCTTATTTTATTCTGAATTGAAGCGCGATTCCGCCGAAAGAAACAACGTCTCCGTCGTTTACAACGGTAGGCTCTTCAATACGTTTATTATGTACGTATGTGCCTGAACTTGAATGAGTGTCTGTAATAATCCAGCCCTTTTTATGCTTGGATATTACGGCATGAAAACGTGAGACCGAGGCATAATTGAGCACAATGTCACAGGCGTTGCTCCTGCCGATCGAGGTCTCCCAGCTTGTTATAACATATTCCTTGCCGTTTTGCTCATCGTAGAAATACGCCGGCGTGACCTTGGGCGCACGGCTCGAAAGCAAATGCTTGACGCAATATGCGGCAATGATGATGCAAAGGGCGGGAATAAGATATCTGTAAATTTCATTTAACAGTTCTTTCATTGAATCATCCTTTTAATGTTTAATTCAATTATAAGGTTTGCACAAAAAAAAGTCAACATTTTTTGCTTTAAATATTTTTGGTATTATGATATAATTATGCAAAGCTTTAAATGTACAAACGGAGGTGCATTTTCAATGAACATTGCAAAAAGAATTTTAGCTGTATTCTTAACGTTGACAATGGCGGTGACGCTGTTCACTTTTTCAACGGGAGCGATCGAATCACAGCAGGAATGGATTGAAAAAAACTGGTCTCGGCTTTTGGAGTCAAAAGGATCATTGCTTATGACGCCCGGCGAGGATAACACAAAGATGAACTTTTCATGGCAGTCGTCCTATAAGAGCTGCAAGGCTGAAATCGAGGTCGGAACAAAGCAGGATATGAGCGACGCTCAAAAGCTTGATGTTGACAGCAGATTCAATATTTTCTGCTTTGAATATACCCATGAAGCAACGGCGTCGGAGCTTGAAGCAGACACAACATACTACTACAAGTATTATGCCGATAAGGTTTGGAGCGAGGTTTACTCGTTCACTACGGCTTCTTCCGAAAGCACAAAGGTTCTGTTTGTTTCGGACTGTCAGATAGGACGTTTCCGTCAAGGAACGGATGAGGAGATACTTCAGCATGACACTTACGGTTGGTACAAGACAATGGAGCTTGCAACCGAAAGTCACAAGGGCATCAATTTCGTCGTTTCAGCAGGCGATCAGGTTGAGGATTCCTATTCCGAGAAGCAGTATTCGCTTATGGAATCGGTACCCCAGCTTAGAAATTATCCGATAGCCGCTGTTGTCGGAAACCATGAATTCTATACCACTAACTATTCAAGTCACTACAATAACCCGAACAGAGATACCGAGGTGCCGTTTAAGAACCCTGCCGGAAACGGATATTATTTCCTGTATAACGATATTCTTTTCATTGTGCTTGATTCAAATATCGTTGTTCCGACAACGCACAGGAAAATTATCAAAGCGGCTTGTGAAGCATATCCAAACGCCAAATGGAAGGTTGTGGCAATGCATCACAGCCCGTATGATGCAAATGCGGCCAAGTATTTCACAAGTAAAATCACAAGAGCAACTATCACGCCGTTCTTCGATGAGTTCGGAATCGACCTTTGTCTGAGCGGTCATGACCATTACTACAGCCGTTCTTATATTATCAAGAACAACAGGGTAACCGACGACGTGCTTACGAACAATACCTACACAAACCCGAAGGGTACTCTTTATGTCAGCGCAAACTCCTCCTCGGGCAGTAATTATAACGGAATAGATACCGAAAATGTAGGACCGGAATGTGATTTCTGGTTCCAGTCCGATACGCCTTGCTACTCAATAATGGACGTTTCCGGCGATAAGCTCAGCGTAACGACATATGAAACGGATAACAACAGTGTAGTAGATACAATCTCGATTGCAAAAAAATAAGACTGAAATCATTAAAAGGACTGCCGATCACAAACCGACAGTCCTTGGTTTTTTTTGATTTTATTTTGTAGCTTCACCGATTTGTTGTGCACAGTCCTTGCAGATTTTCTGACCGTTGAATTCAATCAAATCATCGGTTTCATGACAGAAAATACAGGAGGGAGCATACTTTTTCATCAAGATTTCATTTCCTCTTGCAAGGATCTCAACCTTGTTGTTTTCTCCCATTATATCGAGTTCTTTTCTGATCTCGATAGGAAGAACAATTCTCCCAGCGTTATCAACGCTTCTGACGATTCCCACGCTCTTCATAAATACGACTCCTTTCTTAAAAATCCGACCGCATAAGCGGCTTTTCTTTATTTGATTACATAATACCACTTTTTACCATATTAGTCAACACATATTTTAAAAAAAATAAGCAACCGCAAAAGCAGTTGCTTATTTTCTGATTCAGGTAATTATTTAATCAAACCTGTAATGAAATCGATAATCTTCTGAAGGATTGCCTGGAAGTCAATCTTTGAAAGAATATCTGTAATCTTTCCAAGGATAGCCTGAATGTCGATCTTATCAAAAATTGTGCTGAAATCCATAATTCGTTACTCCTTTCGTAGATTCGGTAACAGAACCAATCTGCTATCTGTGTTGTATATTAGCATATTTTTGCTTTAATGTCAATACACGGATAAGCTTTTTTGCGACGGTTCGGATTAAATATATAAAAAAAGCAGTGACAACCGTCGCTGCCACTGCCCGTTTTGGTTATAAACAAATAACAAATTATAATCAAATTAACCTTTGTTAATAAAGCCCATAACAAGATCGATAATTTTATTAAGAATCTCCGTTACGTCAATCTTTGTAATGAGATCAACAAGCTTGTTCATAACTGTGTCAAGAATCGCATTGAAATCCATAACTTGTTACTCCTTTCATAAAATAAAAGTGTAGAGGATAGATCTTCTATCTGTACTTATAATAACACATTTATTTATGCTATGTCAAGGAAAATACCTTTATAATTTACAATTATTGTTGATATTGGTTTAATACGGCTGTAAAAAATTACTGTCTTATTCATCTTTTTACGTAGAATTATTTCTATAATTCATTTTTAATTATATATTAGCGTGTTTTTTTCTGAAAAAAATTGCAATTTTGCCTTTGTATTGAAGAAAACTATTGTCAATTCCATTCAAATGTCTTATAATCTAAACAAAGAGAAAAAAGGACGTGTTATAATTGAAAAAAACTATTACTGTTTGTATCACCGTTATTATCTGTGTCGCCATGATGTGCGGCTCGTTTGTTTATGTAGGCAAGGATTTTAACGAGAGTATAGGAAAGCTTATCCCGTCGATTCTTGTTTCTTCGAGAATAAACAACGATAAAAAAGAACCCGAAACAGTTTCCGCAACCGTTCCGGCAACCGAAAGCACGACCGAGCCGGCAACCGAGGAAACCACGGGCGAGATGTCGACGAGCGAAAGCACAACGGGCAAGCAGAATAATGTAAAGCCGAATACGACCGCAAAGCCGATCACGACAAAAAAACAGACTACTACCAAAAAGGTAATAACGACAAAGAAGGTTACCACAACAAAAAAGGTTACGACAACGAAGAAAACAACGACAGCTCCGAAAAAGCTTACAACGGCGCAGATAATCAATAACTACAACGCAGCCGTGAATAAGGTAATCAGCTCAAAGGCAGGTTATTCCAAGACAAGAAGCACAAAGCTCAACAAGCTTGATGCAGGCGCACTCAGCAACATGGGCGTTGTTAAGGATGCTGTTTCCGGCTTCCTCGGAGTTGGCGACAAAACCTATACAAACGCAAAGGGCAAGAGCGAGTTTATGTCAACCGCAGGACTTAAAGCCGCCGATGTCAAGAGCGCAAGCTACACTCTCAGCGGCGGAAAATATACATATACACTTGTTCTCAATAACGGTTCAAGCTACGCCGATTCAGCAAACAAAAAGAATAATTCGCCTGTTGACAGGAGCGGAATCCTCGTCGGAACGGGCGATAAATCCGCATTCGATCACAAGTGCGCCGCAAATCTTTACACAGCCATCAACAATACCGACGGCGCTTCGGTTAAGTCTGTAAGAGAGTCTTCGTCAAACGTTAAGTGTGTTGCCGTTGTAAACGCTTCTAACGGCAGACTCGAAAGCCTTACCGTTTCATTTGATTTTGCCGTTACGCTTACCAACACAAAGTATGTTGTAACAATTAAGAACGCAGGCGGAAGCGCGTCAACATCCGTTAAGTATTCCGGCTTCAAGTTCTGAGCAAAGTAAAATAATTGACCGCTCTCAAACGAGGGCGGTCTTGCTTTCTTTACAGCTTATGCATTTGTGTCAATAACGGCATTGCAGATTTCCGGCGTTATGAAATCGAATACGGCGATGCCGAGGTGAGCCTTTTTATTCTTGATATTCTTCATAAATTCCGCATTGACGTGCTTCGCAACCCTCAGAACATGGGGATATCCGAGAACGCCGCTGTGAAAATTTATGCTGAGATTTTTCTTGCCGTTGCTTTCCTTGAGGATTTTGTGAAAATGCTCCGTAACGAGCTTCCACGCCTCCTCAACGTTTTCAAGCTTGAATTTATCCTGAATGTGCAGTCGAAAATCGCCGTGCTCGATTACCGATGTGCCGTTATGTACCCAGTTTTCGGAAGCGTCGATTCCGATTCCGAGATTTTTGACACGGTTAAGAAGAACCGCTTTTCCTCTGACCTCCGAAAGCTTCGGCAGTCGATTCTCTGTAAACCATATATCACCGTGAGCTTCAAGCTTTTTCATAAAAATAGAATTGAATTCATTCTTTTTGTCTCTTGAAATAAGCTCATGCTTGACGGATATAATTATCGTCTCGCTCGGGTTTTTACGAAGAAAATCAAAGCACTGTTCCATTACCTTGTCAAATGTGATTCCCTGAAAGATCGGACCGTGGGAGATTGCAAGATCACCTTTGACAACATTCGCTCGGATATCAAGATAACGAACTCCCATATTAAGCTGATCGGTGACGGTATACATCTGGCACTTGGCAAGCTCTTTGAGCGGTTCATACAGAGCACAGGTATCGTGTGATCCGGGAACAGAAATTTCGTTTATATATTTTTCACCGTCAAGACGGGACATCCAGTTGTTTTTATCAAAATTGCCTATTTCCTTGTGCACATAGTTTCCCCGAAGCGCTTTTATCCAGGTTAAAAAGGGGAATGAGGGTGATTTTATCTCCGACATAGCATTATTTACCTTCTTTTTGGTTAGAAATATTGTAAAACACATAAAAAAATCAAATGACGGTTTATTTTATTTATAAATAATTATAGTTGCTGTCATTGCAAAAGTCAAATGTAAATAAAAATTGAATTTTTCTTTTTTAGCTTGCATAATTTCCGAAAAAAATGTATTATATATGTAAATAATTACATTTATAAGGAAAGGTGAGGCTTTTGAAGAAAGATTTAATACTCAAAAACCGAACCGCTGTCACGGAGAAGATCAAGGAATCGGCTCGCTCAGTTCTCCCGATAGTTATTATCGTTACATTGTTATGCTTCAGCATTGCGCCTATTAACACAGACCTGATGCTGAATTTTTTTATAGGTACAGTGATGGTGGTTATCGGTATCGGTCTTTTCTCGCTTGGTGCGGATACTTCGATGATCAAAATAGGAAACAAGATAGGAACCGCGCTTACAAAGACAAAGAAGCTGCCGCTGATTGTGCTTGTCAGCTTTGCGTTCGGCTTTGCGGTTACAATTGCCGAGCCTGATTTGCAGGTGCTTGCCGAGACGGTCCCGCATATTAACAATACGGTGCTTTTGATAACGGTTGGCGTAGGAGTCGGTTTTTTTCTTGCCGTCTGCATGGTGAGAATTCTGACGGGTCTGAAGATGAGGTGGCTTTTGATTGCATTTTATGCCATTGTATTTATTCTTGCGGGATTCACGGACGATAGATTTTTAAGCATCGCATTTGACTCGGGCGGAGTAACGACCGGTCCGATGACCGTTCCTTTTATCCTTGCGCTCGGTGTCGGTGTTTCTAATATTCGAAGCGACGATAAGGCGGAGGCGGATAGCTTCGGCCTTGTTGCGCTCAGCTCAATAGGCCCTATTCTTGCCGTTCTTGTGCTCGGATTCTTTTATCCCGGCGGGGACACGGTTACCGAAGTCAACGTTCTTTCTTTCGGCAGTACGGGTGAAATAGGCAAGATCTATCTTACCGAATTGCCGAGATATATGGGCGAGGTTGCGCTTTCGCTTTTACCGATTGTCGGAATTTTTTTATTGTTACAGCTTTTGATTTTGAAGATTTCAAGGCGCAGTCTTGCTAAAATCTGCGTCGGACTTGTTTATACATATGTCGGCTTGGTGCTTTTCCTTACGGGCGTCAACGTCGGATTTTCTTCTCTCGGCTCTGTTCTCGGAGCCGCATTGGCAGAGGATTGGACGAAGTATATTATGATACCGCTTGCGATGATTTTCGGCTGGTTTATAATCTCCGCCGAGCCTGCCGTTACGGTGCTTGAAAATCAGATCGAGGAGGTCAGCGCCGGAGCTATCCCGGGCAAGGCGATAAAGATTAGCCTTTCCGCGGCAATTGCGGTTGCAATGGGAATTGCCATGCTCAGGGTAATGACGGGAATCTCAATTCTCTGGTTCCTTGTTCCCGGTTATACAATTGCACTTATTCTGTCGTTTTTTGTTCCCGATATTTACACGGCGATCGCCTTTGACTCGGGAGGAGTTGCCTCCGGTCCTATGACGGCAACGTTTATGCTCCAATTCTTTATCGGTGCGAGCATTGCTCTGGGCGGTGACGTGCTCAAAGATGCTTTCGGTGCGGTTGCAATGGTGGCGATGATGCCGCTGATAACCATCCAGACGGTCGGTATTTTCTATACAATAAGAGACAGAAAAGAGGAGAAGCACGCCGCTGCCGAATTCGGCGATTACGATATTGTTGAGCTTTGGGAGGAGAGTGCCGTATGAATTTTGTGATTTCAATTTGCAACCCGGACAATGTAAATATTTTAAAAGAGATCTGTCACGAGCTGAGTCTTCCTATAAATGTCATACTCAGGGGCAGGGGAACGGCGGTAAGAAGTATGCTTGACCTTCTCGGGCTTGAAAGCAACGAAAAGCGTGTTCTACTCTCGGTTGCGGATAATGAAAAGCTTAAAAAATTTATCAAAGAGCAGAAGAAAAAAATGTTTATCGGTGTACCGGGTCACGGAATTGTCGTATCTGTGCCGATAAAAAGCATAGGAGGTAAAAGAACGATGGAAAAGCTTAATGCCGATGCTCAGCTTATCGGGACGAAACCCGAATTTAATCCCTCATATGAGCTCATTGTCGCCATTGCAAACGAGGGCAGAATGGATAACGTTATGAATGCCGCAAGAGCTGCCGGTGCAACGGGAGGAACGGTTCTGCACGGTAAGGGAGAGGGCGGAAGAAATGAGGAAAAATTCTACAATGTTTCAATTGCAAGCGAGAAAGAAGTTATCCTCATCGTTGCAAGAAAGGAACAAAAATCGGATATAATGCGTTCCATTCTTGAAAAAGCGGGACCGAATACGGATGCGGAGGCAATTGTGTTTTCACTGCCGACGAGCGAGGTCGCAGGATTCGGAATGTTTGACGATATAAACGAATAATATTAAACGCCGTGATTTTTTACGGCGTTTTTAAAATTTTATATTAGATACTTGATTTTTTTATTCTGTTTGGTATAATTGAACCATAGTCCAAATAAAGGAGAAAAAAGCAAATGTCAAGAAGATACGACAAGGAAGGTTCTAAGAGAAGAATTTTATCCGTGTGCGTAAAACTCTTTATCGAAAAAGGATTTAAAAAAACAACAAATGCGGAAATTCTTGAGCTTGCCGACGTTACAAGCAGCACATTCTATAATATATTCAAAACAAAGGACGGTGTACTCCTTGAGCTGACCGAGTTTATGTTTGAAAATCAGTTCAGCATAGCCGAAAAGCTTGTAGGAGAGGGCACGTCTCCCATTATGGTATATTCCGCAGAGACTGCCTTGCAATTAACTCTTACCGAGCTTAACGAAAACCTCAGAGAAATATATGTTGAGGCATATTCTCAGCCGCACATTGCGGAGTATATTTACCAGAATACTACAAATGAGCTATATAAGATTTTTAGTTCGTATATGCCAAACTGCTCGCTCAGTGATTTTTATGAGCTTGAAATTGGCTCTGCAGGAATCATGCGAGGCTATATGTCAAGACCGTGCGATAAATATTTCACCATTGAAAAGAAGCTTGAACGCTTTATCAGAATGAGCCTGAGCGCCTATAACGTTCCGAAAGAGGAACAGGATAAGGCAGTTGCATATGTGCTGGAATCCGACATAATATCAACCGCAAATGCAGTTATGAAAATGCTTTTTGAGGCTCTTTCCATGAAATTCGATTTCACCCTCTCGCAGAAAATATGATATTTTTTTCAACTCTAAATCAAAAAGCGAAAGAAATTTCAGGTTAATCAGAATCTCGGTTTTATTTTAAAGAATCAACCGCCCTCAGATTGAGAGCGGTTGAATTGTTTATGTATTAAATTATTTCAAAAATCTTCCGACGGTGTCCGTATCGCTGTAGAATGTGCTGAAAAGGTCTCCGCCGACTTCAAGGAAGTTTTCAAATCTCGGGCCAACGTTCATGCCCATATTGAATTCAACATTAAACTTCGCCAATGCACCGAAGCCGGGATAGGATTTCTGCTTCAGGATAACGGAATTGCCCTTGAAGATAAAGCGTAATCTCTTTGACTGCGGTCTGCCTGAATTGTAAAGGAAAAATTCAAGGCTGCCGTCACGGTTCCATGTTGCCTGGGCGTCAACAATAAGCTCGTTTTCGCCGAGGGTGATAACGTTGTGGGTGTAGCTGTTGTTCATGCCGGCCTTGACGGTCATTCGCTCGGAGTTATTCTCCTTGAAGGACATTATTGCATTTTCTTTATCAAAGCTAAGCACAACATCGGTAAGTCCGCCGATTTTTTTGCGCCACATAAAATAAGTAAGTGCACCCTGTGTGCTTGAAAATGGCAGCGGAACAAATTTCATCATTCTGTTGCTGTATTTTTTTTCACGCTTCGGATCACGCTTGCCGAGAGAATGTTTAAAATCCGGGCCGTAAGCTCTTGTGGTCGTCAGAGCCTTGAATTCAAATTGCTTCTTTTCGTCAAGCTCCTTCGGCTCAATAAATCCCTTGGGGAAATGCTTGTAAACAGCGGCTATCGCATCGCCGTCACGGGTGTCGCTTGCGGTTATAACTACGCAGGCGTCCTGATCGGGGAACATGAAAGAAAATTGTCCGTAGAGTCCCGTAAAGCGATAGGTCGTATCGTGATGCTCATGGTCGATCCAAACCTGATAACCGTATTCGGCATTGTCGGAGAATACCGGATATGTCTTTTTGGTGTACGGATATGTCGCTTTTTTAAACCAATCTTCGGAGAAAATCCGCTTACCGTTGTAGACTCCCTTGTTGATATAAAGCAGTGAAATTTTAGCAATGTCCTCGGCTGTGAGCTTTAAGCCCCAGCCGCCGGCGTCAACATCTACCTGACTTTTTTCCCAGTGCGGAATCTTGATATCAAGCGGCTCATACAATCTCGGAGTGAGGTACTCCGTCATTGTCATTCCTGTTTCTCTTTGCAAAATCCATGAGAGAAGATAAGCATTCTCGCTAATGTATTTCCAATCGCTGTTCGGCTCAAACTGAATCGGTTTGTCAAGAATTCCGTTGACCCAGTCCGTCTTTGCTTTATCGTCAAAAACGCTTGTGACCTTGCCCATTCTCATGGAAAGGACATCATGGACCGTAACCTTCTTAGCCCATTCAAGCTGTTTGCCGGTCAGCCCGTCAAGCTTGTGCGGAAAATATTTTTCATATATCCTCGTGTCAAGTGAAATATAGCCTTCATCAACGGCAATGCCTATCGCCGTAGCAGTTACGCTTTTGCTCAGGGAATACATATCATGCGGCGTATCGACTCTGTTCGGTGCCCAGTGACATTCGCAGGCAACCTTGCCGTGCCTTATAACCATGAGGCTGTCTATATTATATACAAGCTTTTCAAAGAATTTAATCAAATCGGAAACAACGTCGGAATCAACGCCAACCTGCTCGGGATAATCGGCTCTGTCAAGCATTAAAATCTCTCCTTGTTTTTTTCAAATATTATAGCATGATTTGTATATAAAATCAAAGAAAAAATTGCAGATGAATTACTGTTTGTGTAAATTGTCCAAGTAATTATTTACTGATTTTCTCAAATTCAACATTTTTTCCGTGCCGCGCGGATAGTCAAAAAATGTTATTATGCCGAAATCGGCTTCAACTGCAGCAATAGTTCTTTTTTTGCCGATTCTGTCGCATAGAAGCGTCAGAGCACGCATATCCTGCAATGCTTGAAAGAAAACCTCACTGCGAACAGATTCAATCGCACCGCTTTTTCCGGGGTAAATGGTAAATGAATCGCCCGACGGAAATGCCGAGTCTGCATCTGTAACCGCAAACGGATCGATGCTTCTCAGGGAGTACTGGGAGTTGTAGAAATTAAAGCCCCATTGTAAAAAGCCTTCAATCCCGTATTTAAAAAGCTGAAATCCTATAATTCTTGTTGTCGAGAGCGGCATTCCGAAAAAGCGATTGCTGAGCTTGCCGCCCTGACCGCAGCAATAATACGTCCACGGGTGTGGGAAGCCTTTTTTAATAAAGCTTTCAATATCGTTTGTGCACGGTATCGGATTATTGATTATTCCGCTCTCATAGAAGCTGTAATCGGAGAGAGCGTCGATAATCGGAAAATCCTCGAGCAGGGGAGCAACGGTGCTTTTTGATCTTGAGTAGCTTTCGATTTGATCTTCGTTCGGCTCGTCCGATATGTGAAAAAAAGTACTCTTTTCAATCCCGAGCGAACGAATTACTTTAATCAATTGAGGGATAAATGTGCTTAGAAATTCGGCATATTCGATTGAATCTGCCGAGGTTTCCCAGCCGAAAATTCTTTTTTGACTGCCGTTTACCTCTGCCACGATTTTCGGAGTATACTTGGCTCCCCACTGAGAGAAAAGATGAGAAATTTCAAAGTATTTAATTCCGCATTTTTGAGCGAGCCTGACCCATCGGATAAACCTGTTAAAGCCAAAGCTGTATTTCCCGTTTTCAAGCTTAACGTCAACTAGCTGAACCGTCAGCCTTTCACCGCCGATCTCCGTATCGAGCGGAGGAGTGAAAACCGGGGTGAGCAGCATATTAACACCAGTATGAACCGCCGCTTTAATGAAGCTTTCAACGAGCGCCCAAAATTTCTCGCAGAAAACGGGAATCTTATAATAATTCGCTATTGAGTCGCTGTGAAACCATTGAGTGTAAATTAACTTTTGCTCCGGCAGAACAGCATTTATAACATGCAGACCGAATATGTTTTCACTGATTGTCTCGCCGTCTTTTTTTAGCTTTATATTGATTTCATAATCGCCGGCGTCCGTATCCTTCGGAAGATCAACCGTAATCCAAAGCGCATAATAGTTTTGAAGTTTAATGAGTACACGGTTATTTTCAATCGGAAAAAGAACATCGGGGAAAAGCCCGGGTTCATTCCTTTCACAAAATTCACAATCGGATGCGTAAACGGGAAGCTCCGAGGGAACATTGCCGACCGACCTGACCGTTATAAATTGAGAAAGAGGGGAGTCGATTACAATTTCGGCGAAAAACTTCTCACTGCTTTTATATGCGATTTGATATGAATAACGCTCTCCTTTGAGCACAGAATCGCAATTATGCTCCGTTAAATCACATCTTCCGTCGAGAAAAACCCGCTGAAGTGATGACACCTGTCCGGTTTTAAAATCCATGCTTTCAACTCCCGTTTTTCTTTAATCATATCAGATTCGGTCTTGTTTGTAAATATTCATCTGCGTTTATTTGCGCTGACTATTCCTCCGACAGCCGAGAATACCGTCATTATTATTGCCGATATCCTGCCCGAGACGGCTATTCCCGTGCGGCTTATGATTGACGCAACAAGAAAAATAATCAAAAATGCGGGCAAGGCGCTCAGCGCACCGAATAGCAACCCGTTTTTGCGAATTGCACCGACTGACTTAAATCCGCCGAAGAAGCCGGATACTGCGGAGATCGCAAAAATAAAGTATTTGTACATCGACAAATCAAAATCGGCTTTGAGACTAACCAACGAAAATATCACGCACAATGCCGAATAAAGAATAACGTTTAATGCCGAGCCGACAAGAATTTTTAAAATAATGCTTCTTAAATTCGTTGATTCCGCCTTTGGCTTTCTGCGTTTGTTTTTGGGCATAAAAATCCCTCCTCACAAAATGATATGAGAAGGGATTTTTTATTATTACTGATTTCGTTTGATCTTTGATGTGGTTGTTTTTTTAAATTCTTTATCCACTATTTCAAATCGCTTAATTGACTTATAGCTTACGACCTGTGAATTTACACTCTTAACGGCTTCGGAAACAGCCTTGCTGATCTCTTTATCTGTTATGTTTCTGTTGCCGTAGGTTGCGCCGATAGCCTTAAGATCGGGGAAAATTCTTGCGTAAACAATTGTATTTCCTCGCTCGTCCTCAGCGCCCGTTACGATACATTCCTTGACGGCGTTTTCTTTAAGAAGCATACTTTCAAGCTCCTCGGGATAAACGTTTTTGCCGTTAGTCGTGACGATAACGCTCTTGCATCTTCCGCAGATGTAGTAATGACCGTCTTTATCCGTTCTTGCTAAATCGCCTGTATGATACCAGCCGTCGGAATCGAAGGCTTCTCTTGTTGCCTCCGGGTCCTTATAATAGCCGAGCATGACCATCGGACCCTTAACACATATCTCGCCGATACCGTTTTCGTCGGGATTAACGATTTTTGCCTCAACATATGGAATCGGCTTACCGATGGAATCGTATTTGTTATCCTTATCGCTGTTGCAAATAACGATAGGCGCACATTCCGTCAGGCCGTAGCCCTGGAAGGTCTGTATACCGAAGCGGTTCATGTTCTTTATAATCTCGGGGTCAATTCCTGCCGCACCGGAGATAATAAGTCTTATCGAGCCGCCGAAGGCTTTTTTTATCTTGCCGAAGAAAAGGCTTGAAACGTCAAGCTTTGCGGCTCCGGCAACCTTGGTTATCGCACTGCCGAGAGCTATCTTGGCAGCTCCGCCACGCTCTTTTGCGACCGCCTTCATAATTCGCTTATAAAATTTTTCAAGCACGAGCGGAACAACAATTAAAATATTCGGCTTGTATTCCTCAAGATTTTTTGTAATATATCTAAGCCCGTCGCAGAAGCATATTGTAACGCCGCCGTAAATACAGCAAAGAAATGTAACGGTACATTCATAGGTGTGGTGCAGGGGAAGGATTGAAAGGATTCGTTCACCTTGGTTTATTTTAACAAAGCCCATAATTGCTCTGACGTCGTAGCAGATATTATCAGCGCTGAGCATGACCGCCTTTGACATACCCGTTGTGCCCGAGGTAAAGAGGAGAACGGTCAGCTTGTTGCCCTCAACATCTCTTTCGATGTAATCAGAATTGCCCTTGCCGATAAGATGATAGCCCTTGTTCAAAAGCAAATCATAAGAAAGTATTCCGTCCGCATCTTTCTGCTGCTCCATAGAGATAAGCAGGAGATTTTTCGGAAGCTTTTCACGGTGCTCAAGCAGCTTTTCCCCGAATTTTTCATCAAAGATGATCGCTTTCGCTTCGGAAACACTCAGTATGCTGAGAATATCGTCAAACGGAAGCTCCTTGTCTGTCGGTACAACAACGCCGACTCCGCAGCCGATTGCAAGATAGCTCGTGCACCACTTATAGCTGTTCATTCCGGCAACCGCGATTCTTGCGCCGCCGAGTCCGAGACTGAGCAACGCCGTGCCGAGAGCCTCAACATCAGCCTTGTAACGTGTGTAGCTTATATCAAGAATCTGACCGATTTGGTTTTTAATTTTGAATGCGGGACTGTTTCCGTAAAGCTTCTCACTTTGATTGAGCAGCTCTCTGAAATTATGAAATTCTCTTACTTCATAATAGGGCTTGTTCATTTAATCACTCTTCCGTTAATTTTTCCGCAGCGGCAAGCTTGACGCATATGCAAAGCAGCTCAACGGCTTTTTTAAGCTCGTCAACGTCGGGATAGGACGGTGCAATTCTGATATTGCTGTCATCGGGATCAATGCCGTAGGGATAGGTTGCGCCGACGGTCGTGAGGGTGAGTCCCGCTTCCTTGCAGAGCTGACCTACACGCTTTGCACAGCCGTTCATAACGAAAAGACTGATAAAGTATCCGCCGTTTGGCTTCTTCCAGCTTGCGATTCCCGTACCGTCAAATGCCTTTTCAAAGCCGTCGGTAACGGCGTCGAATTTCGGCTTGAGAATTGCCGCCTGCTTTTTCATGTGAGCCTTTATGCCGTCAAGATTTTTGAAGTATCTTGCGTGTCTCAATTGGTTGATTTTATCGTTTGAAATTATTTGAATGCTCATACGCTTCTTTATTTCGGCTATGTTTGCGTCGGAAGCGATCACAGCGGAAATTCCGCCGCCGGCAAAGCTTATCTTGGAGGTTGAAATTACTTCAATAAACATATCCTCGCTGCCGCACTTCTTCGCCTCTTCGAAGATGTTGAGAAGCTTGTCCGGTGTGTCGTTGAGGTCATGTACAATGTAAGCGTTGTCCCAGATAACTCTGAAATCCTTTGCCGCAGGTTTGAGAGCGGCGAAGCGTCGAACGACCTCATCGGAAAATGTTATTCCGTCCGGATTGGAATATTTAGGAACGCAGAAAAGGCCTTTAACACTTTCATCCTTGATATATTCCTCGATTGCGTCCATGTCGGGGCCGTCGTCGTTCATTTTAATATTTATCATCTTGATGCCGAAATGCTCAAGAATTCCGAAATGTCTGTCGTAGCCGGGACAGGGGCAGAGGAATTTAATCTCACCCTGCTTGATCCATGGCTCGTTGCCGCCGCAGCCGAATACCATGCACTGTGAAATATAATCATACATGAGCGTAAGACTTGCAACGCCGCCGAGGATGACGTTCTTTTCGTCGACGTCAACTATTTCAGCCATGAGCTTACGACACTCGGGTATACCCGTGAGACCGCCGTAATTTCTTGTTTCCATGCCGTCAGAAGCGGTCATATCGCTTGCTGAATTTATTGTATCGAGCATATCGTTTGTCAGATCGAGCTGTGCCTTGTTCGGCTTGCCTCTTGACATATCAAGCTTAAGTCCCTGTGCCTTAAAGGCTTCGTACTCGGCTTCAAGCTCTTTCTTTATCCCTGAGAGTTCTTCTTTTGATAAATTTTTGTATTCCATAGTTTCCTCCAAAAGCAAAGGGCACAAGTGTGCCCTTGTTTATGTTATTATGCTGTCACGGCTTCCTCTTTTTTATCCATATATTTTGCAATAAAATCCTTGACCTTCTGCTCATATTCGTCCTTGGCATTATAATAGCTGAAAGCGTGAACGGTGTTGGGCACCCAAAGATAATCCTTCGGTGTCGGGCACGCATCGTAAAGCTCCTTGCCGTATTCAAAAGGTACATATGTGTCCTCTTCGCCGTGAATGAAGAGAACGGGATTCTTTGCTTTATTCATATTTTTGAGCGGATCGCTCTCCGAGAAGAAATAGCCCGCCTTAACCTTGCTGACAAGGCTTCCGAGTTTTACTATCGGCATGAACTTGAAGCCTATCATATCCTTGAGGGTGTTGTTCATTACAGCCTCGGCACTTGTGAAGCCGCAGTCCTCAATGATAATTTTTACCTGATCGGGCGGCGACATCTCATTGCAGTTGAGCACGGTTGCCGCTCCCATTGAAATGCCGTGGAGAATAATTTCGATATCCTCGCCGAAGCGATTGATCAGATAATCTACCCAAAGGAGAATATTCTTTGCGTCAAAAGAGCCGAAGCCTATGTATTCGCCTTCGCTTCTGCCGTGACCCGTGAGGTCGGGGAGAAGGTAGTTATAGCCGAGGTCGTAGTGATAGAACGGCATCATGTGGCTGAATTCATCGGGTCCGTTGCACTTGTGGCCGTGAACGCAGATAACGAAGCGCTTTGTTTCCTTCTCGGCAGGAAGATACCATGCCTTCATATCGAGACCGTCAATGCTCTTTATAGTTAAATCCTCGGGATTGAGGTCATAAAGATTCCGGTTGTTCTGACGTCTGATTTCCGCACGCTTGATATACATCTCACGTGTTTCGGGCTTCTTTTTCTTGCTCGGGTCGGGACGCTTGATGGCATAGTCACAGGCAAGATCCGCAACGGCGAAAGCAGCCGCCGTAACACCGAGACCAACCGTGAGAGCCTTATTTTTTTTCTTCATAATCTGTCATCTCGCTTAATTATTTTTTTCGCCGAGGAGCTTTGCAAGCTCATCCATAAATGTGTTGATATCTTTGAACTGTCTGTAGACAGAAGCAAAGCGAACATATGCGACTTCGTCGGTGTCCTTAAGCTTATCCATTGCAAGCTCACCGATATGGATCGAAGTTACCTCACGGTCGAGAGAGTTTTGAAGCGTGGTTTCAATCTCGTCAACAATTCTTTCGATTGTCTCAATCGAAACAGGGCGCTTTTCGCAAGCACGCAGGAGACCGTTGAAAAGCTTGTTACGGTCAAATGCCTCCCTGGATTTATCCTTCTTGACGACAATTATGGGAACGCTTTCGATAATTTCATAGGTTGTAAATCTCTTGGCGCAGTTCATGCACTCTCTTCTTCTTCTGATTCTTTCACCCTCGTCTGTGGGACGGGAATCAATAACCTTACTCTCGGAGTAGCCGCAAAACGGACATTTCATTGAAGATCACATCCAATACTCTAAAATATTACTTTGTTATTATATCATAGCTTATCGTATAATTTCAACAAAATATTACACTTTTTCAAGTATAATTGAAATATGAATTGATTTTTTCCTTTTTTTACTCTATAATTATCTAAAAAAATTTCTCGGAGGTCTAAAATGAAGGATATTAACACTGGAACATACCCCACGATGATTACGCCGTACCATGACGACAACACAGTTGACTATGAGGCGGTCAAGAATATCACAAACTGGTACATAGACAACGGCTGCAAAGGTATTTTTGCGGTTTGTCAGTCAAGTGAAATGATTTATCTTTCGCTTGATGAGAAGGTCAAAATTGCAAAGACTGTTGTTGAAACGGTCAAGGCGAGCGGAAAGAATGTTTCCGTTGTTGCCTCGGGTCACAATTCCGACGATATGAACGCTCAGATCGAGGAGATGACGGCAATTGCGAACACCGGTGTTGACGCTATTGTATGGGTCAGCAACAGACTTGATCTTCATAACGACGGTGACGACGTTTGGATAAAGAATGCCGAATATCTTCTTTCAAAGCTTCCCGAGGATATCGCTATAGGTATTTATGAATGTCCTTATCCCTACAAGAGACTTCTCACTCCGAAAATTCTTGACTGGTGCATTTCGACTGGCAGATTCGCTTTCATAAAAGATACCTGCTGTGATCCTGATATGCTTGAAGCAAGACTTGAACAGCTCAAGGGAACAAGCATTAAGCTCTTCAATGCAAACTCACAGACCTTTCTTTATACCCTCAGACACGGCGCTGCCGGATTTTCGGGAATTATGGGCAATTTCCACCCCGATTTATATGCTTGGGTTTGCGACAATTATGAAAAAGAGCCCGAAAAGGCCGAGAGAGTGCAGGGATTTCTTGCTCTTACAGCCTTTCTTGAGGCTTTGGCTTATCCTCAGACGGCGAAGTATCATATGAACAAGGTCGGCGTTCCGATGAGCCTTTGGTCACGTTCCTGCGATCAAAAGAAATTCACGAAATATCAGAGAATGATAATTGATGAATTGATTCAAACAGAAAATCACGTAAGAGATATAATTAAATAAAAATAACCCTCAAAGCTCAGACCATCAAATGAGCTTTGAGGATTTTATTATATTCTGCTTAAATAATCAAGCCATTGACGGCTGATATTTTCTATTGAATGTGTCTTAAGAAGCTTCCTGCCGTTTTCCGAAAGCTTCTTTGCAAAATCGGGATTTTCGATAATTTCAAGCATTGCTTCGGCGAGCTGTTCGCTGCTGCCGACATCCGTGAGGATTCCGCTGACTCTGTTCTCAATCAATTCATCGGGACCCATTTCGCAGCGTGTCGAAACGCAGGGAACGCCCATGGCAAGCGCTTCAAGAAGTGCGTTGGGCATTCCTTCAAAATCTGACGAAAGGACAAAAACCGAGGCGAAGTTTACAAATCTGACCGCTTGCGGATCGGTTCCGGCAAGAATAATCCTGTTCTTTAATCCGAGATATTCGATCTGATTTTCAAGATCCTCTTTTTCCTCACCGTCGCCGAAAATGAACAGCATATAGTCGGGAATTTGATCGGCGATTTTTGCAAAAGCGTCAATCAGCAAATCAAAGCGCTTAAGCTTTATCAGACGTCCTGTCGCGCAGATTATTTTTTTGCGTTCGGCAGGAGGAGAGAGGGAATAAACGGTTTCGTTGAATATCGCATTTGGTATTATTATATCGCGCTCGCTTTTCTTATTGCCGAAAAACTGAGCCGCTTTGCGTGTTTGAAAAACATAGCCGTCCGTGAAATTATAAAAGAATTTTCTCAGAAAGGTGTTAAGCTTAGTTGCCTTATACCTGTATGGATTGCTTCGCTCCGTGCCAACAGATTTTGTTTTGGTAAACATTGTTGCAAGAACCGCGTACCACGTCATGGCAAAGCTCATGCCGATAAGAACATCAAGCTGTAATGATTTAACAAACCTTCGTATTGCAATTATTCTTTTTATCGAGCCGAAAAGTCTTTTCGCAGAAGCTGACTGCTCCAGCTCTCCGAGCTCGGCTGTGCGGACGGAAACGGACTCTTCAAGCGGATAAAAGCTGTCAACGCTGTTGAAAGTTATAATCTCAACGTCCTGCGAATGAAGCGCAAAGTAATTAGCAAGCGAAACCGTTGCTCTTTCGGCTCCGCCAGAGGATAGATTTTTTATCAAAAATCCGATTTTCATTTAATCACCAAGCTTTTTGAATACTTTTGATTTTTCAAGTCCGATATAAAGCAGGAATCCGAGTGTGTAGCACACAACAATCTCGCCGAGAGCGACTCCCGAAGCCGAGGTGAAAAATCCGACGATTCCTGCCTGACCGGGTGTGAACATCATTATTTCCGCTCCGATTATTATTCCGTTAAAAACTGTCGGGAAAATAAACGACAGCAGGGGAATATTCTTGATTTTAATGTTTCTTGTGAGCCTTGTCGCCAGAGCGGCAAGAACTGTTGCGACCGTTCCGAGGAGAATGTCGATCGGTCCGTACGGGCTGCCGATATTGGCAATGATGCAGCCGATTGCAAGACCGGGGATCGCCGCAGGGGTGAACACCGGGAGGACAGTAAGCGCCTCGGAAATTCTGAATTGTGTTGCACCGAAGGAAAGCGGGGCAACGGCGTAAGTCAACGCCGCATAAATTGCCGCAATCAGCGCAGCCTGTACGGTGTATGCCGTACCTTTTTTCATCTTCTTCATTTTTTTAGCTCCTTAGTTTTATTTTAAGTCAGGATGGTTTCGAACTGACTTTTTACCTTTAGTAACTCTTGACTAAATCATAGCACAATTCTCAGCGGATAAATTTACTGAAATATTTCGCAGAGATCCTTTATCGAATCAACACAGACATCTGCTTTGATATTTGATTTTTCGTAGATTTTCGGTGTCGTAACGCCGGTCAGAACACAGGCTGTTTTCATGCCGTGACGAACTCCGAGAGCTATATCCGCAGCAAGTGAATCGCCGATGAAGCATATTTCATCACGTCTGCAATGCAAAAGCTCCGTCAGATAATCCGCAGTGTAGACCTCCGGCTTGCCCATAACAAGTGGCTCAACGCCCGTGCAGGTTGAGAACAGAGCCATCATAGACCCGGCGTCTGGCATATAGTCGTCGCCCATCGGCGCTTTGATATCGGGATGAGTGACGATAAATTTTGCACCTTTTATAATAAAGTTGCAGCCTTTGCGGATTTTCTCGTAATTGAGAGTATCGTCAAGACCGAGAACGACAATGTCGGGCATATCCTCGGTGAGAGGAATTCCGGATTTTTCAAAGTCGTAGAGGAGGCGGCTGTTTCCTATAAGATAAACTGATTTATCAGGGTAATTCTTTTTAATATAGTTAATTGCAACGTGAGTTGAAACGATAATTTTTTCCTCGGGAACGGGAAAACCCATTTTGATAAGCTTTTCTCGACAAACAACTGAATTATTCGACGAATTATTTGTCAGAAAATAGAAATCCTTTCCGTTTTCTTTTACAAGTTCAAAGAATTCTTTTGCTCCGTCGATCAGCTCATTGCCGAGATATACAGTTCCGTCGAGATCGGCGACATAATATTTTACATTTTCGAATATTTCTTTATCAAACATAGTTAGCCTCTTTCGGGAAAAAATATGACTGTAAAATTATATCACAGCGAGTATCTTTTATCAACCGAAATGACAAAATAAAGCAAAAATCGACTTTTTTCGAGTTTTTTTAAAAATTTAATGATTTTTTCTGTACTTTTTAATTTTTATATGTTATTATACTTTCAAATATAAGATTGATGTTGAGGTGAAGGTGAAATGACAAATCCGCCGAATCCCGAATTGGGAAAAAAGCTTTTAAAGCTCAGAAAAGAATTTAAAATGACACAGGACGATGTTGCTAATATTCTCGGAATGAGCAGAACGTCATTTTCTAAATATGAGAACGGAATTGCAAATCCGCCGCTTCAGGTTATGAGAAAGCTTGCAAGCATTTATAACGTCGGATTGGAATATCTTATATTTGATGACAATACTTCAATCAAGCTCAATGACCCGAATGAAGAGGACGTTAATTCGCCCAATGCCCCTGTTTCAAGAATAACCGATCTCAGACCGATTGAGAAGGAGATCGTAGGCAAATTCAGAACCTTTTCCGAAAAGGATAAGGAAGAATTTATCAAAGTATTTTTTTCTGATAATAAATAAGACTGAAAAACACTTCAGCGTAAAAAAGGACAGAAACCGATTTGCATTGGCTTCTGTCCTATTATTTTTAGCTTATTTTACCGACAAGCAAGACGTAGCACGCTCTTATTGTTCTTGAGCCTGCCAACCCGTCAACCTCGAGCTTAGCCGCTCTTTGTACCTGCTTTGTCGCTTCAACGGTGCCGTCGCCGAAAATATTGTTATCGTCAACGCCTTGTGTGATGATTTTTGCTTTTTTAAGAGATATCAAAAGCTGTTTGTAAGCGTAAACGCCTTCATTGCGATCACCCTTTTGAAAATAACCTCTTGTCATATCGTTTCCTCCGATGTTCTGTGATTTTGGTATTTCTTCATCGTCTTTTTTGCCGTTAATCAGTGACGGATAATCAACATATCCGTAGTTGAGGTCGGTTTTGCCGTCGATTCCGTTCACCTTGCCCGACGAGGTGTACTGCCATATTCCGTATGATTTTTTGTAGGTGTTCTTATCGTTGTACTGAGCGACCCACTTGGCTTTTCTGTCGTACCACGAATCTGTCAGACGTGTGTTGAACCAGTTTGTGTTGGCATAAATTCCTGCCCAGTAGCCGGCTTTTTCAATTCCGTTAACAAAAACTTTTGCCATTTTGAGAATTGTTGAATTTGACTGACTGCCCGTAGTTGCTTCGTCCTCAAGGTCATAGTAGACAGGGTAGGACGGCTTTTTGCCTTTGAGCAGTTTAAGGCAGTTATCAAGCTCTCTTTTCGCTTCTTCAACAGATTCGGCATAGCTGAAATAGTATGCGCCCCAGGGGATTCCGACCCGCTCACATTCCTTAACATTTCGCTCGAAATACGAATCTACACCTCCGTTGCCGTAGCCGCAGCGAATGATTGCGAATTTAATTCCCGAAGCTTTTACCTTGTTCCAGTCAATTTCCTTCTGCCAATATGACACATCAACGCCTTTAGTTGCCATCGGTTTCATCTCCTCTAAGCATTTTGTCCGCTTTTTGCGCATTGCCCGTAAAGCTGTTGTTTTTCCACCATGACCAAACGGAGCCGATAACCGTCAGGATATACGTTGCGTATTCCTGCCATTGATCGACGTCGATTGCTTCGCTTCTCTTGCCGAGGATAACGCAAAGCTGACTTATGAGTGCAAGTAAGAGAACTGCTGTTCTTGCCCATGTCTGTACGGAAACACCCTTGATATTTATTTTTTTCATGTTTTACCCACCTTTCTGTTTCGGTACAAGCATATTTTATAAAAAATACAAAATTAAGCCGAATTTTCGCCCTTTTATGATATTTGGGGATAAATGCCGCCTTTTTTCGATAGGACGGCGTTATATAATATGCCTGCAAAAAGGTAAATATGACAATTTTTATATGTAATTATTCTAAATGTATACGGTTGCTCTTTTGCTATTGACCCGTTTTTGCCGGTATGATATAATTTTTATATCAATTTACGAAAGGTGAGAGAAATGCGCTACGGAATGTGTATGGGCATCGACAGCCCTCAAAACGTTAAGACAGCCAAGGATGCAGGCTTTGATTATATGGAATGCGGTTTCAGCCTGCTTTCGAGAGCCGATGAAGAAATGTTTGAAAAATTCAAGGCGGCTCTTGAGGAAAGCAATATAAAATGTGAAGCGGCGAATTGCTTTTTACCGGGCGATCTTCCTGTTATAAATCACGATTACAGAAGCAGAAAATACGTTGATTATATTGAAAAAGGCATGACGAGAGGTAAGCAGATAGGTCTTGAGGTCATCGTTTTCGGCTCAAGTGCGGCAAGAAGCGTTCCCGAGGGAACAAGCTTTGCCGAGGGCTTCCGTCAGCTCGGTGATTTCCTCAAAAGCGTTGTTTCTCCTCTTGCCGAGAAATACGGCATGACAGTTGTTATCGAGCCGCTGAGAAAAAATGAGACAAACATGATTAACACCGTTAAAGAGGGCACTATGCTCGCTGTTCTTTCCGAAAACGATAATATCGCCTGTCTTGCCGACTTATATCACATGGTCGATGATAGCAACGACGATATCCGTCAGCTCAAAGGCTCAATCAAGCATGCGCACTTTTCAAATCCTTCGTCAACGAACGGATTAAAGAGGGGATTCCCGAAAAGCTTTGATGAGTACGATTATCAAGCTTTTATTGATGCTCTGAAATATGCAGGCTGTGAGCGCTGCTCGGTTGAGGCTAAGTGTATTGATTATTCAACCGAAGCTTTTGAAGCGGGAAATCTTATTAAACAGCTCAAATAAAGTCAAAAAAAGAAGGTCGGAATTGCTCCGACCATTTCTTTTTGCTTAAAATTTATTGATTTGTCCGACTGCGTACTGAAGAATTTTCAGCGCATCGGCGGAATTAACCCTTTTGTCATTATTGACGTCCGCAAGTGTAATTTGCTCTGAACTGAGCTTTGCACTGCCGACCGAATACTGAAGAACAAGCAATGCGTCGGCGGAATTTATTCTTCCGTCCTTGTTGACGTCACCCTTTTGTGAGGTTGAGTTGACCTTGAATTTGAGTGTTGTGTTGCAGGTAAAGTGCTGAGCGTCGGAATAGGGAAGAACCGTTCCCGTCAGATCCGAGGTAGTGCAAATTGCACTGTAGAAATAACCTGTTTTGTAATTTTTTGTTCTCCTACTTTCAATCGGGAGTGTAATCTCGCCCTCTGCGCCGGGCTTTGCCGATTTTGAAACATCAAAGGTTATTGTTATAAGATCCTCGTTGAGGTTACCGACAGCCGTAGTTGTAATCATTACGTTCGGTGTCAGCGTCACTCTCAAAAACTGATGATCCTTTTTGTATTCGGCAAGCTTTTCTGCGCTGTAATTAGGCCAACCGAGCTTTCTGTTTCCGGCTGAGATCTTTTCCCAATCAACGAAGCTCGCATGAGTCTTGCCCGAAACGCCGTAAAGACGGCCCTTGGTGTTAAATTCGCCGCTTGAGGCTCTTTCAAAAAGAGTATTTGTATAGAATATCTGGAAGCAAGTCGGTCCCGTGTAGTAATTATTTGCAAGATGAAGCGTTACCTTTACTTTGTCACCGGGATTGACGGCGATCGTCGAGCCTGAGGCGTATGATTTGCCGTTTGCGTTTGCTTTAAAGGTCCATGTTGCGTTATAGCTTGTCTTTGCGTCCGCAAAAACAAGAAGGCTTGAAACCGTCAGTATTACCGAGAATAAAATACATAAAAGTCTTTTCATAAAATCATCCTTTCATCGTAAAATCAATGCTGTAATAAAGCCGGCGATCGAGGCGGCAAGAACAATTACAGAGGCGGCAATTCCGAGAATATCCTTAAAGCTCTTATCCGCTGCTTTTTCTTCCTCCGATTCTTCAACAAAGCTTGCTATGCGCTCGTAGTCGCAAAGAATAAGCAAAAGCTTGTCCGCACAGGTTCTGAGAAGCTCTTTCGGTGTTTCGCCGGGCTCCGAGATAAGCTTGTATGTCTTTGTTCCCTCGGCATTGGCAACGGCAATATAAGCGCAAAGCATATTTGCGTCGTCCTCGGAAACAAACGGGTTGGATATGTACACGCCAAGCTCGGTGCGGTTCTTTTCCCGTACATTTCTTGCAATCTGAATCGCAAGCTTTTTGATATCCGTTACATCATCGGGAAGCTCATAGTCCATATCGACCGTAAAAACGGATTTATCGTTTTTCTTGAGGAATGAAATAAGATATTCCGCTCCGTCGTTCCCCGCCAAAGCCACTCTTACTGAGTCGGCGCTTAATTTATTCACTGCACACTCTATCAATGCTCTGTGACGGTTCTTTAATGCGTGAGACGCAGCACAAGGCTCGCTAAGCTCGGCAAAGTAGTCATACAGTGAGCCGAGAATTATCTGCTGAGCCTTGATGTCCTCAACAGGCATATAAATAATATGCTGACCGCCGGAGGTGAGCGCAAATCCGCAGTTGAGATAATCGGAAGTCGGAAGAATTGTAGCTGCTTCGGGAAAGGTTACAGAGGCTTTGAAAAAGTTCTGCTTCATCTTCTTGGCATCGGGTCTTGACGAAAGCACCGCGGAAACTTCGCCGTTTTCTGCGGTTTTTGTGTCAAGCGCAGCACAAAGCATTCTTTTTGTTGCATTGTACATTGCCGACTGAACCGCAACAAGAACGATGTCGGCGGCAAGCAGACTCTGTGAAATTGCAACCAGCATTCTCTTTTGCGACGTAAATTCGGCAAATCCGTTACATTCGGGGAAGAAATCCTTAACGCATTTGAGAATGAATTCTTTGCCCTTTTCCGCCTCCTGCGAGTCCTGATTGCAAAGTGAAAAAAGTTTTATGTCCATTGTTTTGCACCTCTGTATAAGTTATTCAAGCGTGAATTTTTTTGCATCGGCAAAGGGATTGTCCATGCCGTTTGCATCGTACCACGCCTGAGGAAATTTTTGATTATTGTTTTCTTTGACCTTTGAAACGTCAACGGTTTCGTTTTCGCCGTCGCGGACACGTCTCGCCATTACGACGAAGCGTGAGTCCTCAAATTCATAGCAGCAGGTTGAGAGAGTAAGAATTTTGTCTCCGGGTTTTATATCGACTGCATCGTTTGTATAATAGGAACGGGATTTGACGTCGGCAATAAATTCGTTGAATTTTTCGTCCGAGGGGAAATTGACCGTAAGATAGGGGAATGTATATCCGTTATCCTGCGAATCATAGATATTCGCAATAAATGCGGCAAAAATCTTCCAGGTTCCGTCCTCGTATACGGTGTTGAATTTAACCGTCGGGTATTCCTTATAATTCTCAATTTCCTTGTAGTAATTCAAGTGTCCGAAAATTTGACCGTCACGCATTTTATGACCGTAAATAATCGTGTTCGTGTCAAAATTATCGACCTTGTTTCTGTAATCGACAAAAAGTGTGCCGTAAACGGAATATTCGCCGTTGAAATTCTTATAAAGGTATTCTTCGTTATCTTCACCCTGAACTACCTTCATATCGTTCTCGTCAAGGAGAGGAATCTTTAATATTCCGACAAAATCGTTGTTCTTTTCTAAAAGATCCTTGTATTTGGCAAGCACATGCTTGGATTTGTTCGCCATCATGGTTGTTTGTGTATCGCTTTCGTTTATCGACGGAGTTTCCAGTGCGTTTTTATTCTTGTACGGCTCAATTACATAGTATTTAATGAGATATGAAAAGCACGCAATAAAGCAAAGCACGGAAAGGCCGAGAAGAGCCTTTCTGAAAAACGAAAGCAAAGATTTTTTTATCTCTTTTTTGTTCATCTGTTTTTCCTCTCAGGTCAATCAGTCCGGGAAAAAGACATCTGTTACCTCTGTGTCGGTGTTGCGCTTGATACCGTCGTCCGCATCCTCGTCAACGAATATAACACGTGTGTTGGTGTTGTATTTCTCGCTTCGGTCGATATCTTTTCTGTCGCCGTTGCCGATGAGACTTTCAAAGGAATCAAGGTCAATGTCTATTTCTCCGAATGATATCGCATCGTTGTCAAATTCACTGTCCGCCGATCCGAACTCTTGAGCCAAGGGTATTTGATTATTCGATTCGATTATATCTTTTTTAAAGCTCGGCGCACTTCGAAGCCCGTCTTCAACAGCTTTTTTTGTCGCTTTACCGGCAATCAGCGGATTGAAGTCCTCATCGCGTATGCTTTGATCCTCTTCTGCGGCTGCAAAGCGCTTCTTCAAGGATTCAAAGGAGCTGTCGGTTAAATATTCCGTTATATCGTCATTTTCATCCGGCAAAATCGGAACAAGGTCCGAATTTACGCCGATTTTATTTTCATCAGGCAAAATGATCCCCGCTTTCTCGGTTTATCTTGTGCTCGGCTTCCATGAGCGTGAGCCGGAGTAGGGATTGGATGTTCCCTTATAGTCATACCAAACCTGCGGCCTCCTATAGTTCGGATTTTCCTTTGCTTTTGAAGTGTTTACGTCGTCACTTTCACCCGAACGAAGAAGTCTGCCGATAACAACAAGTCTTGTATCTACCTTTTTTCCAATATAATTCGTGTATGTATAATTACATGTCGAAAGATTTATAATTTTGTCCGTCGCTTTGAGATCAACTCCCGTTGTGTAGAGAGCACGCTGGTTAACCTGCTCAATAAAGCCGGCAAAGTTTGAATCGGTCATATTCGGCTCAATAAAATTAAACATATATCCTCCGTCGTCCTTGGAGTCTACTGTTGTTAGGAACGCTGTGTAAATCAAAAACGTGTAGTTACCGTTCAGGGTACAATAACGGATAACGGGATTTTTCTTATACCATTCGATATCGTCATATCTGTTAAGGTCATAAAAAGCTGTTCCGCAGCTCATATCGTGACCGTAGATAACCGTATTTTTACTGAGCGTATTTCTCTTGCACTGATAGTCGGCATAAACGCAGCCGTATCTTGTATATGAGCCGTAAAAATTCTTTGTCAGATAGAAATCGTTATCCTTGTGCTGAACGATCGGGGTATTGATACTTGTGCCCGGAATATAGAGCCATCCGACCGTTTCCTTATTCTGTGCATAAAGCCTCGTCAGCTTCTGCTGAATACCGGCAGGGTAGACAACGTCATTATATTTCGCAACCATTTTTGTGTAAATATTTTCGGCATTGTCGTTATCCGGTGCCGCCGAGCCCGTAGAAACGCCGGTTGCGATATTGAACGCCGCCAAAGCCGTTGATGAAACAATTGCAATGATCAGCACGGCGCAAAGAAGAGTGAAAATATTCTTCTTTGCCTTAATATTTGCAGGCTTTTCTTGCTTTGAAACAGGAACTGCTTCGGTTTTTGTTTCATTTTTCGGCTCGGGCTTTGTCTGGGTGTCGGTTGGTTTCTTTTCAACAGGCTTCTTTGTTATAGTTTCAAGCGAGTCAAAGTCGGGGAACGAGTCAAAAATATTTCCGCCGTAGCCCGTATTATACTTTTTCTTATCATTATTTTCAGCCATTTTACTCATCCTCAAAGTTTGTTGTCGATATAAAGTCTTATCATATTGAGCGCATTGGAAGCGCTGACGTATCTGTTATAGCTTCTATCCTTGCGAGAGGTTCTCAGCTCCCTGACCCAAACGTTATCCCTGTCCGCAAGTCCGATATAAACCAGTCCGACGGGTTTATTTGTCGAGTCGCTGTCGGGACCTGCTATGCCTGTTACAGAAACTGCTATATCCGCTCCGCTGACCTTCAGCGCACCCTGTGCCATTTGTCTTGCAACAGGCTCGCTGACCGCACCGTATTTATTAAGGTCGTCCTCGCTGACGCCGAGAACACGGTGCTTTATTTCGTTTGCATAAGAAATAATTCCGCAGTCAAAAACCTCCGAGGCTCCGGGAACGTCTGTAATACGCTTTGCTATAAGTCCTCCGGTGCAGGATTCCGCAGTTGCGACCTTCATGTGTTTTTCTTTCAGCTTTTCAATAACGGCTTCTTCGATACAGGTGTAGTCCACGCCGTAAACAAAGCCGTCAAGTCTGTTTTTTATCTCATTTATAACAGGCTTGCAGAGATTTTCGGCTTCTTCTTTTGTCCTTGCCATCGCCGTGACTCTCAGCAATGCTTCGCCGTCCTTGGCATACGGCGCCACAGTCGGATTCTCGGCGTCAAAAAGGTCGTTGACCCTTTCTGCCATTAAGGATTCGCCGATACCAAAGGTTCGAATATTATGAGAGACGATAATTCGGTCGGAAAACTGCATAAGATAGGGTACGGCACAATTCCGGAACATCGGCTTAAGCTCTCTCGGAGGACCGGGAAGAACAAGAATATGAACGCCGTCCTTTTCAATCGCCATGCCGGGTGCGGTTCCGTTATCGTTAGGAAAAATCACACAGTCCTTCGGAAGCATGGCCTGCTTGAGGTTGTTCTGTGCCATTTTCATGCCCTTGGTGCTGAAATAGGTCTTTATTTTCTCAACTGTCGGCTCGTGCAAAAACATTTTTTTGCCGAAAAATTCACAGCATACCTCTTTTGTTAAATCGTCTGGAGTTGGTCCGAGACCGCCCGAAAGAATAATAATATCGCTTCTTTCAGCCGCTTCTTTGAGCTGGGCGAGCAGCCTTTCTCTGTTGTCGCCGACCGTGCTTTGATGAATAACGCTTATACCGAGCTTCGCAAGCTCAATGCTTAAAAACTGCGCATCGGTATTAAGTATATCACCCAAAAGTATTTCGGTTCCTACGCTGATAAGTTCGCAAACTGCCAATTTACTCACCTGTTATTCTTACAAATTTAATATTGTTGATTGCTTCTTTCACAAGGGCTTCAACATCAAGAACGGCTTCCGCTTCCTCAACCTGCTTGAGATGCGGACGTGTCCTCGGGTGCTTCGGCGTGAAAACCGTGCAGCAGTCTTCATAGGGAAGAATGGAGGTTTCAAATGTGCCGATATATCTTGCCCTTTCAATAACCTCATCCTTATCCATTCCGATAAGGGGACGGAAAACCGGGAGATCCTCAACCACGGCTTCGGTACAGCCTATCGCCTGCATTGTCTGACTTGCGACTTGGCCTACGCTTTCGCCTGTGATAAGCGCTCCGCAGCCGTTTTTCTTTGCGATTTTTTCACTGCATCTCATCATAAATCTTCGCATGATGATCGTGAAAAGCTCCTCGGGGCACTTATCCTTGATTTCCTCCTGAATATGTGTAAAAGGAACAATGTTAAGCGGAATTTCACCGCTGTATTTCGCAACCTGTTTAAGAAGCGAGCAGACCTTCATTTCCGCACGCTGTGAGGTGTACGGAGGGGAGGCGAAGTGTACGCCGCAAAGGCTGAGTCCTCGCCTTGACATCATCCATGCCGCAACGGGACTGTCGATTCCGCCCGAGATGAGGATTGCGGCTTGTCCTGCGGTGCCGACGGGCATACCGCCTGCGCCCTTGACCTGATTGCCGTGAATAAATGCGTAATTATCTCTTATCTCAACGTTGACTATGATATCGGGGTTGTGAACGTCAACGGTGAGATGCGGAAATGCGTCAAGAATTTTTTCGCCAACCGTCATACATATAGCAGGGGAGTTGAGCGGAAATTTTTTATCGGAACGTTTTGCGTTGACTTTGAAGGTCTTTGCAAAAATCAGGTCGTCTTTAAGGTATTCGCAGGCGGCGGGAATTATAACGTCCATATCCTTTTCGACTGCGGCACAGCGAGAAATTCCCGCAATTCCGAATATCATCCTGATCCTTCTGAATGCCTCGTCCAAATCGACATCCTCGTCGATAGGCTCAACGGTTATCGTTGACTGGGATGAAACATATCTTATTTTTCCGAGATCGTGAAGTCTGAACTTCATATTTTTAATAAGCTGATTTTCAAATGTGTGACGGTTGAGACCCTTGAGGGCAAGCTCACCGTTTTTCAGCAGAATTATTTCTTTCATTTAAAATACCTCATAGCTTTAGGCAACCGTTTCGGCCGCTTTACTTCATTCTTCTCATTGTTTGGCGTGCCGATGAAATTCCGCCGATCAGCATGTCGATTTCCTCCTTGGTCGTGAAAACGGAGGTGCTGATCCTCAACGCCGTGCTTATAACGTCCTCGCTCAGGTTCATGGCTTTCAGAACTCGGCTCTTGTGTCCCTTTGAGCAAGCCGAGCCGCTCGAAATATAAATACCCATTCCGGAAAGATAGTTGAGCATGACCTCGGACGGGATACCTTCAACAGAAATATTCGTTATATAGGGCAGGGCATTCTCAGGCGAATTGATTCTGACTCCCTCAATTGCTCTGAGCCGTGAAACCATATAATCTCTCAGTTCGGTTGCATATTTGAGGCTCTGCTTGCAGTCGGGAATAGCCGCCGCTGCCGCACCGAAGCCGGCAATTGCCGGAACGGGCTCTGTGCCCGGGCGGATCTTGCTTTCCTGCAATCCTCCGTAGGTGTGTTGAACAAGTCTTGTGCCTTTCTTAACAAAGAGCGCTCCGGCACCCTTGGGACCGTGTATTTTGTGAGAGCTTATGGACATAAGGTCAACGCCCATGTTATATGGCTTTAGCTGAACCTTGCCGAATGCCTGAACCGCATCGCAGTGAACAAGAGCATTTGCGCCCGAGTGAGTTACTGCGCGTTTTGCAAATTCGACAGGCTGAATCGAACCGATTTCGTTGTTGACATACATCATACTGATAAGCACAACGGAGGGATTGGTTGCGGCATAAAGCTGTCTTTCGTCAATTACGCCTCTTTCGTTTACACGCAGCCGAACAACGTCATAGCCCTGATTTTCAAGAGCCTTGACGCTTTCCTCAATGCTTGAATGTTCAATTGAGGTTGTAATTATACGGCTGCCACGTCTTTTTTGCGCATTTGCCGCACCGAAAACGGCAATATTGTTGCTTTCGGTTCCGCCGGAAGTAAAATATATCTCGCTTGATTCGCAGGAGAGCGCTTTTGCTACATTCCTCCTTGAATCCTCGATAAGCTCGGATGCGGCTATACCTTTGGCATGGAGCGACGAAGGATTGCCCCAACAGGTTTTCAGCGCATAGTTCATTTTATCGACTGCCTCTTTGCAGGGCTGCGTCGTTGCGCTGTTATCCAAATAAGCTTCCATAGTCCATACCTCCGGGCAACATTAAACCATTTTTAACTTTTATATTATACATCATCATTCATCTACTTTCAATATTTTTATTACATTAAAAAATGAATTTTTTCTTAATTTTAATAAATATATGGTGGCTGTTAAACGTCCTATACTACATCTTATGCACGGCTTTTCAATAAGATAATGCAAAATATAAATGTTTTTGTTGCATTTTCGGGAAATATATGATAATATAAATTGCTATAAGAATGAATAAATGTTGAAAAAATAACGTTATTTCTGATTTCTAATATAAGGAATAATTTAATTGAGAGGAAAAAAGCGGTACTATGAGTGAAAATAAAAACATGAAAGTGCAGGAAAAGTCGAGTGATGTTGCTGCTTTCAGCATTATCAACATGGCAATCAGAAATCTGCACTATATTCTTATTTCCGGCTTGGCGGTTGCGATACTTGTTTTTTTGATCGTTACGATTTTTGTCAGCCCTACCTATGAGGTTCGCACAAGCTTCTATGTTTATAATACATCGGCGAGTGAATCCGGGTCGGTCAACAGCAGTGATATGCAGGCGGCGAAGAATCTTGCGACAACCTACGCTAAAATTCTCGGAAGCAATGCGGTTGTGGATACTGTAATTAACGACCTTGACGATATCAACGGCCATGAAAGAACAGCCCTCAGAAACAATATTCGCGTTAACGGTGTTAGCGACACTCAGGTTATTGAAGTTAAGGTTTTGACCGACAGCCGCGATTTGTCATATCAGATTGCGGATTCCTTTTCGAGAATTGCGCCTAAAGAGGTTATTCGTATTGCAAAGGTTGGTAATATCGAGGTTCTTGACCAGCCCGAAATGCCGAATAAGAAATCCTCACCGAGAACGCTTTATGATACAATGCTCGGTTTTCTTGTCGGAATGCTACTCGCATTCGGAATTATCTGTCTCAGAGTAGTTTCCGATACGACCGTTAGAAATTCTTATGATGTTGATAAATCGGTCGGACTTCCGGTTCTCGGCATGATTCCGGAAATAAAAAATTCGACAAACAATAAGCCTTGGACGTTAAAAGATGGGGGAGTGGTCAGCTATGATGAAGCAGAAGCATGATAAGCAGAGTTCTCAGGACGGGAACTTTCTCCTTAATTTGCGCTCGCCGGCGGAAATAAAGGAAGCCTATGTAAAACTGAGAACTAATCTGATGTTTTGCATGACGGCTGACGGAACACGAAATTGCAAGGTTTTTGCCGTAACAGGAGCCAATCAAGGCGAGGGTAAAAGCATTACCGCAGCCAATATCGCCATAAGCTTTGCCATGATCGGCAAGAAAACGCTTCTTCTTGACGCCGATATGCGAAGCTCGTCTCAAAGACGTATATGGAAGAACAGAACCCTAACGGGTCTTTCCGATTTTCTCGCCGAGATAAAGCCCCTTGAGGTTTTTTCGGTAAAAGAGCTTCCTCTGTCGATTGTTTTCACGGGAACGCTTCCGCCGAATCCGTCGGAGCTTCTTTCAAGCGAAAAAATGTCCGGTTTTGTTAAGGAATGTTCCAACCGTTTTGATTATATTATCATTGATACGCCGTCTTTGAACGACTACGCAGATGCGCAGATAATTTCAACTCTTGCCGACGGAGTTGTTCTTGTTGCAAGATCGGGCGAAACGGATTCCGCCGACCTTGCTGAATCGTTAGACTCCGTAAAGCGCTCGGGAGGAAATGTATGCGGCGTGGCTTTGAATTTTATTAAGCCGGACAGATCACCGTTTTTGAATTTGAAAAATTTTAAAATCTCATTGAGATAAAAATTATTGAATATATTAAAAGTACAGTCTTTATAGGCTGTATTTTTTTGCATTTAAGAGCATTTTTAAAATAATAGGATGCTAAAACGCAATTTAAAAAATAACGGTAAAAATGCACTGAAAATGTTTTTAAACTGCTTAAATATTTTATTTGTTTATATTTAGTAAAAAGGTAATTATTATATCAGCGATATTGACGTTTCCTCCAAAAATATTACAAAAATGAATTTAATGCTTGAATAATAATAATTTTTGTGATAATATTTAACTAATAATAAATAATTTTTTTATTATGTTGGTGAATTTTATCTAAATTTAACTAATTATATTTTAATTACACAAAATTTTAAGAATATTTTAAATTGGAGGTAATAAAAAATGTTGAAAAAATTCGGCAGAAAAGCATTGAGCTTTTTGTTGGTTTTTGTGCTTATGGCAACGACATTTTTTATCTTTGACCCGAGCATTTTGCTCCCGAAGTCAAAGGCCGTTGTCGATGTCAAGAAGTTGGTCAACACCGTTGAACCGACTGTAAAGTTCTATGTACCGGAGGCGATTTATCTCAATCCGGTGGTCGGTACAGGCTCCAAGCCGTAT
>HF999634.1:5133-11003 GCA_000434055.1 Ruminococcus sp. CAG:488 | reverse complement strand
AAAGGTTTGCACCTTTTCCGTAGTACAGGTATATAAGAGTATTTGCGTGAAAACAGGTAGAATTTTGTGCTAAAAGATTATTCATATAAATATTAAATTGTTTTAAACTTGAGGTTATATAATGAAAATAAGATTTGTAATACCGTGCCTTTTGGGCTTGGAATCAATAATTGCCAATGAAATGAAAACACTCGGCGCAGAGGACGTTGTGTCCGAAAACGGCAGAGTTCTCTTTTCAGGCGACGAAGCTATGCTTGCAAGGGCGAATATCTGCTCCCGCTTTTCCGAGAGAATTCAGATACTCGTCGGTGAATTCTATGCCCGAAGCTTTGAGGAGCTTTTTCAGGGCACAAAGGCTCTCCCGTGGGAGGAATGGATCGGCGCATATGATGCATTTCCGGTCAAAGGTTATTCGCTTAACTCAACGCTTTTCAGCGTCAGCGACTGTCAGTCAATAATCAAAAAGGCGGTTGTTGAACGCATGAAGTCAAAGTATGGCATAAGCTGGTTTGACGAAACGGGATCTGTGCATCAGATTCAGTTCTCAATCATGAAGGACAAGGTCAGCCTTCTTCTTGACACAACAGGTGCAGGGCTGCACAAGAGGGGATACCGTCCGCAGGCGAATGCCGCTCCTATTAAGGAAACGCTTGCCGCCGCACTGTGCGACCTTGCGAGACTTCGCCCTTATCATACGCTTTATGACCCAATGTGCGGAAGCGGTACAATTCTTATCGAGGGCGCAATGATGGTTCATAACATTGCTCCCGGAGTGAACAGATATTTCTCCGCAGAACGCTGGGATGTCATCGACGAAAAGGTTTGGACGGACGAGCGCAACCGTGCGAAAGACCTCGTAAATTACGATACGGATTTCATTGCTTACGGTTCGGACATTGATGAGGAAGCGCTTGAAATTGCAAAAATAAATGCCAAACGTGCAGGCGTTGAAAGAAAAATAAAATTTGAAAAAGCTGATATTCGCAACTTTGAACCTAAGAGCGAAAAGGGTACGGTTATCTGCAATCCACCATACGGCGAGCGACTGCTTGATATTGAAAAGGCACAGAAGCTTTACAAGATTATGGGCGAGAAATTCATAAAAAAACACGGCTGGTCGTATTATGTTATAAGCCCGTCCGAGGAGTTTGAAAAGGAATTCGGGAGAAAAGCGGATAAGCGTCGGAAGCTCTATAACGGCATGATAAAATGTCAGTTGTTCATGTATTTTAAGTGATTTTGGAGGTATTTAGTAATGAAGCACCTTTTTTTAATCAATCCGAATGCAGGTAAAGGGAAGGCCTTTGAAACGGTTATGCCAAAGATTAAAGAAGCAACTGCCGAAAGAAATATGGATTATAAGGTCTATGTCAGCAAGTCATCGCAGGATACGCACGAATATTGCAAAAAGATAGGTGAGAGCGGCGAGAAAACAAGAATATATGCTTGTGGCGGTGACGGAACGATATATGATATCGTCAATGCGATTTATGGCTACAATAACGTTGAGTTTGCCGCTGTTCCTCTCGGTTCGGGCAATGATTTTATCCGTATCTTCGGAACAAAAGAGCAGTTTATGGATATAGGCGCTCAGATTGACGGAACGGCAATAAAAATCGACGCTATTAAGTGCGGCGACAGAATCGCCGTCAATCAGTGTTCTATGGGCTTTGACGCCGAGGTTTGTTCCAAACAGGCGGATTTCAAAAAACTTCCATGGCTTACGGGTGAATCGGCTTACACGGCTTCACTTTTCTATTGTCTTAAATCAAAAACATCTAACCGCTTTACAATTACAATTGACGACGGAGAGCCGATAACGGATAATTTTGTCTTTGCCTTCTGCGGAAACAGCCGCTTCTACGGAGGAGGGTATCAGGCGGCACCGTATGCTGTTCCCGATGACGGACTGCTCGATTTTTCAATCGTCAAAGCTATGAAGCTCCCGAGGCTTATCACTCAGGTCGGGAACTACAAAAAGGGCAGACATTACAAATGGCCGGAGACTACATATGTCAGAGGAAAAAAGATGACGGTTCACAGTGATACTGCGGCTTCTGTCAATGTTGACGGCGAATGTGATCTTGTCACGGACAGCACGTTTGAAATCATCCCGTCTGCATACAGCTTTGTTATTCCTACGACCTCAAGCTATATTGAAGACAGAAAAAGCGGAACAATTTCCGATAAAATAGGTGTGGAAATCAAATAAAAGGAAATAATAAAGTGACTGCGATTATTAAAACGCAACTCTTTTATTTCGGTGAACACTATGGATATTTTTAATGCATTAACCATGATCGGCGGATTGTGTCTGTTCCTGTTCGGCATGAACGTTATGGGACAGGCACTGGAGCGCCGTGCAGGTAACAGCCTGCGAAACACGCTTGAAAAGCTTACATCAAATAAAATAGCCGGCTTCCTGACCGGTCTCGGCGTCACTGCTGTCATTCAGAGCTCGTCCGCGACTACGGTCATGGTGGTCGGTTTTGTCAATTCGGGGCTTATGACACTCAGGCAAGCCATCAATGTTATCATGGGTGCGAATGTCGGCACAACTGTGACAGGCTGGGTGCTCTCTCTCGGCGGAATCAGCAGCGATAATGTTTGGATAAGACTTCTTAAGCCGAGTTCATTTACACCGGTGCTTGCCCTTGTCGGAATTGTGATGTATCTTTTCATGAAGGACAAGAAGAAAAAGGACAGCGGTGCAATTCTGCTCGGATTTTCTGTGCTGATGTTCGGTATGGAAACAATGTCATCTGCCGTGTCGGGACTTTCTGAGGTTCCCGAGTTTCAACAGCTTTTTGTGATGTTTAAAAACCCTCTTTTGGGACTTCTGGCAGGTACTCTTTTGACGGCACTGATTCAGTCAAGCTCAGCTTCGGTCGGCATTTTGCAGGCGCTGACCGTCACCGGACAGGTTTCAATCGGTGCGGCAATTCCGATTGTAATGGGTGACGGTATAGGAACATGTGTCACGGCGATGATATCGGGAGTCGGAACAAAGAGAGAGGCAAAGCGTGCCGCAACGGTTCATTTGCTGATAAACGCTATCGGCTCAATTGTTTGGGTAACGGTATTCTGGCTTATTAAAGCATTTTTGAAGCCTGCATTTTTAGATTCGCCGGCAACGTTTGTCGGAATCGCTATAATAAATACAGGCTTCAAGGTGTTGAATACGGCGCTGTTTCTGCCGCTTTCGGGAGTCCTGGAAAAGCTTGTGTGCAAGCTTGTTCCGGATTCAAAGGATGAAGAAGAGAGCACGGAGCTTGACGAGCGACTGCTCTTTACACCGACGCTTGCCATTCAGCAATGCAGCGTGAAGGAAATTGAAATGGCTCGTAGAGCGGCGCGAGCTCTCAAAAACAGCGTGACGGCAATCAAGGCATACTCTCATGAACTTGCGGAGAACATAAGAGCGGACGAACAGCGCTGTGACCGCTATGAAGATATGCTTGCAACCTACCTTGTCAAAATCGGTGCGGAACGGCTTTCTGATCGTGACAGCGAGGAAGCAAACATGCTGTTGAAGCTGCTCGGTGATTTTGAAAGAATCTCCGACCATGCCGTGAATTTACTTGAATCCGCTGAGGAAATGAGAGACAAGAAGCTTGCATTTTCAGCGGAAGCAGCAAGGGATTTTGAAACCATTTCCTCGGCGGTCAATGAAATACTTGACCTTTCAATCGATGCGTTTATTAACAACGACCGTGCCAAGGCGGAGGACGTTGAACCGCTGGAGCAGGTCATCGACGAGATGAAGGAAAATATGAGGACAAGCCACGTTCTTCGTATGAGAAACGGCGAGTGCAGCATGGAAATGGGCTTCGTCTGGTCTGATATACTGACGAATTTCGAGCGTGTCTCCGACCATTGCTCAAATATAGCAGGCTGTGTTATTGATACGGCGGAGCACACCCTGAATCTCCATGAGACGCTTGGTAATTTCAAACATAACAGTGAAGAATTTGAAGAAAGATATAAATATTATTTAAAAAAGTACAGCACAATATAACAATTAAAGGTTGCTCGGATTTAACCGTGCAACCTTTTTAAAATGATATGTTTATTTTACAATGCTTACGGTGTAACCGCCGTTGAACGTTACAACTCGTTCCGCCTTAGATAAATTGGCTTTCGGAGGATAATCCGTCGAAACGATCTGTGCGCCGCTGTTTAGGGCGATCTGCGAATCCGTTTCCTTATATGAGCCGTAATTATCTGACCTCGTTCTTATTATAAGATTCTTTTCAAGAACCTCGTCTGCCTGAGCTTGAATATCCTTGGGCTTGTTGATGAGCAGGAATGAGGCATAATCCTTGTCACGGCTGTCGTAACGAAGCATAGGAAACATGACCTGGGATTTAATTGAAGTGTCTTGCGCAATGTATTTGTCTGTCACGGTCGTATCATGCAGAAGAAGCATAACATGACCTCTTGTTTCGCTGAGTGTCATCCAACCGTCGGCCTCACGCATCTCCTTGAGTGATGAATGATTTCCCATCATGTCGGCAGGGGTTATGAGCGTGTCGCCGAAGATTTCTTTTGCCTGTTCGCCAAGCTCATTGGCATAAGCACAGGAGAAATAGCGCATATTCTTATCCGGAATGAAAACCTTTTTCGGTTCAATGATTATTGTAACGGGGAGATGATTAGGGTTTGCATCTGACCAAAGCTTGATTTCTTTCAGCGCGAGCGCAAAATCATAGCAATGGGTTGGACTGTCAAGAACAGGTGCATGGGAGCAAACGAAGCTTGTCTTGCCGTCACTTACAACCGTTTCAACATCAAGCTCAACGCTTCTGACTCCGAGATTGAGCTGATCGGTCAGATAGTCTGCCGAGAATTTAGCCTTTTCGGCTTTGACGAGACCGAACGTTACGGTCGAGGCATCCCTAAAAAGCTTTTGCCTTGCCGGAACACATTCTTTCTGATAACTGTTGTGAGTGCCGAGAAACGAAACTTCATTGTATTTTACTCCGTCGGCACAGGCTTTATCGAGGTCAAAATCACAGAATGAATTTTCGTCAACCTTAGTGTAATTCCCACTCTTGTAATCCTTTTCAAGCTGTTCGATTCGGTCGAGCTGTTCCTGAATGTCAATCTGCTTCTGTTCCTGAACCTGTTTCATCATGGCAGGGTATGTAAAAACAAAGCAGAGAACGAGAGAAAGAAGTGCGGAAATATATTTCGTCATATATTTCATTGTCAACAGTCCTTTATTCAATAAGATTATTTGCTGATAAAAGGGCGGTCATTGAGCCGCCCTTAAACATTTATTTACCGTGGTTTGCGGGATTTCCGCAGCACTTTTTATACTTTTTGCCGCTTCCGCAGGGGCAGGGATCGTTCGGACCGGGAGCAGCTTTTTTGCGCACTGTTCTGCCCTTTTCGCTTCCGTCGGAAGCACCGCTCTCGCTTGTGACCTTGGCTGCCTGCTCGCGCTTTGTGTCCTCCTCACTTCTGATACGGACGGTGAGCATTTGACGGACGGTGTTCTCACGAATTGAGTTGCTCATCTCATCAAACATATCGTAGCTTTCCATTCTGTATGCAACAACGGGGTCCTGATTACCGTAAGCACGGAGATTGATTCCTCTCTTGAGCTCTTCCATTGCGTCAATGTGATCCATCCAGAAGGTGTCAACGTTTCTGAGAAGAATCATGTGCTCAAGGCTTCTCATAATTTCGGGAGTGAACTCCTTTTCACGGGCTTCATAGCGCTCATGGCCTCTGTTAATGAGCATTTCTCTTGCTTCGTCACGGTCAAATGCGTCAATATCCTCAAAGTCGTCCGGCTCTGTAATCCAGCCGAGGTACTTTTCCTTAAGACCTGCGATGTTCCATTCGTGCTTCGGAAGAGCCGA
>HF999634.1:0-5118 GCA_000434055.1 Ruminococcus sp. CAG:488 | reverse complement strand
GAAGAGCCGATGCACAGTAGAAGTCGATTGATTCGGTCACGGATTCGTCAAGCATCTTGAGAATCGAAGCTTTGAGATCCTCGCCGTCGAGAACACGGTTACGCTGTTCGTAGATGAGCTCTCTCTGACGGTTCATAACGTCGTCATACTGGAGAACGTTCTTACGGATTGCAAAGTTCTGAGATTCCTTCTTCTTTTGAGCGGATTCGATTGAACGTGAAACCATCTTGGAATCGATCGGCATATTCTCATCTGCACCGAGGGTGTTCATAACGCCCTGAAGTCTTTCACCGCCGAAGAGACGCATAAGGTCATCCTCAAGCGAGAGATAGAAGCGGCTTTCACCGGGATCGCCCTGACGACCCGAACGGCCTCTCAACTGGTTGTCGATACGGCGTGAATCGTGACGCTCTGTGCCGATGATGTAAAGTCCGCCTGCTTCACGAACCTTTTCGGCTTCCTCTTTAATAGATTCTTTAAATGAGCTTTCAAGCTCTGCATATTCTTTTCTTGCGGCGATGATTTCCTCATCGTCTGTCTCGGCAAAGCCTGTTGCCTCAACGATCATTTCCTCGGAATAGCCCTTGCGACGCATAGCGGCTTTTGCGAGAAACTCTGAGTTACCGCCGAGCATGATATCGGTACCACGGCCTGCCATGTTGGTGGCAATTGTAACGGCGCCAAACTTACCGGCCTGAGCTACGATCTCTGCTTCCTTTTCGTGGAACTTGGCATTGAGAACCTCGTGCTTGATTCCTCTTGATTTGAGAAGCTTGGAAAGAACCTCGGATTTTTCAATTGAAACAGTACCGACGAGCACGGGCTGACCCTTTTCGTGGCACTCCATGACCTGATTTATGAGTGCATTATATTTGGCAGCCTCGGTCTTGTAAACAAGGTCGTGGTTGTCAATACGGATCATCGGTTTGTTAGTCGGAATTTCAACAACGTCGAGTGAGTAGATCTCCTGGAATTCCTGGCTCTCCGTCATAGCTGTACCGGTCATACCGGAAAGCTTCTTGTAAAGACGGAAATAGTTCTGGAAGGTGATGGTCGCAAGAGTTTTACTCTCGTGCTCAACCTTAACGCCTTCCTTCGCCTCGATAGCCTGGTGAAGACCTTCGTTATATCGTCTGCCGAGCATGATACGGCCTGTGAATTCATCAACGATAAGAACCTGATTGTCCTTAACAACGTAGTCAATGTCACGGCGCATAACGCCTACAGCCTTGATAGCCTGATTGATATGATGGAGAAGAGTCATGTTCTCGGCGTCCATGAGGTTGTCAACATTGAAATAGGCCTCAGCCTTAGCAATACCGCTCTTGGTAAGAGAGGCTGTTCTTGCCTTTTCATCAACAATGTAGTCGCCGTCGGCAACGTCCTCGGCGTTCTGCTTGGAGTCGATCTCCTTAACAACTGCTTTTGTAAGAGTGTGAACGAAGTTGTTTGCAAGGGTGTAAAGCTCTGTTGACTGGTCGCCGCGACCGGAAATAATAAGCGGAGTACGAGCCTCATCAATGAGGATTGAGTCGACCTCATCGACGATTGCAAAGTTATGTCCTCTCTGAACCTTGTTCTCCTTGTACGGAACCATATTGTCACGAAGATAGTCAAAGCCCATCTCGTTGTTCGTTCCGTAGGTTATATCAGCGGCGTAAGCTGCCTTACGCTCATCGTTGTCAAGTCCGTGAACGATAAGGCCTACCTTGAGACCCATGAACTTATAAAGCTTGCCCATCCACTCGGAGTCACGGCGTGCAAGGTAATCATTGACCGTAACAATGTGAACTCCGTCACCCGAAAGAGCGTTGAGGTAAGCGGGGAGGGTAGCAACAAGAGTTTTACCTTCACCTGTTTTCATTTCGGCAATACGTCCCTGATGAAGAACAATACCGCCGATGATCTGAACCGGGAAGTGCTTCATGCCAAGAACACGCCATGAAGCCTCACGGCATGCGGCAAAAGCCTCGGGAAGAATATCGTCGAGCGTTTCGCCGTTTGCAAGTCTCTCCTTGAATTCGGGAGTCTTTGCCTGAAGCTCTTTGTCCGTGAGCTTTGCATACTCCTCTTCAAGGGCAAGAACCTTATTTTTTATCGGGACTACCCGCTTGACTTCCTTAGCGGAATAATCTCCGAAGATTTTTTTAAGAAGACCCATATTTTCATTCCTTTCAGAAATTGAATTTAAATTAGTTTCTTCACGGAAGAATGAGGTACAATGTGCAATCTCAAATCAAGGCTTCCCTTTGAGAGGAAGGCTCGTCAAAAATGTCTGAAAGTTGTCAACAAAGTACAATATTTCAAAGTTTTTCGTGAAGAGTCTTATATTAACCTATTAAATATATCACAAAAAAGCAAATTATACAAGACTTTCGTCAAAGTTGATTGTAATTTCTTTGTGCGGCAGAGTCAACTGTTTGTATTCCACTCCTGCGGCGTCAAACATACGCTTGGAGGCAAGGTTGCCGCTCGTTCCGTTATACTTGTCAGAAAGGTAGAAAACCTTTTTGATTCCGCACTGAATTATTGCCTTGGCGCACTCGTTGCAGGGGAAAAGAGCAACGTAAACGCTGCATCCGTTCAGCGGAGCGCCGGCGTTGTTGAGTATTGCGTTAAGCTCTGCGTGGCAAACATACGGATATTTTGTGTCATAGTCGTTATCTGCGGTTCTGTCCCACGGGAAGGAGTCGTCGCTGCATCCGAGCGGAAAGCCGTTATAGCCGACCGACATGATTTTTTTGTTTTCATTTACTATGCAGGCACCGACCTGCGTGTTTGGGTCCTTGCTTCTCTTTGCGGCGAGCAAAGCAACGCCCATGAAGTATTCATCCCACGAAATATAATCCTCTCTTTTTGACATTGTTTTCCCTCTCATTCTGCGTTGAATTTAACAATACGGTTTATTGCTGCGCCATCCTCGGTGAAGTTTGACACAAGAACCGTTTGGTTGCTGATAAAGCAATAATTGCATATTCCGCTGTTGAAAATGTCGCTGTCGGAAATAATGCTCGCTTTGCCGCTTTCTGTGTTGTAGATTACCATTGCCTGCTTACCGCTGCCGCAGAAAACAACAAAGTTTTTGCCGCTCGGCGAAGCAATGAAGCCCGAAAGCGATTCAAATTTCGTTTTTTTACCGGACACTGTCTCGCCCGTGTAAATGTCGGTGAATTCCGTTGTTGACGGGTCAAAGATGAAATGATCGCTTACAATATAATCAGAGAACTTTCCGCTGAACTTTTTAAGCGGCTCGTCCTTTTTGCCGTTTTTAACAAGCTTGAAGCCGTCGTCGGCGTTCGCAAAGCAGTAATACGCACCGTCCTTTTCACGGAACTGATATGACGGGGAGTTGACAAACTCGGTCGATTCCGCTTTTCTGACGCTTCTTGAGCTTTCAACCGACATGAAGTCATAGAGAACCGTCTCTGCGTTGGTGTCGTGATATCTCGTCGAAGCGAACCAATCGTATTTGCTCATGCTGTTTACAGAGCTGTCAGTGAACACCGTCCACGTTTCGTTCTGAGTTGCGTCCTCCTGAACCGTTCTGTCTCTTGAGGAAACGATCAGAGTTGCCGTTCCCGAATTCATATCAAATGAATATATGTCGGAATATGTTTTGTCAACCTTGTAAGCGTCCTCGGCTTCCATGTCAAGAAGCAGAATATAATCTGTCCTTGCCGACTTTTTGTAAGAGGACGGGCAGTCCATAAGACGGGCAAAAACATAGGAAAAGGTCTGAACATCGCTTTCCTGCTTGGAATTAAAAAGTCCGTAGCCGATAGTGCCGACATCTGTATCCTCAAGATAATAGAGTGTCATCGGGATTTTCTGATAGCTGCAGGTTATGCTTATTTTTTTCGTTCTTACATTTGTAATCTCAACAAATTCCTTGTCGGAATATTTGAAATATTTGATTTTTCCGTCGGGGTAAGCTTCGTAGAAAACATTTTCCTGCTGAGTTTGAACAAGCGGATAGTCGGACTTGTATTCCATGCTTACAACAGATGAAAGCGGTTCTCCGCCGTCGATTTTCATTCCGCCGAAAAGCTTGCCCGTGAAGCTTTTGCTGAATGTAAGCCCCGTAAAAACAAGGCAGACGGCAAGCACGGCCGAAAGAATTATGATAACTTTTTTGTTTTTCTTTGTCATTGTAAATCCCTCTTATTTTAAAACAAGTTCGACCGGACAATGATCCGAGCCGTAAATTTCCGAATGTATTTTAACGCTTTCAAGCCTCGGTTCAAGAGCCTTTGAAACGCAGAAATAGTCGATACGCCAGCCGACGTTCTTTTCCCTTGCCTTGAATCGGTATGACCACCAACTGTAGGCGTTCTCAAGGTCCGGGTAAAAATAACGGAAGGTGTCAATAAATCCTGCGTCGAGCAGCTCGCCGAATTTTCCGCGTTCTTCGTCGGAGAAGCCTGCGTTGCCTCTGTTCGTTTTAGGGTTTTTCAGGTCGATTTCATTGTGGGCAACGTTGAGATCACCGCAGAAAACAACCGGCTTTTTCTTCTGAAGCTCCGAGACGTAAGCTCTGAAAGCATCCTCCCATTTCATACGGTGGTCGATTCTTTTCAGCCCGTCCTGAGCGTTTGGAACGTACTCCGTGATGAAATATATATCGTCAAATTCGAGCGTAATAAGTCTGCCCTCGGTGTCAAGCTCCTCAATTCCGAGACCGTAGCTTACGCTGAGCGGCTCGTCCTTGGTGAATATTGCAGTACGCGAATAGCCCTTCTTCAGGGCATAGCTCCAATATTGACGGTAGCCGTCAAGCTCCAAAACGAGCTGACCTTCCTGCATTTTAGTCTCCTGAAGGCAGAAAATATCTGCGTTCAGCTCATTAAAAACGTCCATAAAGCCCTTGTTCATACAGGCTCTTATGCCGTTGACGTTCCATGAAATAAATTTCTTGCTCAAATGAACACCGCCCAATATAGATGTTAATTACAGTGAAAAAATTTTGCCTCCCATGCAGGGTAGCAAAGCGGCACGAAGGTAGTTGAACTTCCGGCGGACGTTCGGAGCCGGAGCGTGACCGTGCCGCAGTGAGACGCTGTCAGCGAAAGTGATAGTAGGCTCCTCCTCCGGGGTAGCGAAGTGTCGACACGGTAGTGA
>HF999633.1:56641-61759 GCA_000434055.1 Ruminococcus sp. CAG:488 | reverse complement strand
AAAAATAAAACACAACGAAGTTTAATTTATGAGGTGAAAAACAGATGGCAGAAATGACGCCGATGATGAAGCAATATCTTGAAATCAAAAAAGAATATCAGGATACGATTCTTATGTTCAGACTCGGTGACTTTTACGAGATGTTCTTTGAAGATGCCAAGGTTGCGTCGAGGGAGCTTGAACTTGTGCTGACGGGCAGAGACTGCGGTCAGGCGGAGCGAGCGCCCATGTGCGGCGTGCCTTTTCACAGCGTTGATTCATACATCGCAAGGCTCGTTTCAAGGGGCTATAAGGTTGCTATCTGCGAACAGACCGAAGACCCTGCAACGGCAAAGGGTATAGTTAAACGTGACGTTATCCGTGTGCTGACTCCCGGTACGGTTATCGAGAGCAGCATGCTTGACGAATCGAAGAACAATTTCCTTTGTTCAATCTGGCTCAACGGCAATGCTGCGGGCATTTGCTTTGCAGATGTTTCAACGGGTGAGCTGAGCCTTACCCAGCTTGATTCAAAATCGGTCGGTAATGAGATCGTCAATGAGCTCGGAAGATATATGCCGACGGAAATTCGCTATAATTCCGCCGTTGTTAAGAACGATAAAATCAGGGAGTTCATAAAAAACCGTGTTGAATGTACCGCCGACAGTATTGACGAGGAGAAAATCAATGTTGATTACTGCCGCCGCATTATAACAAATCATTTTAAAAAGAGCTTGACCGAGCTTGCCATTGAGGAAAGTAATGAGGCTGTTTGCGCTCTCGGCGCAACGATCGATTATTTGACCGAGGTGCAGAAATCCGGCCTTGATAATATTCGTGAGATTGACTTTTATTCGGAAAATCAGTTTATGAAAATTGATTTTTCTTCCCGAAGAAATCTCGAATTGACCGAAACGATGCGAAACAGGGAACGCAGGGGAACTCTCCTGTGGGTGCTTGACAAGACAAAAACCGCAATGGGCAAGCGTCTTGTCAGAAACTGGATCGAGCAGCCGTTGGTCAATCTTGCGAAGATTACCAAGAGACACAATGCCGTCGGTGAGCTGTTTGACGATTCCGTTCTTCTCGAAAACGAGATAGCGGCGATTTCAAACGTCAGCGACATGGAAAGACTGATGGCGAGAATTGTTTACGAAACCGCAAATGCGAAGGAGCTTCGTTCGCTTCTTGCGGCGATACAGCTTTTGCCTGATATTAAGAGCGGAATTGCCGGGTGCAAATCTGCGCTTCTCAACGAGACGTGCAGAAGCATTGACCTTCTGACGGATGTTGCCGAGCTTATTGACAAGGCAATTCAGGAGGAGCCGCCGTTTACAGTCCGTGAGGGCGACATGATAAAGGACGGCTTTAACGCCGAGCTTGACGAGCTGAGGGATATCGTACATAACGGCAAGGGCTATATTGCCGCCATTCAGCAGACCGAGCAGGAAAAAACGGGAATCAAGAAGCTGAAAATCGGCTACAATCGGGTTTTCGGCTACTATATCGAAGTGCCGAATGCATTTAAAGAGCTTGTTCCCGAGGAATATATAAGAAAACAGACGCTTGCAAACTGCGAGCGATTTATAACGAGCGAGCTGAAAGACCTTGAAGCCAAGGTTCTCGGCGCACAGGAAAGAATCGTAAAGCTTGAATATGAAATTTTCGTTCAGGTCAGAGGTAAGGTTGCCGACGAGCTTTACAGAATCCAGAAAACCGCCCATGCGGTCGCAACAATTGATGCACTTTGTTCCTTTGCAAAGGTTGCTCAGCAGAACGACTATTCGTGCCCGATAATGACGGACGGCGACGAAATCATTATTAAGGACGGCAGACATCCGGTTGTTGAAAAAATGATGAGTGATACGCCGTTTGTGCCGAATGATACGGCGCTTGACTGCAAGGACAACCGTTGTGCGATAATCACAGGCCCGAACATGGCGGGTAAATCGACTTATATGCGTCAGGTTGCGCTTATCGTGCTCATGGCGCAGTGCGGCAGCTTTGTTCCGGCTTCAAGCGCACAAATCGGCTTGGTTGACAGCATATTCACCCGAGTCGGTGCGAGTGACGATCTTGCGTCAGGTCAGTCAACGTTCATGGTTGAGATGAGCGAGGTTGCGAACATTCTGAAAAATGCAACGAAGAAAAGCTTGTTGATTTTTGACGAAATCGGTCGAGGCACTTCGACCTTTGACGGCATGAGCATTGCACGTGCAGTGCTTGAATACACCGCCGACCCGAAAAAGCTCGGCGCGAAGACGCTTTTTGCAACGCATTATCATGAATTGACCGAGCTTGAAAACGAAATCGGCGGAACGAAGAATTATAACATCTCCGTCAAAAAGAGGGGCGACGACATAACTTTTCTCAGAAGAATTGTTCGCGGCGGAGCGGACGGCAGCTACGGTATTGAGGTTGCCAAGCTCGCAGGAGTTCCGAATGCTGTTGTCAACCGTGCCAAGGATATTCTCAAGGAGCTTGAGGAAAAGGGTGCGGTTACAGTAATAAGAACGGTTGAAAAGAGCGATGACGATATGCAAATTTCATTCGCTTCGAACGAGGGCAATGAGATTGTTGAGGAGCTCAAGACGATTGATATAAACACGCTTACGCCGATTGAGGCTTTGCAAAAGCTCTATGAGCTGAAAAACAGAGCGGACAGGCTGTAAAAAAATAAGAGAAGAAAAAGAGGTGATCTTATGCCGCAAATAAATATTTTACCAAAGCATATTGCCGAGCTCATCGCCGCAGGCGAGGTTGTCGAGCGTCCGGCCTCCATTGTTAAGGAGATAATGGAAAATGCGATTGACGCAGGAGCGGACAAGATCACACTTGAAATAAAGCGCGGCGGAATTACATATATCCGCATAACCGATAACGGCTGCGGAATTGACCGTGACAACATTCGCAAGGCCTTCATCAGTCATGCGACAAGCAAAATTTCCACCGCTGACGATTTGAATGCGATTTGTACCCTTGGCTTCCGCGGTGAAGCGCTGGCTTCAATTGCCGCCGTTTCAAGAGTAGAGGTTATGACGAGGGGCGAAAACGAGGACGTCGGAACACGGTATTGCATCGAGGGCGGCGAGGAAACCGTTCTTGATGAAGCAGGCTGCCCGAAGGGAACGACCTTGATTGTCCGTGACCTTTTCTATAACACGCCTGCGAGAATGAAATTCCTTAAAAAGGACGTCAGCGAGGGCAACGCCGTTGCGGCGGTCGTTGACAGAATTGCACTTTCTCACCCCGAGGTCAGCGTTCGATTCATCAGAGACTCAAAGGACGCGCTTTTCACTTCGGGTGACGGAAAGCTCGACAGCGCAATATATAAGGTGCTCGGCAAGGATTTTGCATCAACGCTTATTCCATGCGACTACGAGCTGGAGGGTGTGAGAGTCAGCGGCTATATTTCAAAGCCGTTCAATGCCCGTCCGAACCGAATGATGCAGTATTTCTTTTTGAACGACAGATTTATAAAAACACGTACAGGTATGGTTGCCCTTGAGGAGGCATATAAAAACTCAATCATGGTCGGTAAATTTCCTGCCTGTGTGCTCAAAATACAGATTGCTCCCGGTGCAGTGGATGTCAATGTTCATCCTGCGAAAACCGAGGTTCGTTTCGCTAACGAAAAGATGATTTTTAATGCGGTTTATTACTGTGCAAAATCGGCGTTGCAGCAGGGCGACACGAGAGTACAGGCAACATTTCAGCAGAAGGTCAACCGTCAGTTTATGCCGAAACCTGCCGAGGGCAAGCAGATAAAAATATATGAACAGCAGCTTGAGCAAATCAAAAAAGAAGCTCAGCCGAAACAGGATTTTTGGACGAACACAACCTCGACAGAATTCAAGAAAACGGTTGAATCACCAAAAACCGAGACTATAGTTTTTAACGACAACAGCTCGAAATTTGAAATAGAAAAAAACGAAATGCCCGACCTCGTTCCGTGCTTTAAGCCGACGGTGCAGGAGCCGGATCCCGTTGCACAAACGAAACCCGAGCCGGTTGAAATAAAGCCCTCAATCGACCCTGAACCCGTTCAGCCGATTGTTGAAAAGGTTCAGCACGAGGTTGAACCTTATAGGGTTATCGGCGAAGCGTTCAAAACCTACATACTTGTTGAACAGGGAAAAAAGCTCCTGATAATCGATAAGCACGCCGCGCATGAGCGTATGCTCTTTGAAAAATTCAAGGCGAACCGCGGCGGTATTGAAACGCAGATGCTTCTTGCTCCCGTGACCGTGACTCTCAGCAAAGAGGAATATTCGGCGGTTCTTGACAATCTTGATTTGCTCGAAAAAGCAGGCTATTACGTCGAAGATTTCGGCGGCGGAATGGTTATCGTCAACGAGTGCCCGACAGCAGTCGCTGACGCAGACCTTGCCGAGGTCATCATGGAGCTTGCAGGATATCTTGTCACCAGTCAAAAGGAATTGATACCCGAGAAACTCGATTGGATATATCACTCAACCGCTTGCCGTGCCGCTATTAAAGCCGGGGACCGAACATCAGACTATGAGCTGAACAAGTTTGTTGAAAGTCTTCTCAACAATCCCGATATCAGATATTGCCCGCACGGCAGACCTGTTTTGATAGAAATGTCAAGGTATGAGATCGAAAAAAACTTCGGCCGCGTCTAAATTGTGTTAATTTGCCCACAACGCATTTTTCGCTCGGGGCAGTACCTCGTACAGCTCCCTCACTGCAAAAAGCGTTCTGAACAAATTTCCATCAATTTAGGTTTAAAGGTAAATTTGCCCACAACGCATTTTTCGCTCGGGGCAGTACCGATATAGACATTAGACATTAGATATTAGATATCTTACATTTAAGATCCAACATATAAAAATCAATCTTTGGGAGCTGATCGGATGAAGAGAATACCTGTTGCGGCTGTTATAGGCCCCACGGCGTCGGGAAAATCCGATTTGGCTGTTGAAATATGCCGTCACTTCGGCGGTGAGGTCGTTTCGGCGGACTCCATGCAGATTTATAAGGGCATGGATATTGCAACTGCCAAGCCGACCGAGGAAGAAAAAAAGAACGTGCCGCATCATATGATGGATTTTCTTGATAATACCGAGGACTACAGTGTTGCACTGTATCAGCGGGCGGCGGCGGAATGTATCGCCG
>HF999633.1:39804-56589 GCA_000434055.1 Ruminococcus sp. CAG:488 | reverse complement strand
TATGCGGCGGAACGGGACTTTACGTTGATACGCTTCTCAACAATGTTAAGCTCAGCGAGGAATCCTATGATGAGGAGCTTCGCCGTTCGCTTCTGAAAAGAGCAGAGGACGAGGGAGCGGAAAAGCTGCTTGAGGAGGTTATGGCCTTTGATCCCGAGTATGCCGAAAAGCTTCACCCGAATAATATAAAAAGAATTGTCCGTGCGCTTGAGGTATACAAAACGACGGGCACAACAATGACCGGGCAAATCGAAATGTCAAAGCAGGCTTCACCGTATGACGTATGCTTCATCGGTCTTGACGCAGAGGACAGACAGTTCCTTTATGACAGAATTGACCGCCGTGTTGATATCATGCTTGAACGAGGCTTGGAAAGCGAAGCGAGGGAGTATCTTGCCACGGCAAGCAGTTCGACCTCGGCACAGGCGATAGGCTATAAGGAGCTTCGACCGTATATTGACGGTGACGTTTCACTCAATGAAGCGGTTGAGAACCTGAAAAGAGCTACACGCAGATATGCAAAGCGGCAGTTGACATGGTTCAGGCGCAATGAACGAATAAATTGGCTCTATATTGACAAATATCAAAAAAGGGAAGATATGTTAAAGGACGCATTTACGCTTGTTGAAAGCTTTATGAAAGGAGAAAAGGCAGGATGAAAAACCGCACTTGGATAAACATGATATGCACGGTTCTTGTGCTTGCGACTTTTGTTTATCTTTTTCATGATGCTGTGAGAAACAATCGCGATCGCTACGACACGGAAACGGCGGATGAGGTCGTTGAACAGGAGAAGCTTGAATTGAAAGCCTTTCTGGTGCGCGATGAAGAATATATAAATCAGAAAACAACGGGAACGGTGGTTCCTCTCATAAAGGACGGTATGCGTGTTGCCAGCGGCGACGCCGTTGCGAGAGTTTGCGCTTCGGACGAGGATGCGGCGAATGTTTCAGCTTTGCTTGAAGCGAAAGAAAGTCTTGCAAGATACCAGGAAATCTCCGAACAGACCGAGCTTAACGCTCTGGATATGGAAAAGCTCAATAAGACCATTGATGCAAGCTTCACCGAGCTTGTAAGGACGTCAAACAGCGGTGATTTTTCCGAGCTCAGCAGGAATATTGAGGAGCTTGAAAATAAGCTTGCGAGCAAGCAGATACTTAAAGACGGAACAATTGACCTGACGGCTAAGTTCAACGAGCTGAATTCAAAAATTCAGACTCTTGAATCAAAAAGCATTAACACTTCGGACGTTCTTGCACCGCTTTCCGGTTATTATATAAGTAACCTTGACGGCTATGAGAATGCCATGGATTACAATAAAATCTCCGATTTGACTGTTTCCGAAGCCGAAAAGCTCTTTGAAAAGAAGCCGGGCGATGTTTCGGGTCAGATGGGAAAAATCGTCGGAAGCTACAAGTGGTACCTTGTGACGGTCATGGACAGCAAATACTCACTCCTCATGTCCGAAGGCGAAAAAATGAAGATAAATATGCCGTATTACGGCTTTAAGAACGTCGAGGTCGTTGTTGAAAAGATATCAACGACTCAGAATGATACGGTTGCCGTGGCTTTTTCGTGCAATATGATGAACGAGACCTATGCAAATATGAGAACCGAGGATATTGAGCTTGTTTTCAAGGAATACACAGGCTACAAAATCAACAGCTCGGCCATAAGGCGTGAAAAGGATGAAAAAGGCAAGGAAGTGGACGTTGTTTATATTCTCCGAGGCGATATTATGAACGCCAGAGTTATTGATATAATCTATGATGCAGGCGATTATGTTATCGTAAGCGAAGAAAGCAAAGCGACGAGCGGCTACCGCCCGATCAAACGCTACGATGAAGTTATCGTGAAAGGAAGAAATCTCAGTGATGGAAAAAGCATTAGTTGATGAACGCTTCAAGGATATTGAAGAAAACTACAAGCGTATCAAAGAAAACATACAAAAGGCTACGCTTGAAAGCGGCAGAGACGAGGGCTCGGTGCGCCTGATGGGCGTCACCAAAACGGTTGACAGCCTTTATATCAATCATGCACTTTCGCTCGGAATTGACCTTATCGGCGAAAACAGGGTGCAGGAATATCTCGGCAAGCGTGACGAGCTGCATCTCGACGGCGTTGAAAAACACCTTATCGGACATTTGCAGACCAACAAGGTTAAGCAGATTGTCGGAGAGGTCGATATGATCGACAGCGTTGACAGTGTTAAGGTTGCCAAGGAGATAGGCAAAATCTCGGCTAAAAAGGGAATTGTGACCGATGTTTTGGTTGAAATAAACATCGGCGAGGAGGCGAGCAAGTTCGGCCTTGATCCCTCGGAACTGACCGAAACCCTTTGCGAAATATCGGAAATCGGCTCCGTCAGAGTCAAGGGACTCATGGCAATACCGCCGATTTGCGACAGCAGCGCCGAAATTCGTAAATTTTTTATGAATATGAACCGAATGTTTCTTGACATAAAGGCAAAAAAATTAGATAATATCAGTATGGACATCTTGTCGATGGGTATGTCCGGTGACTATGTTGAAGCGATACTGGAAGGCTCGACTATGGTAAGAGTAGGATCGTCGCTTTTCGGCAAACGAGTATATTGATTCAGGAGGATTTATTATAATGGGAATGATGGACAAATTTAAGAACATGTTTAATATGTCTGAGGAAGAATTCCTTGACGATGTTGATATCGATGAGGAAGAACCCGAGAAGGACGATTACTCACATGACGTGAGAAGCAATTTCTCTTTCGGCCATAAGAATGAAAGAGACAACAAGGTTGTTGATATCCGTTCTTCTGTTCCGGCTGCTGCTGCAGCTTCTTCAAAGGCTCACGTCGTTTTCAAAAAGCTTGACAGATATGAGGACGTAGGCTCGGTCGCAGATGTGCTCAATGAAAAGAGAATTGTTATTCTCAACCTTGAGACTTGCCCGAATGACGCAACGATAAGAATAATCGACTTTCTCAGCGGTGTTGCCTATGCAAATAACGGTGACATCAAGCGTGTTGCGGGCAGGGCATATATAATTACGCCTTATAATGTTCCGCTCACAGGTGAGCTTCTCGACGAGGTTGAACATTCAAATTATTGATTAAATAATTCCATGCAAAAAAGATATTGTTTAAAATACAGGAGGAATAAACCATGTTAACACCGGCAAAAATCACAAATCATCATTTTGAAGCCTCCGGAAGAAATGCTTATAAAGCAGAGAGCGTAGACACCTTCATCAGAGAAGTTGCCGAGTCCTACGAGCAGATGTTCCGCGAAAACGGAGAGATGTTTAAAAAGATAAATCTCCTTGCACAGAGACTTGAGGAATACAGAAACGACGAGGATAATATCCGTAATGCGCTTCTTACGGCTCAGAGAGCTGCCGAGAAGATTACCCGTGAGGCACAGGAAAAGGCAGACAAGCTCGTTGCCGAGGTCAAGGAGAGAACCGATACCGAAAACGAGAGACTTGATGCCGCCGCAAAGGAAATGCTTTCAAATGCAAAGTATCAGGCTGATGCAATTGTTGCCGAGGCTCGAAAGCAGGCCGAGGAAATCGCTCAAAAGGCTGTTCAGGAGTCTAAGGAAGCATCCGTTAATGCGAGAAGCGACATGATCAAGGAGCTTGCCGCTCTTGAGACCATGAAGCAGGAGGTTACAAAGTTCAAGCAGCAGATTCTCGGTGAGTATGCCGCTCAGCTTGAGCTCATCAATAAACTGCCCGAGACAGTTATCGAAAAGATGACAGCCGAGGAGGAAGCAAAGACTGAGGAAGTTCCGGCAGAGGAGCCTGTTGCCGAAGAAGCGAAGGAGGAAAGCTCCGAGCCTGAAGCGGCAGAAGAACCCGCAGCAGAGGAAACTTCCGAGGAAGTAAAGACAGAGGAAGCTCCGGCAGAAGACGCTGCAGTCCCTTTTGAGGAGACCGTCGAGGAGGCTAAAGCTCCCGAGGTAAGAGAAGCCGAGTCGATGGACGTTGAGCATCTTCAGCAGATGATTTATGAGACCGAGGACACAGACGCAGAGTCCGATCCCGCAGACGAGGATGAGGACGAGCCGGCAGAGGAAGTAACGGATTCCTCCGAGTTTGTTGTTCCCGATATTGACGATGCAAGCGATGAGGAGCTTGAAAAAATTGTTGATGATTTTGACAAGGAGGAAAAGCCGGAGCCTCAGGACATAATGTTTACAAAGCCCAAGAAGGACTTAAATGAAGGCTTTAAGCTTAAATTTGAGAATATTGACTCCTATGCCGCCGATGATATGGATAATGATTATCTTGACGATCTTGATGACGATGATCTTGACGACGACGGAAATGACGGCGGATTGGCAGGCAAAATCAAGGGTTTCTTCAAAAAATAATGAGCGTACTGATTAGTTTTATTTCAATAGCGGTTCTGACCGCAGTCGATCAGGTGATAAAGTTCGTTGTTGAACGTTATTTGCAGCCGATAGGCTCGGTGGAATTTATTAACGGATTCATCGGTTGGAATTATGTTCGCAACACGGGAGCGGCGTTTGGCTCGTTTTCGCAGAGCACGACCCTGCTTTCAATCGTGACGGGCATTGTAATTCTTGCCGGTATAGTCCTTATCGCAACGAAGAAAATAAAATCAAAATTCTATCTTACTTGCGCCGTGATGGTTATTTCGGGAGGACTCGGCAATCTGATTGACCGTGTTTTAAAGGGATATGTTGTTGATTTTATTGAGGTTCAATTTACGGATTTCGCAGTTTTCAATTTTGCGGATATTCTTGTAACCGTCGGTGCAATTGCGATTATGATTTACGTTATTGTCGATATGTTCAGGGAACGCAAAAAGACGGGTGAGAAGCATGAGTGATTTTTTCTTCCGCATTGATTCTGATTTTTCGGGGGAGAGAATTGATAAAACCTTGTCGGATCTTTGTTCCGACTTTACCCGTTCGCATATTCAGCATATTATCGACGACGGCGAGGTCAAGGTCAACGGCAAGCCCGTTTCAAAATCGTTCAGAGTGTCAATAGGCGACGAGATAAGCTTCTCAATGCCCGAGCTTAAAACGATTGAGGCAAAGCCCGAGAATATTCCTCTTGATATTATCTATGAGGATGACGACCTGTTGGTTGTCAATAAGCCCAGGGGAATGGTTGTTCACCCTGCCGCAGGCAACTATGACGGAACGCTTGTCAACGCTTTGCTTTATCATTGCGGAAGCAGTCTTTCGGGAATCAACGGAGTTATCCGTCCCGGAATCGTGCACCGTATCGACAAAAATACAAGCGGTCTGCTGATAGTTGCAAAAAACGATTTTGCCCATGAAAAGCTTGCCGCTCAGATCAAGGAGCACAGCTTTACAAGGCAATACAGAGCGGTAGTTCACGGACATTTCAAGGAGATGAGCGGAACGGTCAATGCACCGATCGGCAGAAATCCCAATGACAGAAAGAAAATGTGCGTTATCTATCAAAATTCCAAGGATGCCGTTTCTCATTATGAAGTGATCGATCAGAATGAGAAATTTGCATATATTAAGGTTACTCTTGAGACGGGAAGAACTCATCAGATAAGAGTTCATATGGCATATATCGGCCACCCCGTTGCAGGCGATAATATTTACGGACCGAAGAACGGAGTAACCTCATTGAACGGACAATGTCTGCACGCAGGCTTGATCGGGTTCAAACACCCGAGAGACGGAAGATACCTTGAATTCAGTGCAGAGGTTCCGGATTATTTTAAGGATTTCTTGAAAAAACAAAATTTAAGCGAATAATTGGAGGTGTTTTTTTGGACGCAGTAACTAAAAAACAATTACAGATCAAGGCTTGTACGGTTCGTATGGGCGTGATCGAAGGTGTGTTCAATGCAAAGTCGGGTCACCCGGGCGGATCGCTCTCAGTAGCGGATATTCTCACATATCTTTATTTCGACCACATGAATGTTGATCCGAAAAATCCCAAGGATGAGAACAGAGACAGATTTGTTCTTTCAAAGGGTCATACGGCTCCGGCTCTCTACGCGGTTCTCGCGAACAAGGGCTTCTTCCCCGTATCGGAAATTAAAAATCTTCGTAAGCCGGGCGCAATGCTCCAGGGCCATCCGAGCATGAATCGTACTCCGGGCGTTGACATGAGCACAGGCTCCCTCGGACAGGGTATTTCAACGGCGGTCGGTATGGCTCTTGCAGGAAAAATTGACAAAAAGGATTACAGAGTTTACACAGTTCTCGGTGACGGTGAGATTGAAGAAGGACAGGTTTGGGAAGCAGCTATGTTTGCCGCAGCCAAGGGTCTTGACAATCTCTGCGCCGTTGTTGATAACAACAATCTCCAGATCGACGGCTCCATCGCAGAGGTTAACTCTCCGTATCCGATTCCCGAAAAATTCCGTGCATTCGGCTGGAATGTAATTGAAATCTACGGTCATTCATTTGACGAGATCGACGCAGCTTTCAAGGCAGCAGCCGAGTTCAAGGGCAAGCCCACAGCAATTATTGCAAAGACGGTCAAGGGCAAGGGCGTTTCCTTCATGGAGGATCAGTGCTCATGGCACGGAACGGCTCCGAATGCCGAGCAATATGAGCAGGCTATGAACGAGCTTAAAGCACAACTTGCAGAATTGGAGGCGTAAAAGATGGCAGACGTAATCAAAACAGCAACAAGAGAAGCTTACGGTAAAGCTTTGGTTGAGCTCGGCGAGAAGGACGAGAGCCTTATTGTTATGGACGCCGATCTTGCCGCCGCAACAAAAACAGGCATGTTTAAAAAGGCATTCCCGGAGAGATTTTTTGATGCAGGAATCGCCGAATGTAATATGGTAGGCGTTGCCGCAGGTCTTGCAACGACGGGTCACACCGTTTTCGCAAGCTCCTTCGCAATGTTCCTTGCAGGCCGTGCTTTTGAGCAGGTCAGAAATACTATCGGTTATCCGCACCTCAACGTTAAGCTCGGCGCAACTCATGCCGGCATTTCCGTAGGTGAGGACGGCGCAAGCCATCAGTGCTGTGAGGATATCGCTCTTATGAGAACTATCCCGGGCATGACGATTATCAATCCGGCGGACGATGTTGAAGCTCGTGCGGCTGTTTTTGCAGCGGCAGAGTATGAGGGACCGGTTTATCTTCGTTTCGGCAGACTTGCAGTTCCGCGCTTCAATGATCCCGATACCTATAAATTCGAGATCGGAAAGGGCATCGAGCTTGCAGAGGGCAGCGATGTTACTATCGTTGCAACAGGTCTTATGGTTAATGAGGCTATGATTGCCAAGGATATGCTCAAGGAAGAGGGCATCTCGGCAAGAGTTATCAATATCCACACCATCAAGCCGATTGATAAGGACATCATTCTCAAGGCGGCTGAAGAGACGGGCGCAATCGTTACGGCAGAGGAGCACAGCATTATCGGCGGTCTCGGCTCTGCGGTTACAGAGGTTGTCTGCGAGGGCAAGCCTGTTCCGGTTGTTAGAGTCGGCGTTGAAGATAAGTTTGGCGGCTCCGGTCCGGCAGTTGAGATGCTCAAGATATACGGCCTTTGCGCTTCAAATATTGTTGAAAAAGCAAAGAAAGCCATTTCGATGAAATAATTATTTTTTATCATCCCGTTCCGCTTGTTTTCGGGCGGAACGGGACTCGGAGAAAAAAGATGAAAGAAAGCGACGACATCAGACTTTCAAAAGACGAATATGACAGTGACGCTCAGGCAGTTCAGGAGTCTGAGCTTTTGCCAATTTATGACGCAATGGGATTCTCGGGCGATATTCAGCCGCTTGACGATATTTCCGAGCCTGAAGAAATTGCCGCTGATTTCGGAACAAAGAAATCGGAAAACAGAAATTCGGATAAAAAATTATCATTAAAGAAGAAAAAAATTCCCTCAAAGAGGGATTCAAAAATAAAAACGTTTGTTGCTTGCCTTGCGCTGATACTTATTGTTGCGAGCGCAATGGCAGGGGTATATTTCGGAGCCGAAAGAGCTGACAGAAATCTCTTTCCGGTGACTGCGATTTATAACACAACAGACAAAAGCACAACAATTAAGCTTGCCGACGGAACCGATTACGATATCGGAGAGGCGAGAGAAATTTCCGTTTCGACGGACGGAATGTATATATGGTTTAGCCGTAATACAGCGTCCGCAACGGGTAAATATGATCTCAGAATGATTGAGGTCGGCAGCAAAAAATCCTTGAAAAAGCAGGGCAAATTTATTGAGAAGGGCATTGATGCCGGCTGGAAAACGACCAAGGACGGTCTTTTTGCCTGCTATGCAATCACAAAATCGAATATAACAAGCTGCTATATGTACAGCACCGAGATGCAAAGGGCAGAGACGGTTGCCGAGTCGGTTGAAGAATATTTTCCGCCGTCGGTTGGCAATATAGTTTATTTCACACGTCGAAGCAGTAACGTCTATTCGCTTCATAGGGCGAAATTCGGCGAAAACAGTAAAAATGTTGTGAGCGGCATCAGCCATGTCAAGTATGCCGGTGACCGTAATGACTATGAGATACTTTATACTCAGCCGACCGGCAAAAGTACAGATGTGAATATATATTCAGTAAAGGGCGACGAAAAGCCGACGGAAATATGCGCGGACGTCAGCGAGGTCTATCTCAATGATTTCGTTTACGGAGGCAATCTTTATTATTTCACAAGAAACAAATCAAATGTCAATTGGCAGGATTTTATATCGGACAACTATTACGAAAGCGATAAAAAAATTCAAAAGCCGGTTGAAAGCGATTACATGGTTGAAAAGGGCTTTATATTTAAAAGAAAGGTTCTTGATACGGCAAAATACAATGCCGCACTCGACCGTTATAAGCTCAAGGCAATCAGAGATCAGCTTCGTGAGGAGCTGGACAAGATTGATTTGGGTCTTGCAGTCGGCGATGAATATACCTGCTTCGCTTACAGCAACGGTGCTTCGCACAGGCTGGTTTCAGGCATAACTCTTGAGAACATTATTGAATTTGCCAAGGCAGGAGATCCGAGGCTGATTTACAGAAAATCGGTTATCGGAGTCGGAAATATAATCAGCATGGATTCGCTTGTTGAAACGGCTCAAAATTCAAGTGTGCAAAAGGCGATGGATTATGTACGCAATGCTGTCCAAAGCTCGTATGAAGTCAGCGACAGCAGCTTTTGCTCATGGTATGACGGTTCGACTGTGGTTGAATATGAGCTTAAAGGCTATGATCTGGACAGAACTCGGTTTATTCTTGCCGATATGGGCACAATATACGGCCTTGTTGACGGAGAATTGTATTACAGCAGTGCCGAGAATGCCGAGCTGAGCAGCAGAAGACTGATAGATTCAAAGGTTTCCGACTGCACGGTGATCGAAGATACATTATTCTATGAGAAGCTTGAATCCTCGGGTTCACGAACACTTTATAAATTCCAACCAAAGGGCGGCAAGGCGGAGATTTGCAAGAATATATATTCTTATTTCGCCGTCAATAAGTCACTGACGATAGTTTTGACGAGACAGAGCAACTCCGAGGAACTTGTAACGGCAGGAATATACGACGGAACAGGATATGCCGTTGTTGACAGCGACCTCAATCTGAATAATTTCGTTTACAGCGACAGCGCGTTTGCATATATCAAGAATTATAAGAGCGGAAGCGGCGAAATGTACTGCTATTCGCTGAAAAACGGAGCCGTGAAGTGCGGCAACGGTGTAACGAAGATAATGTATATCGGTTAAATACGTAATCGTGAAAGGAATGATTACAGAATGAAAGAAGAGGTTCTTTTCAAAAAAACTCCCTTCGGCGGATTTGACCGTCAGTCCGTAATAAACTATATTCAGCAGTTGAAAAAAACTCAGCAGGAATATAAAAATATTATTTCGGATAAGGATAGGCTCGTAAAAACTCTTACCGAAGAAAAAAACGAGCTGAAAGAAAGGTCCGAAAAAGCAGAAAAGAAAATTGAAGAGCTTAATATGAAGTGCTCCGAGGCCGAGGAAAACGCTAAGAAAATGAGAGCAAAATATGAGATGCTCGAAAAACAGCTTGAGGAATCCGCCGATAAAAAAGCGGCACAGGAAACCATAGAGCGATGCGATAAGCTGGTTGAGTCTGCCGAAGCTGCTGCGGCGAAGCTTAAAAAGAACGCACAGTCGCAGATAAAAAAGGCGGCAAAAAAGCTTGATAAGGTAAAAACCGATCCGCAAGAAGCGGAAAAATTGCTTCAACAGCTTATTCGGGAGTTGAGTTAATGGCAGAATATGTTTTAGATGCGTCCGAGCTCAAGGAGAGGGCAAAGGAGCTTCACGCCGGGGACAGGGTCATCCTTTCGGGAGTGGTTTATACCTCGAGAGACGCAGCACATAAAAGAATAGTCAAGCTCATCGAGGAGGGCGGCGAGCTGCCGTTTGTCCTTGACGGAGCGTGCATTTATTACGCAGGTCCTACGCCTGCGCCGCAGGGACTGCCGATAGGCTCATGCGGACCGACTACATCTGGCAGAATGGATCCTTTTGCTCCGTTGCTGCTCGATAAGGGATTGGCGGCGATGATAGGAAAGGGCGGCAGAGACAGGGAAGTTTGCGATGCAATTGTCAGGAACAATGCCGTTTATCTCTGCGCTGTCGGCGGCGCCGGTGCACTTGCCGCAAAATGCGTTAAGGAATGTAAAGAAATCGCATTTTTTGATCTTGGCTGTGAATCGGTCAAGAGAATCGTACTCGATAAATTTCCGCTGATAGTCGGAATTGACTGCCATTCGGGAAGTCTTTTTAAAAAACACGAATAATTGATACATAATTACGGAGGTTAAAAGTAATGAAAGGAATCATACTTGCAGGCGGTTCGGGAACCCGCCTTTACCCCTTGACAATGGTTACCAGTAAGCAGCTTTTACCGGTTTATGACAAACCGATGATTTATTATCCGCTTTCAACTCTCATGCTTGCGGGCATCAGGGAAATTCTCATCATTTCAACACCGGACGACACGCCGAAATTCGAAAGACTTCTCGGAACGGGTCATCAGTTCGGTTTGAAGCTCTCATATGCCGTTCAGGAGAGACCCGAGGGTCTCGCTCAGGCGTTCATTATCGGTGAAAAGTTCATCGGCAAGGACAGCGTTGCGATGGTTCTCGGCGATAACATTTTCTATGGCAGCGGCTTCGGTCATATGCTCAGGCAGGCCGCTCTCAACAAGGACAGAGCAACTGTTTTCGGTTACTATGTCGACAATCCGGAGGCCTTCGGTGTTGTTGAATTTGACAGAAAGGGCAAGCCAAAGAGAATTGTCGAGAAGCCGAAGGAGCCAAAGTCGAATTATGCAATTACGGGACTCTATTTCTACGACAACAGGGTTGTTGAGTATGCCAAGAGCCTTAAACCGTCTGAAAGAGGAGAGCTCGAGATAACGGATATCAACCAGATTTATCTTGACAACGGCGATCTTGATATCAAGCTCATGGGCAGAGGCTTCGCATGGCTCGACACAGGAACGGTCGATAACCTTATGGAAGCGGCGAATTTCATCAGGACGATAGAAAAGCTCCAGGGTATTCAGATTTCCGCGCCCGAGGAGATCGCATATAACATGCGCTGGATTTCAAAGAAAACTCTTATCGAATCCGCGCAGCAGTATGGCAAATCGCCTTACGGTCAGCATCTTATGAGAGTTGCCGAGGGCAAGATCATGTATTCCGATAAGCAGGGCGAACGTCCTCGCTGGGGCACGGAGCAGGAGCCACCGTGTTCAACGGAAAAGATGTAAAGGCGATATCGCACAAATTTGCTAAAAGAAAAGGACTGACATATTTGAAAGCATATGAAACAGAAGTAACGGGTGCAATGGTAATCGAGCCCGATGTTTTCGGCGATAACAGAGGCTGGTTTATGGAGTCTTATTCCAAACGTAAGCTCGCCGAGGTTGGTATAGATGTTGATTTTATTCAGGATAACAGGTCGTTTTCTGCCGAGAAAGGTACGCTCAGAGGCTTGCACTGTCAGGTCAACCCGACCGCTCAGAGTAAGCTGCTTACCTGCGTGCACGGCGAAATTATGGACGTTGCAGTTGATATCAGAAAAGGCTCGCCGACTTACATGAAGTGGACGTCGGTTATCCTTTCGGGAGAGAACAAGAAATCCTTTTTTATTCCCAAGGGCTGTCTGCACGGCTTTGTTACGCTGACGGACGACGTTGAGGTTATGTACAAGGTTGATGAATTCTATTGTCCGGAGGACGACAGAAGCGTTAAGTTCAACGATCCCGAGATAGGCGTTGAATGGGGAATTGATAATCCTATTCTTTCAAAGAAGGATATTTCCGCTCCGCTTCTCAAGGACAGCGACGTAAGCTTTGATTTTTGAGGACAGAACATGAAAATTCTTGTAACAGGATATAACGGTCAGCTCGGCTTTGATGTTATCAAGGAGTTGAACTCACGCTCAATTGAGTGCAAGGGAGTTGACAGGGAGGATTTTGATATAACAAACCGTGAAGAAACGGTTGATTATATCTGTGGCTACGCTCCCGATGCCGTTGTTCATTGCGCCGCATATACGGCAGTGGACAGGGCGGAGGATGATGAGGAGAACTGCCGTAAAGTTAATGTTGACGGAACAGAGAATATAGCCATTGCCTGCGAAAGGCTCGGTGCAAGAATGCTCTATGTCAGCACGGATTACGTTTACGGCGGAGCCGGCGAAAAACCGTTTGAGACGACCGACCCGACCGACCCGAAGAATGTTTACGGCAGAACTAAGCTTGACGGCGAAAAGGCGGTTATGAGGCATCTCGACCGATTTTTTATTGTGAGAACCTCATGGGTGTTCGGCATAAACGGAAACAATTTTGTTAAAACGATGCTCAGACTGGGAAGTGAAAAGGACGAGTTGAATGTGGTCTGTGACCAAATCGGTTCACCGACCTACACTCCCGATCTCGCAAGGCTTATTTATGACCTCATTGTGACGGATAAGTACGGAATATATCACGGCACAAACGAAAACTACTGCTCATGGGCGGAGTTTGCGGCTGAAATAATGAAGCTCGGAGGAAGAAAGGCAAAGATCAATCCTGTTGCTTCAAGCGAATATCCGGTGAAAGCCGAAAGACCGCACAACTCAAGAATGAGCAAAAAATGTCTTGATGACGCAGGAATCAAACGGCTGCCGACATGGCAGGACGCTTTAAACAGATTTTTAAAAGAATTGGGTGAATTAAATGAAATTAACTCTTGTTGTTCCTTGCTTTAATGAGGAAGAAAGTGTAATTGAATTTTATTCGGAGGTTACACGTGTTTTTAAGGACAAGGTTGAGGATTATGAACTGGTGTTTGTAAACGACGGAAGCCGTGACAAAACACCGCAGATACTCAGAGCTATATACGAAAAGGCAGATAATGTCAAGGTTGTCAATTTCTCGCGTAACTTCGGCAAGGAAGCGGCTATTTATGCCGGCTTGAAGCAGTCGAGCGGAGACTATACCTGCGTTATTGACGCCGATCTTCAGCAGCGCCCCGAGGTTGTGCTCGAGATGAAGCAAATTCTTGATGAAAATGCGGATATTGACTGTGTCGCCGCTTATCAGGGAGAGCGTAAGGAGAGTAAGCTTTTGATTTTCTTCAAGGATAAGTTCTACGAGATAATCAACAAGCTCTCGGATGTTGAGCTTTATCCCGGAGCAAGCGATTTCAGACTTATGCGCCGTCAGATGCTTGACTCCGTTCTCGATATGTCGGAATACAGCCGCTTCTCAAAGGGTATTTTCTCCTTTGTCGGCTATAACACAAAGTATATTCCCTATGAGGTGCAGGAGAGGGCGGCAGGTACGTCAAAATGGTCGTTCATGAAGCTTTTTAGATATGCAATCGAAGGCATTGTCGGCTATTCTACAATTCCGCTCAAGGCGGCATCATATGCAGGTGTAGGTCTTATGGGGATTTCTCTGCTTTATCTCATAATCGCTTTGATCGTCGGAGCCGTAGTCGGCGAGATCACAGGTACGATCGCAATTATAACGATTCTGCTTTTCCTCGGCGGACTCAATTCTCTTTTCCTCGGCATAATCGGCGAATACCTTGCAAGAACCTATCTTCAGGTCAAGGAAAGACCGATATATATAGCAAAAGAAATACTGAATTACGAAGATAAAAACAAAGGAGCAGAATAATGAAGCATTACGAATCACTTATTATCGGTCATATCACAATGGATCATGATACCGATTACCTCGGAAATGAAACTCTTGCAATCGGCGGAGCGGTTATTTATTCCTCGGCGTCCGCATATGCTCTCGGGCACAAGGTTGCCGCTTTGACAAAGATAAATCCCAACGACAGCGAGAGACTTACATATTTTACGATTCCGAAAGAGGATATATATTGCATCATGTCCGAGTCGTCATGCACTATGGATAATCAGTATTTCACGGCCGACAAGGAACGCAGAAAGTGTATGTGCATAAGTGTAGGTACTCCGTTCACGATTGATGATATCCCCGAGGATGTTGAAGCGGATATTTATCACTTTGCAGGTTTGCTCTACGGCGATTTCACAAACGAGATGATTATTGAAGCTTCCAAGAGGGGCAAGGTTGCCGTTGACGTTCAGGCTCTTCTCCGCCATGTTAATCTTGAGGATCATACAATGTTTTTCGAGGATTGGAAGGAGAAAAAAGAGGTTCTTCCGTATATCGAGTATCTCAAGACAGACGCCGCCGAAGCGGAGATTCTTACAGGTCTCACCGACAGATACGAGGCGGCAAAGCTCCTCCATACATGGGGCGCAAAAGAGGTTGTTATCACTCATAACACAGAGGTTATTGCATATGACGGTAAGGAATTCTGCTCATGTCCGATTCGTGCAAGAAATCTCAGCGGACGTACAGGCCGCGGTGATACGACGTTTGCGGCTTACATGACAGAAAGACTTCATCATTCCATGAAGGATTCGCTTCTTTATGCAACGGCAACGGTTTCCAACAAGATGGAAATTCCCGGACCGTATAAGGGAACGAGAGCCGATGTTGACAAGTATATTGAGGAATTCTATTCCGATATCAAATGAGCCGAACTGCTCAAAAATAAAGGATTATAAAATGAAAAATAACAATTTAATAAAGAAAGAGAGAATTTGGTATTGGGATACCGTTAAATTTCTTATGATTCTTTTTGTCGTTGTCGGTCATGTTGTCGGGTATATTGCATCATACGGCAGAGAAGATGTCATGGCGATAAATCTTTTTCTTTACACAGTTCATATGCCGATGTTTATTTTTATTTTCGGATTGTTCTATAAAGAAAAGGATTGCCTTAGAAAAATATTGTTCTATCTTTCGTCGGCTTTTTTGTTAAAGGGATTGCTGTATATCTCATATCTGGCGATAAACGGCAAGGCGAAATTCGGACTTTTTTATGAGGGCGGAGTGCCTTGGTTCATGTTTGTGCTTGCATGGTTCACTGAAATTGCGTGGCTACTGAAAAAAGCAAACAAAACGGTTGTCCTGATCGTTTCATTTGCGATATCATTGTTTACGGGATACTTTAAAAATATCGGCGATTTCCTTTGTATATCAAGACTGTTGGTATTCTTCCCGTATTTTTGGCTCGGAACAATGACTGATCCGAATATCTTAATTGAGAAAATTAAAAAATACAAGAAGTATCTTTTTGCCCCGGCACTGATTTTGCTGATATGCTGGTGCGTGGTATGCTTTTGGAAATTCGATGATGTAAAAGTCCTGCAACACCTTTTCAGCGGAAGAAATCCTTTTAGAAAAGATATCTTGCCTTGGGGTTGCCTTTACAGGTTGCTGGCACATATACTTACTTTGATTATGGGTGCGGCAATTCTTGTTGTAGTTCCGCAAAAAAAATTACCGATTGTTTCTTACATGGGCAGAAATACGGTAAATGTTTATTTTTGGCACTATTCGTTCCTCGTCCTTATGAACAAACTTTTGGACATGAAAACACTTGTAAGAACCAAGGAAGGAATTTTGTTACTTCTTGTTATCGGTGTGATTTTGACGTTTGCGGTTTCACTCGATATTTTTAACTTCCCGTTGAAGTACCTTAACAAATTTATAATGAATTTCAAAAAAAGAAAGGCGACCGATTAAATCGGCCGCCTTTTTATGTGTATAATGCTTTTACGAATCAATAAGTGAACGTTGCGTCAAGAGTGTACTTACCCGAGCCTGAGCCTTCGATATTCATAAGACCGTATCTTACCTTAGCAGAAAGCTTAAGCGGCATAGTGTGATTGAGCGAAAGGATATTTCCGTCCTTATCAATTTCAGCCGTGAGGACCGTGCCGGAATAGTTAAATGACGAGGATTTAACCGTTACATTGTTCTGAGCGGCAAGCTCTGCAATGCCTGTAAGCGGAAGAGAAGCCTGCGTGTTATACTTGGGGGCTGTTTTGTAGTCAACTGTTTCGCTGACAAGGGTAATAGTTACTTTATAGCCGTTCTCCGTTGCCTCAACCTTTGCCTCTTTTGCTCCGTCTGCTTCAAGCGCTGTCGGAACAAGGAACTTTTCGGCCTTTTCCGGTTCAGATTTAAATGTTTCTGTAGCTTTGGTCGGAACCGCATACTTGTCTATCAGAGAATTGGCGAGATCCTTGAAAGCAGAAAGATTATCTATCTTGACCTTAACATCTGTTTTCTTGTCTATTGTTACATCTTCGCTTGCATAAGCTTTCTTGAGCGCATTGTTGTAATATTCAACAGCTTCAGCCTTGTCAAAGTCGACAGGAGTTTTCTCATCCTCATTGTTTTCTTCTTTAATTTCAATAAGATCCTCGAGACTTACGCTCATTCTTAGAACCTTAAGAGCG
>HF999633.1:30873-39787 GCA_000434055.1 Ruminococcus sp. CAG:488 | reverse complement strand
TTAAGAGCGTCGGAAGAATTGATGCTTCCGTCGGAATTGACATCGGCTTTTTTAAGATTGATCTCTGTGCCGTCAATACCCACTGTGTATCTGAGTATTGCCAGCGCATCTGCGGAATTTACTTTACCGTCATCGTTGACGTCACCCATGTAATTCGCTGCCAAAGCCATTGCAGAAGCCGAAGCGGTAATGGCAACTGCGGCAGCAATTGAAATACCTGTTTTAATAAACTTGTTCATTTTCAATTATCTCCTTTATTTATTAATGTCAATCTTTTTGAATCCTTTAAGTGAAAAATATGATTCATTGACGCCTGCTTTGAACTCGGTAATTTTCATTGCTTCCTCAGGCTTTGCGGAATGTTCGCCGGTCATCACCCATTTTCCGTCAAGGAAATAGTAATCGGCAACCGAACCATCCGATGATTTATAGGAATCGACGGTGTAGGTCTTTCCGTTATATGTTGAGTAGAATGAACCGACATAGGTTTGATTATCATCAAAATTCATATTGCCGAAATCAAGACCGCCGAGATCTTCCTTTCTCATTTCCACATAGACCTTAAAGTCCGGGCTTATCATGTATACTTTGCCGTTAAGAACAAGAAGTCTGATATTCATGCCGCTGTATTTCATGGAGGTGCAAATGTTGTTGCCGCTGACCATGACGGTGGAAGGGATACTGACTGAATTCCCTTTTTCGTCCACTGTATCAACAACTGTGCCGAGAGTGAACTTTCCGGTTTTCATTATGGGGTCAATGATCTCGGGCTTGAGGTCAACCTCTGTCGGACCCTCATAAGTGCCTACGCAAACTCTGAGAACGATGAGCGCATCGGCTGAATTAACTGTGCCGTCACAGTTAACGTCGGCAAGCTTTTTGTCGATAGTGTCAAGAGTACCGACAGTGTATTGAAGTATCTTCAATGCGTCTGCGGCGTTTGCTTTTTTGTTGCCGTCAACATCTCCGAGAGTTCTTGCCGAGGCAGAAATTCCCAGGACAGAAACCGCAAGGAGTGCCGAAAGCAAAATAGAAAATATTTGTTTCATACATAACGTCCTTTCTGTTTGTATTTATGATTACTTTGATTTTATCAGCTATTCATTAAATAATCAATAGTTTTTTATTAACAAATTTTTTAATTTAATAAATTATTCATTTACAATTTTTGATTTTCGAGTAAAAATAAGGGAAATAAGCATTATGCCGTATAAGATAATCAAGCAATATGGAAAAATATCGGTTGAGAACTTCTGAGCAAGGAAGCCTGTCAGTGCGGGCATGGAAAGAATTCCGATATATGCCGCCGCCATCTGTGAACCCATGACCATCTGAGACATTTTTTTGCCAAAGCGAACTGGGGTTAGATGCACCATGTTCGGATAAAGAGGACCGTTGCCGAGTCCGATAAGGAATAGTCCTGCTGCACACAGAAATGGTACAAACGGTTGTGAAACGAGAGCAATGGCGGGAATTATAAGAATTGTACCGATTGCAATAATTTGCTGCGGTTTAAGTTTTGTCGAGAGAATCCCCGAAAGAAAACGTCCGAATGCCATTCCGCCGTAGTAGACGGTAATAAACAGCGCAGCTTTGTCAGCCGTAAGTCCTCTCGAATTGACGAGAAACGAGCTTGCCCATGTACCACTGACATATTCAAGCGAGCATGAACCGAAAAGCACAAGCCAGGTTGATTTAACTCCGGGAAGTTTTATAAGCTCTGCAAAGCTGCTTTTGCTGTTTTCTTCCGAAACACCAGATAATATGCCGTTCTTTTGCCAAAGGGGGAGGGAGGCAAAAGCGATAACGGAAATGACAAGCTGAATAATAGATGCCCAGCGGTAGCCGCTTTCCCAAGATCGGTTCTTGAGCGCAAGCGACATTATGTACGGACTGAGAGTTACGCCTATTCCATAGAAGCAGTGCAGAAAATTCATGTGCGATGCCTTATAATGAACTGCAACATAATTATTGAGTGCTGCATCTATCGCTCCTGCACCGAATCCGAGAAACAGGGTGAAGAAGAACATCATATATATGTTCTTTGAGATTGAAAAGCCGAACAGACCGACAGCGGTAAGCGCTGTGCTCACCGCTGCAATTTTTGACGTCGAAAATCTTTCTGTCAGCTTTGCACTCATCAGACTTGAAATTATCGAGCATACCGTCATTGTGACGGTGACCGCATTCGCTGCCGAAATCGGCAGACCAAAGTCATAATTGATTGCGGGCCATGCCGCTCCAAAAAGCGAGTCGGGAATTCCGAGCCCGATAAAGTCAATAAAGATAACAATTAAAAGTAAAGTCGCCATAATTTATTTAACCGTGAAATCTGTCGTTATAGCCTCCGACTGTACGCCCCAAGCAGTCTCGGCTGTGACGGAAACCGTATAATCGCCTTCTTCAAATTTGCCGAGTTTGAGACGCTCGGTTTTCTCAACTGTTGCCGAATAATACTTGGGAAGAACCCAGTCGGATTTAACAACCTCGCCGTCGGAGTTTATGACCTTAACCTTGTACAAGAAAATAGGTTCAGAGCTTGTAGACTGTGCCGCATCAAATTTCACCGTGACGCTCTTTGCGAGCTTTGTGACCTTGAGCTCAGCGTTTTCACTGAAAACAGGTGCGGTCGATCTTGCTGCCTGCTTTTCCGGAGTGTATTCGCGGTTTGCCGGATTTGCGGGATTGGCAAGAATATATTCGCAAAGAACCTTTTGCTCAATGAGGTCAATGCCTCTCAGACGCATATTGCTTTCCTTATCAAGCTCAACGATCCAGAACTGAGCTTCGAGGCTGTGGCCTGTCGGGTGAACCTTGCGCTGATTCTCAACCGTAAGCTCCATGTATGCGAGAGCGCCTGTGCCTATAGCGGTAAAGCTGCCCTGCCATACAGAACGGGGATCATTAAGCGGATAGTGGGAGTGACCCGAAAAGTCAACAACCTGCGGATACTGTTCAAGAATGTCGCTGAAATCGTCAATTCCCCAGCCGTCAAAATCCGAGCTGCCGTAAACAGTGTTGAGCACATGCTCATGCTGAGACACAAAAATCGGCTTGTTAGGATCGTCCTTAACCGCCTCGTCAAGCTGAGCCTTGAGCCATACTCTCTGCGCCTCGGTGTAGTTCACACCCTCAACGTCGGAAGTCGAAATTCCGATAAAATGATAACCGTTGACTACCTTGTGATAGTCTGTGTCCTTGCCCATGAGCTGTGAGAAATAGGCGACGGTCTGCTTCTTCATGTTTCTGAAATCGTGGTTGTTCGCAATTATCGGGAGAAGCTCAGTCTCACTCTTGATATACTTGTCGGCAATGACCTTGAAGCCTGCGAACTGGTCAATATTGCCGTCGTTTGTGATATCACCGTTGATAAGAAATGCATCAAGATTATTGTATTTATCGTCTGCCTTTGCAATAGCATAAGCGAGCTTTGCCGTCTTTTCGAGCCTGTGGCTGCCGACGCCTGCGGCAGTTTTAAGATGAGAGTCGCTGCATGCGACAAAACGAATCACCGGGGTGAACTCGGTTTCATCCTCGGGTGCAAAGCCCCATACGAAAAGGCCTGTTACGGACATAATTACTGTTGTTATCGCAACAATGACAGCGGTCAGTTTGTTTACCATTTCTTATCCTCCTCAATTATCTTATATCATAGATATTGTCGTTTTTGGGGGTTCTGTTCTTGTATTTGCCGTTCGTAAAGTCGGGAATCTCAACGGTTGCACCGCCGTTCTGAATTGAAAGCACGCTCAGCGGAGTAATGCACATCCACGCTGCCGCATCATAGACGTCAATCGGCGGGAGAGTGCCGTTTTTAACCGATACGATCCACGCCCTTATAATGAACCAATCCATTCCGCCGTGACCTGCATCGAGCATTTCCTTAGTGGTGTCGTGCCAAAGCGAATGATTGTATTTGCGTGCGAATTTTTTTCCTCTTCCCCAGAATTTTTTCTGATCCCACTCGTTTTTTCTATATAGCTTCTTGTCGAGGAAAACAATGTCGCCGTCTTCCTGGTACAGTCCCTTTGTGCCTCGAACCGTGAAGCCTCGGCTGTAGAAACGGGGGAGACAGGTGTCAAGAGTAAGCTCGATAAGCTCTCCTTTTTCGGTCTTAATAAATGTCTTGACAATGTCCGTCTGATTGAATTTCGTGCTGCCGAGCGAGGGCTTGAGATCCTTATGCTGTTTAACGAAGTCCTCCATGCCTGCGGCTTTGCTGCAAACGGTTGACATGGAAACAAAACGGTTGCCGTAGTTTATGCCGAGTAGCTTTGCAATCGGACCCAATTCGTGCGTAGGATAGTTTTCACAGTTTCTTGCAATGTAATTGCGAAGCCTGTAGTGGCGGTTTTTTTCGCCGTAAGCGACCTCATCTCTGAGATCGTGAGCATACTGACCGGAGCAGAAAACGATATCGCCGAATACGCCCTCACGAACCATATTGTGAACCATCATTTCACGCTCGCCGTAGCAGCAGTTTTCCATCATCATCGTCCAGACGCCTGTTTCCTCATATGTATGAACAAGCTCCCAGCATTCATCGAGGGTGTAAGCCCCGCCGACTTCCATTGCAGCCGGAATGCCTTTTTTCATTGAATCAATGGCGATTTTAACGTGACATTCCCAATCCGTTGCAATGTAAACCGAGTCAATCCCCGGCATATCGAGAACCTCGTTGTAATCAACAGTGCCCATCGGAGCCGGTCTGCCGCCGTCAACAAGAATTTTCACGGCATTGTCAACTCTGTCGGGATACTTGTCACAAACGGCAAGAATATTGATATCCTCCATCTTTGCCATGACACTCATCATACTTGTGCCTCTGCCTCCGAGGCCGATAATTCCAATATTAACAGAATTTTTCATATAGCACCTCTTTAAACTTCTTTGCTCATTTAACAAACGGTTGGTTGAGGTTATTATACCATATCGGTTTGCTTTTTCAACCTGAAATCAATATAAAATATAGAAAAATGTCATGACGGTGCAGATTATATATTATAAAAGGTATGTGAGAACTTGCAGATCAAGAAGAAAATACAGCCGTATAATTGACTAAAATGCTGTGTTTTTTCTGTTGTTTATACATTTATTTTGTATTGTTTATTGTATTCATATAAAAATAAAAAGAAATTTTGTACAGTTTGTAATATTTTAATTTGGAAAAACCTATTTACAAATTAAGGCTTTTCTGATAATATTATTATAAGCCAAACTGGAATGGTGGATTTTGGCGACCCTATTTACAGTTTCTCCGGTCGTAGGCCGGAAATTTAACGGAGGTGTTTTAGGTGAAACAATCCAAACGACTGTTGTGCGTTCTTATTGCCCTTGTCATGTTGCTTTCATGCTTCACGGTAGGCGTAAGCGCATACAAAACCCCATACAATACCTGTAGCTACAGCAGTGTAAAAAAACCTGTTTTCACAAAAGAGCAGGCGGCTTCCGCTGTTCTTGACTATCTCGATGATGAGGTTCTTGCAGGACTGGATGTAAACTTTGACTTGAGCCAGCTCAGTCTTCATATTCACATCTATTCTCTTGACACTCTCTTTGATTCAATCAAGGATATTACAGGACACACACTTTATAAAATGTTCAGCTTCGGAGACATTGATAACCTGAGCTTCGGAATCCCAAAGAACGGTGACATCAGACGCCGTTCAGAGAACAAGAGCGATCTTGAGGTTCTCGGATATCTTCTTCAGTGGCTCCAGGAGAATGCCGACCCGCTTTATAAATGGGTAGACAACTCGTTCAATCTTGGTATCATAAAGAACTTCTGGAATCCGAAGAAAAAGATTCCTATGCTTAACGACCTTCACGGCTATATCAACGAGATGGTCTATAAGGCATTGATTGATTCCACAGGTACAGGCTTTGCGGTAGGCGGAGCTTATGACAACCTCGACTACATAGTTAATGATTTCTTTAACAACCGTCTTGTCAAGTTTGTCTGCGATAAGATGGCAAAGGCTGACGGCTCAAATGCTGTTGCCGATTTCCTCGGACTTGAAAAGAACGCCGACGGTACCTTGAAGAATTACGTTAAATTCGTTGATCTTCTTCCGTCACTCAAGACGTCAATCGGACCTTCGATCGACTTTACAAAGGTTAAGACATATGATTTCATTGAGGCTCTTTTCGATGCGCTTATTGATGATATCGTTGTTAAGTATGCCGGTAACCTTATTCTTGATGCACTCAAGATCAAGCCGGACGATACCACGGCAGACACATCTTATATCAATATCGCGATAACCCTTTTCGTTACTAATGAGACAATGGGTCTTCCCGAAGATGCATCTCAGGATGAATTGATCGCCAAATTCCTTGAGTCAAAGGGTGTTGAAAATCCGACAGCCCCGAAGCCGATAGATAAGATAAACGTTACACTTCAATATATCCTTAAGGAAGGCCTTACAAAGTACATCTACTTTAAAGATGACGGAAACGGCGGAAAGTATCTTACACTTGAGCCGGGCTTTGTATCGCAGCTCTCCGGATATGTTAAGACATTGCTCCCGATCATAGGTTCTTTCTGGAAGGATGCTCCGGAAATCACAGATGAGCAGTCAAAGGCTCTTGAAAACATGAATGACGAGCAGACGTTCGCATTCCTTGTTAAGTTCCTCCTTGAGGCTCTTGTTGATGATGTTGAGTTCTCGGACAACTGCAATTCTATCAGAGAGCTTGCAACATTTACTCTTATCGACGTATTAAAGGATCTCTATCCGAACGCAGAGTTTGAGGATCTCATGGCTAAGAAGGATGAGAACGGCAACTATATCGGTTCGCAGTACAATCCGGACGGAGACTGGTGCCTTGACCTTGTTGGTGCATTGGTTGACTACTATCTTGTCGGTGAGTTCGGCATGGAGACAGTTAACTCGGATCCTACAAAGATTACCTTCTCGGCAGAGCTTAACGCAGCATTTGATTTCTTCCTTACAAAGTATTCAAAGTTCTTCAATCTCGGCTCGGCAGCCAACGGTACCGACGTTTGGGCAAAGGTTTACTATTCGGTTAACCAGATTATTCCTCTCACTAACATTCTTTACGGTGTAGAGAATAATAAGGACGGTTTCAGAGAAATCGTTATGGATAAACTCTTGAATGCTATCCTTGACTTTGATATCAATACAGTCCTTTCACTTATCGGTCGTCGTGCTTCGACACCTAAGCTTACAGCAACTCTTGATAAGCCGCTTACGCAGATTATCACAAACCTTCTTGCAAGAGCTATTAACGGCTTGTTCCAGCTTCCTCATTATGAAACGGCAGGAACAACCGATAATGCAGCTCAGGTCGGTCTCATTATTCCTTACAGCTATACCAAGCTTGATCAGGTTATTACTGTTGTAAATTCCGACGGAGTTAATAACGGTACAGGACTCAAGAATACAGTTAAGCAGCTTCTTGCAAGTCTTAGCAATATTACGGGTCCGGGTTCACTTTGCGACACATCGCTTGATATTCTTGCCGAGCTTCTCGGTGTTCTTAACCTCAAGAGTTATGATTATGTAACAGTTGATTACAACAACAATCACCCGGCAGGAAAGACCTACAGCATCAGCGAGCTCAAAACAGTATATGATGAGCTTGCTCTTGCGGGAAATGAAGGACTTCATTATTACGACGATAATTATGAATACTTCCACATGGTTGACTTTGCGCCATGGGCATATCTCGCATTTAAGCAGAGACTCAGAGAAGCAGGAAAAATCCTTAATCAGTATGAGCAGGCAAAGATAGGCAAGGAACTGTTCCCGTCAAGTGCAGACGTTACTTTCAGTTGCTATGCTCTTATGAAGTACAAGGATCTCCTTATAGGAAATCAGACATACAAGTCAACATATCAGCTTGAAAAGGTTCTTAATGTTGTCGGAAACGTTAATTACAACGATAATCTCAACGCTGACGGAACTAAGAAGTATACCGACAGAACATGGAATGCATTCTGGAACGCATACCAGTTTGCAAACAAGGTTATGACCGAGTATAACGAAAAGGTTGCTACCGGAACTGTTATGGATTACAGACAGTCCAAGATCAATATGGCAAGACGTCAGCTTTCGAAGGCTTATCATTCGTTGAAGAATTATATCGGACTTGCCGATTATTCACAGCTTGATGCTCAGATCAGCCGTGTTGCAAATCTTTTCCCGCCCAGCACCTATACCGACGCTTCGGTTCAGGCGGTTGTTAAGGCTTACAACGAGGGCAGAAGGCTTGACCGTGACTATGATGCGGACAGTCAGAAGCTTGTTGACAATTACTATAAGAGACTTTACGATGCAATCGAAAAGCTTGAGAACGTTGCAACGATTGAGTTCTACAACGGCGGCTCAACGGCATTTAATCAGAATATTGACTATCGCTACGGATACGCAATCGGATTTGACGATACATTCTGGAACAATACTGCTAAGGAAACCTACGGCGAAGAGTTCTTCAGCGACTATTTCTCAAGTGAGTTTGGATACTCCGGAGACGGTGATATCTGCCTCAAGGCTACCAAGCACGGCCCGGGAACAGGCTCCAAGCTCCAGATCGTTGAGGATCCATACGGAGAATACATTGTAAAGAACGAGTTTACGCTCATTATGTTCGGTGATGTTAACGGAGACGGAAAGATTGACGGACAGGATGCAGTTGTTCTCAAGGCTTACGCATCACTTATGCTTGATCCCGATTTGATTGCCGACTATACGAAGTATGCGGGCGACCTCAACTTTGACGGCAATATCGGTAACTCCGATGTTAAGTCGGTTGAAAATGCAGGCGTACGCAAGGAGACAATCAATCAGGCTCCTTCGGAGTGCATCGGTAAGTTTACATCATTCATCGATCTTGCCAATGCGGCAAAATAAAATTTAAAAATACAGAGGCTGCCGGTAAAACGGCAGCC
>HF999633.1:26182-30853 GCA_000434055.1 Ruminococcus sp. CAG:488 | reverse complement strand
CCGGTAAAACGGCAGCCTCATTTTTGATGTTTCGCTTGTATATTCGGTAATTGTAAACAACAGACTTGTCAAAACCGGAAAAACTCTGCCTTCGACGGAGTGATCACTGTCATTATGCGATAAAAAAGCAAAATCGAGGTTAAAAAATGAAAAAAGAAAGAGAAACTTGACTTGTCAGGATAAAGCGATAACTGTAACAAAAAAACAAAGTGATCCGTTTTGTTGAGAGAATAAACAAGTTTGATTTCTAAAAGGAGACTTTGTTCTAATAAAAGAACAATAATTGAACAAAATGTCCGATTTCAATAAAGTCATACGGTGTATTTTGTTTTATATAACATATTGCACAAGAAAGTTAGCAAAAAAAATTATAATTTTTTTGTCAAAAATATAAAATACATTTAATTTTATTGACTGGAAGTATATCATGTGTTAAAATAAACTTAGGTATATTCGGGAAATCTGATTTAAACAACGGATATATTTTGTAAAACATTTTAATAAATATAAGGTGGTGTTTGCGATGAAACTGAAAAGAAAGGTCATCAGCATAGTTATGGTGATCGCCTTGGTTCTTTCATCTGTTCCGCTGACTCTGATGCCGGGTGGATTCACGGCTGCGGCGGCTCCTGCCGACCCGAAGCTTGTTCTTAACAGACCGACCGCAGGCATTTATGTCAACGAGGTTACAAGAGTCGCTTATGCAAGCAACTCTCTCAAGCCTCCTTCGGGGAACAATTCGGTGATAGTTAAGGCAACAAAGTCAGGTGTTCCTTATCTGTCCGGTAAATTTGCCAATATTGCATATGTAGGAGAAACGCCGTATGCAACGCAGATTTCTTTTACACCGGGAGTTACTCTTGACAGTGCACCGACGATTTCGTGCAACAACACTACGGTCACTTATGCTTCGTCTACGCCCGCATTTTCTAACGGTACATACACATGGACCGTCAGCGGAGGTACTGCCGAGGCGGGTTCTGTTCTTATCTTCACCGTCAGCTATACATACAGCGAGACGAATGAAATAAGCGGCAAAACCTATACCAATAACTATGAGACTCAATGCGTGTCTTACGTTGAAGCGATAGCTGCCCCAACGGGTATTTATTCAACCAAGAGAACCTATGAAGACTATTTTGTTGGTTCGGATACCAAGAACCGTTCATACATTGCAACGATGATTCTCGGCGAGAATACATACGGTTCAATTTATAACAACGGAACCGCCAACGGTACGGTTGATTTCACCAATGCAAGTGCGTTTACAAGCGAGGTTTCGGCTTGGACTACCCATTTTGGCAATATGAAGAATTTCGGCGGATCAAGTGCAAGCAAAAATTATAATGTCTCAATAAAAGCGGACAGCAACAGACCTCTGTCAACTGTTTACATTGACAAGAGTGTTACGTCTACTCTTTCTTCCCTTAATCTTCGCTTTCATACCCTCCTTCCGACATATACGGCTGCAACAAAAGAGCGCGTTACCGTGAAAGTTGACAGTTCATATACGGTTTCGGGTATCGCAGACACATTCAGTGCCGACGACACATCAAACAATCCGAGTAATGAAACAACTGCTGCCTCTGAGCTTGGCATAACCTTACCAACCAATAAAACGAATATAACAACGTCAGCTTTAAGTACGACTATGCAGTCGTATTTTGAGGGCGTAGGTCCGTGTAAGGAAACAGGAACAAAGGAATATACTGTTTCCTTAAAGTATCACACCCCGGCAGCATGGACGAATGTTTATGTCGGTCATTCATTTAGCTTCAGATTTGTTACATATGATAAAGGCTCTCTGAGAACTCTTGTTGAAGAAATTCAGGGAACGGATCCGACAACGATGTCAATAAATCTTGCCGACGGAGAATTTAAGGGCTATAATCCTCAGTCATGGTATTATTCATCGGGCTGGGAGGATTTCAAAAACGCTTTTGTAAATGCAAAGAAATGCCTTGCAAAGCCCAATGAAACTCAGACGGATATTGATTCGGCATATGCAACGTTGCAGACGGCTTATGCAAATCTGCAAATGCGCAAGGCGGATTATTCACTCGCAGACGCTTATTATAAGCAGGCAATTTCAAAGAACGAAAGCAAATATACTCTTGCCTCATGGGCAAAGCTTCAAACTCTTATTGACAGCTATGCCGATGATTGCAGCGCACTTTACCAGCCTGCAGTCGATAAAATGGCGATGGATATTAAGGCGGCAATGGATGCGCTTGAGTACACAACTGCCGATTATACCGAGTTCCTCGCCAATGTTAACACAGTTAACAGAATTTTGAACGAAACGCCGACAATATACGGAAAGAGCGCCGCCGAGGTATATTCGGGCTGGGCAAAGGTAGTATCCGTCCTTGAAAATTCAGGTTGTGTATATAATGACCTTGAGGGCTATACCGTTGGCACTTACCTTCTTATTACCGAACAGTCAACGGTTGACGGATATACGCTTCTTCTTAAAAATGCGATAGACGCCTTGAAAGTCAACGGTGCGGATTATTCCGAGGCCATGAAGGTGGAAAGCGCATATAAGCTGCTCAATCTTTCATATATTGTTGATGATGTGGCAGAAAACCTTACAAAGGCTTATAATGATCTTATTAAGCTTCACAATTTGGATCTCTCAAGACAGAATGATATCGACGCCGCAGTCGCAACACTCAAGTATTGGCTGGATAATATTGAATACAAGCCTGCAAATACAACCGAGGCAATCAATATTATTGCAGAGGCCAATGCAATTGACAGAACAAAGTACAGCAATATTGCGGCTGTTGATTCGGCAGTTGCGACTCTTGAATCAAAGCTCGGTCTTGACATAAGATACCAGAGTGAAATTGACAGAGCGGTTGCCGCTGTCAGATCGGCAATTGATACACTTATAGCAAACAGAGCCGATTATACGGAGGTTGACAAGGCGATTGAGGAAGCAAATCAGATTGCAAATAATATTCTTCAAACCTATGCCTCAACATACGGATTTACGGCTGATACCTTCTATTCAAACTGGTCGGATGTCACTGCGGCAATAAACAGTGTCGACAGAAATCTTGACGGCAGCAAGCAGGAACAGGTTGACGGCTATGCTACAGCTATCAGAAATGCAATATCGGCGCTGAAGGAAAACAAGGCCGATTATACGGCTGTTACCTCTGCGCAGGAGGAAGCAACTCCGATAATCACAAACGGAAGCTCGCTCTACACGGCTGAAAGCCTTAAAAGAGTGAAGGATGCTTATATGGCAGTTGTGCCAAACCTCAACATCAGCAGACAGGCCGATGTTGACGGCTATGCCGAGGCTATTAGAACAGCCATCGGCGGGCTTGAATATCTTCCGGCTAATTATGCCGTTGTTGATCAAAAAATAACGGAAGCCAATGCAAAGCTTGCTGAAAACGAGGCCTATGCAAGTGCACACCCGGACTACACTCTTTATACGTCCGAAACGCTCTCGGCGCTCAATCTTGCAATCGCAGGCGTTGACAGAAGCCTTAATATAACCCAGCAGAAAACTGTTGACGGATATGCCACGGCAATATCAAACGCAACAATCGGTCTGAAGTATGCACCCGCAGATTACACACAGGTCGACCTTGCAAAGACAAATATACCGACGGATCTCTCGCTTTATACCACTCTTTCTGTAGCAACGCTTAATTCCGTGCTTAAAAAGATAGACACGACCCTCACTGCAGACCATCAGTCAAAGGTTGACGGTTATGTAACGAGCATAAACAACGCTATCAGCAACCTTAAATTTAAGGATGCAGATTATTCAAAGGTTACCGTAGCAAGGGCTAAGGTTCCGAGCGATTCGTCACTTTATACCGAGGAGAGCTGGCAGCATCTTCAGGATAAGCTGAATGAAGTTGAGGAAGGCCTTGATATCAGGTATCAGAATCAGGTTGACCAATATGCCGAGGCTATCGAAACGGCGATAATGGTTTTGAAATATAAGCCTGCCGATTATACCGAAGTAAACAATGCTATTTCAGAAATTCCGGCAGACCTTACAATTTATACAGACGAATCCGTTCAGGCTCTCAATGATACGGTGAACGGAATGAATAAGGATCTTGATATCAGATATCAGAAAACGGTTGACGGTTACGCTTCCGATATCAGAGCTAAAATTATCGCACTCAAACCAAAGGGCGCTGATTACACGGCTGTCATTGCGGCTGTTAATGCGGCAAATGCAAAAATCGCAGAGGGCATTTATACCGATGAATCGGTGGCTAATCTCAATAATGTGATAAATGCGGTCGATTACAATCTCGATATAACAAAACAGGCACAGGTTGACGGTTACGCGACCGCAATCAATGATGCGATTTTAAACCTTGAGGTTAAATTTATCCCTGCCGACTACACACAGGTCGACAGCGAAATTGCCAAGATCCCGTCAGACCTTACGGTTTACACGGATGAAACGGTACAGGCTCTTAATGATGCGGTCAATGCTGTTGACAGAACTCTCGGCAAGCCGCAGCAGGCAACGGTTGACGGCTATGCAGCCGCAATCAAGGCTGCAAGAGAGGGACTTAAATACAAGCCGGCTGATTACGGCAAGGTTGAAATCGCTAAGGGTAAGGTTCCTGCCGATTCAAGCATTTACACGGCAGATAGTTGGCAGAATCTTCAAAATAAGCTTAA
>HF999633.1:15983-26154 GCA_000434055.1 Ruminococcus sp. CAG:488 | reverse complement strand
CGGTTGTCGAAGGTCTTGACATTACTCAGCAGAGCAGAGTTGATGCTTTTGCTAAGGATATAGAGGATGCTATAGTAGCTCTTAAGGTTCTTCCGGCTGATTACAGCGAGGTTACAACGGCTAAGGGAGAAATTCCTTCGGATCTCTCGCTTTACACTGATGAAACCGTTGCAAATCTCAATGAGGTTCTCAACGGAATAAACTATGAGCTTGACATTACTCAGCAGGCAACGGTAGATACATATCCACCGGCCATCCGTGCAGCAATCGCAGGACTTACATATAAGGATGCTGATTACAGTGCTGTTGAGGCGGCGAAAGCTAAAGTGCCGACAGATTCCTCACTTTACACCGAGGAGAGCTGGCAGCACCTTCAGGATATGCTCAATGCCGTCAAAGAAGGCCTTGATATTACTCACCAGGCCGAGGTTGATAAATTCGCTCAGAATATTGAAGATGCTATTGCTGACCTTGATTATATCGGTGCAAATTATGACGATGTAAGAAAGGCAATTGAGGAAGCAAACGCAACGATGGACGAAAAGCTTCATACTGCGGCATCGAGAGCGGCGGTAAGAAACGCTATCAATCTTGTTAACTATAACCTTGATGTTACCGAGCAGGCAACGGTTGACGGTTATGCAGCGGCAATCAGAAATGCTGTTGCGGGGCTTGAATATAACCCGGCGGATTACAGTGCGGTAACAACTGCCAAGGGCAAGGTTCCGACGGATTCGTCACTTTATACAGCGGAGAGCTGGAAGAATCTACAGGATAAGATTAGTGCGGTTGAGGAAGGCCTTGATATCAGATATCAGGAGCAGGTCAACAATTACGCCAAGGCAATCGAGCAGGCAATAATTGACCTCAAGTATCTTCCGGCGGATTATACGAAGCTGAATGAAGCTGTTGCGGATGCCGAAGCGGCAATCAAGACCGGATATTATACCGACGAAACGGTTGCTTCTCTTAACGATGTGCTTAAATCAATCGACAAGAATCTTGATATCAGAAATCAGAAAAAGGTCGACATGTATGAGCAGGCGGTCAGAACCGGAATCAGTGGCTTGAAGTACAAGCCGGCAGATTACTCGGCAGTTGAAACCGCTAAGGGCAAGGTTCCTGCGAATTCATCACTTTACACAGAAGAAAGCTGGCAGAATCTACAGAATAAGCTCACTGCCGTCGAAGAAGGTCTTGATATCAGATATCAGGAGCAGGTTACAGGCTATGCCGAAGCAATCGAGCAGGCGTTGCTTGACCTTAAATATATCGGTGCGGATTACACGAAGCTTCGTGAAGTTGTTAAAAAAGCCGAAGCGGAAATTGCAACGCATTATTACACTCAGGAATCATCTTCTATGCTTCAGATGACTATAGATCTGATTGACTGGAATCTTGATATTTCTCACCAGGATGATGTCGACAGATACGTTGAGTCAATTAAGGCGGGAATGCTGAAGCTTGAAAAGCTCCCGGCGGATTATACTGAGCTTGACAAGGCGATTACCGATGCAAATGAAAAGATAGCTACAGGCTGGTATACCGATGAGAGCGTTGCAAAGCTGCAAGAAGCCCTCGACAGCGTTCTTCCCGGCTTGACAAAAGATCGACAGGACGAGGTTGATGAATATACTCAAACTATCGTCAAAGCTACCAATGATTTGGTCAAAAAATTGGCAAACTATACAGAACTTCAAAAAATCCTGGATTTGCTTGACAATTCGAGCTCAGAAATTTATAATAATACATATAAGAATTTTGATGAGGTAATGGCTCTCATCAATGCTTATCGTGAAGAAACCGTGAAGAATAATATGAATCTGCCGATTGATAAGCAGTCGCAGGTTGATGAAATGACGGCAACTCTGCAGGGATATATTGATTCTCTTGAGCTCGAGGAAGCAAAAGCGACCTTTGAAGCCAAAGAGGGTAGCACAACGGTAATCAAAGACGGTTATATCTACGGCTTGACTACCGGTTTGACAAAGGCTTCGTTCCTGAATAACTTCGTAACATATGAAAACGTTACAATCAGCTATTCCGGCAACAAGGGCAGATATCTCGGAACGGGAACCGTTGTGACGGCAACATCAACTCTTACAGGTGAGGTTATCGGAACATATACAATTATTATTTACGGTGATGTCAGCGGCGACGGCATAATCAACTCGGTCGATGAGCTTATGGTTTCCAATACCATTCAGAAGAACTTCATTCTTTCGCCTGCGGCAAGCAAGGCGGCACGACTGGTTTCAAGAAAGGCGCTGACCAATGCGGACTATCTTGCATTGAGAGCCGTTGTCAGAAAACAAGCTTCCATCAATCAAAAGACAGGTAAGCTTGCCTAATCGGGCTTAATTCCATTACGGATGGATTAAGATATTTTAAAGGAGGAATATTCATGGCAAAGAAAATTATCAGCATTGTTCTTTCTGTTATTTTTGCGTTCTCGGCTTTTGCAATTTGCAGTTTTGCCGGCGACACAATAACGGCAGAAGACAGAGAACTTTATCCTGAAGAAGAACTTGCTATTGCCGATCCGAAGGAACGAATTGACCGCATATTGCTTTCCGGCAAGAAATTCGGCTACATAATCCAGGATACGGCAGCAAGCAAAGATGTTATCGAAGACAATCTTTACTATTGGAAGGATGAAATCATCGACGAGTATCATGCTCTTGAAGCAAAGGGCGATGCCGCTACAGATGCAGAGTGGGGCGCTCTCTATCGTAAGATGAAGACACCGCACAACAACAACTTTGAAGAATACGGAAACTTCTGGTATGAGTACAAGGATCTTTCAAAGGGCAAGGCAACAGTAAAGTTTGTTGCAAGCAAGGATGTCCTTAATCCGGGTGATGAGTTCACAGTTGATCTCTATCTTACAACCGATTTCACATTCTGTATCATGACAGCAACTGTTTTCTATGATAACTCAGTCGTTGATATCGTAGGCTGCAGCGAGTCTCACAGAGGCACACCGGATACTGCAGATGAAATCAAGGTTCATTCTCTTGGCGAAGAGCTCGGCGAATGGGACTATATTGAAGGTAAGCACTACGGCGATTACGACCTCGCAGTATACGGCGACATGCGTAACGTTGAGTGGCCTGACAGCCTCAGAGCAGAAGAAGGCTGCTATGACAAGTATGAGGGCTATCGTTTCTCAATCATGCCGAGGGCTGAGCTTACAGACGTTAAGAGCCTTAAGTGCGATAACACAAAGATTATCACATACAAGTTTAAGGTAAAAGATACCGCAAAACCGGGCACATATTCAGATATTTTCTGCCCCAATGATGCAATGTACACTTTCAATAAGCTTGACGTGTATGACGCAGGTGAGGCTGAGAATAAGCCAATCGCACCGTGCTGGCAGTTCTATCGTTCAAACAAGGATTCAAATGCTTGCCTTTGCTATCTTGCAGATGAATCATATCAGTTCGATAAGACTCTTGATATCACAGGTACAAGAGTAACAGTTGCAGGCGCACAGGTTGAGTACGCTGACTACACAGCACTTGACGCAGCTATTGCCGGATTTGACAGCTCAGTTTCAGGTCTTTACACCGCTTCCACATGGAACGCATATGCCGCTGCAGTAACAGCAGGTTCACGCGTAGCAAGAGACCTTACTAAGGATAAGCAGACAACAGTTGACGATGCAACAAAGAGCATCACAGACGCTAAGGCAGCTCTTGTTCTCAACAAGCTTGTAAGCGCTGATGTTATCGGAACACCGACAATCGGTTCAAACGCTAACGTTCAGGTAGTAGCTAACGGTTCTCCGAAAGCTATCCGTCTTGTAGGCGACGGCGAAAACACTCTTACATTTAACCGTGAAGACGCTGTTATCACAACAAACGGCGATAACGAAGTATGGAACATCAAGGTTGCTGCTACAACAGCTCATTCTTCATACAACGTATTCGGCAAATGGGGAGACGAATACAACGATGCAGGTCTTGCTCTCGAGATCAATGCAACAGAGGGACTTGATCTCAGTATTCATTCAATCCTTATTCCCGATATGTATCCTGCAGGAACATATATGGACGGTAAGATCTATGCAGGTGTTCATGATGTAACTGTCAGAACAAGCAAGGATGTATTTAAGCTTCAGCTTATTGATCCGGACGGAAATACACGTACATATGATCAGGTTACATGGACTCCTGTTGAGGATGGTAACGAGCTTGTATGGACTATTAAGGTTAATTTCTATATTGGCAAGTTCAACCTTGGCTTGAGAACACGTGCCGCAAATACAACATTTGCTCTTACAGGTGATTATATCACAGGTAGAGGTGTGTTCTAATTCTTTAAAGACAATGCTAATTTGGCTCCGTGCTTCGGCACGGAGCTTTGCCTTTTGTGATTTAATTTCGTTCGTTTGCAGAAAAATATATTGACATACAAGCAAATAAATGATAGAATTAACAAAGATATTGGAGTAGTGAAAAATTAAATGTTAACGTAAAGAATTCTTGTTTAATTTTTTGCTCACCGTGTCGAGTATAATTACGAGGGGTGAAAAAATGACCTACAATAAGCCGGAGCTTGATATCAGAAAATTTGATATTGTTGAGGACATCATGGCTGACGGAAGTTCAGCAGTGACTCCGCCGACAGATCCCGCTGTTGACACACGCGCAAAGTCAGCAGGCGAGAGCATCGGCAGCGATCTCATCATTGGCTAATTTTCAAAAAGACCGAGTCGGCAGACAGCCTTTACGGTTGTCTGCCGAACTTAGATTTTATTCATATTTATCATAATTATGGTAGACGTGAATAAGACCTGAAAGAGGTGAACGGATGCCTGTTTATAAAATTGCAGGGCTAAACGTCGGTTATGAACCGAGATTTGATTTGCTAAGAGAGCGAAGCGAAAAATATCGCTGTGATGAAAAAGCCGATTTTAAAATCGGGGTCAGTGATGACCTGATGGAACGGCAAATGGAGTATTATAAGGATGTTTTGGAGGGCGAAAGCCTCGAATATCTTTGGGTAGGCTCTGCATTTAATCTCAAGTTGCTTGAATATAACGGTATGTTTCTTCATTCTTCAACCGTTGTCGCAGATGGCAAGGCATATTCTTTTTCCGCGCCGTGCTCAACGGGCAAGTCTACGCACACTTCTCTTTGGCTGAAGCTTTTGGGCGATAAGGCGTTTATAATCAATGACGATAAGGCGGCATACAGGAAGATTGACGGTAAGTATTATATCTTTGGCACGCCGTTTTCGGGTAAAAACGATATCAACGTCAACACCTCTGCCGAGCTTGGCGCAATCTGCTTTATTGAGCAAAGCCCGACAAATTCGATAGAACGTGTTGATCCCGATGATGCGCTCAGTCCTCTTATTTCACAGACGATACGACCGGCAAACCCCGAGAGAATGATTCTTCTTTGCGACTTTCTCAATGAACTGCTTGCCGAAGTCCCTATTTACAGACTTAAATGTAATATAAGTCTTGAAGCGGCAGAGCTTTCATACAGAACAATGAGTCAAAGACTGTTGTGATGAAAAAGGATAGATGATTTTGAAAGACAAAAAACCAAAAGGTCAAGCTTGTAAAAACGGCGGCGATATTTCTGCTCTTAAATGGATAATTAAGACATCAAAAGGCAGTTGGCTTTTTGTCTTTTTGTATGCTGTTTTGAGCGCCGCACTTGCATATTTCGGAATATTGACCGCATATGGCACCAAGGATATCGTAAACGGTGCAACAGGCGCAGATTTTGAACTGCTCAAACACGGTGCGATTTATCTTTTGATTCTCGTTCTTATACAAATCACACTGAAAATTTTCAACAGCAATATGTATGAGCGTGCCCGTGCAAAAATCGAGATAAAAATCAGAACAAGTGTTTTTGAATCCATAATGAAAAAGGATTATTCCGAGATTTCAAAGCACCATAGCGGAGATCTGCTTAACCGTTTGACCTCCGACGTCCAAACGATTTGTGACGGAGTTACGGGTTTGGTGCCAAATGTTGTTTCGCTTTTGACAAAGCTTATTTCGGCAGTGATAATAATGATAGGTCTCGACTGGATTTTTGCCGTGATTTTTCTTGCAGGAGGCGGACTGATCGCGCTGACGACCGCTTTTTTCAGAAACTATTTAAAGGGAATTCACAAAAAAGCACAGGAGGCTGACGGAAAGGTTCGCTCATTCTTTCAGGAGTCAATAGCGAGTTTGCTTGTAATTAAGGTATTCAACGCTTACAAACAGGTTGCCGATAAGGCGCGTAAGCTCCAGGCGGATAATTATGGAATACGCATTAAAAGAGCAACGATAAGCATATTTGCAAACACTGGAATTCAGATGGCGTTCAGCCTCGGATATCTTTTTGCAATGGTGCTGGGCGGATTTCGTGTGTATCAGGGAACAATCGATATAGGAGAGTTGACGGCTATTCTGCAGCTCGTCAATCAGATTCAGTCGCCGCTTTCCGCTTTGGCAGGCGTAATTCCGACATATTATTCGATTATAGCGTCAGCGGAAAGAATAATCGAGATTGAGAATTACGATGATGAGCTTGATGCCGACGAGGATATCGGTGACCGTTATGAATATTATGAAAAGCTGAAATCAATTGAATTTGATTCGATAACATTCAAATATAACAGGGATTATGTCTTTGAGGACGCGAGCGCTTCAATCAACAAGGGCGATTTCGCGGCTATAACGGGAATTTCGGGAATAGGCAAGAGCACCTTGCTCAAGCTCCTTTTGGGCGTTATGTCGCCGGAAAAAGGAACGATAAGGGTCGTTACCGATGACTCCGAAAGAACAGTTGACAGAAATACGAGAAAGCTGTTTTCCTATGTTCCGCAAGGCAATATGCTGCTTTCGGGCACGTTGAGAGAAAATATCACCTTTATGTGTGACGAAAAAAGCGACGAAGAAATCAAACGTGCGGTTCAATTGAGCTGCTCCGACGAATTTGTTTCGCAGCTTCCCGAAGGAACGGAAACGGTGGTAGGTGAGAGAGGACTCGGTCTTTCCGAAGGTCAGATACAGCGCATTGCAATTGCGAGAGCAATTCTATATGACGCACCCATTCTTTTGCTTGACGAGGCAACATCTGCACTCGACGAAGCAACGGAGGAACGCCTGCTTAAAAATCTCAGAGGTCTTGAAAACAGAACATGTATTATAATAACTCATAAGCCTGCCGCTCTGAATGTTTGCAACAAGGAAGTAAGAATAGAGGACAGGAAGATTTGCATTACGGAAACCCCCGGAGGTAAAAGCGATGAAAATTAAAGAGGGCTACAGAATAAGAAAGGTCGGCAGCAAGAGTGTTGTTGTTGCACCCGGCGGAATAAACTTTACAGGTTTGATTACTGTTAATGAGACCGGCACTTTTATATGGGGCATGCTCGAAAAGGGCGCAGAAACCGAGGAAATCGTTTCTGAGCTTGCAAAGGAATGCAAGGTTCAGCCCGATGATATTAGATTTGATGTTACGGAATTTATTGAAGCCTTAAAAGGAGCCGATATACTTGAGTGAGAAAATAAGCCTTAACGATATGGCACCCGTTATTCGCGACGCGCTTGACAGTAACGGTGAGGTCTCTTTCGTCTCGGCGGGTCGCAGTATGCTGCCGCTTATCAGAGACAGAAAGGATACGATTACGCTGATTAAGCCGAGAAAGGCAATTAAACCGAATGACATTGTTTTTTATCAGCGGGATAACGGCCGATTTGTGCTTCACCGTGTTATGTTTATCAATTCGGGAACATATGTTATGCGCGGAGACAATCAATGGGACAATGAGTATAATATTCGTAACGACCAGATAATCGGTGTTCTGAAAAGCTTTGAGCGGAACGGCAAGGTGCATAATGTAACCGATCGCGATTATCTGATGTATGTTAAATTTTTACCTGCTATCCGTCTTTTAAGAAAAACTTATTACGGATTCAAAAGCAAGGTTTATAAATTTGTAAAATATCTTTTGAAAAGATAAATAAATAGAATCGGGAGAAATACAATTGATCAGCACAGTTAATGTTAGCTTGCAGTACGGCGGCAGAGAGCTTTTTAAGGGAGCGGATCTGAAATTTACCGACGGTAACTGCTACGGACTAATCGGCGCAAACGGCGCCGGAAAATCGACTTTTTTAAAAATCCTTTCGGGCGAGATCGAACCGAACAAGGGCGAGGTCATTATCACCCCGGGTGAAAGAATGTCCGTCCTGAGACAGGATCACTTTGCCTTTGACGAGTACGACGTTATTCGCACGGTGCTTATGGGAAATCCTCACCTTTGCGAAATAATGGATGAAAAGGAAGCCCTCTACATGAAAGAGGACTTCTCGGAGGAGGACGGCATCAAAGTCAGTGAGCTTGAGGAAGAGTTTGCTGAGATGGGCGGCTGGAGCGCAGAGAGCGATGCGGAAATCCTTCTCAACGGACTCGGAGTTACAAATGAATTTCACTATGCCAAGATGAGTGAGCTTGATAACGATATCAAGGTCAAGGTTCTTCTTGCACAGGCTCTTTTCGGAAACCCCGATATTCTTCTGATGGACGAGCCGACCAATCACCTTGATGTTGCGGCTATTCGATGGCTTGAGGATTTCCTTATCGACCTTGAAAGCACGGTTATCGTTGTTTCGCATGACCGACATTTCCTCAACAAGGTTTGCACACATATTGTCGATATAGATTTCGGTAAGATTGAAATGTATGTCGGCAACTATGACTTCTGGTATGACTACACCCAGATTGCACAGCGTCAGCTCAGAGAGCAGAACAAAAAGGCTGAACAGAAGAAAAAAGAATTGCAGGAATTTATTGCACGATTCAGCGCAAACGCTTCAAAATCAAAGCAGGCAACGAGCCGCAAGAAGCTTCTTGATGAGCTTAATATTGAGGATATGCCGGTTTCGTCACGCCGTTTTCCTTTTGTTTCATTTAAACCGGACCGTGAGGTGGGCAATGAGCTGCTTACTGTTACGGGAATCAGCAAAACAATCGGAGACAGAAAAGTTCTTGACAATGTTTCGTTTACAATAAAGCCCCGTGAAAAGGTTGCTTTTGTCGGCACGGACGGACTTGCAAAAACAACACTTTTCAAAATTCTTGTCGGTGAGCTTGAACCCGACGAGGGTACTTTTAAGTGGGGAGTTACAACGTCGCAGTCATATTTCCCGTCGGACAACTCGGAGTTCTTCGATGGCTGCGAGGATTCGCTTATCGACTGGGTAAGAAGATATTCCGACCTTGTTTTTGAGAGCGATGTCAGAGGCTGGCTCGGAAGACTGATGTTCTCCGGCGAGGAGGCAACGAAGAAGGCAAAGGTTCTTTCCGGCGGTGAGAGAGTCCGTTGCATGCTTATAAAGATGATGCTTTCGGGCGCAAATGTTCTTCTATTCGATGAGCCGACGAACCACCTTGACCTTGAGTCGATCGAATCGCTTAACAAGGGCATTATCAATTTTCCGGAGACTGTTCTTTTTACATCGCATGACCATCAGTTTGTGCAAACGATAGCCGACAGAATAATTGATGTCACAACAGGCAGTTTCTACGATAAGAACATCACATATGATGAGTATCTTGACGAGCTTGCCGCAAAGGAAGAAAAATAATTGCGGCGGTAAGACAGGATTTCATATATAAAATTGAATAAGGAGAGATAGTTTTGAAAAAGTTTTTAGCAGTATTTCTAAGCCTGGTAATCTTCGTAATGATCATCGCTCCTATGAGTGCAATGGCTGAAGATACCTGTAAATGTGACACGGTACCGATAATCTATGTTCGTGGCCGTGCGACAATCCTTACCGATAAGGATGACCCGAGCAGTGAGACACTGCCGTATGTTCCTGACGGATTTGTTGAGAATGCTTTGAAGGAGCTTGTTCCTGTCTATACAAAGGGCTATCTGACGAACGATTTTTCGGAATTTAAAGCGCTTTTCACAAAGTATATGGCAGAAGCCTACAAGGATTTCGCCCTTGACAATAACGGTGAAATTGCGAACAATTCAGGATATAAAACAGCAGACTATTGGAAAAACAATCCTATATATGATATCCACAAGCCGTCCAATGACGTAACAACGCCCGAGGGCGCAACAAATGAATTGTATAAATACTTCTATCAGTATGATTGTCGCCTTGACCCTTGCTCAATTGCCGATGACCTTCACG
>HF999633.1:9055-15962 GCA_000434055.1 Ruminococcus sp. CAG:488 | reverse complement strand
CGAGTACATTCAGGCGGTCAAAGAGGTTACGGGTCATTCACGTATCAAGGTTCTTGCAAGGTGCCTCGGTACGACAATCCTTTCTGCTTATCTTGTTGAATACGGCTGGGAGGACATTGACGACATCGTTCTTTATAATCCGATTTGCTTTGGAACAGAGGTCACGAATTCACTTTTTAACGGCGAAATGCATTTTGATGCCGATGCTGTTGACTTCTTTGCAAATCAGAATCTTGACGAATCGCTTCCGCTTACACTCCTCAAAGAAGTTATCACGCTGAGCAATAAGCTCAACGGACTCGGAATGACGATGGATTATTTCAATAAAACAGCAACTAAGGTTGCAAAATATGTCACTCCAGACGTTATGAGAGTCTGCTACGGTACAACTCCCGGTTACTGGTCAATGGTTTCTGCCGACAGATTTGAAAGCGCAAGGGATTATATCTTTGAAGGTGTTGAAGAAGAATACGCAGGATTGATTAAAAAAATCAATGATTACCACGAAAAAGTCGGTTCAAAGCTTACAACGTTATATAAAGATATCAAGGCCGACGGAGTGAACGTTTCTATAATCGCAAAGTACGGTTATCAGCTTTATCCTGTGGTTTACAATGCCGACAGACAGAGCGACATGATTGTTACCTGCGAGCAGCAGGCACCCGGTACAACAACGGCACCGATCGGCAAAAAGCTCAGCGATGACTACGTGGCTCAGGCAAAGCAAAACGGAACGGATAAATATATTTCTCCCGATCTTGCCGTTGATGCATCAACAACGCTTTTCCCGGATTCAACGTGGTATATACAAAACATGAAGCATAACTGTTATCCGAGAATACTTTGCCCGTTTATTTATCAGCTCCTCAGGCACGACGGAGAGCCGATGACGGTGTTCAGTGACGAAAACTACCCGCAGTACATTATCTATGAGGGAGAGGAAAATAACGGCGATACAATAAGACCGATGACCCGCGAGGACAAGGGAAATCCGCTGGAAAGACCCGGATTCTTTACTCTTATCAAAAAGCTTATAGTAAATGTATTGAAGATCATTATTGAGACTTTGGGTAAGCTGTTCAAATAATTAACTCCCGCGGAATAGCCGAAATAAAGCTTAACCTGGAAAAGGAGAGATGGTTTTGAAAAAATTTTTAGCAGTGTTTCTGAGTTTGGTAATCTTCGTTATGGTTATTGCGCCCATAAGTGCAATAGCGAAAGACACCTGTGACTGTGATGAGGTGCCGATAATCTATGTGCGAGGCCGTTCACCGATTTACCTTGACAAGGACGATCCAAACAGCCATGAAATTCCTGCTTTTTCGGAGGAATTCATTAAGAAGGCGGCAAAAGAACTTGTCCCTGTTTACACTAAGGGATATTTGACAGACGATTTTTCGGAATTCAAGACGTTTCTTACTCAGTATATGGCGGAGCTTTGCAAGGATTATATGCTTGACAAGAACGGCGAGGTTCCCAACAATTCCGGACAAAAAGCTTGCGAATACTGGAAAAACGTTCCGTTAACAGATGTACATAAAACGTCAAACGACGTTTCCACTGCCAACGGAGCGCATGATGAGCTTTACAAGTATTTTTATCAGTATGACAGCCGTGTTGATCCGTGTGAAACCGCAGATGACCTTCATGAATATATTCAGGCGGTTAAAAAGGTAACAGGGCATTCCCGTGTTAAACTTCTCGGAAGATGCCTTGGCACCATAATTCTCTCCGCATACCTTGCGGAATACGGCTGGGAGGACGTCGACGATGTTGTTCTCTATAATTCAATCTGCTTCGGCACAGAGGTAAACAATTCGCTCTTCAACGGAGAACTTTATTTTGATGCGGACGGAGTTGACTACTTTGCAACTCAGAATCTCGGCGATTCGCTTCTTTTTACCCTTCTTAAAGAGATAATCACACTCAGCAACAAGTTGAACGGACTTGACATGACAATGGATTATTTCAACAAGACAGGCACAAGAGTTGCAAAATACGTTATTCCCGATGTTATGAGGGTCTGTTACGGTACGTTCCCCGCTTATTGGGCTATGGTTTCCGCCGACAGATTCGAAGAGGCAAGGGACTATATCTTTGCGGGTGTTGAGGACGAATATGCAGGACTCATCCAAAAAATAAATCACTATTACGAAACAGTCGGTTCTAAGCTTACCTCTATGTATAAGCAGATGGAAGCCGACGGAGTGCATGTATCAATCGTTGCTAAGTACGGTTTCCAGCTTTACCCCATTGTTTATAATGCGGATCTTCAGAGTGATATGCTTACCACTTGCGAGCAGCAGGCTCCGGGCACAACGACAGCTCCTATCGGTAAAAAGCTCAGCGATGATTATATTGCACAGGCAAAGGCAAACGGAACAGATAAGTATATTTCTCCCGACCTTTCAATTGACGCTTCAACAGCGCTTTTCCCGGACACGACCTGGTATGTTCAAAACCTCAATCACGACTGTTATCCGTGGGCTCTGTACCCGGTGATTTACAGGATTTTGAGGCATGGCGAACAGCCGCTTACGGTGTTCAGCGAGAAAAATCTTCCTCAATATCTTATTTATGAGAAAAATGAAGATAATGTTGAAACAATCAAGCCTATGACCGAGGAGGATAAGGGTGACCCGATTGAAAGCCCGAATTTCTTTACGCTTATTAAAAACATAATAGTTAATATTGTCAAAATTATTATTGAGCAGTTGGGCAAACTGATTAAGAAATAATTGTTTTATCAAAAAAAGCGCAGACCGTCAGGCCTGCGCTTTTGCGTGTTCAGTTTTCGCTGATATAAATGAATCTCGGCAGCTCGCGGGAAGTTATTTGATAAATTCCGGCATATTCGCCTTTAAAAAGAACGGTTATTTTGTTTTCTCCGCTTTTTAGCCGAAAGGTCTCCTTTGAGGTTTCTTTATCAACAGCAATGAGATTTGAAGTTTTCAAAAGACCGATTTCAACGTCCTCGTTATCAATCGCCGAGATTTTTACCTCTGATTCGGTGTTGTTCGGGTTGTAGATATTCAGCACACATTCAATATAAACGTAATCGTCATCGGTATAGAAATCCACAAAATAGCTTTGGTCGCTGTTGTCAAGTATCGGCGTTTTTTCAACCGAACAAGAGGAGAGGGAGAAAAGCAAAACGGTGCATGATATCAGTGAAATAATTTTTTTCATAATCTCATCCTTGTATAACTCATATAATATGTTTACATTTTATTTTACCATACAATAATCATATTGACAAGCGGTGTTGACAAATCAAAAAAAGAGTAGTACAATATGAAATTGAAATTCAGTTTCATATTCGGAAGGCGAATTAAATGGAGAATTCATATAACACGAAGCAGGGCGGATTGATCCTTTCACTCTTGCAAAAAAAACCGGGCAGACATTTTACTGCCGACGAAATTATTTCAGAGCTTGCGAAGGACGGACAACCTGTCGGCAAGGCCACTGTGTATAGGCACCTTGACAAGCTGATAAGGCAAGGTGCGGTACGCAAATATTTTGCCGAAGAGGGTCAGAGCGCGTGCTTCGAATTCATAGACAAGAACGGTAATTGCGAATCACATTATCACCTGAAATGCTCAGGCTGCGGCAGACTTATTCACGTGGAGTGCGGTTATCTTGATGAGCTGGCACAGCATGTTTTGGAGCACCACGGCTTTGTGATAAGCCCCGAGAAAACCGTTCTTTACGGATTGTGCGATAAATGCAGGGAGGCATTGGATGAAGAATAAAATTACGGCGATTTTGCTCGCTGTTTTAATGCTTATGCTCTGCGGATGTTCGTACACTGCGCCGAAAAAGAGTGACAGGCTGAGCGTTGTCTGCTCGATTTTTGCACCGTATGATTTTGCCCGCCGGATTGCAGGCGACAGGGCGGAAGTAAAAATGCTTTTGCCGACGGGAGTTGAGAGTCATTCGTACGAGCCGACACCGAGGGATATAATTGAACTCGAAAATTCGGATATTTTCTTCTATGTCAGCGAGCACACGGAAACATGGGTCACGCAGATAACGGATGCTGTTGAAAATGAAAGCGTTAAAAAAATTGATATAGCCGATGAGCTTGGAATTGTGATAAACGACCACGATCACGACCATGGCCATCATCACGGCGAAGAACATGATGAGCACGATGAGAGTGGAACGGACGAGCACATCTGGACAGACCTTGAAACGGCAACAAAAATGATTGACTGCATTGCAAAGGAAATGGGCAAAGCGGACACGGACAATGCGGATTATTACAGCGAAAACGCAAAGGCATATTCTGCGGAAATATTGAAGCTCAGAGACGATTTTTCACGGCTTGTTAAAAGCTCAAAGCGAAGGGAGATTGTTTCGGGGTCACGGTTTGCAATGAAGAATTTTACTCGTGAATTCGGCATTGAATTTACGGCGGCATTTGATTCCTGCGTTGACAATACCGAGCCGAGTGCATCGGTTATGGCGCAGATCATTGACAAGATAAATGCTGATAATTTGCCTGTTGTTTTCTATGAGGAGCTGACCGAGCCGAAAATTGCAAGGGCGGTTTCAATTGAAACGGGTGCAAAAATGCTTCTGCTTCATTCGTGTCATAATGTTTCCTCGGACGAAATGAAGAGGGGAGAGACTTATCTCTCGCTCATGCGGCAAAATTACAGGAATTTAAAGGAGGCGCTGAACTGATGCAGATTTTGAAATGCGAAAACATTCACATGAATTACGATTCGACCAAAGCGGTCAACGGTGTCAGTTTCACCGTTGATGAGGGCGATTTTCTTTGTATCGTCGGCGAAAACGGAGCCGGTAAAAGCACGCTTTTGAAAGGTATCCTCGGCTTGCAGAAAATCTCCGAGGGAAAAGTTGAATTTAACGGAATAAAGAAAAGCGGAATCGGCTATCTGCCGCAAAAAACGCAGGTGCAAAAAGATTTTCCGGCAGGAGTCAGAGAGGTCGTTCTCAGCGGCAGACTCAGCGGAAAAGGGAAGCTCTTTTATACTGCTGCAGACAGGCGAATTGCGCAGGAAAATATGGATATTATGAAGATAAATTCAATAAAGAATAAGTCCTTCAATGAGCTTTCGGGCGGTCAACAGCAGAGGGTTTTGCTCGCAAGAGCATTATGCGCAACGGACAGGCTTTTGCTTCTTGACGAACCGACAACCGGTCTTGACCCGTTTGTGACAGAGGATATGTATAAGCTGATAAGTCATCTCAACAAAGAACACGGCGTTACGGTGATTATGGTAACCCATGACGTTAAAAGCGTAATTCAGTACGCAAACAAAATTCTTTGCATGGAGCATGACGGCGATTTCTTCGGCACGACTGAGGAATATCTAAAAACAGCGGCGGCAAAAAGGATTCTCGGAGGTGACAGCCATGCTTGATATGTTCGTTCAGATGTTTTCCTATGGATTCATGCGAAGGGCGATAATCGTCGGTGTGCTGGTTGCCCTCTGTGCAGCTTTGCTCGGGGTTACGCTCGTCTTAAAGCGATATTCAATGATAGGCGACGGACTTTCGCATGTCGGCTTCGGCGCCCTCTGCGTTGCTCTTGCAATGAATGTTGCGCCGCTTGCTGTTTCCGTACCTGTTGTAATAATATCCGCATTTCTGCTTTTAAGAATAAGTGACAACAGCAAGATAACCGGCGATGCGGCGATAGCTTTGATCTCAAGCACGGCATTGGCGATCGGAATTCTTGTAACCTCAATGACAACGGGTCTTAATTCCGACGTAAACGGATATATGTTCGGCAGTATACTTGCAATGAGCAGTACGGATGTTATAATAAGCATAGTGATTTCGGCGGCGGTGCTGATTCTATACTGCGTATTTTATAATAAGATCTTTTCTGTTACATTTGATGAAAGCTTTGCGACGGCAACAGGAACAAAAACGGGAATGTACAACACGCTGATAGCCTTGCTGACGGCAATAACCGTTGTTATCGGTATGAGGATAATGGGAGCAATGCTGATTTCAAGCCTTGTAATTTTTCCTGCGCTGACGGCAATGCGAGTTTGCAAAACGTTTAAAAAAGTTGTTGCCGTTTCGGCCGTTATTTCGGTTATATGCTTCTTTATCGGTTTGTTTGTTTCGTTTGCGTTTTCAATGCCGGCAGGTGCGAGCGTTGTTGCCGTGAATGCGATGATGTTCGGAATATTCTCGCTCGTCGGAATGATAAAAAGAAAAACTGCATAAATTACTCTATGAGGTGGTACTATGACAATTAAAGAATTAAAAGAAAATCCCGTTAAGCTGATTGCCGATGACTGGGCGCTTGTCAGCGCAGGAACTCCCGAAGATTGGAACACGCTGACCGTCAGTTGGGGAGGAATAGGTGAGCTTTGGGGCAGAGACGTCGCTTTTATATTTATACGTCCGCAGAGATATACAAAGAAGTTTATTGATGAGCAGGATTATTTCACTATCAGCTTTTTTGATCCCGAATATAAGGATATGCTTCGCCTTTGCGGCAGAATTTCCGGCAGAGACTGTAACAAGATAAAGGAAGCGGGTCTAACTCTTGCAACCGACGGCGCAGCCGTTTATCCGGCAGAGGCGAGACTGATAATAAAATGTAAAAAAATTGCGGTTCAGCCCTTGGATAATTCCGGATTCCTTGATAAAACAATTGAGAAAAACTATGCCTCAGGGGATTATCACTATATGTATGTCGGTGAAATTGAAAAAGTTATCGAAAAAAAGTAAAAAATTTAAAAAAATGCTTGACAAATTGACGTTCACGGTATATAATAAGCAAGTCGTTTGGGAACAATAGTTCCCGGCGGAGTCGGTGTCGATGGCGAAGAGGGTCCACCCGTTCCCATCCCGAACACGGTAGTTAAGCTCTTCAGCGCTGAAAATACTTGGCGGGCAGCCGCCCGGGAAGATA
>HF999633.1:0-9006 GCA_000434055.1 Ruminococcus sp. CAG:488 | reverse complement strand
GAACAGTCGTTTTGTAACGGCTGTTTTACTTTCACGGATCCTGTCAGCAGACGGGGTCTGTTTTTTTAAAAATATTTTTAAAAGCTATTGCATTTTTACAAAACCTGTGATACAATAGCTGTTGCGTGAATATATCGAAAGAGGTGAAACACATGAAGGAAGGAATTCATCCTAAGTACGAAGAGACAGTTGTTCGTTGTGCTTGCGGTAATGAGATAAAGACTTGTTCAACAAAGAAAGATCTCCGTGTTGATATTTGCTCAAAATGCCACCCGTTCTTTACAGGTAAGCAGAAGCTTGTTGATACCGGCGGACGTGTTGACCGCTTCAATAAGCGTTTCAATTTGTCTAAATAATGATGAGAGAAAAAGGCGGTGTATTTAACACCGTCTTTTTTTAAATCAACAAGAGTGAAAGGGGGATCGCTTTGGAGTACAGAACCGTGGCGAAAGCGTCGAGCGACGAATTCGTTGAAAAAAAATCAAGATTTATCGGCTATATTAAGCCCGTCACAACTCAGGATGAGGCGGTCACCTTTATAAATGAGATAAAATCGAAGCATTGGGATGCGACCCACAATGTCTACGCCTACGTCCTCAGGGACGGTCAGACTCGACGGTATTCCGATGACGGCGAGCCGCAGGGCACGGCAGGGATACCCGTGCTTGATGTTCTTCTTAAAGAGAATCTGACCGACTGTGTTGTTGTTGCAACCCGATATTTCGGCGGCACGCTTCTCGGCACCGGCGGACTTGTCAGGGCATATTCCCATACCGCCAAGATTGCCGTTGACGCAGGCGGAATTATAACAATGAAGCTCTGCAAGGTGCTGAAGGTCTGCTGTGATTACAACTTTTACGGCAGGCTCAATTCGCTTATACCCGAGTGCGGCGGAGCAATTGATAATGTCGATTTTGCCGACACAGTGACGGTTACATTCAAAATGCCGACCGATGATGTCGATAATTTTGAGAAAAAGCTTGTTGATTTGAGCTTCGGAAAGTTCAAAAGCGAAGAAATCGGCGAGGTTTTTGAGGCAATGCCTTAAAATTTTTAAAATAAAAAGAGGAAAAGGGCGAAAAACGGAGTATATAATTATTGAGAAGCCTTCGGGAGGTGTTTTGTATGGAAAAAACGGTCAGAGAAAGACTTTGTGAAAACGAGCATCGTATTCTGAGCAGTAACGCCTGTTTCTCGGATTCGAGCAAAGGCAGAAAGGTATTTGAACCCGAAACCGAGCTGAGAACGTGCTTTCAGCATGACCGTGACCGTGTAATACATTGCAACTCTTTTCGCCGTCTCAAGCATAAAACCCAGGTTTTTCTTTCGCCGCAGGGCGATTATTACAGAACCCGACTGACGCACACCCTTGAGGTCGCTCAGATTGCGAGGACAATTGCCGTTTGTCTCGGACTTAACGAGACACTGACGGAAGCTATTGCGCTCGGCCATGACCTCGGACATACCCCGTTCGGCCATGCGGGTGAGCGTGCACTTAACAGCGTTTGCTACGGCGGTTTCCGTCACTATGAGCAGAGCGTCAGAGTGGTTGAAGTCATTGAAAAAGAGGGCAAAGGTCTGAATCTCACATGGGAGGTCAGAAACGGCATTGACCGCCACACAAACGGTGAGGAAGCAGCAACGCTGGAGGGCAGAATTGTTCGTATTGCCGACAGAATCGCATATATAAATCATGATATTGATGATGCGGTTCATGCCGGAGTGATGAAAGAGGAAGATATTCCGAAGGATATACGTGATGCGCTCGGCTATTCAAAGGGGCAGCGTATAGATAAGCTTGTTAAATCGGTTGTGAAAAACAGCAGGAATGATATAATTCTCGGCGAAGACTGCGCCGATGCGTTCGCAACTCTTCATTCGTTTATGTTTGAGAGAGTTTACACTAATCCCGCTTGCAAGAGCGAAGAGACAAAGGCAATCGAGATGATAAAGTGGCTTTATGAATACTACTTGAATCATCCTGACGAGATGCCCGAGCTTTACATAAAAATAAGTGAAAAAGAGGGCGTCGAGCGTGCCGTCTGCGATTATGTTGCAGGCATGACGGACAGATTTGCCGTCAGCACGTTTGAAAAGCTTTTCGTGCCCAATTCGTGGATGATGGTTTAAAATAAAAATTAAGGAGGTTGATATTATGGCAATAAGCGATGAATTTCTGAATGAATTGCGTGAAAGAACCGATATCGAAAGCCTTATATCTCAATATGTCAACCTCTCAAAACGAGGCAGAAACCCAAAGGGATTGTGCCCGTTTCATAATGAAAAGACACCGTCCTTTACCGTTTATCCAGAGAGTCAGTCGTTCTATTGCTTCGGTTGCGGCGCAGGCGGCGACGCAATAACATTTATGCGACGAATCGAAAATCTTGATTATGTCGAGGCGGTCAAGCAGCTCGCAGACAGGGCAGGAATGAGAATGCCCGACGATGGCTACGATGATACGATCGCAAAGCACCGCCAGCGGATTTTGGCTGCTAACCGTGAAGCGGCAAGATTTTTTCATCAAACAATGATGTCGCCGCAGGGCAAGGTAGGTCTTGATTATTTTGCAGGCAAGCGACGGCTTTCAATGCAGACGATAAAGCGTTTCGGCCTCGGTTTTGCTCCCGATTCCTGGGACGCACTGCGTAATCATATGCACTCAAAAGGCTTCACAAATCAGGAACTTTATGACGCCAACCTTGTTAAAAAGAGCGAAAAAAACGGCAGAGTGAGCTATTATGATAATTTCAGAAACCGTGCCATGGTGCCGATAATCGACCTAAGAGGAAATGTTATAGCTTTCGGCGGACGTGTGCTTGACGACTCAAAGCCTAAGTACGTCAACACATCGGACACGCTTGTTTACAAGAAAAGCAACGGCGTATTTGCGCTGAATTTTGCCAAGAACGGCAACCCGAGCAGTCTGATAGTCTGCGAGGGCTATATGGATGTTATCGCGCTTCATCAGGCAGGATTTACTAATTCCATCGCCTGTCTCGGAACTGCACTTACGCAGGAACAGGCGAGATTGATCGCAAGATATACCGATGAGGTTATTCTTTCCTATGATTCCGATGAGGCAGGTCAGAAGGCAACCAAGCGTGCAATCGGAATTTTCGGACAGACGGGTCTGAAAATAAGAGTCCTGAAGCTGACAGGCGGCAAGGATCCCGATGAGATTATTAAAAATTACGGCAGAGAGAAGTTTCAGAATCTTCTCGACGGTGCCGCAAACGATATAGAATACGGCATTTTGCGTGAGCGTGAAAATTACGACGTTGAGTCGATCGACGGCAAGTCGAAGTTTCTGACAGCCGTTGCCGATATCCTTTCAAAGGGTAATCCGATTGAGCAGGATATGTATGCGTCGAAGCTTGCCGATGAAATGTCGGTGAGCAAGGATGCCATAATCCGTGAGATAAAGCGTGCATATAAACGGCGCACGAAAGTGCAAAGCAAGGAGCAGTTCAACGAGATCGTCCGTGATACGGTCATGCCGAAGGATACGGTGAATCCCGAGCGGTCAAAGCACCTCAAGGCCGCAAAAGCGGAGGAAACGCTCATAGCCACGATAATGCAAAATCCCGATTTTTACAGAAAAATCAAGGATAAGGTCAGCGAGGATATATTTGTTACAGATTTCAATCGTCGCGTTTGGCATGCGCTTGCAAGCCGACTTGACGAGGGCAGGGAAACGGAGCTTTCGCTGATTTCTGCGGAGTTCACTCCGGAGGAGATGGGCAGAATAGCACGTTTTGCTTCAATGGCCGACCGATTAAGCAATACCGTCACGGAATGTGATGATTGTATAAAAGTTCTTGAAAAAGAAAAAAATAAGATGTCTGTTTCCGATGTTTCTCAGTTGAGCGACGATGAATTCAGGAATCTTTTCAAAAATCCAAACGGAAGTTAAATAAGGAGTAACGCTATGGAAAACAATGCAATGACAGCACCTTTGGACAAGAAAACTGTTCTCAAAAACCTTATTGAAAAAGGCAAGGCGAACGGCAAGCTCACAACTCAGGATATCGATCAGGCAATTCTCGATATTGACCTTGACCTTGAGGATCTGGACAAGCTCTATGAAACGATTGAAAATCAGAATATCGAGCTTGTTGACGACCTTTCAAACGTTGATCTTGAAAATGTTGATTTTAATATGGATATGCCCAAGTCGGCGGAGCTTGCAACCGAAGATGTTGACGATAAAAATCAGGGAGCAGATGATCCTGTCAAGGTTTATCTTAAAGAGATCGGACGTATTCCGCTTCTTACGGCCGAGGAAGAAATCGACCTTGCAATGAGAATAAACGATAACGATGCCGCCGCCAAGAAACGTCTTGCCGAGGCAAACCTCCGTCTTGTTGTTTCAATTGCAAAGAGATATGTCGGCAGAGGTATGCACTTCCTTGACCTTATCCAGGAGGGTAACCTCGGACTTATCAAGGCGGTTGACAAGTTCGACTATACAAAGGGCTTTAAGTTTTCAACCTATGCTACTTGGTGGATCAGACAGGCTATAACCCGTGCCATTGCCGATCAGGCGAGAACGATTCGTATCCCCGTTCATATGGTTGAGACTATCAATAAGGTTAAAAAGACCAACAGTCAGCTTCTCCATAAGAACGGCAGAGATCCGAGCGCAGAGGAGATCGCACAGGAACTTTCAATGCCTGTTTCAAAGGTTCGTGAAATTCTTCGCGTGGCTCAGGAACCCGTTTCGCTTGAAACACCCATCGGTGAGGAGGAGGACAGCCACCTTGGCGACTTCATTCCCGATGACGACGCTCCGGCACCGGCAGATGCGGCTTCAATTCTTCTTCTCAAGGAGCAGCTTGACGACGTTCTTGAAACACTTACTCCCCGTGAGGCAAAGGTTTTGGCTCTCCGTTTCGGTCTTGAGGGCGGACATCCGCACACACTTGAGGAGGTCGGCAAGGAATTTGATGTTACCCGTGAGCGTATCCGTCAGATTGAGGCCAAGGCTCTCAGAAAGCTCCGTCACCCGAGCAGAAGCAAGAAGCTCAAGGATTTCCTTGATTGATATTAGAATTTTGTCAGTCTCTCTTAAATGGGAGACTGATTTTTTCTTTACGCAAAAACTTGACAATGATGCATGCGTGTATTATCATTAAATCAAGGAGGAATATTTATGAAAAAATTTATCAGTGTCCTTTTAACAGTTGTAATTCTTGTTTCCGCGCTTCTTGGCATCAATGCTTTTGCCGAGGGAAGCAGATCCGAGGATTTTCTTAAAAAGCTGAATGAAACAAAATCCGTAGGCGTGTCCGTTCCCGACGGTGAGCTTGATTTCGGTAAAATTAAAATAGCCGATGTTAAGCTTGCGGCTAAGATTTTTACGGACAAAAACGGCAAAAACGAGCTTAAAATTGCGGGCACGGGAACTGTTTTCGGCGTGAATGCAAGGCTGATTATGGATAAAAAAGACATTTGGATATATATACCTTCATGGAAGGTTAAGATGAGAATAACGGATTTTCTTGATTATGACGGCAGTGTTTCGGACTACGGTGAGCTTCTTTTTGCCGTTATTGAAGTCCTTGACAATGACATTATGCCTTGCATGAAGCTTGCAAGCGTTGAGGATAAGGAGGTTGAGCCTTACGGACAGGTCAGCGTTGAGCATTTTGAGCCCGACGTTGCCGCAACCGCAAAAAAGGCGGTTGAAAAGGGCCTTATCACCTTGCCTGAGGGCATGAATCCCGAAGATATCACAAAGGAAGAACTTCTTAAATACGCTGAGCTTGCGGGAGACAACGGCGACGGAGTTGCTGCAATGCTTGACTCTTACGTTGATTTTTATTATCGCGGCGAGTCTTTGGTAGGCTTCAAGATGTATGCCGCAGACCTTGAAGATGCAAGTCAGACTATTTCTTCGGCAGATATGCTGCCGTTCAATGTGTCTGAAATAACCGCGGACATTTCGGACGATATGTTTGATGTTTCGGGCTTCTATTTCAATCTTACTTTCTTAGCGCCGCTTATTATTGCCATTTTAGGCACAATGATTTAATATATTGATTGCTTAGTTTCTCACCGACGCCTTTTTGCATAGTATAAAATAGGCGGTGAGATAATTGAAACGAAAAAGAAAATTTTCCCCGATCGTTGCGATGCTTCTAATCGTTCCGATCGGGGCTTTGCTTATTATGGCGGAAATTCGGATATCGAACATCCGAAAAGAGCTTGTTAATTATTCGGCGAGGAATGCGGCTTCTGCGGCGGCGACGGCAGGAATTGAGAATTCCCTTGATACCGACAAGGTGAGGTATGCCGATCTGATAAAATTCGGCAGAGACAAAAACGGAAATATCGTATCCGTTACGACCGACGCATATTATCTTAACAAAATAGGTAACAATATAGGCGACGAGATCGACAAGCACATAAATCAAATGAAATCATATGTTATAAAAATTCCGTTCAGCGTGCTTTTCAGCGAACAGCTTATCAACGGCAGAGGACCGAAAATACCGATGATATTCGTTATGACGGGAATAACAACGACCGATTTTGAAAACGAATTCACGGCGGCGGGAGTTAATCAGACACATCATCGAATCATGATGAATATAACTGTGAATACTTATGTTATTCATTCGGGTAATGTAACCGTTGTGCCGTATAAAACCAACGTGTGCATAGCAGAAAGCATAGTTGTCGGAATTACACCGCAAACTTTTGCGGAAATTATTCGATAAAAGTTGTAAATCGTGCTTGAATTTGGTATAATAACCAAGAGAATGTGCTGCGGTTATAACGGGATAAAAAGGCAAGAAAGAATATTGAAATTATGATATTCGGCTTTAAATGATATTAAAATAAAACGCAGCCTTTAAAAGGTTAAAAGTCTAAAATCTGTTATGGAGTGCTGTTATGAGTGAATTTGAAAGATCAAGTAAACGCGCAAAGGAGCTGAGAGATCTCCTTAACTACCACAGCCACAAATACTATGTCGAGGATAATCCCGAGATTGAGGATTTTGAATACGACAAGATGATGAGGGAGCTTTCCAATATTGAGGATAAGTTTCCCGAGCTTGTCACGCCCGATTCTCCGACAAGGCGTGTCGGCGGCAGTGCCGACGGTCAGTTTACGCCCGTTGAGCATACCGTGCGAATGGAGAGCTTGCAGGATGCCTTCAGCCTTGACGAGCTGAGAGCCTTTGACAAGAGAGTTAAAGAGGTCGAGCCGAACGCAACCTATGTTGTTGAGCCGAAAATAGACGGACTTTCCGTTTCGCTTGAATATGAAAACGGAGTTTTTAAAAGAGGCTCAACCCGTGGCGACGGTGTTATCGGCGAGGATGTCAGCGCAAATCTCTGCACGGTCGGCTCTATACCTCTGCGCCTTAAAAGAGAGCTTGACGAGATAGAGGTCAGAGGCGAGGTTTATATGCCGCGTGAGGTCTTTATGAAGCTTGTTGAGCAGCAGGAAAATAACGAGGAGAAGCCGTTCAAAAATCCGCGCAATGCGGCGGCAGGCTCGCTCAGACAGAAAGATCCGAAGATTACGGCGAAGCGCCATCTTGATATTTTCGTATTCAATATTCAACGTATAAACGGCAAGGTGCTGACAGGGCACAAGCAGTCGCTTGATTATATCAAAGAGCTCGGTTTCAAAACGATTCCATTCTATACTCCGTGCACGAATATTGAGGATGCAATTAAAGAGGTTGAGAGAATAGGCGATATAAGAGGAAGATTGCCGTTTGATATTGACGGTGCGGTTATAAAAGTTGACAGCTTTGAGCAGCGTGAAGCCTTGGGAAGCACATCAAAGTTTCCGAAATGGGCAATTGCCTTTAAATATCCGCCCGAGGAGAAGCAGACGAAGGTCGTCGACATTGAAATAAATGTCGGCAGGACAGGCGTTCTGACCCCGACGGCTGTGTTTGAACCTGTCATGGTCGCAGGTTCGCTTATAAGCCGTGCAACGCTTCATAATCAGGACTTTATTTCCGAAAAGGATATCCGCATAGGCGACACTGTAACTATCCGTAAGGCGGGCGACATTATTCCGGAAGTGCTGAACGTTGTTGAGCATTCGGGTGCATCGTTGCCATACGTCATGCCGTCAGTTTGCCCGTCATGCGGCGCAAAGGTCGTCCGCGAGGAGGGTGAGGCGGCGGTTCGTTGCCTTAATACGGATTGTCCCGCTCAGCTTTTGCGAAATCTTATTCATTTCTGTTCCCGTGATGCAATGGATATTGAGGGACTCGGTGAGAGCAATATCGAGCTTTTTGTTAATTCGGGATTGATAAAGACGCCTGCGGATATCTATGCGTTGAAGCAGGAACAGATCGTTCCACTCGAAAGAATGGCGGAGCAGTCGGCAAATAATCTTGTTGCGGCAATCAATGAGTCAAAGAAAAACGATCTTTCAAAGCTCATTTTTGCGCTGGGAATCCGCCATGTAGGACAGAAGGCGGCGAAGCTTCTTTCCGAACGGTTCGGCACAATGACTGCGCTGATGAATGCAAGCTTTGACGAGATAATGACGATTGACGGCTTCGGCGCAATTATGGCAAAGAGCGTTGTTGAGTATTTTAATATGCCCGAGAGCATAGAACTTATAGATAAACTCATGGCGGCAGGACTTAACATGAAATCGCTTAAAGAGGTCAAGGATATGCGCTTTGCCGGCAAGACATTTGTTTTGACCGGAACACTGCCGACCTACAAACGAAGCGAAGCGGCGGAGATTATCGAAAGCTTCGGCGGCAAAACGGCGTCGTCCGTCTCAAAGAAAACGGATTTTGTTTTGGCAGGCGAGGAGGCGGGCAGCAAGCTTCAAAAGGCGAATGACCTCGGCATAAAGGTCATCAGCGAGGACGAATTCAGAGAGATGATAAAATAATTGAAGTTTTTTCAAAAAAACACTTGCAATTATCAAATTCTGTGGTATAATAACATACGTTCTCAGCCAATAAGGCTGCGTAACAATAAGAAAATATGGCGAATGGGAGCATAGCTCAGCTGG
>HF999632.1:12422-16732 GCA_000434055.1 Ruminococcus sp. CAG:488 | reverse complement strand
ATGTCAAGAAAGCTTTGGGCTGTATTGCGGAAAAAGATCCGTCAAGACGTCTATTGCTTCGCAGTAACCGTCCGTACCCTTTCCCTTTATACACGCCGCACAGCACGGTCTGACGTAGCTTATCTGTCGGAAATCCTCACGGGAATCTACGTCCGAAATGTGCACTTCAACGGTCGGTATGCCGACTGCCTTGAGTGCATCGGGAATTGCTACACTTGTGTGCGTGTATGCCGCAGGATTCATTACTATGCCGTCAATTTTATTATACGACTGCTGGATCTTATCGACGATATCGCCCTCATGGTTAGATTGAAAGAAATCAACCTCAACGCCCTTTTTGTCGGCGTAATTCTTTATTTTTTCAAGGAGATCGGCATAGGTCTCTCTGCCGTAAATATCAGGTTCTCTGATGCCGAGCATATTGATGTTCGGCCCGTTGATTACAAGAATTTTCATACCTGTCCCTCCATGCTATTGAAAGCTTTTTCTATATCGGCGGCAACGGTGTTGACGTCTCTGTTGGAATCAACCTTGATATCCGCCGCCAAGCAATAAATAGGATAGCGTTCCCCGTAGCGTTTTCGGATCGCCTCGCGGTCACTTCCGAGCGGTCTGTCCGAGGTCGGAATTATATTTTCAACCTCACGGTCAAGGAAAAACACAATGCCGTTTTGCTTTAAGTGCTTCACATTCTCCGCTCTGAGTATCGCTCCGCCGCCCGTTGCGATAACAAGTCCGTTCTTCGCTCCGAGCTCCGAAATAATTTCACTTTCCTTGTCTCTAAATGATTTTTCACCGTTCGACTTGAAGTAATCGGCAATAGCTCCGTTTGACTTGACAAACTCCCCGTCTGTGTCGCAAAACTCCCTGCCAAGAGCGTTTGCTACTATTTTTCCTATCGTGGTTTTGCCGCTTCCGGGCATTCCGATAAGCACGATATTGATCTTTTCTTTATAAATCTCCGAGAAAACCTTATCGGTCTTTTCGGTCATCGTTTTGTCATTGAAGAACAATTCCGCCGCCTTTGCCGCCTGAGCGACAAGCATATAAAGTCCGTTGACGGCGTTCGCTCCGCAGGCTCTTGCACGGCTTATAAATTCCGTTGTCAGCGGATTGTAAACTGCGTCCGCCGCACCGCTGAGGTTCGGAAATTTCTCGGGCTCAACAGCAAAAGCGTCGGGCTTCGGAAACATTCCGACCGGCGTTGTGTTGATAATAACCTCAACCACATCCGCCGTCTTGTACATCTCATCGTACGATATCTCGCCGTTTTCCGGATTTCTTGAAACAACGTTAATTTCACTCGCTCCGAGACTCTTTGCAACGGCTCTTGCCGTCTTTGAGGTACCGCCCGTGCCGAGGATAAAAACTTTCCTGCCTGCAAGCTCGACACTGCCTTTTTTTAAAAGCTCGGTCATTCCGTAAAAATCGGTGTTGTAACCCGTCAGAATACCGTTGTTATTTATAACCGTATTAACTGCGCCGATTTTCTTCGCCGACTCGTCAATATTATCAAGGAACGGGATAACCGTTTCCTTATAAGGAATTGTGACATTGATACCCTTAAAATCTTTCTTTGTCATAAACTCGGTCAGCTCTGTTTCCGTCAGCTCGCAAAGACGGTAGTCATAATTGCCGAGCTTTGCGTGAATAACCGCCGAAAAGCTGTGTCCGAGCTTTTTTCCTATGCATCCGTATTCCATAATTCTACCTCGCAAGCCAGTCCGTACCGTATCTGACGGTCAGCATATCCGCCAAGGTCAGCGCAGTGACAGCATCAACGACCGCTCTCGCACGGTGAACTATGCACGGGTCATGTCTGCCCTTGATTTCAATCTCCGTGTTTTCGGCCTTGAGAAAATCAAGTGTCTCCTGCCTCTTGGCTATTGACGGCGTGGGCTTGACTGCACAGCGAAAAACTATCGGCTGTCCGTTCGTGATTCCGCCGGTCCGTTCGTGATTCCGCCGCCGATACCTCCGTTACGGTTCGTCAGCGTATATGCCTTGCCGTTTTCGTCAACTCTGTAAGCGTCGTTCGACTCGCTGCCTCTCATATCGGCAAGGGCAAAACCGTCGCCGAACTCAACACCCTTGACAGCAGGAACCGAGAAAAGCGCATGAGAAAGCAGGCCCTCGACCGTATCAAACCATGGCTCACCGACTCCTTTCGGGATTCCGACAACCGCCGTTTCGAGCACTCCCCCTACGCTGTCGCCCTCGGCTCTCGCCTGCATGATCGCATCCTTCATTTTTTCTTCAAGTGTTGAATCAATAAGAGGAAATTTGGCATTTTCGAGCCTTTCCGCATCAGTTTCCGGATTTATTTTTTTATCATTTATTCCTGCCAAACGACTGATATGCGTTCCGATTATAATACCCTTCTGCCTGAGTGCACTCTGAACGATTGCTCCTGCGGCAACGAGAGCCGCCGTGATTCTGCCGCTGAAATGACCGCCGCCCCTTGCGTCCTCGAAGCCGTGATACTTGCAGAAAGCCGGAAAATCGGCATGGCCGGGTCTTGCCTTGCCTGCAAGTGCGGAATAATCGGAGCTGTGCGTATCGGCATTTTTTATCAAAATGCAAATCGGCGTGCCCGTCGTGTGACCGTCGTAAACTCCGCTCTCAAAAATAAGTCCGTCCTTTTCGCTTCGAGCTGTGGAAATCTTTCCGCTCGGTCTGCGAAGCGCCATTTTCGTCTCTATATAATCCGTGTCGATTTTAATTCCGGGGGCAATTCCGTCTATCACCGCTCCGATTGCGCTTCCGTGGCTCTCGCCGAAAAGCGTAACGGTCAAAGCGTTTCCGAATGTGTTCTTCATGACAGTGAAAGCACCTCCCTGCACCTTGCTACGATTTCGTCAACGGTCATTTTTTCTTCTTTAAAAGTTCCTATTTTATCAACGGTTATAACCGTTATTGTGTCGCCGCCTGCCTTTTTATCGTGAAGCATAGCTGCTTTAAGCTCCTTCTCATAGCCTCTCCATGAGGTAGGAATATCCATTCTGTGAAGAATACGGCGAAGCCTTTTGACAATATCGGGACTGCTCATGCAAAGCATTCCGAGTCCGACACATTCGCCGTGGAAAAGCGGATAATCGTTGCTCTCTTCGATGCTCTCGATCGCATGACCGACCGTGTGGCCGAAATTGAGAACCTTGCGAAGTCCTTTTTCCTTCTCGTCCTCCTCAACTACAGCCTTTTTGATTTTCAAAGCTTCAATAATTATTCTGTCAATTTTTTCGTCGTAGTTTTCCTCGACCTCGCAGAACATCTCTGCATTGAAGGTTGCAAACATCTTGACTGCCTCGGCCATACCGCAGGCAAGCTGTCTTGACGGGAGCGTGCTTAAAACATCGGGATCAATCAGCACGGCTTTCGGCTGATAGAACGCGCCAACAAGGTTTTTGTATCCCGCGAAATCAACCGCAACCTTGCCGCCAATTGAGGAGTCGATCTGAGAAAGGAGCGTTGTCGGAACATTGTAGAAATCGACGCCCCTCATGTATGACGCGGCGACAAAACCTGCAAGATCGCCCATAACTCCGCCGCCTACGGCTACAACGCAGTCATTTCTTGTGAAATTATTTTCGACCATTTTTTCAAGCAGTCGCATGTATGTTGACATACACTTGTTCCGCTCGCCCTGCGGCAGAGTCACAACATAAGGCTCTTTGCAAAAGGAGGCGATTTTGTCGGAATACCTGAACGGTACGCCGTCATCCGTTACTATCAAAACCTTTCTGCCGAGCTTCAAAAGCTCGCCTGCTCTTTGGAGTGCGCCGCGCTCGACCGTTATATCGTAGCTGTTCGCTCCAAGCTCCATGTGCAATACGCTCATTATTCTGCGCTCCTTTCGCTGAGTACCTTTTCGTCCGAGAAGCTTCCGATGATTTTTACATTCTCGCAAAGCTTTTTAAGATCATGTATCATTTTCCGACCGTCGAGGGAGTCGATGTTACCCTCGCCCTCGGCGTAAAAATAATATTCCCAATTCTCGTTGCCCGTCGGTCTGCTTTTGAGACTTCTGAGGTTGAATCTGTATTCGCCGATAACGGCAATAGCTCCGCCGAGAGAACCCGGCTCATTTTTCGTTGTGAACATTATAAGAAAATGCTCATCCTTTGGTGATACCTTACATTCGGCTCTTGTGAAAACGGCAAACCTCGTTGTGTTGTTCTTGTTCTCGTTGATGTCCTCCTGTAAAATTTTCAATCCGTAAAGCTCTGCCGTGTCCTTTGAAGCAACGACGGCAATATCGTTTCTTTCGCCCTCGGCCACCGACTTAGCGGCAACGGCGGTGTTGACAGCCT
>HF999632.1:8826-12412 GCA_000434055.1 Ruminococcus sp. CAG:488 | reverse complement strand
GGTGTTGACAGCCTGAATGAGCTTCCAGCCGTGTCGCTTGAGATAAGGCATACACTGAGAGAGTGCCTGCGGATGGCTTCTTACCTCGGTGATATCGTCAATATCCGTACCCGGCTTTGCGAGCAGGCTCTGACCGAGCGGCATATCGTAAATGCCGGAAACGGTGAGATTCCCGTGGAAAGCAAGATCGAGCACACGGTCAACATCGCCCGCATAGCTGTTCTCAATCGGCAGAACGGCACAGTCGCAGTCTCCGTCCTCAACGGCTTTATATGCGCTGTCAAAATCGGGGCAGGAAACGGTCTCGCCGCACTTAAAAATTCTCCTCGCGGCGATATGGGCAAATGCGCCTTCAACTCCGCTGTAGGCAATTTTCATGCCCTCAAGCACCCGCTTCTGATATTTCTTTGAGACGTCCATAACATTCTGTATAAAGCTTTCGTAATAGGGCTTATATTCAAATGAAACAAACTCGCTGTTCTTTGCGGTCAGCTCCGCTTCACGCTTTTTATCCTCAATCGGCAGTGCGTTTTCTTTTTTGAACTCCGCAACAACCTCAGCCGCCTTCATTCTCTTTTCAAAAAGCTCTGCCATTTCGGCGTCGATCTTTTCGATTGTTCTTCGTGCATTTTGCAAACTGTTCATTTGGATATCCCTCGCTTAGATGATAATGACAATAAAAAATCCGCATAGCATATTCTCAACGAATCTTCTATGCGGAATCTCTACTCTTTTATTTTTCGGCAACGGCGAAAAGCCATCATTTTAGCCGATTTTTGCAAAGGCAGAAAGGCCGCAGTGATGGTAATAATAAAATCGATTGTTAATTTTCTTGTTTAACATCAAGCTTCCTCCAACCTTCAAATTTTTCTATATTATAGTCCCGTCAAACGCATTTGTCAATAGAAATTCATACTTTTTCCTTAATTTCTTTATTAACATTCTAATTCTATTGACACTCCCATATTAAAATGATATAATTACTAAATGAAGGGCATTTTACGGGTATTTTGTGCAGTTTATATTCGTCTCAAAGATTTTTGGGACGGTTTTTTTATGCCCCGAGACAACATTTCTGCATAAATTATAATGTTAAAGGATAGGATAAAATGAAACTAACAAAAAGAAAAATGACATTGATAAGCTTCATGCTGTTTTCACTCTTTTTCGGAGCCGGAAACCTTATCTTTCCACCGTTTCTCGGTCAAAATGCAGGTGATCATTTGGTTTCGGCTATGGTCGGCTTTCTCGCCACGGCGGTTATTCTCCCGGTATTGGGTGTTATCGTTGTTGCCGAATTTGACGGACTTGACCGCTTGGCTCAAAATGTGGGTAAGCATTTTTCGCTTATCTTTACCGTTTTGATTTATCTCTCGATCGGACCCGGACTCGGAATACCGAGGGCGGCATCTGTTCCGTTTGAAATGGCTGTTGCTCCATACCTCCCCGAGGGACAGTCCGTAAAGCTGTGGATGGCTGTTTATTCGCTTGTGTTTTTCCTGATTGCTCTTTGGCTTTGCATGACACCCGGCAAGCTTGTCAACAGAATCGGCCATGTGCTGACGCCGAGCCTGCTCATTCTTATCGTTTTCCTTTTTATAAGCTTTTTATTCAAGGGCGAGGTCAATATCGCTCCGGCTCAGGAAGTGTATCAAAAAGGCGCATTTTTCAAAGGCTTTTCCGAGGGATATCAGACTATGGACACCATCGCCGCCCTCAACTTCGGCCTTGTAATCGCCACCACGCTCGGCACATTCGGACTTAAAGAGAAAAAAGACCTTGTTCGCCATACTGTTTTCGCAGGTATAATCGCAGGCTCGATTCTTGCCGCTGTTTACATAATGCTCTCCTACATGGGCGCGGCAAGCTCAGGCGTTTATCCTATTCAGGAGAACGGAGCATGGACGCTTCGCTGTATCGTATATCAGCTTTTCGGCGCACCGGGTGCGATTCTCCTCGCCGCTATTTTTACACTTGCGTGCCTTACAACCTGCGTCGGACTCATCAATTCCATTTCGCAGTTTTTCTCGGTAATTTTCAAAAAGATAAGCTATCGCAAATGGGTTTGCATCATCATCGCTTTTTCTTTCTTGGTCTGCAACCTCGGTCTGACGGCAATTCTCAGCATTTCGATTCCGATTCTTAATGCGATCTACCCAATGGCTATCGTGCTCATTATCCTCGGACTCAGCGACAGGCTTTGGAAGAAGAACCGTTATGTTTATCCGCTCGTTATCGGCGGCACAGGTGTTATCAGCGTTATTTATGCCTGCGACGAAGCCGGACTTTCACTCGGCTTCATCACCTCGCTCTGTCAAAAGCTTCCTCTTTATTCAATGGGCTTCTGCTGGGTCAGCGTAAGTTTGGTGATGCTCGTTATCAGCCTTGCAATCGGATTTATAAAAAGCAGAAAAAAAGCCTAAAAAAGCATGACCGAAAAAAATCAACCTGCCCCATCGCTGAGGCAGGTTTTATTTTATTCTTGAATGAGCTTTTCGAGAGCCGCTGCAAATGCTTTATCCTGTTCGGGAGTGCGCTTGGACGGACCTTTCATTCTGCCGCCGGCTTTTCTTATCTTCTTGGAAACATAGCGTGTGAACAAAAGTTGATCGATATTCTTATCCGTATATACCATTCCGTTCTGGCTGACGGGTATCGCCTTTCTTGCAAGGCACATGGCGGCAAGTCCGTAATCTTGAGTAACGACTATATCGCCCTCGCCGACAAGATTGACTATTCTGAAATCAACGCTGTCCGCACCCTTTTCGACTACGACGGTTTTCGCTCCCTCACGGTTGAATTCGTGCGATGTGTCGCATAGAATTGTGCACTCAATGCCGTATTTTTCAGCAAGTCTCACCGTCAGATCAACAACGGGACAGCCGTCCGCATCTATCAATATTTTCATATTAAAGAGCTTCGACGATCTCCTTGGTGTCTCTTGCGATCATAAGCTCCTCATTGGTGCAGATAACATATACCTTAACCTTGGAGTTCGGAGTTGAGATCTCGCCCTCGGGACCTCTCTTGAGCTTGTCGTTGATTTCATAGTTGATCTCAACACCCATAAACTTGAGCTTGTCACATACACGGTCTCTGTACTGCGGGTTGTTCTCGCCGATACCGCCTGTGAATACGATAGCATCAAGTCCTCCCATTGCCGCAGCATAGCCGCCTATGTACTTGGTGAGCTGGTGACAGAGCATGGACTCGATAAGCTTTGCTCTCTTGTCCCCCTCTTTCGCTCTCGACTCAATAGTTCTGTTGTCGCTTGTGCCGCAAAGACCGAGCATACCTGACTTCTTGTTCATCACGGTGTCCATCTCGTCGGGAGTGAGACCCTCTTTTTTCATTATAATCGGAACAATAGCCGGGTCGATAGAGCCGCAACGTGTACCCATCATGATACCCTCAAGAGGAGTTACACCCATTGTTGTATCGAAGCACTTGCCGTCGACAACTGCGGAAATTGAAGAACCGTTGCCAAGGTGGCAGGTTACGATCTTGCTGTGCTCGGGGTTGCCGAGAAGCTCAATGCACTTTTTACTTACGAAGCGGTGTGATGTGCCGTGGAAGCCGTAACGGC
>HF999632.1:0-8770 GCA_000434055.1 Ruminococcus sp. CAG:488 | reverse complement strand
TACATATATGCATAGTCGGGCATTGTCTGATGGAAGCCTGTATCGAACACGGCTACCTGAGGAACGCCGGGCATGATTTTCTGACACGCCTTGATACCCGTAAGGTTTGCCGGGTTATGAAGCGGTCCGAGGTCGAAACACTCCTTGATAGCCTCCTCAACCTTATCGTCTACGAGAACCGAGCCGCTGAACTTTTCACCGCCGTGAAGAACACGGTGACCTACCGCATCAATCTCTTTAACCGAGCCGATAACGCCGTGCTCGGCGTCAACAAGAGTGTCAAGAACAATCTTAAGAGCTGCGGCATGATCCTGCATCTCCATCGGCAAAGCCTTGATGTTTTTGGTTTCGTCTGACGGCACCTTATGCGTAAATGTGCTTTCGGTTCCGATCTGTTCGCAGTTTCCTTTTGCAAGAACGGACTCGTTTTCCATATCAATAAGCTGATACTTGAGTGATGAGCTTCCTGCATTAACAACGAGAATCTTCAAAATTTTTCCCTCCAAGATATTGTATCAAAAAGATTTCTGTTATATTATATTACTGTGACTTTGTTTTTTCAAGACAAAGATTGAGTTTTTTCGCATTTTTTATACAATATATGTTTTTATGGAGGAATTTTATGAAAATCGGAGGAATTGTTGCGGAATACAACCCCTTCCACAACGGTCATGCTTATCAAATCGAAAAAAGCAAGGAGCTCGGCGAATGGACACACGTCGTCGCCGTTATGAGCTCGAACTATGTTCAGCGAGGTGAAACGGCTCTCATCTCAAAATGGGCGAGAGCGGAAATGGCTGTCAAAAACGGCGTAGATCTCGTTATAGAACTGCCGACGCTTTGGAGCACATCCTTTGCTCAGCGCTTTGCCTACGGCGGAGTCTCACTGCTCAACAGCCTCGGCTGCGTGGATATGCTCAGCTTCGGCAGCGAATGCGGCAACATTGACGAGCTTATAGAATGTAAGAACGCAATCAACAGCGAAGCAGTAGCCGAACGTCTGAAAGAAAATCTTGAATACGGCCTTAGCTTTGCCTCGGCACGTTCGGAGGCTCTTAAAGCAGTCTGCGGCAACCGTTTTTTTGACATTCTCGAGGAGCCGAACAACACCCTCGGCATTGAATATCTTCAGGCAATGGACAAGCTCGGTTCAAACATGATTCCGATGACGATAAAGCGTATAGGCGCCGCTCACGATTCGCTTATGAGAAGCGACAACTTTGCCAGCGCGTCGGATATACGTCAGATGATGCTCTCGGGAAGTAATGAGTTGGAAATGTATGTTCCGCAATCCGTTGCCGATATCTATCACCGTGAAGAGGAAAACAACCTCGCCCCCTGCCCCAATTCAAAGCTCGAATTCGGTATTCTTTGCTGTATGCGCCAGCTCAGCGCCGAGGATATCGGACTTTCACCCGACGTCAGCGAGGGAATCGAATACAGAATTCATGACGCTGCCCTCAAGGCAAGCTCTCTCGAAGAGCTTTATCAGCTTGCAAAAACGAAACGTTACTCACACGCAAGAATCAGACGAATTGTCTTTCACGCTTTCATGGGCTTCGTTGCCGACGACTACAAGGGCGAACCGCCGTATATTCATGTTCTTGCGATGAACGACAAGGGTAAGGAAATTCTCAGAGAGGCCAAGGATAAGTCTTCTAAGCCCATTGTCACCAAGGCTTCCGACTTTGACAGGCTTGACGATTACGGCCTCCATGTTTTCTCGCTTGAGGATATGTGCACGGACGTTTACTCTCTCGCTTCGCCCGTGATTCTGCCTTGCGGCAGAGAAAAAACAAACGGCATTATCGTTCTCGGCGATGCTCCGTCGGAGTTTGACGGGGAACCGACCGTTGCCGAGGAAGAAAAAACGTCGGTCGAGGAGGAAAATACTGTTGTTTCCGCCGATGAGCAGCCCGCTTCCGATGATAATGCCGAAATCACCGCCGAGGAGCAAGAAACCGAAGAAAATAAGCAGGATGAAGCTCAGGAATAATTTATTGTTGATAATATTTGTTTATTTTAACGCCAAAATCAGCTTGCAAAAACATTTTTGTAATTCTTTTATAGGAAATAATTGAACAAAAACAATAAAAAGACATAATAAATTAACAAAAAATTGTTGTTTTTTGGTCAATTTCATTTGACTTTAATAACTTTATTTGTTACAATGTAATGGAAAATATGCTTTGAATAAAAGCGATAAGGAGGAATGCACCTTGACAGATGCAAAAACACTTGCATACATCAATATGTATGCCGTGCTCGGCACACTTGAAAACCTGTGCGAGCTTGACCCGAAGGCAAGCGCCCTTGTAGCTGACATTAAGCCGATTTCCATCGGTTTTGAAGTTAAGGACGGCCCGTCTGCAACACTTACATTCAAAAACGGCAGATGCCGTATGGAACAGGGCTGCACAGACTGCGATGTTAAGCTTCCGTTCTCATCATGTGAGAAGTTTAACGGTCTCATCGACGGAACTGTTACACCTATTCCCTCAAAAGGTTTCCTTCACATAAAGTTCCTTTTGAACACATTTACGAAGCTCACCGACATGCTTTCGAACTACATGCGTGCAAGCGAGGAGGACCTCAAGGATGAGGAATTCTTCAGAATGAGCACAACCCTTATGTTCTACACCATCACCGTTGCAATTTCTCAGATCGGTAACCACGACGAGATCGGCAAGTTCTCCGCTGAGCATATCGTTGACGGCGACATCATGATGTCAATTAAGGGCGGCCCGAAGGCTACTATCCACGCCAAGAACGGTCACCTTGTTACAATCAAGAAGGCTTGCGAGGATCCGCGTGCCGTCATGGAGTTCGGTTCAATGCAGCTTGCAAACGACCTCTTCAACGGTAAGGTAAGCGCCATGGCTAAGATCGGCGAGGGTACCATCACAATGAACGGCATGATAAACATGCTCGATAATATGAACCGAATTCTTGACAGAGTCGGTCTCTATCTTGCATAAGGGGGATACGAAAAATGGCTAATTTTAAAATAAATCAGTACGAGAAGAGCCATGAGTGGTTCGATCGTGCTATAAAAGTAATCCCTTCAGGTGTTTACGGTCATCTCGGCCCGGCTGAAGGTAACTTCATTCCCGTCAGCGCATGGCCCTTCTTCTCTGAGAAGGCTAAGGGTACATACTTCTGGGATGTTGACGGCAACAAGTTCATCGACTATATGTGCGCATACGGCCCGAACATTCTCGGTTACGGCGATCCCGACGTTGACAAGGCTGCTCTTGAGCAGGCTAAGATCGGCAACTGCGTAACTTCTCCGTCCTACAAGATGGTTGAGCTTGCAGAGCTTATGGTTGACACAGTCAACACAGCCGACTGGGCTTTCTTCGCAAAGAACGGTAACGACGTTACGACCCTTGCTATCATGGCTGCCCGTAACGCAACCCACAGAAAGAAGATCATCTTCGTTAACGGCTTCTATCACGGTGTTTCCGCAGTCGTTCAGAAGATCGACTATCCGGGCATTCTCCCCGAGGACGTTGCCAACAACCTCTATGTTGACTGGAACGACTTTGACGCTCTTGAGAAGCTCGTTAACGAGCATGACGGCGAAATTGCCGCATTCATCTCAACTCCTTACCTCCACGGTAACTATTTTGACAACCAGCTTCCGGCAGACGGCTACTGGCAGAAGGTTCGTAACCTTTGCACAGAGAAGGGCATCGTACTTATCGTCGACGACGTTCGTGCAGGCTTCCGTCTTGACCTTGCAGGTTCCGACCACTACTACGGCTTTGAGGCTGATATGATCTGCTTCTGTAAGGCTATCGCCAACGGCTGGAACGTATCCTGCCTTTGCGGTAAGGATTTCCTCAAGGACGCTGTTTCGGGAATGTCCTACACAGGTTCTTACTGGATGAGCGCTATCCCCTTCGCGGCCGGTATCGCAAATATCACCAAGATGAGAGAGCTTAACCTCCCGTCAATCCTTATGGAAAAGGGCAAGAAGCTCACTGACGGTCTTAAGGAAGCAGGAAAGAACAACGGATTTGACCTTGTTGTTTCCGGTGAGCCGTCACTCTTCTACCTCAGAATTGCCAACGACGACACAATGATGCTCCATCAGGCATGGATCGCAGAGTGCGTCAAGAGAGGCATTTTCTTCGCAGGTCACCACAATCACTTTATCAACTACGCTCTTTCCGATGCCGATATCAAGCATACGATCGAGGTAGCCGACGAAGCATTCAAGGTTGTTAAGAAGGATCATCCTGAAGCTTTTTAAGTTTCAGATAAGATAATCAATCACGGGCGGCAGAGCTTGCCGCCCGTGTAAAAAAGAATAAAAATAGGGAGGAAAACTCTTATGGCATTGACCAAACAGGAATGGTTGGCTCTTGAGAAGAAAGCTTTTGAGCTTCGTAACCTCTGCCTTGATACTACATACTGGGCAGGCAGCGGCCACATCGGCGGCGGTATGAGCGTTATGGATATGTTGACCATTCTCTACCACAAGTACCTCAACATCAAGAAGGACGATCCCAACTGGGAGGACAGAGACCGTTTCATCCTTTCAAAGGGTCATTCGGGAATCGCTTACGCTCCCGTTCTTTGTGACTTCGGTTACAACGATCCCGAGCAGCTCAAGACCTTCAACCTCACAAACTCAAAGATGGGTATTCATCTTGACTCCAACAAGGTTGTAGGCGTTGACGCTTCAACAGGTTCTCTCGGTCACGGACTTTCAATCGCTCTCGGTACTGCTCTTGCAGCCCGTGTTCTCGGCAAGGATTACAAGACATACTGTATCCTCGGCGACGGCGAGTGCGACGAGGGTTCAAACTGGGAAGCAGCTATGTCAATCAATGCATTCCATGCAACAAACGTTATCTCGTTCGTTGACCGTAACAAGTGCATGATCGACGGCCGCACAGAGGATGTTATGCCCCTTGAGCCTTTCGCAGACAAGTGGCGTGCATTCGGCTTCCATGTATTTGACATTGACGGTCACAATATGATGGAGCTTTCAGATGCAATCGACTACGCTCTCGGCGAGCCGGACGCTCCCGTTATGATTATTGCCAACACCATCAAGGGTGAAGGTATCGACTTCATGGAGGACGATTACCACTGGCATTACGGCGCAGTTGACGAGGCTAAGTATAAAGAGGCTAAGGAAAGCCTTAAGAAGCACTATGAGAAGCGTATTGCTCGTGTAGAAAAGGAGGCAAAATAATGGCAGGCGGACTTTCATATACAGCTCTTGAATCCACAGAGCTTTCAACAGCGGAAATCTACGGCCAGACACTTGTTGACCTCGGTCGTGAGCATAAGGAAATCGTCGGTCTTTCAGCTGACCTTGCAGGTTCTACAAAGATCGGTGTATTCGGTAAAGAGTTTCCGGATCGTTTCTTCAACGTAGGTATTGCCGAGCAGAATATGTTCGGTATGGCAGCAGGTATGGCTAAGGCCGGACTTGTTCCCTTCGTTTCAACTTTCTCAACATTCGCATCTCTTCGTTCTGCAGATCAGATTCATACAGATATCTGCTATCAGAACGTTAACGCAAAAATCATTGCTACCCATTCGGGTACATCATTCGGTCAGGCGGGTTCAACTCACCACGCTATCTGCGATATGGCTGTTATCCGTTCAATGCCGAACATCACTCTTATCTGCCCCGCTGACGGTATCGAGACAGCAGAAGCAGTTAAGGCAGCTTACGAGAACTTCGGTCCTTATTATATCCGTATCAACCGCGGTTTCGACCGTACTCTTTACGGCAAGGATTATCCCCGTGAGTACAAGTTTGAGGTAGGCAAGGCTATCGAGGTTAACCCGGGTACAGATATCACGGTTATCGCTTGCGGTTCCTGTGTATTCCAGGCTTACCAGGCAGCTAAGTTCCTCGAGGAAGCTGACGGACTCAAGGTTCGTGTTCTTGATATGCACACAATCAAGCCTATTGATAAGGAAGCAGTTCTCAAGGCAGTTATGGATACTCGCCGTATCATCACTGTTGAGGATCACACTGTTCTCGGCGGTCTCGGCGGCGCTGTTGCCGAGGTTATGGCTGAAGCAGGCAAGGGCTGTGCATTCACCCGTCTCGGTCTCCAGGATAAGTTCGCTCCCATCGGTCTCCATGAGGACATCATGTCAATGCTCGGCATTGACTGCAACGGTATCATTGCCGCTGTTCGTGAGGCTATGAATAAGGACTTCGAGGAAGACGACAACTGGGACGACGATGTATAATACCGAAAGGAATGATTGATAATGGCAAATGATGTATTGTTAACCAATAAAATCTTCCTTAACTCTGCATTGCCGTTGCTCAAAGTCATTGCTAACGACGATCCGAAGCTCGCTAAAAAATTCGAGCATATTCACTGCATCTATCAGGTCAGTTGTTTGGATCCCGATGCCCCCTGCGGCAAGTATGCAACGCACTTTACAGTCAACAACGGCGAATGGAAAGTTTGTGCGGATAAAGTTGCTACAAACGCTCATATTGAGCTTGAGTTCAAGTCAATGGAAGCTATGAATGCTTTCTTCAAGGGCAAGATTGCTCCGGCAACCCTCCCGAAGATGAAGGGTGTTCTTAAAAAGCCCGTTGAGTTCGCAGCGTTTATGGCTGTTCTTCTCAAGATGTCATCGCTTCTTAACATCAAAGCTTGCCCGGAGGACGAGGCAACACAGGTTCTCGCCTGCAAGTGCTTCTTCTACCTCCTTTCATCGGGCATCAGCCAGCTCAACAAGAACGGACACGAAGCTGTTCATGATTGGGCAAAGAAGAGCCCCGACCGTGTTTATGCATGGGCGGTTGACGGACATCCCGAGGTCAACGCTTTCCTTCGTGTTAAGGCCGGCAAGACCAGAGCAGGCCGCGGCACATACAAGAGAGCTATGCCTTTCTTCACCATGAGATTTGATTGCCTTGAGAGTGCATTCGGTATCCTCCTTTCAACGGACGATATGCTTGAATCCACAAAGCACGGCAAGCTCATCATGGACGGTGCTCCCGAGTTCGGCGCACAGATCGGCGACTTCATGATGCAGGTCGGCGCTTACGCACAGGGTTAAAAGATAATTTAACATAACAAACCGCTGTTTAGGAAATATCCCGAACAGCGGTTTTTGTGTTACTCATTTTAAAAGCTGCGACAAAAAACTGTCACAGCTTTTTATAATTATTCAATTATATTCCGCAATAATCGACAAGCATATGTGCCGCCTGCGCTCTGGAGAGCGTTGTATTAAAGCTTGCAAAACCGAAATCCTTGATAATATTGAATGCCAAAACCATTGTTTTTATTACCTTGGCAAGTACGAAATTACCTGCATACGAAAGCTTGACGAGGCTCAATACAAAATTAAATACAGTTATCCCGCTGTCGGGAGCGAATTTGCCGTTCTTCGCGCTCAGCACTCCGTTACTCGTTGCCCAAGCTGCCGCATTGAATGTCGGGTCGGAGCTGTCAATATCCGAGAAGGCTACATTCCCTGTGTCAACCTCAGGTGTTCCTGCGATATTATAAAGTGCCTGTGCAAGTGCAGCCTTTGTGAAAGCTTCATCAGGGCCGAATTCCGTATCGGTAAGTCCGTTCATATAGCCGTGAGTATACATAAACTCAACATCGCTGTAGTATTCCGAATCCTTCGCAACATCTGTGTACGGGAATCTTGCGTCGGGAAGTGCCTCAAGAATTCTGTCGGCAATATGTCTGTATCCTTCCTTTTTCGGATGGTAAGTATCACAAACCGTACCTGTCGTGTCAACGAAGGTGTAGCCGTATTTCCTTGCGCCCTCCTTCATCGGAGTGTTCGCTGCATCAACAACAATCTAACCGATACTCGGAACCGTTGTACCTGCCATGCTTGCAGCGGCGTCCTCTTCGTTTTTAATGCCGTTATCAAACATGCCGATAACAAGAAGCTTAACATCCGGATTGAGAGCAAGAATATCCTCAATAACTATATTCCAGTTTTTCGAAAAATTTTCTATACCGTATTTTATTGCCTTCGGCAGAACACGCATAAGCTCGGGGAGTGCTCCCATAACCTTTGCAAGCTCAATTGCTTTATCAAGTTTGGCAAGCACATCGTCATCGGCTCCGCCCTGCTCCATGAGATCTCTCAAGGCTTTAACATATTCTGCGCACGAGTCATTTTTTTCAAGCTCATCGGCAATAACCCACGTAAGAAAAGTGCCGAAATCGTTGCCGCCTACGCCGAGAGTGATAAGTCTCGCTTCGGAAATCGCCTTACGATATTCGGGGATTCTTGCTTTCATAACCTCAGCATTGTGAGCGTCATGGAAAAGATAATCGTCCGCCGGATAATCGTCCTCAAGCATATAACGCATATCAATCGTTCTTGTGCCCGGACAAGCCATGGGAATGTACTCTACCCCAAGCTCATCGGCAACATATGCGCCGTAGGAATCCTCGACACGCTTAAATTCCGAATCAACGTAAACAAGATCATTGTGTCCGCTGGCAACGCTGTCTCCCAAAAGGACGTATGTACCATAATCATAATACTGTTTTCCGTCAGCGGCGAAACACGTCACTGCGCTGAAAGCCATGATACAGGCAAGTATTATTGTAACTGATTTTTTCATAAACTTTTTCATTTCAAACCCTCCGGACAAAGTTTATAAATTGTATAAAACAAAGTTACCACAAATCGACACAAAAATCAATGATTAAATCAAAAAAACGGAACTTTTTCTTCTTGCACCGAGAAAGTCTGACAAATATTGCTTTTGAGGCAGACACCTAACTTGCCTCCCATG
>HF999631.1 GCA_000434055.1 Ruminococcus sp. CAG:488 | reverse complement strand
TGAACGTGAAGCCGTTTTCGTTTGCATACGTTTCCGCCGCCGTCCCTCTGTAGCCGTAGATGGTGAAGTTTTCGGCTTTTTTGCCACTATCAGAATAACCAAAGGCTTTTTCTCCGATTTCAGTTACGGAAGCAGGTATTTTGACAGATTGATTGGCAAATTTGCATATAAAAGCTTGTTTGCCGACACGTTCAAGACCGTCGTTTAACTCTATCAAGTAAGGTTTATATGAATTGAAGCACTCTTCGCCGATAGATTTAACTGTCGAAGGTAATGTAATTTTTTCAAAACTTCCCCAAGTATTAAAAGCCAAATTGCCAATAGTTTCAAGTCCCTCGTTGAACTTTATTTCCGAAACAGTGGACAAATCAAAGGCTGAATCGCCGATTTTCTTAACAGAGGAAGGAATTTCAATTTTTTTCAAACCTACTGTAAGTTCAAAAGCAGCTTTCGGAATTTCGTTAATATCATTATCTGCTGTAAAGGTTACGTTTTCAAGATAATTACATCCATAAAACATGCTCTCACACATAGAGCAACTGATTGTAACATTTTCCACTTTACTTTCAGAAAAAACACCACAAGCCCCATCCTCAAACTTAATACTTGAAGGAAGATTCAAATCGGTTATATTGGTAATAGCAAATGCCCTTGAGCCGAGTATTATGTCACCTGTTCCGTTAAATACAATTTCATTCACGGTACAAGGAGCAATGCACCCTGAAAAACCGGAGTTTTTAACTATAATCGGCTCAGAGCCAAACGCATTAAATGTAACCTTGTTTACATCTTTAAAGTTCGGGTCATAATTGGGGTGATTTTCTTCACTCCGACCGACATAATATTGTTCCTCTTCAACAACATCTCCGCTGTTGAGGAAAACGTCAATATACTCCAAAGAATGAGCGAAAGTATTTACGCTCAACAACATACTGATAATAATAACGATCGCCATTGTTTTTAGCCAAAATTTTTTCATGCTCAGTCTCCCCTTAATTTACAATCCTTTTTACTCAACCGTATAGGTCAACGTTGTTGCATATTTCCAGCCGTCGGTCGGGGTTTTGATATAGACCTTGAAGCTGTTTTCGCCGATGTGGCGAGGTTTTACGGAAAGGTTGTAGGTATATGTCATGTTCGTTTCGTTGAGCACTGCCATTGACGAATTGACGGTGGTTGTCATTCCGTCCTCGTACTCAATGCGAACCTTGTTTACACCCGAGCCGGTAACGATTTTGCAGTCAACGGCACTTTGCTTGCCGCTCGTTTCGGCAAGCTCCGCAGATTTCAGTGTTGTATCCGAATAAAGCGTCGATATGCTGAAATCGTACGTTTGATCTTCCCAAACGTTGTCGTGCTTTGCATGAATTTTCAAGCTGCTGTTCGGTGTGAGTCTTGTCTTGACCGTCCAAACCTCATATGCGAGATCAGCCGAAGTGTCGTGAACCTCATTGCCCTGCTCGTCATAAGCCTTTATAGCAACATTGCTTGCGTGTCTCGAAAACGTTCTTGTCGCTCCCGTTGCTTCAATAACTTGAAGCTTCAAGGGTCTGCCGTCAACCGAAAAGCTGTAGTCATTTACACTGCTCCATGACGGAGTATATGTCACTCCCATAACCGAGCTTTCGGAATCCAGCGGAATGAACGTGAAGCCGTTTTCGTTTGCATACGTTTCCGCCGCCGTTCCTCTGTAGCCGTAGACTGTGAAGCCGTCAATCGTCTTAGAATCGGAAATATATCCGAAAGCCTTTTCTCCTATCGAGGTTACTGAAGCGGGAATTATAACAAACTTAAAATTATTATCATAAAAGGCTTTCGCGCCGATTGAAGAAAGCCCGCTGCGGAGAGTTACTGCTGCCATCTGGTAGCTTCCAAAGAAAGCTTCTTCACCGATAGATTTAACAGACGCAGGAATATCAAGCCTCTTTATGTTACAATTTCTGAATGCCGCATACGGAATTGATGTTGTATTTCCTTTAAAATTCACTGTTTCCAGGCTGTTGCAATCATCAAACATTTTAGGCACAACATCGCAGTATATGTCAGCCGTTTTAAGTCTCAGGCAGGAGGTAAAAATACCTTCTGCATTGTCTTTGAATTTTACATTTGCAGGCAAAGTCAAGCTTTCAATTCCCGTAAAATTAAAAGCCTGTGAGCCAAAAACAACATCTCCCGAACCGATAAAATCAATTGTTCTTATATAACCGGGAGCGCCGTTTGCCCCTGCGAAACCGTAATCGTTAATTGTAATCGGAGCAACTCCTCTTGCGTCAAATGTCAGTTTGTTGATCCAATAATGATCCTCCGACCACTCCTCATACAGCTCTGCATATTGACGTTCTTCCACTACTGCTCCTGAATGTACCGTAACATCACATACAGGCGAGGTAGACGTTGTATCTTCAAATCGTTCAAATTCAACCAAATCCAGCGGAATGAACGTGAAGCCGTT
>HF999630.1:8407-11481 GCA_000434055.1 Ruminococcus sp. CAG:488 | reverse complement strand
TCTCAAAAAGGTTCGGGGGTTGTGCTTTGCTTTATATACTTAATAAGTTTATAAATATAAAGTGAAATTATCATTGAAAATTTTCAATAACAGTGATAAGATAGAAACAGTTTATAAATCGGAGATGACGGTTATGTGGATCGTGTTTGCGTTTTGCTCAGCTCTCTTTGCCGGACTGACGTCAATTCTTGCAAAATGCGGTATTAAAAAGACAGATTCAACCGTTGCAACGGCAATCAGAACAATAGTTGTGCTTCTTTTCTCATGGCTGATGGTGCTTATTGTCGGCTCGGAAAGAGAGATCGGCTCAATAGCGCCGCACTCATTGATTTTTCTTATTCTATCGGGACTTGCGACCGGTGCAAGCTGGCTTTGCTATTTCAAAGCCCTACAGCTCGGAGATATAAATAAGGTCGTTCCGATTGACAAGTCAAGCACCGTTTTAACAATTCTGCTTGCGGCAATTCTTCTCGGAGAGAAAATAACTCTTTACAGCGGAATCGGAATTGCGCTCATCGCTGTCGGAACGTTTCTTATGATAGAGAAAAAGGATGTCAAAAACGATGTGCCGAAGAATAAACGCTGGATTTTCTATGCGCTCGGCTCGGCTTTGTTTGCAAGCCTTACTGCTATACTCGGTAAAATCGGCATTTCCGATGTTGAATCAAATCTCGGTACGGCAATCAGAACAGGCATAGTGCTTGTTATGTCATGGGTAATGGTTTTTGTCACGGGCAAGCAAAAAGAGATTAAGGGCATTGCAAAAAAAGAACTTTGCTTTATCTGCCTTTCAGGACTTGCGACGGGCGGAAGCTGGCTTTGCTATTATAAGGCGCTTCATGACGGACTCGCAAGCGTTGTTGTTCCGATTGATAAGCTCAGCATACTTGTCACGATACTTTTTTCATACATAGTTTTTCATGAGAAATTATCAAAAAAGACAGCCTTCGGTCTTTTTCTCACCGTCGGCGGAACGCTTTTGATGTTAGTAAAATAGAACAAAATATATTAAAATTGCACAGTTTTTCTTGATTTTACCTTTGTATTATGTTATTATAACTACAAAGGTAAATTTTTTAGGGGGATTTATATGAGCGATAAGGCAAAAGCCGGAAAGCTCTCCGGCAGGCTTATTTTTAATCTTATTCTGTTCGGACTCATCGGACAGATTGCGTGGAATGTTGAAAACATGTATTTCAACACCTTCCTGTATAATTCGATTTATAAAGGTGCAAGCCAGGCGGCGATTGACGGTTCAATCAATGTTATTGATGCTGTGAGTAAAATGGTTGCTTATTCGGCAATAACCGCCATGCTTACAACGCTCATCATGGGCGCATTAAGTGACCGTAAAGGTTCAAGAAACAAATTTATTTCTGTGGGCTACATAGTTTGGGGCGTTATTATCGGCGGCTTCGGACTTATTTCGAGAGACAATGTCGCTTCTGTTTTAGGTATGACGGATGCGGCAAAAATCCTTACAACAACCGTTTGGATTGTCATTATAATGGATATGGTTATGACATTTGTCGGCTCGACCGCCAATGACGCAAGCTTTAATGCGTGGGTCACTGACTCCACAACGACAAATAACCGTGCAACAGCCGAGAGTATTCTTGCATTCATGCCCATGGCTGCCATGGGATTGGTCATAGCGCTCGGCGGCGTTTTGCTTGCGGGCAACGATGTTCAAAAAAGCTACGAATATTTCTTCCTTATTCTCGGTGCGACTGTTTTGGTATGCGGAATTATCGGTTTGTTTACACTCAAGGATGCACCGAAAACCGTTGAAAACTCGGGCAATTTTTGGGGTGACCTTATTTACGGTCTTAAACCGTCCGTCATTAAAGAAAATTCAAAGCTTTATCTTACATTGCTTGCGGTCTGCGCTTATTCAATTGCGGTGCAGGTTTTCTTCCCGTACCTTATAATTTATCTTCAGCACAGCCCCGACGGATTTTTCAGCGGAGAATCGCTTAAAATTACACCGACGCTGATTATAGTTGCGGCTGTTTGTCTCATTGCGCTGATTGTCGGAATTATATTAGTCGGAAAGCTTGCCGATAAATACGGTAAAAACAAGCTTGTTATACCGATGCTGGTTTTCTTTGTTGCAGGACTTGTAATTCTTTATTTCGCACATGATATAAAGCTTCTTCTCATCGGCGTTGTACCCACAGCGGTAGGTTATTGCTTGCTCGGAATCATGCTCAATGCGGCTGTCAGGGATTTTACACCCGAGAGCAAAACAGGTCTTTTCCAAGGTGTGAGAATGGTATTTGCCGTAATGATTCCCATGGTTGTCGGTCCTTATGTCGGCAAAAAGGCGATATTCAGCTCAGGCGTTTACTATACCGATGACTACGGCGTTTCGCAGATTGTTCCCGCTTCGTCAATGTTCCTTTACGCGGCGATCGTTTGCGCAGTTTCCGTTGTTCCTATTGTAATTATTCTTTGCAAGGGCGGTTTTGCCGTGTCGGAAAACAAAAATAAATAATGCTTAAAATAAGATCCGTATTGACGGGTCTTATTTTTTGACCGCAAAAGTAATAAAAACGGATTACATATTTTTGTATATTAGGCTGATTTTCAGACGATTAAAGCATAATTATATTGACAATTTGTTGTTTTGTAGTATAATACAATAGCGTATTTGCACAGTGGAATAATGTGCCTTAGCAGGTTTATCTTTGGGTGATTTTCAAACAATAGTCAAGAAGGTTTTACGATGATATCTGTTGTTCTTGCCGCATATAAGGGCGAAAAATATATCGGAGCTCAGGTCGAGTCGATAATTTCTCAGCTCGGCGAAAATGATGAGCTGATCGTTTCAGACGATTTCCCGACGGGAGATACAAGAAAAGCCATTGCCGATTTGATTGAAAATGACAAGCGAATCATCTATCTCAACGGACCCGAAAGAGGAGTGATCGCCAATTTTGAGTTTGCAATTTCCAAGGCTCGGGGCGATTATATATTCCTTTCGGATCAGGATGATGTTTGGCTTGACGGTAAAATCAATAACGTTTTGAAAGAATTTTGCAACGGTTCTGATTTGGTTCTTCACAATGCGT
>HF999630.1:0-8388 GCA_000434055.1 Ruminococcus sp. CAG:488 | reverse complement strand
GTATATTACGGACGGCGAGCTTAACAAAACAGGGGAGACCGCCTTTGAAATCAATAATACAAAAAAAGGCTTTTTCAGAAATATAATTAAAAACTCATATCAGGGCTGCTGTATGGCTTTTCGCTCGGAGATGAAGAAATATATTCTTCCGTTTCCGAAAAAGATTCCGATGCACGATCAATGGATCGGCTTGATTGCAGAGAAGCACGGCAGAATCGGTTTGATAAACGAGCCTTTGATTTTATATCGTCGCCACGGCGGCAATGTCACGGGTAACGGAAGCAATTTTATTACAAAGTTCAAATGGAGAGCGGATATTATTTTGTCCGTCATCGGACGCTGAACGTTACCGAAAAAGGAAAGTAGGTTAGTGTATGAACAATATGGTCTCGGGAAGCATTGTTACTTTTAACAACATCTCCACCATAGAAAAAACGCTTGAAACAATTTTTACTCAAACTAAGGATATTGATTTTAAACTTTACATTGTTGATAACGGCTCAAGTGACGGAACGCCTGAATTTGTTGAAAATAATTTTCCTCAGGTTTCGGTCATTCGAAACGAAAAAAATGTCGGCTTCGGCGCGGGACATAATATAATTATTAACTCGGTTGAATCGAGCTATCATGCGATTATCAATCCCGACATTGTGCTGAAAGAAAATGTAATCAAAAAAATGGTTGACTACATGGAAGAAAATCAGGATATCGGTCTGCTTTCCCCGAGGATTTGTTTCCCAGACGGACGAGATCAGATACTCGGCAAACGCAATCCTAGGCTTAAATATCTCGTTGCAAGCAGGCTTAGAGGCGATGAGCCGGGAAAGCTTCTCAGGGAGTATGCTATGCTTGATTGTGACCTTTCCAAGCCGATTCAAATTGAAAACGCAACGGGCTGTTTTATGCTTCTGAGAACGGAAGTGCTTAAAAAAATCGGCGGCTTTGACGACGGTTATTTCATGTATTTTGAGGACGCCGACCTTACAAGGCGTGTCAACGAAGTTTCAAAGTGCGTTTACTATCCCGATGCGACAGTTAATCATGTTTGGGGCAGAGAGAGCAAAAGAAATTTGAAGCTGATGTGCATACACATTGATTCGATGTGCAGGTATTTCTGTAAGTGGAAAACGATATGAGGTGATACAATGGATGAAAATACCAAGAAAATTCCATTAAAGCAATATGCAAAAAATGCATACAAATACAGATACTTGATGCAGGAAATCGTTCGCAAGAACGTCAAGCTGCAATACAGAAATTCCTTCCTCGGAATTTTTTGGACAATGCTGCAGCCGTTTCTTACGATGCTTGTTCTTGTTTTTATCTTTACAAAGGTTTTCGGAAAAGCGAGCGACGGTATTGTTTGTTATCCCGTTTATCTTCTTACGGGACGTCTTTTGTATGAGTTCTATACTCAATCAACCAACAGAGCAATGAGATCAATAAGAAACAGTGCTTCCGTGCTGAAAAAGGTTTATGTACCAAAGTATATTTACCCGATTTCAAATGTCTTTTCTACGTTTATAACGTTTCTTATTTCGTTACTTGTTTTGGTTTTTGTTATGGCTTATTTCCTTATCAAAAATCAGTATACGCACGCATATCCCGATTTGCATCTTTCGTGGTATATTTTTCTTTCTTTTGTGCCGATTATATTTCTTTGCATATTCAGCACCGGAATAGGTCTTATTCTTTCGGTTCTCAACGTTTATTTCAAGGATATTGAGTATATTTACAGCGTTATTACGCTAATGCTTTTCTATGTTACGCCTATTATGTACAGTCTCAAAACCCTGCACAAGAGCGGTGTTAATGCAATTGTTATGAAAGTTCTGATGCTTAATCCGCTTTACAGTATTCTCGAAATGTTCCGCTCATGTGTTCTTTACTGTTCAATTTGGAACTGGAACCATTTCTTTTATGCGTTGGGCGTTTCGATCGTCACGCTTGCAATCGGACTTATCGTCTTTTACAAGCATCAGGATAGATTTATCCTTTATATCTGAGAGGTGACATTATTTTTATGAGTCAGCCGGCTATTGAAGTAAAAAATGTCAGCATACTTTTCAATATGAATAAAGAAAAGGTTGACAATTTAAAGGAATATTTTTTAAAACTTGTAAAGCATCAGCTTATGTTCACGGAGTTTTGGGCATTAAGGGACATTTCTTTCACTGTAGAAAAGGGTGAAAGGCTCGGAGTGCTCGGATTCAACGGTGCCGGCAAGAGTACCTTGCTCAAAACCGTTGCCGGTGTTTTGAAGCCTACAAAGGGCTCGGTTAAGGTTCACGGAGTTATTGCTCCGCTGCTTGAATTGGGCGCAGGCTTTGACAGCAACTATTCCGGCAAAGAGAATATCTTCCTTTATGGTGCAACAATGGGCTATTCGCGGAAGTATATCGAAGATAGGTATGATGAAATTGTTGAATTCTCGGAGCTAAAAGATTTTATTGATGTTCCCGTAAAGAACTATTCCTCGGGTATGAGAGCAAGACTCGGTTTTGCGATCGCAACGGCTGTTGAGCCTGAGGTTCTTATCCTTGACGAGGTTCTTTCCGTCGGAGACGCAAAGTTCCGTCAAAAGAGTGAGAACAAAGTCAGGAGTATGTTTGACAAGGGCGTTACGGTTCTCTTTGTATCTCATAATACCGAGCAGGTCAGAAGACTTTGCGACAAAGCGATTATTCTTCAAAAAGGTCAGATTATCGCTTCGGGTGAGGTAAACGAGGTCTGCGACATCTACGACACTATGGTTAATAAAAAATGATTTTTCGGGGATAGGGAAAAAACGGAGAGTCATATGAAGAATATATTTTATACTTTTTATGCGATAATGTTCACAATTTTTCGCATTTTTCCTGTAAAACTGAATAAAATTGTTTTCCTTTCTCCCCATAACGAGAATTTTAACGACAGCCTCGGAGCGGTCATGGATGAGGTCATTCGACGTGACGAGTTCAGAGTGATTATGATTTCGGGCAGAGATCTTAAGTTTAACCGCTCAAGGCCGTTTCACAGCATAGGCAGGATAATCGGCTTTTTCACCGGAAAGGCTTTTCACCTTGCCACGGCGAAATATGTTTTTTTAAATGATAATTTTATGCCGATGGGGAAGCTTCATTTCAACAAAAAAGCTGTTATAACTCAGCTTTGGCATGCCGAGGGAGCTTTTAAAAAATTCGGTCTTGATATAGAGCAGTCCGAAAAAGTCAGAGCGCTTGAAAAGGCAGGCAACGCAAAATTGACCTATGTCGTTTGCTCCTCGGAGGATGTTGCTCCCATTTATGCCGGTGCATTCGGCGTATCTGATTATAAGGTTCTGCCGCTCGGATCTGCGAGATCGGATTATTTCTTCAGAGATTTTAATCTTGACCGTATGCGAGCCGATTTTGACAAGAGATATCCCGAATGTAAGGGCAAGAAGCTTGTTCTTTACGCTCCTACATTCAGAGATAATCCGGCGGACGACAGCAGAATTCTTGCAAACTTCGATATTGACGCATTCAACGAAAGATTCGGCGATGAGTATTCTCTCCTTATACGTTTGCATCCGCAGGTTCATGCCGATGTTGAATTCCACGGAGCCGTTGACGTTTGCAAATATGAAAACACGCTTGAGCTTATGAAGCTTTGCGACATTCTTATAACCGATTATTCGTCGATCTGTATGGATTTTGCAATTCAGAACAAGCCCGTTTATTTCTACGCTTTTGATTTGGAACGCTATGAAAAGGAAAGAGCTTTTTACTTTGACTATGAAAGCTACGTTCCCGGACCTGTTGCAAAGGATTTTCAAACTCTCCTTAATCTCCTGAACAGCAACGTTTCCGAGACCTACAGATTGAGAAGAAATGATTTCAACTACGCTAATTTTGGTACGCCCGACGGAAAAGTTGCCGAAAGAATTGTTGATAAAATAATTTATGACAAATAAAGATTCAGCCTCGATTTGCATTTGCATTTCGAGGCTGTTTTTATTTCATGTTTATGTCCTTAAATTTTGAAATCGGCGTTTCCGACGGATTATAGTTTTCAATATAATCAAGCAGGTCGGAAGGGGAGTCGGAGATATAGTAAAGCTTCTTACATTCCTCATTCATAAAGTGATTGTCAATTCCGTTTTGAATGAACTTTTGCAGACTGTTATAGTAACCGTTCGTGTTGAGAATTGCAATCGGTTTGTTATGACGGTTGAGCTGTTTAAGCGTAAGTATTTCAAAGAATTCGTCAAACGTTCCGATTCCGCCCGGAGTGATGATGAAAGCGTCGGACAGCTCTTCCATTTTCATTTTACGCTCACGCATATTTTTGGGATATATAAACTCCGTGCAATGCTCGTAGAGTATGCCGTCTACGTTGAAAAATTCGGGAGCAATTCCGATTATTCTTCCGCCAAAGCGGTGTTCGCCTCTGGCGGCCGCACCCATGAGTCCGTTTGCACCCCCTCCGAAAACCAGTCCGATACTTCTTTTTGCCATTTCTTCGCCGAGCTTTTCTCCGGCGTCGATATAGAATTGTTCAATCGTTGTGCTTGATGCACCGTAAACACATATATTCATATTCTTCTTCTTCTCCCATCAAAAGTTTTCTTTAAAGTATTTTTCTATTTCTTCTTTAGAAGCCGCGGCGCTGCCCTGTAAAAGCTCCGAGGAGCCGCCGCCGCGACCGTTTAAGGCTGAGGTAATTTCTTTCGATTTTTCACGCAGGTCAATGCTTTTAGAAGCAATTGCAAAGCGATATCCGTCATTATTATTGCCTGAAAAACCGGCACAAAGCTTTTCGGTTTTTTCTGCGCCGTTAAGCACAAGCTTTCGAAGGTCGTTCATGTCCGTATTCGCTTCAAAAATCAAAATACATTCGTCCGTATTCTCCATAGCCGAAGCTTTTAGCTGTGCAAGCTTTCTTTTCAGCGCGGCAAGCTCGATTTTCAATGCACTGTGTTCTTCGCTGAATCTTTCAAAAGCCTGCGCCGTTTCATTTTGCTTTGCGCAAAGCACGGTTGCGACCGAGCGAAGATTTTCATACTTCGTTTCGTAATCCTCAAGCGCATCCTTGCCGCAAAGAAGATGAACACGTATTCCGCCTCTGTGACGTGTAAAGTCAAGAATTTTAATTATTCCGATTTCACTTGCCGAATAAACATGCACAGCACAGCAGGCGCAAACGTCGTATCCCTCGACAGTCACGATTCTGACATTTTCCGTCAGCTCAAGCTTGCTTCGATAGCTGAGATTTTTCAGCGTTTCTTCATCGGGATATTCACAGGTGAATTTTGCATTTTTGTAAATAGCCTCGTTAGCTCTTTTTTCAACATCAATCAGTTGTTCTCTTGTAAGCTCGCCGTCAAAGTCTATAGTCACGTCGTCGCCGAGATGAAAGCCGACATTCTCATAGCCGTAAAGCTTATGCACGATACCGGAAACAATATGCTCACCCGAATGGTTCTGCATACGCCGAAAACGCTGTTCCCAGTTGATTTCACAGCAGAGTTCTTCTCCTATATTTAATGCCCTGTCGGCATAATGTACGATCTCGCCGTTTATAATCTGTACGTCGTTTATATAGGCTTCACCGATTTTGCCCGTATCCGCATACTGTCCGCCGCCCTCGGGGAAAAATGCCGTTTTGTCAAGAATGACCTCAAAACCGTTTTCGTTTTTACGGCAGTCAATTACCTTCGCGGTGAATGCCTTGATATGGCTGTCTTTATCATAAAGCTTTTCTGTTATCATTGTTTCACTCCTAACCTTTAGCATTGTATCACAGTGCAGAAAAAAATGCAATTCATTGATTGACAATGAACTGCATTATGATAAAATATTTCCGAGGTGATTTGATGGAATACACTCTTGTAAGGTCAAAGCGTAAAACTGTTGCTTTGCAGATAAATGCCGAAGGTGAACTGATCGTTCGTGCACCGATGCTTTATTCGGAGCGTAAAATAAAAAAACTCGTTGAAGAACACCGTGAATGGATAGAAAACAAAAAAGAGGAAAGCATTGAAAGAAAAAGAAATCACCCCGAGCTGTCAAATGAAGAAATTGCCGCATACAAAAAGCAGGCAAAAGCTCTGCTGCCGGCTTTAACAAAAAAATTCGCCGCAGTCATGGGCGTTGAATACGGAACCGTTAAAATTACATCCGCTCAAAAGCGTTTCGGCTCTTGCAGCGGGAAAAACAATATTTGCTATTCATATATTCTTATGCAATATCCTATTGAAGCGATTGAATATGTCGTTGTCCATGAGCTGGCGCACACCGTTCACCATGACCACAGCAGAGCGTTTTATGACATGATAGCCGAATATCTTCCCGACTATAAGCAACGGGAAAAATTGCTGAAAAAATGAAAGCTTTTTTTAAAATTATAATTCAATTTATTAAAGTATAATTTTGTCGATCTATTATAACCGTTTTCAGTGATAGATTTTTGCAAATGTCATACATGACTTTATTAAAAAAGGCTATGTCAAAATGAATATATATTGTGCTTGTTTTTGTAGTTTTTAAACAAAAAGTACATATATGTATAAAATTTAATTGATTTTTACATTTCGATGTGATAACATAATAATTGTTGTAATAACGCAATTTTATCAAGGAGGAATTGATATGAAAGCAAAAAAAGCGTGCAAAAAAGCGTTATCGATCGTTTTGGCTTTAACGCTTATGCTCACAACATTTGTTTGCTTTGATATCGGAGCGCTTTTCGGCTCGGCTGTTGATACAAGCTCGGCTGTTACGGTTTCCGATAACAATGTAAGCAATGTGTACTTTTATGCTCCGGAGCAGATATATCTTGAGCCGTCATTGACGGGATATACAGCCCAGGGCAAGTACAAGTATCAGTGGTTTGTCGATTCAAACGTCGATGAATCAACAAAATTACAAACTCTCAGAACGGGTGAGAATTCAGCAGGTAATTTTTACTTCTATTATGAGAATGCAAGCCAGATTTCAATTTCCTATAAGTATCTTAACAATGATATGACGGATATGACGGCTTATCAGAACACAAGCGCAACTACCACAACGGCGGATTATGCAAATGCAAACTGTAATATTAAGCTTGACGCTTACGCAACTCCTTTGAGAGCTTCCAACACAAGCGGCACAAGCTCATATATTTATTACACGGTAGCAGGCAATAAGATCAGCACAACGATCACTCGCGAGAGTGAGTCTCCGTATCTTCTTGCCGCAACTAACGGTTACTACATTGAGTGGAAGGCAACATTTGTCGATAAGCTCGACGGTCAGACCAAGGTTGCTTACGCTTATACATATGTTTATAAGCCGTATATTCAGCCTGTAGGTGTTGCCAACCGTACAAAGAACAATTCAGGTTCTAACAGCTTCGGAAGTAACTTCTCGTGGATTTCCGGTGTTCACGGCATTACAGCCGACGGTACAGACGGTACACATTATCCGAACTCGGCTAAGGGCACAAGCATGCTCGTGCCTTTCTCATCAACAAATCCGACAGGCGTTCAGCTCGGCGAGGTAGGCACACAGTATTATGCTCAGTTCGCTGCTGCTGTTCAGACTAACGGTTATTTCACCTATACCGGAATGAGCAATACCGGCTCGGCAGGATGGCTTAATGAGGACGGTACAAACAGCCCGTATACAAAGATAAAGTCTTTTGTTTACAACAATGTTGACAACGGCGGAAGCAACCACAGTTTTTCAGTATATAATCTTACAACAGCTCCTACAGCTAAACTTACTGTTGATGTCAGCCGTTATACAAATATGAATCAGATCCCGAACCTTTCGGCAGGTCTTGTTGTTACCGACGACGAAGGCTCGGATAACGGCGCATGGTATGTTGCCGACGGTACAGGCAAGGACGACGACAATACTACTATGTCAGGCAGAGAAAAGAGTTCTTCAACAATTGCTTCTCAGATTTATAATAACTATAAAGCTCTTATTGCAAACCAGGGTACATTTGATAACAGAGGAGCTTTTGAAAGAGAGGGCGTTAAGTACAACGGACCTATCTCAATCGCTTTGCTCAACACAACAAATGCTGTTAATACATACAAAGTCAGAGCATGTTATCATAACTATCAGAGCAGCGACCGAATCACAAACGTCGGTGTTATGCCTATCAGCGTAACTCAGACCAATAAGGATGCACTTCGTTCGGCATTCAACCATGCCACGAATATCGTTGCAAAGTACGGTCTCAAGCCGGACGGCACAAGCATTTACTACAATTCATCAAATTCAAACTGGACAAAGTTTGTTTCACTTTACAGGACGGCAGGCTTGATGCTTGCGAAGCTTGATCTTGCATCGACAACATCCGTTTCGGGCTACACGCTTTCAACGGCTGTTTCGAACCTCAACAGCGCGATCGCAGCTATCGAGTCGGAAGCAA
>HF999629.1:28003-39300 GCA_000434055.1 Ruminococcus sp. CAG:488 | reverse complement strand
TATTACTTCTTTATCACACATCAGTAAAAGATTATTTCTTGAAGCTTGAGGACGTTGAAAAGCACAATTCCTTTATCGGCCGCAAGCCGAACATGGCGGATTTGCCTGACTTTGAGAGCAACAAAAGCAAGCTCCCCGAGCCTGTCTGGGACGGTCACGCCGATTCAATCGAAGCCTACTACAAGGCGTGGAAAATCGCATTCTCGAATCTCGGCAAGCCGACCGAGGAGAACGGCTTTGTTTCACCATACATTGACGCCGCATTTAACGGCGACATCTTTCTTTGGGACAGTTGCTTCATGCTGATGTTCGGCAAATACGGCGACGGCGTGTTCAAATTCCAAGGCACGCTCGATGATTTCTATTGCAAGCAGGAATCCGACGGATTCATCGGACGACAGTACCATGAAACAAACGGCTTTTCAAAATTTCACCGCCTTGACCCCGTAAGTACAGGTCCGGAAATTCTTGCATGGTGCGAGTGGCAGTACTATCAGAACTACGGCGACAAAAAGCGCCTTGCCGATGTTTATTATCCGCTTCTCTGCTACCACAGATGGATGCGTAACTACCATCGCTGGCAGGACGGTTCCTATTGGTCGAGCGGCTGGGGCTGCGGAATGGACAATCAGCCGAGAACCGACCTTGAAGCCGTTCCCGGAGTTGAGGATTGGCAGGTTGAAACCTTCCATCACGGCTTTATGTCCTGGATCGACGCAAACTTCCAGGCTCTTCTAAGCTGCAAGGAGCTTCTGAAAATGGCAAGGGAGCTTGACATAACAGACGGCGTTGACGAGCTTCAAAAAGAGGCTGAATACCTTACAAAATTCATTAACGAAAAGATGTGGTCGGAGGAAGATAAATACTATTTTGACCGCAGAGGCAACGGTGAGCTGCTCAAGGTCAAGAGTATTGCAAGCTACTGGGGTTTGCTTGCCGACGGTGTACCCGAGGAGAGAAAAGCCGATTTCATAGCTCATCTTGAAAATGAAAAGGAATTCAAGCGTCCGCACCGTGTGCCCGCTCTTTCGGCAGATCACCCCGATTATTCGGACGACGGCGCATACTGGAACGGCGGCGTTTGGGCACCCACCAATTACATGGTAATAAGGGGTCTTTCCGAGTGCGGCAGGGAAAAGCTCGCTCATGAAATCGCCCTCAACCACTACGAAAACATGATGGAGGTTTACCGCAAGACAGGCACATTCTTTGAAAACTATGCCCCCGAATCGGCTAACCCCGGCAACCCGGCGAAGGGCGATTTCGTCGGTTGGGCAGGAATCATTCCGATAACCGTTCTTATTGAATATGTTCTCGGAATTCAGGTTCATGCCGAGAAAGATGAAATAATATGGTATGTAAACAATCTTGAGCGCCACGGAATAAAGCGTATTCCCGTCGGCAGAGACGCATACGCTGACCTCATTTGCGAAGCAAGAAGCGATGCAAACGAGAAACCGAATATAACAGTTAAGTCAGACAAAAAAATAAAGATTACAGTTATTTACGGCGACAATGAATTTGTGTTTGGAGAATGATTATGAAGCTCGGATTTACTCTTTATAACTTTCATTCGGTAATAGACTCTCTTGAGGATCTCGATAATGTGCTTGCGAAGCTTGAGAATATGGGCGTTGATACCGTTCAGGTATCGGGCATAGGCTACCTCAATAACTATGACGTTGCGAAGCTTTGCAAAAAGCACGGCATGGAGGTTTGCTTAACCCACCTTTCGTTCGACAGAATCGTTAACGATACCGATGCGGTTATCGAGGAGCACAAGGCTCTCGGCTGCAAGAATGTCGGAATCGGCTGGATCGAAGAAAAGTACCGCGGCGAGGACGGCGTCAAGAAGCTTGTTGAGGAGCTTACCCCTGCTGTCAAAAAGCTTCATGCGGCAGGCATGACCTTCTCTTATCATAACCATCAGTTTGAATTTATGAGATATCCCAACGGTAAAACGGGATATCAGATGCTCACGGAGCTTGATCCCGAACTGATAAGCTTCATTTTCGACACACATTGGGCACAGACGGGCGGAGTTGACCCGGCATCATATATCAGAAAGCTCGGCAAGCGTATCAGCGTGTGTCACTTCAAGGATTATCGCATTATTAAGGATGCCGAGGGAAATTATGTGCGTGATTTTGCCGAGATCGGAACGGGAAATCTTGACCTTGACGAGTGCTACAGAGCATGCCGCGACTCGGGAATCGAATATATAATTATAGAACAGGATTCGACTCCGCTTGATGTTTTTGACTCGGCAGAAATCAGCTGGAAAAATCTCAAAAAAATCGCTGAAAGAAACTGAAAAAAACGAACCTCCTGCCAAATGACAGGAGGTAAATTTTTGTTATTTCTTATAATCTCTGAGAATCTTGAGCGTAGTCGTTTTCGGGAATTCGTTGTCTCTCGTCTTAATTCTTGTTACCTGTTTGTAAGAGGGCATCTTTCTGTTAATCTCATTAACGTCTGCCTTGATTCTGCCCTTTGCGTCCGGTGTTTCAACGGTGTCAAGGAAGAACTCGGCTGTTATATAGCCATTTTCCTCATATACAACAACTTCCTTAACATAGTCGATTGTCGAAAGCTTGTCCTCAATCTCCTCAGGAGAAACGTTCTTGCCGTTTGAAAGGATAATAAGGTTCTTCTTTCTGCCCTTGAAGAAGAGGAATCCGTCCTCATCTATATAGCCGTAGTCACCTGTCAGGAACCAATCGCCGTCAAAGACCTCCGCCGTAGCTTCGGGATCATTGTAGTAGCCCACCATGACGTTCTTGCCCTTAACACAGATTTCACCGATTCCGTCCTCGTCGGGATCTTTGATCTTTATCTCGTTGCACGGGAGCGGAATTCCGACACTTCCAACCTTGTAAGCGTCGAGTCTGTTGCAGGTAACTGCCGGCGAGCACTCCGTGATACCGTAGCCGTTGATGATCTTGATTCCGAAGGCTTCCATACCCTTTTCGTACTGCTCATCAAGATATGCGCCGCCGCAAACGATCATTTCAAGGTTGCCGCCGAGATTGTTGAGGATCTCGGAGAAGATTTTTCTTCTCTTATCAATTCCGAGTTTTAAAAGGAAATTACTGATTTTAAGGCCTTTTTTGAGCATTTCCTCTCTGCCGGATTTCTTCGCCGTGAACCAAATCTTTTTATAAATAGTCTCAACCGCAAGGGGAACCGCCGAAAAATTCTGCGGATGATATGTATTCATATCTTTTTGAATATCTTTAAGGCTGCGGCAGATAAATCCCCATTCAGTCAGCAAATTGCCCGAGAAAAGAGCACCGACCCATGAAAAAGCATGATGAAGCGGGAGAAATCCGATTGCCGGTCCGCCCGTCATAACACGGCATGAAGCAACGCTGTCCGCAGCAACATTCTCCTGCGAGAGCATAACGCCCTTGCTCTTGCCCGTTGTGCCCGAGGTGTAAACGAGGAAGGCAAGATCGCTCGGAAGAACATCGTCCTCAAGATAACTCTCAACGCCGTTCTTGACCTCATTATGACCCTCTTCAACCATTGAATAGAAGTCCTCTATTTTAATATATTGCTCAATTACAACACCGTCTGTTTTCTTCATTTTTTCAACAGTGTCCTTAAAGTCCTCGCTATAGTAAATGGCATTGCAGCCGCTGCGGATCATAATATCGATTATATCGTCATCCGGAAGCTTGGGATCCATCGGAACAGCGGTTATTTTTCCTGTAATAATCGAAAAATAGCAAGCAATCCAATAGTAGCTGTTCTCACTGAGAATAGCTACCTTTTTTCCTCTGAGACCGAGCTTGTAAAGGTACTGTCCGAGACCGGTGAGGTCATAGTTAACCTGAGCGAATGTTTTCATCTCAACCTCGCCGTCAAAATTATAGAAAGTATACTGAGGCTTGTCTGCACCTTTTTTACCGCCAAAAATAACTATGTCTTTAACCGTATTCATGTCCGGAAATTCGGCATATTTTATTTTTTTCTTCAATTTATCCAACTCCTAACAGCATTATGTTTTTTATTTTAGCATATAACAAGGCTAAAATCAACCTATATTTTTGTCAATGCGCCTTATATCATTTTACCTTTAATTGTGTTTTATTGACTTTAACAAAACAATGTGATAAAATTATCCTGATTTAGGAGGGTAAAAAATGGAAAAGCAGAAAAAAACAGATAAAAGATTTCTCTTAATTTTCATTGCAATGTTTGTATTCTTTTTCGGCCTTGCTTATATGCTTCCTTACACCGGTGATGACTGGGCATGGGGCGGACAGATAGGAATAGACCGACTTCATGAGCATTTTAGAAACTATAACGGCCGATATCTCGGAAACCTGCTCGTAATTGCGTTGACGAGATCGAATCTTCTCAAGTCCTTTGTTATGTCCGGTACTGTAACGGGCTTGGTTTTTTTAATTCATCAATCTGTTAAACATAAGAGCATAGCAACACTTTTGCTTTCGCTGACAGGTCTTTTTGTTATGCCGAGATATATTTTCAGACAAACAATTGCATGGACCTCCGGTTTTACAAACTATGTCGCGCCGACTTTTTTGGTAATCTCATATATTTGCATCATAAAATGCATTTTTGACGGCAAGCCGAAATTCAGAAAAGGAACCTTTGCTTTGACCTTCCTCCTTGGCCTGAGTTCTGCCCTTTTCATGGAAAATATTACATTATATCAGATTGCAATTGACATCATAATTATCGTTGGAACGCTTGTGGGCTATAAGAGAATATTTGCTCCTGTTATCAGCCACTTTTTGGGTTCTGTCGCCGGCTGTGCAATAATGTTTACCAACGGAGCATATCTGAATATCGCCAATTCAAAAGACGATTACAGGACCATGGAAACAACTTCAACCGGTATTCTATCGCGCATTAAAGAAAATCTATTTGACGTCATAAGAAAAGACCTTGCGCTTAACAATGTTGTTCTTAACCTTTTTATAGCACTTGTATGTATTGCGCTTGTCATATCTTTTTTCAAAAAGGATAAAGATTGCAAACTTTTCAAAAAGCTTTTCATACGTTTTAATCTGTTTATTGTTATATCTTACACCGCTTATTCTCTATGCCGTGTGATTTATCCGAACTGGAATATCTTCCTTAATTATACAAAGTATTTTGAGAGTGTTTTTGTTTTGATCTTCGGCTTTGCCCTTATAATGCTCAGCCTTTTATGCGTAGACGAACCCGGTGTTAAGCTCAGACTCAGCTTCTACATAGTCAGCATTGCCGTTTTGACGGCTCCGCTGTTCGTTGTCACACCGATAAGAAGCCGATGCTTCTTCTGCGGATATATGTTCTTTGTCCTGTTCCTTTGTGAAGCCTTCGGCTATGTTTTTAACGAAAAGCATTCCTTGATTAAAAACGGAAATTTGTCGCGTATCTTACTTGCATTTTGTATTTGCGGCGTAATTTTCTATACAACTCTTTACGGTTACATTTTTGTTGCGGAAAGAGATCGCAACACCTATATTCAGGAGCAGATAGCAGAAGAAAGAAGTACCGTTGAACTTCCCGAACTTCCGTATCAGGGATATCTTTGGGATTCCACTCCGAATATCAACTCCATGTGGGGCGACCGCTATAAGGCATACAAAGGAATTGATAAAAACAGCAAACTCGAAATCGTCAGATATTCCGACTGGAAAGAATCAACCGAATAACAGCAAATCCCGAACGTTCATTACCGAGCGTTCGGGATTTTTTTCAATTCAATATTCCGAGGCTGACAGACAATGCTCTGTTCACTCTTGTCATGTCCCTTTCGCCGAGGTTGCCCATGCGCTCTTTGAGCCTTTGCTTGTCAAGAGTCCTGACCTGCTCAAGCAGAACTATTGAATCCTTAGAGAGGCCGCAGTCCTGAGCGTCCACCTGAATATGAGTCGGCAGTTGAGTTTTGAAGCGCTGACTTGTTATTGCGGCGGCGATGACCGTCGGACTGTATTTGTTGCCGATATCGTTTTGAACTATCAGCACAGGACGCATACCGCCCTGTTCAGAGCCTACGACCGGGCTGAGATCTGCATAATAAATATCTCCCCGTTTTATTGTCATTTTTATCACTCTCCGAGATTTTGATTGTCATAATTATATTTGCCAATCATTTGACGGAATAATCATCTTTTTCGGGGATCAGAAATGATATCCGGCAATATCATTATATTCGATTTGACAAATTACGTTAATTTCTATAAAATATAATTGAAAAATTTATACATCTCGAATATACGGTATCGCCTTAGAATAGCCGCATATTAAGCCGTCAATTTTCAAACTATAATCGGAGGTGTTCAAAATGGAGAAAAAGAATGTTGGGAAGAAAAAAACGATATACATTATTTTGACTGTTTTTGTTGCTTTTGCCGCCGTGATATGTGCATTTGCACTCCCCCATAAAGCTAAGCTCGACACCGAGACGGAAAGCTATATTGAAAAGCAGATAATTGCCCGGGAATCGCCAATGGCATATCATGAAGCAAATGACTTTTCCGCTGTCTCATATAAGGTTCTCAGTGCAAAAAGAAAAGGTGATACAACAGAAATATATATGGTCGCACTCTATGAAAATTTTGTTTACAAAAACGGCTTGAGTGTAATTTCAGGAAACTCGGGTCCGCTGGTTTTGACTGTGCAAAAGACAGACAGCGGATATAACCTGAAAGAATATTGGACGCCGAGCATGGGTGCGGATTACAGCCGGAGCATAAAAGAAAGATTTCCGCTGAGCTTGCAGTATAACGCTATCGGCAGCAGCAAATACGCCGACGAGCTGAAAAAAGAAAATCTTCTAAAGGCTTCGGAGCATTTCAGAGTAAGCGTTGACGACCTTGCAACAGCTCCGCAAGGCGAAATAATGAGCACCACTGCCGTAAACGTTGCCGGAAGCTAAAGCTATAAATCGCACAGTTTCAGTTCAAGCCTGACTCAGATAAAAAACGATGTTAAATTACAGCATTGCAGACGGAGCGACCGCCGAAGTCTCCGTACCCGAAGGCGCAAGGTTTGCTAATGATTGACGGTTACAGCGTTATTCAGCCACCTCTTAAATAATTTAAGGTGAGGCTTGAAAAAATTCTTTCGGCTTCAAAAAGAGAATATTAAAGCTTCAGCGGCTGCGCCATAACCGGCACAGCCGCTTTTTATTGGAATATATACCTTATCTTATCCGCTTCAATCTCACGAATTTTTCCGTCATTTTTATTTGATATTGCCGTGCACTCCGTTTCGGGCGTGCGATATTTGAGAATATAACTGTCACCGCTCATTCTTGCAGATTCCGGCACGGTGTAGCACACGGTTTTCAGCACCGAATAAAGTCCGATAAACGGACAAAAACCTTTCGCCTGCTCCGTCGTGTAGTCAATCTCCATGCCGTCATAGCCGAGCCGACAGCCGCTGTCGTCAACGCTGAGAGTCATTCCCTTAATCGGCGAAAGCATTTCAACCGTCATTCTCCCCGTTTCATCGTAATTTATCCTTGCCGAACAGTCAATACCGTTATAGCTTGCGCTGACGGTGCAATTCGGCCTTGACGGGGTGACGTTTTCTTTCTTAATTTTTTTACCGCACGAGGGTAGAAATATCATAATAAAAAGGAGAAGTATTGCAAGACTCTTTTTCAAATTTATCCCCGATTATTCAAAATTTGAAAGAACCTCCGCTATCTCGCCGATCATTTTTGTCGGGGTAACTCCGTGCATGGAGTATTTTTTTTCTATGTTATCTCCGCAAAGTCCGTGCACATACACGCCGGCAATCGTTGCTGACTGCAAGCTCATAGACTGACAAACAAAAGAGGAAATTATACCTGCCAAAACATCACCCGAACCGCCGGTTGCCATTCCTGCATTACCGGTACGGTTTATGTACACGCTTCCCGACGGTCCTGCAACAACGGTATTTGAGCCCTTGAGGACGAGCACACAGCCGTACTGAGTTGCAAAATTCCTTGCAGCCTTAACCCTGTTGCTTTGAATTTCTTCAATGCTCAGACCCGTCAATCTTGCCATCTCTCCCGGGTGCGGAGTCAAAATCAACGGAGCAGAGGTTTCTTTCAATATATTTATATTAAATGAAACCGCATTTATTCCGTCTGCATCGAGAATAATCGGTTTTTTTACGTTTGCAAGAATCCCGTTGACAAGGCGCACCGTGTCCTCGCAAAGTCCGAGTCCGCAGCCGAGAAGTACCGCCGTTGATTTATCGGCAAGCTCAATGATGCGCTGCAAATTATCCGCCTTAAGAAAACCGTCAGCCGTTGAGGGCATAGGATCCATAAGCGGTTCGGTGAGCTTTGAGGCTATCGCCGAATATGCCGCCTCCGGGAAAACGCAGTCAACTATTCCAACACCGCTTTCAACCGCCGCATTTGCCGCCATAACTGCCGCTCCCTGCATATTACGGCTGCCGCAAACGCTCAGAAGTCTGCCGAAATCGCCCTTATTTGCCGCGGGATTTCTCGGTTTAAAAAAGCGTTTTATCTCATTATGCTCCGCAGAAACGATCACGTCCGAGCCTACCGCATCGTAGCATTTTTCGTCAATGCCGATGTCAATAAGCGACACGATTCCGCACTGGTCCGAAGCCGGTTTAAGAATATGCACGGGCTTGTAGCAGGTTATCGCAAGAGTATAGTCTGCCTTGAAAAAGTCTGATTTAATCTCGCCGCTGTTACCCTCAAGTCCGCTCGGGATATCGACGGCAAACTTTTTGGCTCTTGACCTTGATATATCATTAAAAAATTTCGATGTTGTTTCGTCAAGCCGGCCGTGAAATCCTATTCCGAAAACACAGTCGACAATCGCCGCCGCACTCATACATGCCGAAACGCAGGCATCGTAATTCTGCTTGAGGTCGGAGACAAGCACCGGCTTATCCTCAAGATAAGCATACATAATTTTGGACTCATATGCCGTCGGATAGCCGTTCGTCAGCACAAGCCGGATACCGTAGCCCTTGTCGCTGAGATTTTTTGCAATAACAAAGCCGTCGCCGCCGTTTTTTCCCGAGCCGCAGAGAACCGCAACCGTCTTGGCCGCAGAATTCAAGCCGACAATGGTTGAGTGGATTTTTTCGGCGCAGGCATTGCCGGCATTTTCCATCATTTCAACATACGAAAGTCCGTTAACGTCCGCATTCTCCTCGATGACACGCATCTGTTCACAGGTGTAAATGAGCATATTGAGTCTCCTTAAATAGTGTTTGTTCTGTAAAGTAATTCTGTGCATTTATCAGCCTTTTTCTCAAGGTAAAGCCTGTTTATTGCATGTATCTTCAAAGAATTACAAATTCTCCACATACCAATCAATCGCCAGCTTCAAACCGGAATCAAAATCATAATCGGGATCATATCCGAGCATTTCACGTGCCTTTGATATATCGGCGTTGGAGTGTTTTATATCCCCTGCCCTGTCGGGTCCGAAATTCGGCTCGATATCCTTGCCGAGAGCGCGGGTCAGCGAATGATAAATATCAATCAGGTATTCACGTCCGCCGTAGGCTATGTTGAAGGCATTGCCTGCCGCCTCGTGAGGTGCAAGACAAGCCTTGAGATTTGCCTCGATAACATTCTCAATATATGTAAAATCTCTCGATTGCATTCCGTCGCCGTTGATTGTCGGCGTTTCGCCGTTCATGAGCATTTTGATAAACTTCGGAATTACCGCCGCATAAGCTCCGTCCGGATCCTGACGCCTGCCGAAAACGTTGAAATATCTCAAGCCGTAGGTATCAAGTCCGTAGAGCCTTGTATAAAGCTTAGCGAATTCTTCATCAACTCGCTTCGTCAGAGCATAGGGAGAAAGCAGATTGCCCTCCTGACCCTCTTTTTTCGGAAGTACAGGGTGGTCGCCGTAAACAGAAGAGCTTGAAGCATAAACAAATTTTTTAACGCCCTGCTGTCTTGCCGCTTCCATCATGTTGAGAGTACCCATGATATTGTTTTTCTCATAGAAAAGCGGCATTTCAATGCTTCTCGGCACACTGCCCCATGCCGCCTGATTGAGAACGTAATCAACGCCTTCGCACGCTGCCATGCAGGTGTCGAGATCCTTGATATCACCCTTTATAAACGTATAATTCGGGTTATCAAGAAAAATGTCAACATTCGCCTGCTTGCCTGTTGAAAGGTCGTCAAGACATCTGACCTTATATCCCATTTTCAATATTGCTTCGCAAAGGTTTGAGCCGATGAAGCCCGCTCCTCCCGTTACAAGAAAGGTCGAATTTTCCGAAAATTTCAAATTTGAATATCCCATAGTGTCATTCCTCATTCGGCGGTAAATAAACACACCCGTCGATTATATTTATTTAATTATATCATTTTCACCTCTTTAGTGCAAGAAAAAATGCACTTTTTGCGGTTAACAAGGTTCTTTTCGTTGCAAAAAAGCATTTTTTGTGCTATTATAGATTCAGTAACCACTTATTAAGAGCGGAGGCACGCAAATGAGCAACAATATTCCAATTAAAACAAGAGCAGTCGGCGGATTTGATAAAAAACAGGTCGACCAATATCTAAGCTCACTCGATGAGGAATATGAAAAGTCGGTTTCAAAAGAGGATATTGCAAAGCTACGCGAAGAGATAGCCGAGCTGAAAAAATCTATACGTGAAAAAGATAAAAAGCTCTCCGAGCTTAAAGATAAGCTTGATGATTTTGACAAAAGCAACGAGAACAAGCCCGATTTTGACAATCTCAGCAGTTCTGCAAAAAAATTTACCGACGCTCATAACGAGGTCGTCAGTATTGCCGATAAAACGAGCAAATATATAAACTCAACGGAACACAAGCTCCCGTCACTGCTGAAAAATCTTTCGGCTGTTACAAAAAGCATCAGCAACCTCAATGACGAGCTTTCGGAAATCGCGAAACAGCTTGATTCAATTGAGATTACTCCGCCGCTTGAGGTTGAAGCTCAAGCAAACGAGCCCGAGGAGTTCAATATATTCGATCAGGATTTTGAAGGATAAATTAAAGCCGCCGTTTGAACCGGCGGTTTTGTTTTTTTCTACCCCAACTATTGATAAAGAGCCTAAAACTTAACGTCTCCCCTTTTTGGAAGAGGAGACGCTGTTTTTTCTTAATTTAAAGCAATGCCGAACTATTAAAACTTACGGATCATTTTAATATTCAACTACACCCTCATATACCTTTCTTGTGTCACCGTTGACAAAAATGGTTTCATCGGTATAGGTTATAACAACATCGCCGCCCGGCATCTTAACCGTTACATCCTCGCCCTTCTTGCAAAGACCCATCTCCGTTGCAACAACAACAGCAGCGGCGG
>HF999629.1:14623-27983 GCA_000434055.1 Ruminococcus sp. CAG:488 | reverse complement strand
GGCTGATGTCCCGCAGCCGAGGCTCTCGCCGTTGACCGCTCTCTCATAGCAGCGGAGCTTGATTGTGTTTCTGTCAATCATTCGAGCGATGCCGGTATTGATATACTCGGGAAGAATGCCTGAATTGCGGATCTTGTCGCCGAGAGAATTAAGATCAACACTGTCAACATTATCCATAAACACGATGCAATGCGGATTACCGATAGTAACACAACTGATATTGATAGATTCGCCGCCTATATTAACCGGCTGGTCGATTATCATGTATGTGTCGGTCTTCATCGGAATGCTTGCAGGATCAAAATCGGGCTTGCCGATATCGACCTGAGCCGATCTTACCTCGCCGTTGAACGAATACAGACGAACGTTCTTTACGCCGCAGTTGGTTTCAATTTTCATTGTCGTTTTCGGCACAATTCCGTTATCATAGAGGAACTTTGCAGCACAGCGAATACTGTTCGCAGCCATAAGCGTCTGAGTTCCGTCGTCGTTATAAACAACCATTTTTGCATCGGCAATATCCGATTTTTCAACGAGAACAACGCCGTCGCCGCCGATTCCGTAATGACGGTCGGTGAAGTTGATAGTCAGCGACTCGGGTGACGGAATATTCTTATTCATGTTGTTGAAATAGATATCGTCGTTTCCCGTCGCCTGCATCTTAGTAAAATTCAGGCGCATACGCTTCGAGCGCATATGATTGATATCGACAAGCTCTGTGTTGCGCTGAGTGAAGCGGCTTGAAAGAATATCGCAGAGCGCATTTGCCGTATCGAGAGATGTAAGGCAGCAGATTGAGAGCTGAACTGCACGGCGGTGAATCTTGATGAAGTTTTCAATCGTCGATTTAGCCGTTGAGCCTGTGTAAACAATATAATCAATTTTGCCTGTTTCGAGCATTTCGATAACGTGCTTGCCGTCGCTGAATTCCTCGATAATCTCGGCATTGATGCCTGCCGACTGAATAAGCTTGCCCGTGTTCGGCGTTGAATAAATCTTCAAGCCGACGTCGGCGAACTTCTTTGCAAGCGATATAACTTCCGGCTTGTCCTTATCGTGAACGCTGATAAGCACTCCGCCGTTGTATTTATTGTCGTGATATGTGCTCTCATGGCCAACCTTGAAGCCTGCGGAAATAAGTCCTTTGAACAGTGCCTCATTGAGGGTTCTGCCGATTCCGAGAACCTCACCCGTCGACTTCATCTCCGGACCAAGTTCGGAATTGACATCGTTGAGCTTCTCGAATGAGAATACGGGAACCTTGATCGCAACATACGGCGGGATCTTGTAAAGTCCCGTGCCGTAGCCGAGCTCAATGAGCTTTGTGCCTATCATGACCTTTGTTGCAAGCTCAACCATCGGAACGCCTGTAACCTTGCTGATGTAAGGAATCGTTCTTGATGCACGGGGATTGACCTCGATAACGTAAAGCTCGTTGCGATAGATGAGATATTGAATGTTGACAAGGCCCTTTGTGCCGAGCGAAAGCGCAAGCTTTGTTGAAATATCAACAATCTTGTCAATCATGCTGTCGAGTATATTATAGGGCGGATAAACTGCGATCGAGTCGCCCGAGTGGACGCCTGCACGCTCGATATGCTCCATAATGCCGGGAATAAGAACATCCTTGCCGTCGGAGATAACGTCAACCTCAAGCTCCGTGCCCATCATGTACTTATCAACAAGAACGGGATTTTCAATCTTCTGAGAAAGAATGATATCCATGTAACGCTTAACATCGGTGTCGTTATATGCGATAGTCATGTTCTGACCGCCGATAACGTATGACGGACGGAGAAGAACGGGATATTCAAGCTCGTTTGCCGCTCGGATAGCGTCCTCGGTGTCCATAATCGTCTGACCCTTCGGTCTGCTGATGCCGAATTTTTCAAGCAATTCGTCAAAGCGCTCTCTGTCCTCGGCGATATCAATACCCTCGGCCGATGTGCCGAGAATCGGAATATTATTTTCATCAAGGAACTTCGTAAGCTTGATAGCCGTCTGACCGCCGAACGCAACAACAACTCCTACAGGCTTTTCAACCTTGATGATGTTCATTACGTCCTCGTCGTTGAGCGGTTCAAAATAAAGCCTGTCCGCCGTGTCGAAGTCGGTTGAAACCGTCTCGGGGTTATTATTTACGATGATGACCTCATACCCAAGCTCCTTGAGGGTCCATACGCAATGAACGGAGGAATAGTCAAATTCGATACCCTGACCGATACGGATGGGGCCGGAGCCGAGAACAATGATTCGTTCCTTCTCTCCTCTTTCGATCTCTCTTGACTCGCAGTCACTGTCATATGTCGAGTAGAAATATGGCGTTTCTGCCTTGAACTCGGCACCGCAGGTGTCAACCATTTTGTAAACGGCGTCAAGCGTCTTTTCCGGAAGCTTGCCTGCCATTTTAAGAATAGTCGAATCCTTGTAGCCGTATTTCTTGCCCTTTTCGTAGTAATCTTTGTCAAGCTTGCCGCTTTCGAGCATTTTTTCATAGTCGACAAGATTCTTGAGCTTTCCGAGGAACCACTCGTCAATCATCGTGATTTCGTGGATCTTCTCAATGCTTATACCCTCTTTAAGAGCCTTGAACACGGTGAAAATTCGCAAATCGTCCTGTTCATGCAAGCGTTCGACAACGTCCATGTCATCTGGGAATTTATTATAATTGAGTGTTTCAAGTGAAATTTCGGCACCTCTGACAGCCTTCATAACCGCCATTTCAAAGCTCGGAGCAATCGACATGACCTCGCCGGTTGCCTTCATCTGAGTGCCGAGCTTACGGCTTGCACCGACGAATTTATCAAACGGCCACTTCGGGAACTTGACAACAACATAGTCAAGCGTAGGTTCAAAGCAGGCACAGGTTTTGCCCGTGATGTCGTTTCTGATCTCATCAAGTGTATATCCGAGCGCAATTTTGGTTGTAACCTTTGCTATAGGATAACCTGTCGCCTTTGAGGCAAGAGCCGACGAACGTGAAACTCTCGGGTTAACCTCGATAACGGAATATTCAAAGCTCTCGGGATTGAGTGCAAACTGACAGTTACAGCCGCCCTCGATGCCAAGCTCGGTGATAATATCGAGCGAGGCGGAACGCAGCATCTGATATTCCTTGTCCGAAAGCGTTACGGCAGGCGCGATAACTATACTGTCGCCCGTATGAACGCCGACCGGGTCAAAGTTTTCCATTGAGCAGACAGCGATAACGTTGCCAACGCTGTCACGCATAACCTCAAACTCGATCTCCTTCCAGCCGCCGATAAAGCGCTCGACAAGGATTTGATTGATCGGGGAAAGCTCCAGTCCGTTATATGCAATAACTCTTAATTCTTCTTCGTTGTAAACAACTCCGCCGCCGGCGCCGCCGAGGGTGAATGCAGGACGAATGATTACGGGATATCCGATTTCCTGAGCAATTTCGGCCGCACGTTCAACGGTGTTTGCGATATCCGACGGAACAACAGGCTGACCGATTTTGAGCATCGTATCTCTGAAAAGCTGTCTGTCCTCCGCCTTATCAATGGCTTCGGCGTTGGTGCCGAGCAGCTTAACGCCCATTTTTTCAAGATAGCCGTTCTGAGCAAGCTGCATAGCTATTGTAAGTCCCGTCTGTCCGCCGAGTCCGGCAAGAATAGAATCGGGATGTTCTTTTTCAATAATTCTTTTAACGGTCTCCTGCGTCAGCGGTTCAAGATAAATCTCGTCGGCGAGCGCATTATCCGTCATAATGGTTGCGGGGTTGGAGTTGACAAGCACAACGTCAAGACCTGCGTCCTTGAGAACGCGGCAGGCCTGTGCTCCGGCGTAGTCAAACTCAGCCGCCTGACCGATAACGATGGGACCGGAACCGATAACAAGTACCTTTTTTATGTCTTTATTCAGCGGCATTGTTTTTTCCTCCCATCATTGAAATAAACCTGTCGAACAGGAACTTTGTATCCTTAGGACCCGAACATGCCTCCGGGTGAAACTGAACGGTGAATATCTGCTTACTTCTGTATTCCATACCCTCGCATGTGCCGTCGTTTGCGTTAATAAAGCTCTCTCTTGCATATCGCCTGTCAAGACTTTCGGCAACAACGGCGTAACCGTGGTTCTGGCTTGAAATATAGGTTCTGCCCGTTTCAAGTTGCTTGACCGGCTGATTAACGCCTCTGTGACCGTATTTGAGCTTCATCGTTTTTCCGCCCATTGCAAGGGCAGTGAGCTGATGTCCGAGACAGATTCCGAAAATCGGGAATTTGCCGGCAAGCTCCTTTATATTTTCAATCGGAACGATGTTTTCCTCCGGGTCACCCGGACCGTTTGAAAGCATGATTCCGTCCGGATTCATATTGATTATCTCCTGAGCCGAGGTGTCATACGGGAAAACCGTGACCTCGCAGCCCCTTGCAACAAGCTCACGAACGATGTTTTTCTTTGCGCCGTAGTCGAGAAGCGCAACCTTATACTTCGCTCCATCGTCCGATATCGTATATTTTTCCTTACAGCTTACGCTCTTGACTGCGTCAACGATTCTGTAAGCCTTGATTTCGTCATAGTCGATATTGTCGACCGAGCTGACGATTTTTGCGTTCATAACACCCTTTTCACGGATTATTCTCGTAATCTCACGGGTGTCAACGCCGTAAACGCCGACTATTCCCTGCTTTTTCAGGAAGGTGTCAAGGTCATACTCCGTTCTGAAATTGGACGGCAGCTCGCACCACTCTCTGACAACGTAGCCGCTGACGTAGGACCTGTCGCTTTCAAAGTCCTCCTCCATGATGCCGTAGTTGCCGATAAGCGGGAAGGTTTGCATAACTATCTGTCCGTAATAGCTGGGGTCGGTGAGTGTTTCGATATATCCGCCCATGCCTGTTGTAAAGACAAGCTCGCCGAGAGCCTCGCCCTCTGCGCCGAAGCTCTTGCCTTCAAAAATGTGTCCGTCTTCAAGTACAATGTAAATTTTTTTAATCATAATGTCGCCGCCATAACTGCTTTTATAGTGTGCATTCTGTTCTCTGCCTCTCTGAAAACGATTGAACGTTCGCTTTCAAAGACCTCGTCCGTGACCTCAAGAGCATCACAGCCGAATCTTTCGCCGATCTCCTTGCCGACAATTGTCTTATGGTCATGATAAGCGGGCAGACAGTGCATAAACACAACGTCATCTGCCGCCGCATCCATAAGCTTTTGATTGACCTGGTACGGCATAAGGTCGTCGATTCTTTCTTTCCAAACCTCCATCGGTTCGCCCATTGAAACCCAAACATCCGTATAAATTACGTTTGCGTCCTTTACGGCCTCCGTGGGGTTTTCGCTGAATTTAATTTCACAGCCGTTTTCCTTTGCGATCGCCTTGCAGGTGTCAACAAGGTCATGGTCGGGGAAATACTTTTTCGGAGCGCATGCGGTAAAGTTGATACCCATTTTAGCGCAGCCTACCATGAGTGAATTACCCATATTGTACCTTGCGTCGCCCATGTAAACAAAGTTGATTCCCTTAAGATGACCGAACTGCTCCTTGATAGTCAGGAAATCGGCAAGAATCTGAGTCGGGTGAAATTCATTTGTAAGGCCGTTCCATACGGGAACGCTCGCATACTTTGCAAGCTCCTCAACAAGATCCTGACCGTAGCCGCGGTACTCGATGCCGTCAAACATACCCGAGAGCACCCTCGCCGTGTCGGCTATGCTCTCCTTTTTGCCTATTTGCGAACCTTCGGCAAGATAGGTTGAGCCCATGCCGAGATCGTTAGCACCGACCTCAAAGCTGCAACGCGTTCTTGTGCTTGTCTTTTCAAAGATAAGAGCAACATTCTTACCCTCGTGGATCCTGTGTGGGATTCCCGCTTTCTTCTTTGCTTTCAAATCAGCCGCAAGATCGACGAGATACTCAATTTCCTCGCTTGTGAAATCAAGCAGTTTCAGAAAATCTCTGCCTTTTAAATTAACCATCGGTATCACCCTCCTGTAATTATACATCATTTAATAAAATTTTCAAATAGTTTTACAATATTTTCAAATACTTAATTAGAACAAAAGGGCTGTTCATCAGGACAGCCCAAATATTTTTAAGTTTAAATATAATTTTCAACATACGCAATCTGCTTTTCAACGGATTCGGGACCCGTTCCGCCTGCCGAAATTCTCTTGGAGACGCAGGTTTCGAGAGAAATCTCGGTAAAAAGATCCTCCTCAAACAAATCGCTGTACTTTTTGTAATCCTCAAGCGGCATTGTTTCAAGCACAAGACCGTTATCAATGCAATGAGCAACGATCTGACCGACAAGCTTATATGCGCTTCTGAACGGAAGACCCTTCTTAGCAAGGTAATCGGCAAGGTCGGTTGCGTTGATAAAGCCCTTTTGAGCCGCAGAATACATATTCTCCTTGATGACCTTCATTGTTTCAATCATCGGAGCAAAAACTTTAAGACACTGCTTAACTGTAGCAATGCTGTCAAATATGCACTCCTTGTCCTCCTGCATATCCTTGTTGTATGCAAGCGGAATACCCTTGAGAACGGTGAGCATTGTGAAAAGGTCGCCGTAAACACGACCCGTCTTGCCCCTGACAAGCTCTGCCATATCGGGGTTCTTCTTCTGAGGCATGATGCTTGAGCCCGTCGTAAAGCTGTCGTCAAGCTCAATGAACTTAAACTCCCAGCTCGACCAGAGTATAATTTCCTCCGAAAAACGGGAAAGGTGCATCATAATCGTTGCGAATGCACTCATCAGCTCAACGCAGAAATCCCTGTCGGAAACGCCGTCAATGCTGTTGAGCGTGATTCCGTCAAATCCGAGCTGCTCGGCGACGAATTCACGGTTTGTATTGTATGTTGTACCCGAAAGGGCGCAGGAGCCGAGAGGCGAATAATTCATCCTCTTCATAGCGTCCTCAAGCCTTCCGATATCACGGATAAACATCATAGCGTAAGCCAAAAGATGATGAGCAAAGGTTATCGGCTGAGCACGCTGAAGATGAGTATATCCGGGCAGAATCGTGTTTTTATTATCCTTTGCAACGGAAAGAATGGCAGCAAGCAGATTCTTGATGAGCGGAATAATCTCTTCCGTCTCGTCTCTGAGATAAAGGCGGATATCAACGGCAACCTGATCGTTACGGCTTCTCGCCGTGTGGAGCTTCTTGCCGACGTCGCCTATACGCTTTGTCAGCTCGGACTCAACAAACATATGAATATCCTCGGCGTCCATATCGAACTTAAGAGCGCCGCTGTCAAGGTCGTCAAGTATCGACTGAAGTCCGGCAAGAATCTTATTGCAATCGTCGTCGGTGATGATTTTCTGCATTGTAAGCATTGTTGCATGCTTCATCGAGCCGATTATATCCTGCTTATACATCTTGCAGTCAAAATGGATCGACGAATTGAAATCATCGGCTTCCTTATTCAGTTCCTTGGCAAACCTGCCTGCCCACATCTTTTCCATAGCTTATAATTCTCCGAATATTTATTGATTAGTCAAGACCGGCCTTTTTCTTCATCTTTGAATAAACCTTGGTCGGCAGGCCGTAAAGATTGATGAATCCTGCCGAATCAGCCTGGTTGTAAACCTCGTCCTCATCGAAGGTCGCGATCTCGGGATCGTAGAGTGAGAACGGAGATGTTACGCCGGCGTTAATGATGTTGCCCTTGTAGAGCTTAACGGTTACGTCGCCTGTAACCGTCTTCTGAGTCTCCTTAACGAAAGCAAGAATAGCCTCTGTAAGCGGTGAATACCACTGAGCGTTGTAAACAAGCTCGCCGAGCTTATGACCTACAAGTGCCTTATAGTGTGAAGTTTCCTTATCGAGAGTGATTGTTTCGAGCATCTCATGTGCCTTGTAGAGAATTGTTCCGCCAGGAGTCTCATATACGCCCCTTGACTTCATGCCGACAAGTCTGTTTTCAACGATATCAAGAAGTCCGATGCCGTTTGCGCCGCCAAGCTCGTTGAGCTTTGTAACAAGAGCTACGGAATCCATCTCAACTCCGTCGATAGCGGTCGGAACGCCCTTTTCAAAGTGAATCTTTACATAGGTCGGCTTGTCCGGAGCCTGTTCGGGAGAAATACCCATCTCAAGGAAGCCGGGCTTGTTATACTGCGGCTCGTTTGCCGGATCCTCAAGGTCAAGACCTTCGTGAGAAAGATGCCAGATGTTCTTGTCCTTTGAGTAGTTTGTCTCTCTGTTTATCTTAAGAGGAACATTGTGTGCCTCTGCATAGTCGATTTCCTCGTCACGTGACTTGATATCCCACTCTCTCCACGGAGCGATGATTGTCATGTCGGGAGCGAAAGCCTTAATGGCAACCTCGAATCTTACCTGGTCATTGCCCTTACCTGTGCAGCCGTGGCAGATAGCGTCTGCTCCCTCTTTTTCGGCGATCTCGCAAAGCCTCTTTGCAATGATCGGACGAGCAAGAGCCGTGCCGAGCGGATAGTTCTCATAAAGAGCACCTGCCTGAACGCACGGGAAAGCAACCTCGTCAAGCATCTGCTTTGTGAGATCCTCAACATAGAGCTTCGATGCGCCTGTCTTGAGAGCCTTCTCCTCAAGTCCTTCAAGCTCGCTTGCCTGACCTACGTTACCCGAAACAGCGATTATCTCAGGGTTGTTGTAGTTCTCCTTGAGCCACGGAATGATGATTGATGTATCAAGTCCGCCCGAGTAAGCGAGTACAATTTTTTTGATATCCTTCTTATTCATAATAATACCTCCGATATACAGTATTGTCTGTGTTTTATGCACATATATTAGCATAAAATGTATATTTATGCAAGACATTTTTTCTCATTTTTCGCCTTTTTGTATATATGCACAACGGATTTTCAAGTGTGAGAAATATTATATGCAAATTTACAAAGCGTTTGACTTAGATAGTACGTTACCTCACACATAAATCGGTTGTTTGCTAAAAAGCGGCGAGCAGAGCAGTGAATGATAAATGAATAATAATGCATTTTTTAAGGAATTGTGCCATTTCATTTGTCGGAGAGTAAAATTACCGTTTGTGCTGCTTCATTCCTCTGTACGACATTACTTTTCTACTCTTACCGTAGGGTGCGATGCCCACATCGCACCAAGAAAATCTGATAAAAACCGCTTTCGGTGCAGAATATTCGTGGCCGCCCTCTTGAGGGAGGTGGCACGACGAAGTCGTGACGGAGGGAGTTTTAGTTTGATGAGACTTTACTCCCTCAGTCAGCTTCGCTGACAGCTCCCCCATTGGAGGAGCCCATTATCACTTTCGCCGACAGCGTCTCGCTGCGGCTCGGTCACGTCGCAACAAAATATAAATATCAATCAACAACAGTTTTCTTTTCTGTGCCCGCTTTCAAGCTGAGGTTATCCTCACAATCAAAAAGTTCTTTTCCCGATATTTTCCTCAAATTTTAAAGACATGTTTATTTTATATGTATTTCGTTATTATGAATGTCTGCACCGCTTTCCGTTTGATAAGTGAGCTTCAATCCATCGGAAATAAGCAAATTTTTCACCTGTTCCTCAGACATATCAGGGTTATCTATTAGCACAACTAGACCGGACTGTTCTTCCTTTTTTGCATCAACTGATCTTCCTTCTACTGTGAAATCAGTTTCTATGACGGCATGCCTTTCACTATCAAGCTTCCAATCAATGTCAAACATCATTTCGTTTGATTCATTGTTAATTTTAAAATTTACTTCATAGAGCCCGTATTGATCGGAATGTTCCTTTAAATTATTAAAGAATTCTTCATTCGACGTGTGAAAAAAATGTTCTTCGTTATTCTCAATCTTCTCTCCATCCAAATAAAAGGTCAACAAGCCATTTACTTGAATCTCGTATTTTTTCATCATTCCGTCAAGCTTAGTTAAATTGTAAGAAGCATCCTTAATTTCATAATTTTCTATCTTTTCAATTGTACATTGGGAATCGGTTTCGGACTTTGACCGAACAGAAAGTGTTCCTACAATACCGAGAATCACCAAAACAAAAGCTGTTAAAAAGGTTGTTATCAAAAGAATTATTTTCTTCATAGATTCATTCTCCCTTTTTGAGTTTGTGTAACCTCACTCCGTCAGCCAAGCTTCAAAAAATGATTTACATACTTGGTTTCTTGTATTATAATATAATTAAGAATATTCGTCAATAAGGATGTGTGTGTTATCAATAAGGACTTAACGATAGGAAAGCCCTATACTGTGGTTTGGAAATTCTGCCTTCCCCTTTTCGGCAGCATAATATTTCAGCAGCTTTATAATCTTGCCGACAGCTTCGTTGCGGGTAAATTCATCGGCAATGACGCTTTGGCGGCGGTCGGCAACAGCTATGAGATCACGCTTATCTTCATTGCGTTCGCTTTTGGCTGCAATATCGGCTGTTCGGTCATCACCTCCCAGCTTTTCGGCGCAAAGCGTTTCAGAGACATGAAAACGGCGGTTTATACCACCCTGATTTCAGGCGGCGTGCTGTGTATTTTGCTCATGGCTCTCGGCTTGATTTTCTCAACAAAGCTGCTTGAGCTTATCAACACGCCCGAAAACATCTTCGCCGATTCAAAGCTTTATCTTTTAATATACATAATCGGTCTGCCGTTTGTTTTCTATTATAATATCGCCTCGGGCATATTCTCCGCTCTCGGAGATTCAAAGACGCCGTTTATCTTCCTCGCCTGCTCGTCCGTTTCAAACATTGCCGCCGACATTCTCTTTGTCGCAGGCTTCAAAATGGGCGTCAGCGGCGTTGCATGGGCGACCTTTATCTGTCAGGGTATAAGCTGCATACTCGCCGTATTCTTTGTGTTCCGTCGCTTTGCAAATATTGAAACCGACGGCAAGCCTGCCGCATTTTCATTTGCGCTTCTTAAAAGAATTGCCGCCGTTGCGATACCGAGCATACTTCAGCAGAGTTTCATTTCGGTCGGCAATATTATAATTCAGGGCGTTATCAACAGCTTCGGTTCGGGCGTAATTGCCGGATATTCGGCTTCGATCAAGCTCAACAATCTTGTCATAACCTCGTTCACGACCTTCGGCAACGGAATTTCAAATTACACGGCGCAGAACCTCGGTGCACGCAAATTCGGCCGAATAAAAGAGGGCTTCAAGGCAGGCGTAAAGCTGACGTGGATGATTTGTATTCCGATTGTTGCCGTTTATCTGCTTGCAAGCCGTTATCTAATTTATTTCTTCCTCGAAAGCCCGACGGGAACGGCAATGGACACAGGTATGCTTTTCCTGAGGATTCTGACTCCGTTCTATTTCTTCGCAGCCGCAAAGCTTGTTTCCGACGGTGTACTCAGGGGTGCGGGACAGATGAAAGCCTTTATGACGGGTACATTCACAGACCTTGTTCTACGAGTCGTTCTTGCAATAATTCTTTCAAAAACCGCTCTCGCTTCAACCGGAATCTGGGTCTCATGGCCTGTCGGCTGGTGCGTTGCCGGCGTGATTTCCCTCACCTTCTGCTTCAAGTATATGAACATGGTGAAATATGACGGAATAGTTTAAAAATACATTTTCATAATACAACGAAAATAAAAACAAAATCGGCATATAATAAATTCAACGAACGTTTCAAAGAAAGGAAGATCCTCATGTGCACAGCGGCGACATACAAAACAAATGATTTTTATTTCGGCAGAACCTTAGACTATGAGTTTTCCTACGGAGATGAAATCACGGTAACTCCGAGGAACTATCCTTTTAACTTCAAGCACACGGAACCGATCGAAAGCCACTATGCGATAATAGGAACGGCGCACGTTGCAGACGGCTATCCGCTCTATTACGATGCAGTCAACGAGAAGGGACTCGGCATTGCGGGGCTTAATTTTGTCGGCAATGCGGTCTATGCTCAGCCTGTTGATGATAAAACAAACATCGCACAGTTTGAGCTTATTCCGTGGATTCTCTCGCAATGCGCTGCGGTTGACGAAGTGCAGACGCTTTTGAGCAATACCAACCTTGTCGGAACGCCTTTCAGCGACAAGCTTCCGACGGCACAGCTTCATTGGATAATCGCAGACAAGGACAAGTCAATCACAGTCGAATCCGTTGCCGACGGGCTGAAAATCTATGATAACCCTATCGGTGTGCTGACGAACAATCCGCCTTTTGAAGCACAAATGCAAAGGCTCAATGATTTCTCGTACCTCTCACCGAAGCAGCCGAAGAACAATTTTTCGGACAAGCTTTCGTTTGATATGTACAGCAGAGGAATGGGCGCAATCGGTCTGCCGGGGGATCTCTCCTCGGCATCAAGATTCGTAAAAGTCGCATTTACAAAAATGAATTCCGTCTCGGGCAACTCCGAAAAGGAAAGCGTCAGTCAGTTTTTCCATATTCTCGGCTCGGTCGAACAGCAAAGGGGCTGCTGTGAGGTTGCCGACGGCAAATACGAAATCACGATTTACACCTCCTGCTGCAACGCAAGCAAGGGAATTTATTACTACACAACGTATGACAACCGCCGGATTACGGCGGTCGATATGCACCGTGAGGATCTTTGGAGCAATGAACTGATTCGCTATCCCATGCTCACGGACAGCAGCATTCTTTGGCAAAATTAAAAATATCTTAAAAGGGCGGCCGGCGGTCGCCTGTTTTTATTTCTGTGATTTGACATCACGTCCTGCGGTTTAAGTCTTATTTAGAGATATCGCACCGTATCAGCTTGATAAATATAGCTTTCTTCACAAAATTATTTTACCTCAATTTATTTTGACAATCATATAATAAATGTGGTAGAATAAATCTTGGTGATTTAATGAAAATCGGAAATCTTGAAATAAAAGGATACGCTTGTCTTGCGCCCATGGCAGGAGTTGCCGACAGAGCCTTTCGCGAGCTTTGCATGAGCTACGGTGCGGCATATGTCATCAGTGAAATGGTCAGCTCCAAGGGTTTAACAATGCAAGACAAAAAGTCTAAGGAGCTGCTCTTTCTCTCGGATGCCGAACGCCCGGCAGGCGCTCAGATATTCGGTGACGATCCTGAAATCATGGCAAATGCCGCTTTGAAGGCCATGGAGTTCTCTCCCGACTTTATTGATATAAACATGGGCTGCCCTGCGCCGAAGATTGCAGGAAACGGCGGTGGCTCGGCTCTTCTCAAAAATCCGGAGCTGATCGGCAAAATTGTTAAAAAGGTCGTTGAGGTCTCCCCCGTTCCCGTCACGGCAAAAATACGAATCGGCTGGGATAAGAACAGCATAAACGCTGTTGAAATTGCAAAAATAATTGAGGCTGCAGGTGCAGACGCTATCACGGTTCACGGCAGAACAAAGGATCAGATGTACGCTCCTCCCGTGTCGCTTGACGAAATTGCAAACGTCAAAAAAGCCGTCTCGATTCCTGTTATCGGCAACGGCGATATTGTTGACGGAAAGA
>HF999629.1:0-14582 GCA_000434055.1 Ruminococcus sp. CAG:488 | reverse complement strand
ATGCTTGACATGACGGGTTGCGATTTTCTGATGGTCGGCAGAGGGGCATTGGGGAATCCGTGGATATTTCAATGCATAAATGCATATCTTAACAAAGAAGCTGATTTCACAGAGCCGACACTCGAAGAAAAAATGGACGTCATGCTCCGCCATATCGGCACTCTTTGCGAATACAAAGGCGTGCGAATCGGCATGCGCGAAGCGCGCAAACACGCCGCTTGGTACATCAAAGGAATACGCGGTGCGGCGGCCTTCAGGCAAGAAATAGGACAGCTTTCCACCATGGACGAGTTAAAAGCCCTTGCCGAAAGAGTCATCACTTCTCAGGAGTAAAAATATTCAGTATTCATTGAATATTCATCGGCAAATCATCGTGATAATAATTATTTAAAAATAAAGTTTTCCACACGTAAAGGCTGATACCTTTACGAATTTTCCACAAAACAGGCTCAAATGCCTTGAAAATGCGTCAAATTTTCCACACTTTCCACCGAGTTTTCCACCGTGACAAGTTGAAATGCTTGTCGTAAAGTAAAATGCCTTTACTTTTAGCAAAATATTCATTTCGGCTTTTCATATGCATTTTTTCTTTCCCATGTCCCGAAAAAGAAAAAAACAAGCGAAATTATAAATAATTTGTGAAAAGTCTATTGACAAAATCATAAAATAACACTAATATCTTTTAGTGTATAAAATAAATTATTTTGGAGGAGTTCTATCTATGTCAGTATCAGTATTCGAAAGACTGCAAAAGATAATAGCCGAACAGCTTGAAATCGACGAGGATGATATCCGCCCCGACAGCGACATTATCGATGATCTCGGCGCCGACAGTCTCGACATTGTTGACCTTGTTATGAGCATTGAGGACGAGTTCCATGTTGAAATTCCCGACGAGGCAGTTGAAGAAATGAGAACGGTTGACGACGCAGTAAGATATATTGAGGATCACGAATAATAATTAAAGGCGGTAGTTAAATTGGCACAGCAGAAAAAAATGGTTGAAGAAATCACGTCAATGGACGAGGATTTTGCAAAATGGTACACAGACGTTGTAAAAAAAGCCGAGCTTTGCGAATACACAAGCGTTAAGGGTTGCATGGTTATCAGACCCTACGGCTATGCGATTTGGGAAAACATTCAGCACATTATGGACAGTATGTTCAAGGCAACAGGACATGAGAATGTATGTATGCCCATGTTCATTCCCGAAAGCCTGCTTGAAAAAGAAAAGGATCACGTTGAAGGCTTCGCTCCCGAGGTTGCGTGGGTAACCCACGGCGGCAGCGAGAAGCTTGAGGAAAGACTTTGCGTCAGACCCACGTCGGAGACTCTTTTCTGTGAGCATTACGCAAACATCGTTCATTCATACAGAGATCTTCCTAAGCTCTACAATCAGTGGGTAAGCGTTGTTCGCTGGGAAAAGACAACACGTCCTTTCCTGCGTACAAGAGAATTTCTTTGGCAGGAGGGTCACACGATTCATGCAACGGCCGAGGAGGCTCAGGAGGAAACAATCCGAATGCTCAACGTATATGCCGAGTTCTGCGAGAAATATCTTGCAATGCCGGTTGTAAAGGGCGTTAAGACTGCAAAAGAACGTTTCGCCGGAGCCGAGGATACATACACCATCGAAGCTCTCATGCATGACGGCAAGGCTCTTCAGAGCGGCACATCGCACTATTTCGGCGACGGCTTTGCAAAGGCGTTTGACATTCAGTTTACAGGCAAGGATAACAAGCTTCATCATCCGTTCCAGACCTCATGGGGAACAACAACACGTCTTATCGGTGCTATCATTATGACACACGGTGATGACAACGGACTTGTTCTTCCGCCGGCGGTCGCTCCGATTCAACTTGTTATCATTCCCATCGCCTCCCATAAGGAGGGTGTTCTCGATAAGGCTAACGAGCTGAAGAATAAGCTCGCAAGCGTTTGCCGAGTTAAGCTTGACAACTCCGACAACAGCGCCGGCTGGAAGTTTTCGGAATATGAGATGAAGGGTGTTCCGCTTCGTCTTGAAATCGGTCCTAAGGATATCGAAAACAACCGCTGTGTTGTTGTTCGTCGTGATAACGGTGAGAAAATTTTTGTTTCACTTGATGAGCTTGAATCAAAGATCCCCGAATTGCTTGAGGCTGTCCGTGACGGTCTTTATCAGAAGGCTATTGACCGAAGAGCGGCAATGACCTTCACCGCAAGGGACTATGCAGAGCTCAAAGATATTGCAGACAACAAGCCCGGTTTTATCAAAGCCATGTGGTGCGGCGACCGTGAGTGCGAGGATAAGCTCAAAGACGAGCTTGGAATAACATCACGTTGTATTCCGTTCGAGCAGGAGCACCTCAGCGATACCTGTGTTTGTTGCGGCAAGCCTGCAAAGCACATGCTCTATTGGGGCAAGGCATATTGATTCAGCGATAATATTAAAGACATTCCCGAAAAAAGGAATGTCTTTTTTATATATATAATTCTATGTATTACTTTTTTGTTTGCTGGGTCGGTCCGTAATTTGCCGCTCCGGTATATGCAACATCCTCCGGTGTCGGATAGTATTTCGGCTTGGAGAGATCACGCTGATAAAGTCTGACATGCTCCCCTCTCGGCATCAAATCAACGACATCACATCCGCGCCAATAAACCGTAAACTCAATTCCTCGCACCGTTTCTTTCTTCGCAACAGTCTCGATATCAAACGTAAGCCGGAGAACGTCCCCCTCTTTCATTTCCGCAAATGTGCCCTCAATTTCTTCGCCGTTGAGAGTAACCGATATATCACGCATCCAATCGTACCTGCGGAAGCCTGCTTTGCACGCTTTTTTTGCCGTAAGGCAAATTATGCCATCATTAGGAATAAATGATTCCATTTTAAGCTCGGCGGTTTCCTTGTCGCAGGGAATATTGACCGTCAGAACCCCGTCATTCTCCGTTATTGCATTGTCCCACACGGTTTTCAGCGCCACGGGAGCCGTGCCGACGCAACAGCCGGCAATCGAACGAAAACGTGAAAGCGAAATCGAATTAGGCTCACTTCCGCCCGTAAATCCTCCGATCATGCGCTTATCAATGTCATGATATGTCACTCCGTCCGCATCAGGTCTTGAATTGTCGCACTCGACGTAGCCCGTGTATTTAACCTGATTTTCCATAAGCTGATTGCGTGCAAAGAGATTCATATCATTCCAATACTCCTCATAACCGCACTTGATAAGCTCATCGGCACAGACTATCATATCCCTGATACAGCAAGTTTCGCAGTGCTCCTCCTCAACGGGATGCCACTGCGCATACTCGGGCACCCAGCCAAAGTCCGAAGAAAGCGAACGTACATAATCGTAAATTGCTTTGCCGTCTTTAATATATCTTTCCTCGTTTGTGAGTCTGCCGAGCTTCACAACTCCGCACGCAAACCACATTGCCGAATGAACGTGTCCGAAAAACTCCTTTTTATAGTTGAAATATCTTGAGGAATCGAGGACATAATTAGCAATACCTCTTGCAAGGTCAAGCGCAACCTCGTCTCCCTTTAACTCGTACCGGCGGACAAGCGCCTGCAAAGAAACGGCATTGCGAATCACCTGCTCTCCCCTACCCGTATGCCGGGTAAGGTCAAATCCGCCTTCTTTTAAATAAACATCGTTAGGAAATTCGTAAAGCGGCTCGTCCTCGTCATAATCACCCGACCAGAAGGTACACACCTTGCGCTCGATCACAAGTGAACGCATACCGCGCACAAGCTCGGATGCACGTTTTTCCGCCTCCTCATCCTCCGGATATTCCTCGGTAATCATATTAAGCGCAGGCAGAATATATCCCATTTCGTGAAAAGACGCATGAACCGTGTGCGTCCACGGATATTTCTCGCAGAAGCGCAGTCCGTGCTCGCCCCATGATTTCATAAGATGACGGCGCAGTGACTGCTTAACATCATCACCCTCGTTTGTGTTAAGCATAAGCATTGCGCTTGTCAAGCCCTCATACCATGATCCGACAAGCTCGGCATCGTCAACACGGCAATGCGCCGCTTCGGCAGGCTTTTTATTTGGGAGAAGCAACCAATATGGCAGGTTGTCATAAGCCTTGTCGCACATATTCGTTATGTAATGATGGACCAGTTTTGCACTGTTTATCGGGTCAAATTTCTCATACATTGCAATCACCTCATGATAATTTCATTCTGTTTTGCGGATTTATAAATATTATTCTATCATAATATCAGCAATTGTTCAATCACTTGTTGATAAAGCTTTTTTAAAACTCAAAAATGTTGTCCGTATATATAATTTTATTGACTGAAAAGCAAAACGATATTATAATATTCAAAAAGCTTATCAAAGGAAAGATTCCATGAAAATACCAAAAAGGCTGTCTGCAATTTTGCTCGCTGCGGCAATTATAATGCTGACTTCCTGTCAGACAAAAAGGACATATTCAAATGATATTACGGCACTTTCCGATCAGGCAAGCTCCGCGACTGTTCCGGCAACTACCGGCTTAACCGCAGTATCTGCAACGGCCGCAGCCACGACAAAAACGCCTGCCGACCCGTACAAGACAGCACTCACATACTGCGTTGACACGGACAGGTTCAGTCAGCAGAAAAACATTGACAAGCGCATTTATCCTGCGAGCATGACGAAATTTCTGACCGCTTGCACGGCACTCAAATACGTCAAGCCCGATGCAAAATTCACCGTCGGTTCGGAGCAGGACATGGTTCAGCCCGAATCCAGCCTGTGCCTTATTCAAAAGGGCAACATGCTGACTCTTTACGACCTGTTGACAGGACTTTTGCTGATGTCGGGCAACGATGCGGCTTACACCATAGCTGTCGGCACGGCACGTCAGCTTCGTCCGAACAATAAGCTCAGCGACAAGCAGGCGATCGCATATTTCTGCGAGCTGATGAATCAAACCGCTAAAGAAATCGGCATGACGGACAGCCGGTTTGAAACACCCGACGGCTGGGACAGCAAGAATCAGTACACCACCACGGCGGATCTTCTGACTCTGACAAAATATGCCATTAAAAATCCAAGCATTAAGAAGATAATTTCCATTAAAGAGACGAAAGTAACCTTTGCCGCAGGCGGAAGCATAACGTGGAAAAATCATATTAAGCTCATTGACCCGAAAAGCCCCTACTATTGCAAGGACTTTGTCGGCGGCAAAACAGGTACAACCGACAGTGCAGGCTATTGCTTGATATCGGTTTTCGAGAAGAACAGCAAAGAATATATAATCATTGTAACAGGATGCAAGGACGATAATTCACGCTGTGCCGCTACGCTTGATTTGTACGGACGGATTAAGTGATCGTTTAATCACTGCAGCAATAAAAACACAGCAGCGGTTTTCTCCGGATTTACACGGTGCGATGAGACTTATTAAAGTAATATTTTGTAGAGGCCGATGCCCACATCGACCGAAGTACAGCAGAAATTTTGTTTAAACAATTATAAAAAGGCTATGACAGGTTTTTATCCCGTCATAGCCTTTGCTTATTCAATTTTAAACAGTCTGCGAGCGTTTTCGTTTGCGGTATCTATAAGCTTTTGCGTGTCCGTGTGTCTGACCTCGGCAAGCTTTTCGGCGGAATACACAATCAAATCCGACGAATTACGCCGGCCTCTGAACGGCACAGGCGTCATATACGGACAGTCCGTTTCAAGCAGCAGCCTGTCCTCGGGAATGATTTCGGCAACCTCAAGCGGTTTGCGTGCATTCTTGAACGTGACTGCTCCGCCGAGACCGATATACATTCCGAGCTTCAGCACCTCTTTTGCCATCTCGGCGCTGCCGGAGAAGCAATGCACAACGCCCTTTGGCTTGTACCTTTTCAAGAGGTTCATTGTGTCCTCATGCGCTTCACGGTCATGAACGATAACGGGCAGTTCAAGCTCGTTTGCAAGAATAATCTGCTTTTCAAAAATATCAAGCTGTTTATCCTTCGGAACAAAATCGTAGTGATACTCCAATCCGATTTCACCGACGGCAACGCACTTCGGATGCGAATAAAGCTCTCTGATTTTTTGAAGCTCATCATATGAATCGCCCGTGATGTTGCTCGGATGAACTCCTACGGCAGAATAAAAATAATCATATTCCTCTGAGAATTCAATGCTTTTAAGGCTCGATGCAAGGTCACAGCCGCAGTTGATTATATTTACAACACCCTTTGAGGGCAGAGATTTCAAAAGATCTTCTCTGTCCTCATTGAATTTCTCATCATCATAGTGGGCGTGCGTATCAAAAATCGAGTGGTACATTATCTTATCTTTGCTCCGTTCGGCATGCCGTCAACAAATACGACTTTTGCCTCGTCGCCTGCGTCGGCGGCAAGAATCATTCCGTTGCTCTCAACACCGCAGAGTACGGCAGGCTTGAGGTTGGAAACAACGATTACCTTGTGTCCGATAAGCTCCTCTGGCTTGTACCATTTTGCAATTCCGCTCGCAACGGTTCTCGGCGTCTTGCTGCCATCGTCAAGCGTAAGCTTTAAAAGCTTCTTCGCTTTCTTGACAGGCTCGCAGTCCTTGATTTCCGCAACCTTAAGCTCAACCTTAGAAAAATCTTCAATACCAATCTTTGCAAGGCCCTCTGCTTCCTCGACCTCGGCATTTTCCTCCTTGGCTGCCTCTTGAGCAGCTTTGGCTCTCGCTTCAATCTTCTCTAACATTTCCTTTGCGTCAATTCGTGCAAAGAGCGGCTCGGCCTTACCTACAACAGTGCCTGCCTTGAGTGCACCAAAAGCTGAAAGCGAATCGTAATCCTTGATATCCGTGTTAATTTGAGCGAGAATCTTCTCAGATGTTTCGGGCAGGAACGGAGAAAGAAGAACAGCTACAAAGCGAATGCTTTCAAGCAAATTGTAAAGCACGGTGCCGAGACGGGCTTTCTTACTCTCATCCTTTGCAAGTGCCCACGGGGCTGTCTCGTCGATGTATTTGTTGCAGCGCTTTGCAAGCGTGAATATTGCGTCAAGCGTATCGCTGACCCTGTATTCCGAAAGAAGCTTGTCCACCTTGCCGACAGTCTCAACCGCAAGAGCTTTCAACTCACCGTCAAGCTCCTCGGTTACGTCGCCCGGCTGAACAACGCCGTCAAAATACTTATTCGTCATGGCGATAGTTCTGTTAACGAGATTGCCGAGTGTGTTTGCAAGGTCGGCATTGTAGCGTTCGATCATGTTTTCGTATGTGATTGAACCGTCCGAAGCATAGGGCATTTCGGCAAGCAAATAGTATCTTACAGCATCAACGCCGAACAGGTCAACAAGATCGTCGGCATAAATAACATTGCCTCTTGATTTTGACATTTTGTCGGTGCCGAAAAGAAGCCACGGGTGTCCGAAAACCTGCTTAGGAAGCGGCTCTCCGAGAGCCATAAGCATGATCGGCCAATAAATAGTATGGAAACGGACAATATCCTTACCGATTATATGAACGTCGGCAGGCCAGTATTTCTTATACTGCTCACTCGAGCCGTCGGGATCGTAGCCGATACCCGTAATGTAGTTTGCAAGAGCGTCAAGCCAAACGTAAACAACGTGCTTCGGGTCAAAATCAACAGGAATGCCCCATTTAAACGAGGTTCTTGAAACACAAAGATCCTGTAAACCCGGCTTGATGAAGTTATTAAGCATCTCTTTCTTTCGGCTTTCGGGATAGATAAAGTTCTCGTTAGTCTCAATGTATTCCTCTAACTGTTTCTGATATTTTGAAAGCTTGAGGAAATACGCCTCTTCACGGGCAGGCTTAACCTCACGGCCGCAGTCAGGGCACTTGCCGTCAATGAGCTGTGATTCTGTCCAGAAGGACTCGCAGGGGGTGCAGTACATTCCCTCATAGTGACCCTTATAGATATCACCCTGATCGTAGAGCTTTTTAAAAATCTTCTGAATAACTCTCTCGTGGTCGGGGTCGGTCGTTCTGATGAACTTATCGTAGGTAGTGTTCAAAAGGTCGCAGATTTCTCTGATCTCACCTGCAACACGGTCAACATGCTGCTTCGGGGTGATACCCTCTGCGGCGGCGATCTCCTCAATCTTCTGACCGTGCTCGTCCGTGCCGGTCTGGAAGAAAACATCGTAGCCCTGTAATCGCTTGTATCTTGCAATTGCGTCTGTCATTACGATCTCATAGCTGTTGCCGATATGCGGCTTGCGTGAGGTATAGGCAATAGCCGTCGTAATATAAAACTTTCCTTTACTCATTATATATCCTCCTCTGTTTATTATTGTCATAATAAAAATGTTTTAATAAATTTCAGCCGTACCGTTATCGTTTAGATAGCTTTTCGTTTAGCGTTTCCGACGGAAAAATAGCCACTGCTTTTCTCGTTGAGATATTTTTTCGTCGGGGACGTTAAAAAGCGCAGGCAATACTTTTGTATTGGCGAGCATTTTTGGCGTTTCCGGCGGAAAAATAGCCAACGAGAGCAAAAAAATAAGTCTCAAAGCATAATACTTTGAGACGAGAAAACCCGCGGTACCACTCAATTTGTAATCCTTATCGGAATACCACTCGATTCTTTAACGCAGATATACGGAAGACCCTACTGTTATTTCAGGCCTTCGGCTCAAAAGCCATAGGCACATGGAGCTTCACTGTCGGCTCTCACCTGCCGCCGACTCTCTGAAAAGCTTTGCTCCGGCCCTCTTTATCACAGCCGTTGCAAGAATAATAACACCAATTTGAAAAAAAGTCAAGGTCAGATAATCTCAGATTCGGCAATATCGGGACTGTTTTTCTTTGCTATTCTTGATTTAATGCACGGCACAAGCGTTCCGACTATTGTGCAGACAACCCACTCGATATATGCATTATACGTTATCAGTGTTCTGACAATTTGAGTAGGGTTTGAGCCGAGGTTCTGTATATAGTCGCTGTTGTAAAATGCAATAAGCAATGCCGCAACAAAGAAAACAGTGTTGAGGAATCCGCCGCTTAACGACGAAATAATGTTCGCAAATATCGGCGAGGTGTTTCGACTGAAAAGCTTATGTATAAGTCCGCAGTTAAGACCCATCAGCGCTCTCGGAATAATGCAGACAAGCAATAACAGAATCGGACTGATGTGCAGAAATGTTTGTCCGAAAGCATAGTTCGGATCAAAGCAATGAACAAAGCTCGAAATTCCGAAAACCGTGCCAAGATAAAGTCCGCAAAGCGGTCCGTACTGAACTGCACCGATAACGACCAGAACAGGTAAAAACGTTATGGACGCTCTCGGCATTTTAAGATAGCCGAGCGGCGTAAGACTCATTACAATTATGAGCGCGGTCAAAACCGCCACAAATATCAATTTCTCTTTTCTTTCTTCCCTTAAAGCTACTTTCATTTTTAAAAAACCTTCCGTTTATAAATATTTTTCAAACCCTCAAGAATAAGATCACGGTCAAATATAATCTCGCGATCGCAATTTTTAACAATTTCCTCCGCCAAGCCGCCGGTAGCGACCGTTGTTTTAACTTTCCTTCCGAAATCCCTTTCCATTCGCGCCGTAAGGCCGTCAAGCATCGCTGCCGTTCCGAAAACCGTACCGGACTGCATACAGTCCACGGTGTTCGTACCGATTGATGTCGGCGGTGCAGTCAGCCTGACCGCCGGAAGCTGCGAGGTCTTTTTCGCAAGAGCTTCGAGCGAAATCCCGACACCTGCCGAAATCGTACAGCCAAGAAACACTCCGTCCTCATCAAGGAGAATAATCTTGGTAGCAGTTCCGAGATCAACGATAAAGCACGGTAATTCATACTTATCTATCGCCGCAACGGAGGCTACAGCCAAATCGGCACCGAGGAATCCCTCTGTACCCGTAACGATTTTCAACCCCGTTCCTATATCAGACGACAAAACCTTCGGAGTAACCCCTGTAACGGTCTCAACAGCACTGCCCACGGCATTGACGACCTCGGGCACAACACTGCTTATTATTGCACCCGAAAAGCCGGAACAACTTGCATTATGCAGTTTAAAAATATTAAGAAGCTCAACGGAATATTGGTCGCTTGTTCTCTTTCTGTCCGTTGCCAAGCGAGAAGTAAACAGCAATTCGTCGCCTTCATAAATTCCCATAGTTATATTGGTATTGCCGATATCTATCGTCAAAAGCATGTCAATCACCATTTAGCATTATATTTGTTTTTTATTCAAAAGTCAATAACGTCAATATAACAGTCACAATAAACTGCATTTTTGGGTTTTTAAGCCAATTATAAATGCCGGTTTTTTGTATTTTTGCCGAAAAACTAAAGGAATGTTGAAAAAATTATAAAAGTATGATACGATAAGCGAAGTAAACGGAGGCTCATTATGAGAATTTTACAAAAAGGGTTTAATTATTCACAGGACGGTCCCGGAAACCGTCTCATCTATCACCTGCAAGGGTGCAATTTCAAATGCAAATGGTGCTCCAATCCCGAGAGTATGCCGCTTTTTTCCGACAAGGCGGAGGATGTTCCGAACGACGATGTTGTTAAAGAAATCGAGCGAAGCAGAATGATGTTCTTTGACGGCGGCGGGGTCACCTTCACCGGAGGGGAACCGACTCTGCAGCCCGATGACCTTATATATGTGTTAAAAAAGGTACGGGAGCTTGGGGTAAATACGGCTATCGAAAACAACGGTTCAAGCCAGAGACTTTGCGAAATTTCCGACTACGTTGATTATATGATAGTCGACATAAAGCATCCCGACGACGATATACATAAAAAGTATGCTGAACACAGCAACAAAATTACGGTTGAAAATCTCATAAAGCTTTCGCATAAGCGCAATCAGCTTCACGTCAGAATCCCGCTGATAAATCACGTCAACACAGATCCCGAGCCGTTCGCCGAGCTGTTCAAAAAAATGGATATGGCGAACACGGTCGTTGAAATCCTCCCCTACCATGAATTCGGCAAATGCAAATGGACAGAGGAGTATCAAATTACGGACGGATTTGTGACCGATGAACAAATAAAAATATTCAAAAACCGCCTCGAAAAGGACGGCATACATTTTATAGAAACCTGAACGGAGGTAGCGGTATGATATATGACATCTATACGCCTGAAAAAGTGACCGAAAAGGCAAAGGTGCTCTTCAAACACGAGAGAGCCAAGGACAGACTTGACGGCTGGTTCATCGCCAAGGAAAAGGAGCTCCGGATTTATGATTCGCTTGCCGAATACGATGAGGAGGTTAAAAAGGCTCTCATAATTAAGGAAATCGTAAAGGATATCCCAATTGACCTTGACGAAAATCAGATCTTTGCAGGCACTCAGGACGATTCCTTTGCACGAAGCTATGCGCTTATCAATCCGTCGTTCAGGGTTGAGGAGTTTGCAGGCTACTGCGACCCTGCCGCTGTTTTCGGCGATATCGTGCCGAATGAGGAATTTACCGAGGAGAGAATTAAGAAAGCCAAGGACGAATTTCTCAAGACAGAATATGCAAAGAAGCTCAAAAAGGTATATACCGAAAGCGAAAGCTACACGAAGGAAGTTATATATTTCTTTGAACAGGTTACGGGACATCTTATTCCCGACTTCCGTTTTGCTTTGAAGCACGGGCTTAAAGCTCTCATCAATGAGATGAAGAACAAGGAGGGCAACGGCTACAAGGCATTTGTTATCGCCCTTGAGGCGGCGTGCGACCTTGCCGCAAGATACGAAAAGCTCGCAAGAGAAAAGGCAGAAGCTCTGCCGGAGCCGCAGAAATCGCAGTTTATTCTCATGGCAGATACGCTCAAAAAAGTCCCCTTCAACGGAGCGGAGAACCTCTACGAAGCAATTCAGTCGTTCATCATATTATGGCAGATGATGTGCCTTGAGCAGGCTCCGAACCCGTTCGCATTCTCCGTCGGAAATGCCGACAGAATTTTTGAGCCGTACAGAAACGGACTCGACCGTGACGAAACTGCGGCCTTATTCAAGCATTTCCTTGTTTTCTTCAATGTTGCGGACAGAAGCTGGGCAATCTCACAGAACATCATCGTCAGCGGACGCAGCGTCTGCGGCGAGGATCTGACAAACCCGACTACATATGCGCTGCTTGACGCTTACTACGATATGAACCTGCCGCAGCCGATACTCTCGGTTAAGCTGCACAAGAACACTCCCGAAAAGCTTTACCGTGAGCTTGGCAGATTTTTCTTTTCCCCCGGCGTTCTCACTCCGTCGATGTTCAACGACGACGCACTCTTTGAAACGCTTGGCTCACACGGCATTGACAAGGACGATCTCCCGGATATCGCAATCGCAGGCTGTCAGGAACCGCTGATTATGGGCGAGGACAACGCCAACACGACCAACAGCTGGTTCAACCTGCCGAAGATTCTTGAAATGACCCTTACGGGCGGCTATTCACTCATCACGGGGGAAAAGCTTTGCGATGCAGAAAAAGCACCGCTTGAAAATATCCGTGAGGAATTCTATAAAAACGTAAAATTCTTTGCGCACGAAATGGCTAAATCCGCCAACGGCGCATCGGAGGCTATTTCAACTCAGCGTGTTCCGTTTCTCTCCTGCTTTATGGGCGGTCAACGCAACGGAATCGACGCACGAGACATTCACAGACAGGGCACAAAGTATAACGGAAGCGGCTGTCTCATCCATGGCACAACCGTCGTTGCCGACTGCTTCGCAGCAATCGACAAGCTTCTTAAAGAGAGACCGCAGGACGCAAATAAGCTCATTCCTGCGCTCAAGGCAGATTTTGTGGGCTACGAGGATTTGCGTGACTTCCTGCTCGGAGCAGATAAATTCGGAAACAACATTGAAAAGGTTGACAACGAGGCAGGCGAGATCGCATCAAAGGTTGCCGATGTGGTTGCGAACGAAAAAAACTATCTCGGCAATCCGTTCAGACCCGATTTCAGCACCCCGTCAACACATCTTCTCTACGGCTACTGGGTCGGTGCAACACCCGACGGCAGAAAGAGCCGTGATATGCTCAACTACGGCGTTGATCCGCTCTACGGCAGTGCCGAAAACGGACTGGGCTTCCGTGTGCTTTCAAATATGAAGATGCCGTTTGACAAGTTCAACGGCGGCTACGCCTCCCACCTCGGCGTTGACCCGAAATATTTCAAGGCGGAAACATATGAGGACAAGGGAGTTGAATTCAGGGATAAAATCGTAAATCCGCTGTTTTTCAATCCGCTTAAAGAGGGCATTTCTCCGTTCTACCTCTATGTTAACGTCACAACAGCCGAAATTCTCAGGAAGGTTCTTGCCGAACCCGAGAAATACGCACCGAGCGGAGTGTATATTATGAGAATTCACGGAACATTCGTAAACTTCCTCGACCTCTCCCCTGCTATCCAGCAGGATATCATTCGCCGTCTCGATCCCAAATCGGCGAATTTGGAGTGAGAGAAGAGTCTTTTGAGACATAATTAAGCTCCCCTTGCTTCAAGGGGAGGCTGATCAAAAGAAAGCCGTACAAAGGAGCACCCAAATGAACTCACTCGGAATTGATATAGGAACAACGGGAATATGCGGAATTATCGTTGACTGTGAAAACGGCGAAATTCTCGATTCCGTAAATATGAACAACGATTCGTTCATAAAGGCCGACAAGGAATATGAGCGAATTCAATCGCCCGAACGGATAACGGAAATCGTTGAAAATATTGTCAAGAAGCTCTGCAATTCCGAAACAAAAGCAATCGGCATTTCCAATCAGATGCACGGTATTCTCTACGCCGACGAGAGTGGCAATGCGATTTCTCCGCTTTACACCTGGCAGGACACCAGGGGCAACCTTGAATACAAGGACGGCAAAAGCTATGCCGAGCGTCTCGGCTCATTTGCAGGCTACGGTTTGGTCTCCGACTTCTATAACCGTGAGAACGGACTTGTGCCCGAAAAGACAAAATACATAATGACAATCGGCGATTACATTGCAATAACTCTTTGCAAAAAATCCGAGCCGATCATGCACGTTACAAATGCCGCTTCGCTCGGTCTGTTCGACATTAAAGGAAAAAAATTCAAGACTGATTTGAGCTGTCTGCCGAAAGTAACGGACAAGATTGAAACAGTCGGCGAATATGCCGGAATCCCCGTCACTGTCGCTCTCGGTGACAATCAAGCGAGCTTTATCGGCTCGGTCAGCGACAATGAAAGTGCATTGCTCAACTTCGGCACAGGTTCGCAGATTTCGGTTATCGGCGACAGCGCAGATGCGCCAAACGGTATAGAAGCACGTCCGTTTACCGATGGCAAGTATCTCTATGCCGGTTGTGCTCTCTGCGGCGGCAGAGCCTTTGCGACTGCGGCGAACTTCATTGCAAAATGTGCGGAGCTTGCAACGGGCGAAGAATGCGAAAATATATACAAAAGGATTGATAAGGCTCTCGGAAAAAAGAGCGCAACTTCAATCATTGCCGACACAAGATTTTGCGGAACAAGGCTTGATCCGACACTCAAAGGCTCATACTCGGGCATTGACGAGAATAATTTTACACCCGAGGATATCTTGCTTTCGACGATTATCGGAATGTCTCGGGAGCTTCACGATATGTATAAGCTCATCGGCAAGGACTGCAAAAAAATCGTCTGCTCGGGCAACGGAATACGGAAAAATCCG
>HF999628.1 GCA_000434055.1 Ruminococcus sp. CAG:488 | reverse complement strand
AAACAGTCCGGTGGACTGTTTTTGCCGACGGGGTCAAGGAGCGAAGCGACGCAAAGGTGCACGGGAGTGCACCGAAAAAATCCCTAACTCTCCGTCACGAAGTGCGGTAGTCCATGATACAATGGGCTACCGTACTTTCTTATTTTTCTGCCGAGAAAGTCCACATTGGAATAACACAAAAAGTATTAGAGATGCTAAACAGGATTATATTTTCTGCTGATTCCGGCATATTGGCAAATCAGGTCATACTATATTGTGTATTCGCAAGATTGGTAATAAGTATTAAAGATTTATTTTCAAAACTGTTTCCCGATGTTATATCAGCGGTAAGAGTCGAGAAATCTACTCTTTTCTTATACATATTTAAAGGCAAGTGTTGCATAATTCTATCGAAAAATACGATAGTCTTTTTAAATATAAGTGTTAAACATGGTCATAAAATTGACGCTTAACAGCTATTATAGTCTTAGCTACCTCCGTTTTAAGAAAGAATACTTGCGGTTGTTAAAATAAAAAGCAGTTAATACATAACAATGCGACGCATTAACAAAAATCTGTACAACAAAGAAAAGGCACGGCGAAATGCCATGCCTTAATTATGTATTCTGTTATCGAGATTACATCTTGAAGCCTGTCATGTTAACAACAGACGATGCAACAGCCGTTCCCGATGAGCTCATAATGCTTGAAAGCTCAAACTTAAAATCGAACTTGGCGTTGAGGGAAACGAGATTACCTGTCGAAGCATTTACAACAGCCTTAATAACAGCGTTAGAGTAGCTCTCTGAGATATTAGCGCCGCCGCATCCCGGAACCTCCGAAATTGCAGACATAACGTTCTCCGCTGTCTTGTGATCCCAATAATCCTTATCCTTCTCGCCGCATGCAAGTCCGCTTCTGTCAAGAGGAGCATTGTTGGAAGAAACAACCTTGCCGCCCTTAACGGTGCTTGATCCGTTCTTGATATGAAGCGTGATTGTGTAGTTGTTGCCGTTCTTTACGCATGTTGCGCTTGTAACGTCTGAGGTTGTAAGCTTGGATGCCTTAAAATACTTATGGTAGCTTCCAGCGTCTGCCGAAGTAACGGACTTTGAAAACTTGTTGGAATCGCCTACGCCCATGAACTTATAAACAATGCTCTTCATGGACTTGAGAGCAACACCGGCATCATATGACTTCTCGGTTGTTGTTCTTGTCTTGTTGAAAGCAGCCTTCTTGGAGGCAACCTTTGCCGTAGCCGTGTTGTAATAGCTAACGATCTGAGCTGTGCCTGTCGGGATTGAAGAACCTGCATTAGCTGCGTTTGTTTTGGATGCCGAGCCGCCCGTGCTTCCGCCTGTGCTGCTGTTACC
>HF999627.1 GCA_000434055.1 Ruminococcus sp. CAG:488 | reverse complement strand
AAGACGCTGAGCATTTGTGACTGCCGGGAAATTGCCGTCGCCGATTACGATGTAGTCGCCGTGACCCATCTCCATGAGGATTTTAAGAAGCTCGGGTGAAAGTATCGAAGGTATGTTTTTAAGCATAATAATATACTCCTTTTATCTATATTTAGTTTATTATAACTGATGTTTAAAGAAAAATAAAGAGAAATACAGGAAAAAGTTACATAAATTCGGTTGTAATTTTTTGTTTAAGCTATTAAAATGTTAGATGAGGGCAGTTATCTAATGTATTAGTCTATATTCAAGCAGTAAAAGTATAATATTATCTCACAAGAAAGTATATTACGGAGAGATATCTTATGATAAAGTTAGATGTTTTGAATTTACTTGAAAAGAACGGCAAAACAAAATACTGGCTCTATAAGCAGCTCGGCATGAGCTATCAGAATTTCAGCCGCATGATAAACAACGAAACCAAGTCGATTCAGTATGAAAATATCGACGCACTCTGTCAGATTTTTAACTGCACGCCGAATGAGCTTTTTAAAATGACGGATGAGTAAAGAAAAAACGGAAGATTACTCGACTATCAGTCTCCCCTTATTGTAAGGGGAGGGGGACCGCTTGCGGTGGTGGGGATAAAATCACAAGCCGCACTCGAAAAAATCTAACGAAAGAGGATGAAAGAATGTTTGCAAAGGTCAACAGTATGGGCATTTTCGGCATGGAGGTTTTCCCTGTCAGCGTTGAGGCTGATATATCCTCGGGCTTGCCTCGTTTTGATGTGGTAGGCCTGCCCGATTCCGCTGTCAGCGAGTCCAGAAACCGTGTTCATTCCGCGATAAAGAACAGCGGCTTTGATTTTCCTGTCAGCCGAATTACCGTTAATCTTGCCCCTGCCGACCGCCGAAAGGAGGGCCCTCTCTATGACCTTGCAATGTTTGTTGCTTTGCTTATGGCGTCGGAACAACTGAGAGCCGACACGGACGGATATATCTTCCTCGGCGAGCTTTCGCTTGACGGTAAGGTTCGCAGGGTCAACGGTGTGCTGCCGATGGTTATCGGGGCATGTCAGAGCGGAGTCAGTAAAATTTTTGTTCCCTCCGAAAATGCCAATGAAGCGTCGGTGGTTGAAGGAGTTGAAATATATCCGGTTGACGATGTTTTTGCCGTGCTCAATCACTTGAGAGGCTCAAAGCCGATTGAGCCTGCCAAGCCGATAAAATCGGACGGAACGGAGATTATAGATTATATGCCGGATTTTGCCGACGTTAAGGGGCAGTTTGAAGCTAAACG
>HF999626.1:18833-21607 GCA_000434055.1 Ruminococcus sp. CAG:488 | reverse complement strand
GGTCTTGGCATGGACACGTCCTCCTTTGTTTTCCGGTATATACCGATTATACGGCATATTTAGAGAATTGTCAATAAGAAGTGAGCGTTTTACCACCTCGGAATTTGAAGGCCATTCGTCCGTCGGCGTGAACGGTCACTGTGTCAATGACTGTCAACCAGAGCTTTTCGTCAAACTCGGTGAGAATGTCCAGTTCCTGCATCTCGAACATGAAAGCTCCGATGGCATCTGCCTGGGCTTCCCGTGCTGCCTTTGTGGATCGGAGCTGCTCAAGCTGTGCCTTGACTTTTCCAGTTATTTAAGAAAAGCCTTCACATTTCATAACAATGAAGGCACATAGCAAGGCATATTTAGGAAATCCTTTGCAACCTGTAGTGTTACCTTTGCAGAAATTTTCGGGTAATTCGAGATTCAAAAAAAGGTTATCGTAAAACTTAGCTTTAGGCTGTGAAGTGAAAAGACGAATGTCTTGCAAAATTTCCTGACGATAGATAGCAACCGCCTCCTTGGTTGGTTTTTCTACAATTAAATTATACCATATTAGGTGGTTGCTTTCTATATTTTGGAGTGATAAATCGGGCTTGCCATGCCCGAAAAGCGTTGATATATCTACACTTTTGACGTTTTGCTCATGGCTAAAGAAACTTTTTAAAATAGGTGATTGCTTTTCATAATGCGGCGTGTTATAATTTTTGTAAAATTTTTATACTTTTCTAAGGAAGCTTTGATTAAATCTGATGTACAGATTACGCCGTCAATGTCAAGGCGTGGTAACCCATATGACAATGCTTTAGCCGAAAATTTCTTTTCAATTCTCAAAACGGAATGTATCCACAGAGTTAAACTTTCCGGATATGATGAGGCTCGCCTCCTCATATCCGAATACATCAGCTTCTACAACAACTACCGTATTCAAACTAAAACAAAGCTGACTCCGCTTGAAAAACGAAATCAGTTTGTTGCTTAATTTTTATTCTGCTACATCGAGTAGGGTCTTTTTATACTGTCTGCACAATTTGGGGCAGTTCAGATTATTCTCGGTATCATTATACTTTTTATTATTCATAAAAGACAGGAGGTGCGGCAATGAAAAAAGTGTGGACTTTGTTTCTCACCTTTCTTAAAATCGGCGCCTTTACCTTCGGCGGCGGATATGCTATGATTGCGCTGCTTGAAAACGAATTTGTAGAGCGCAAGAAGTGGATCGAAAAGGACGACTTTCTGAATATGGTAGCCATTGCCGAGTCTACACCCGGACCGGTTGCAATCAACAGCGCCACATATATCGGCTATAAAATTGCAGGCTTGTTCGGTGCTGCGGCGGCTACCGTGGCGGTTTGTATTCCTTCGTTTACCGTAATTTTTTGCATCTCACTGTTTTTTGATCAATTCTTAAGCCTTACATGGGTTTCCCGTGCTTTCCGCGGAATACAGGTATGTGTGATCTATCTGATTTCCTCTGCCGGGCTGAAAATGCTGAAAACCATTGAAAGAAATGCCTTCAACACGGTCATTTTGCTGTCGGTCATTGCTGCAATGCTGGCGTGCACTGTTTTCGCCGTTTCTTTTTCTTCCGTTTACTATATTCTGATTTGCGGTACAGCAGGACTTGCGATTTTCTTCCTGAAAAAACTGCGGAAAGGAAACGGAAATAAACAATGATCTACCTAAAATTATTCCTGAATTTTTTAATGATCGGTGCCCTTTCCTTCGGCGGCGGATACGGAATGGTTTCCCTTGTAAGAGAAACAGTCATTTCAAACGGCTGGCTAACGGAAAGCGAATTCTTAAATTTCATTGCCGTTTCGGAATCAACGCCCGGTCCGCTTGCCGTTAATATGGCGACATTTATAGGTTCCACGCAAGGTGGCATTCTCGGCTCGTTTCTTGCTACGCTCGGCGTTGTTCTTCCGTCTTTCGTTATTATACTTTTAATTGCGGCGGTACTCAAAAACCTGATGAAATATGCCGGTGTCAACGCTTTTCTCTCCGGCGTCCGCCCCTGCGTTATCGCAATGATTCTCGCTACGGCAATCGGTATGGCCATATCAACATTGCTTGGTTTTACGGATATTCATTCGGCACTTGTTCCGGATCCTAAATCCATTTTGGTCTTTGCCATTCTGTGGCTGACACATTTCGGATATAAAAGAATCAAAAAAACTGCACCGTCGCCGATTATAATGATACTCTTTTCTGCCGCACTCGGCATGTTGCTTTGGGGAATATAAAACACAGCCTGTGCCAATTTGCCGTCCGAAACCGGGCGGCTTTGCTGTTTTTACGGAAATATACTGCTCACTATTCCAGACTGACGGACGCCGCCATTGTAGAATAAACCACTTTGCAGTAACTGTTACGCCCGCAACCTTAATCAAAGATCAAAATTTTTTCTAATCATTTTCCTGTTAGCTATAAAAAGCACAACGCTACAGAGTTTTAAATCTCTGTGGCGTTGTACTGATCTCAATCGGTCACTTTTTGAAAGTATCCTTATGTGAGCCTGCCTTTCAAGCAGCTTTCGGGCATGAAAAAAGTCCACTATAATTCTATCAACATTACGGTGGACTTATGGCGGAGAGCAAGGGATTTTTTCGGCGCACTCCCGTGCACCTTCGCGTCGATTCGCTCCTTGACCACGTCGGCAAAAACAGTCCACCGGACTGTTTTCTTCCGCAGACAAGTCTGCTCCCTCCTTGTTCGAATCCCTTTATTTATTTTTGCCAATGCAAAAAGCAGGCCTTGCGACCTGCTTTTCGTTTTGGCGGAGAGCA
>HF999626.1:1569-18827 GCA_000434055.1 Ruminococcus sp. CAG:488 | reverse complement strand
GTTTTGGCGGAGAGCAAGGGATTCGAACCCTCGAACAGGCTTTGACCTGTTACACGATTTCCAATCGTGCTCCTTCGGCCAGCTCGGACAACTCTCCAAATTCATTTTCATTATTTAATTGATGTTACACGATTGGAAATCGTGCTCCTATATAGCTTTATTATTATACCCGAACGCAAAATGAAAATCAAGTGTTTTTTCAAATTTTTCACTCAATATCAAAATGTTTCTTCCATTCTGCCTCACGGAAGCCGATCAGGACGGTGTTGCCGTCAATAATAAGCGGTCTTTTTACCAGCATTCCGTCCGTTGCAAGCAGGTCAAATTTCTCCTCGTCGGTCATGGTCGGAAGCTTCTCTTTAAGATTCAGCGACTTGTAGAGCATGCCGCTTGTGTTAAACAGCTTTTTAATCTCAATACCGCTTGCCTTGACCCACGCCTTAAGCTCATCGGCGGTCGGATTTTCCTCTTTAATATGTCTGTCAACATAATCAATGTTGTGCTCATCGAGCCACTTCTTCGCCTTTTGGCAGGTTGAACATTTCGGATATTCAATAAAAATCATAGACATACCTCACTTATCATAGCTTTCCGTGAATGAATGAAGCTCGCCGCCGTCGCAGTCACGGTAACCGATTATCGTTGCAAGGTTGACATTGTGAACACTTTTAAAAATGTTCATGTCCACGTTGTCGTTTTCCTCCTTGAGCTTTTTAATGAGCATTTTGACCTCCTGGCGTTTGGAGCCGTTATCGGCTTCCTCATTCGCCCGGGTAACCTTGCAGGCACAGCGGATAAATTCAAGCTCATTGTATCTCGCCCATGAGATAATATCCTTCTCTCTGACCATGTAAAGCGGTCGGATAAGCTCCATACCTTCGTAATTCGTACTTTTGAGCTTCGGCATCATCGTTTTTATCTCCGCACCGTAGAGCATACTCATCAGCGTTGTTTCGATAGCGTCGTCAAAATGATGACCGAGTGCAATTTTGTTGCAACCAAGATCCTGCGCAAATTTGTAGAGGTATCCCCTCCTCATTCGGGCGCAAAGGTAACACGGTGAACCGCCCTCTGCGGCATAGACCGTTTCAAAAATCGGCGAATCGTAAATCCTTATCGGAATATCCATAATCTCTGCATTTTCAATTATTTTTGCCCTGTTGTTGCCGACGTAGCCCGGGTCCATGACAATGTATTCAACATCAAAATGAAAATCGCTGTATTTCTGCAAATGCTGCATACACTTGGCAAGGAGCATTGAATCCTTGCCTCCGGAAATGCAGACGGCAATTTTATCGTCAGGCTCAATCAGCTTGTAATCCTTTATCGCTCCGACGAAATTATTCCATATTGATTTTCTGTATTTCTTAATTATACTGCGCTCGATTAGCTGATGTCTTTCCATAAATCGCTCCGAAAAAATAATATATCTAATTTTATCATTCAAAACACTATTTTTCAACAGCTTTGGTAAAGTTTTTAGGTTGAAAAAGTTCTCTTTTTAATGTATAATGTCAACATATATACGAATATCGGAGTTGATTTTTTGAATAAAGCATCGGAATACAGGGTCATGCCGACCGTTGCCCTCAGGGGTTTGGTTGTTTTCCCCGGTATGGGAATAACCTTTGACGTCGGCAGAACCCGTTCGTTACATGCTATCAAAGCTGCCATGGCGGATGATCAGCAAATTTTCCTTGTCGCTCAAAAGGACGTCAGGGATGATGAGCCCGACTTTGATAAGCTTTTTAAAATAGGTACAATTGCAAAGATCAGCCATATCCTGCGCCTGCCGAACAGCGACACGGTTCGTGTTTCTGTTGACGGAATCACAAGAGCGACTATGGTTGATATGCTTCAGTGCGACCCGTATCTGATTACGGACGTTAAAATCCGCCGTGAAATCAGCGTCAAATCGGATGACAAGGACTATGCAACTGCACTTGTTCGTCAAACAAAAGACTATTTCGAGGACTATGCCGAGGTTGTTCCGCAGATGCCTGCCGAGATAATTCTCGACGTGCTGGAAAAGAACGACCCGGGTGAGCTCGCCGACTATATCGGTTCAAATATCATGCTTGAATACAAGAAGCGCCAGCAGATTCTCAACGAAATCAATCCGCTCAAGCGTCTTGAAAAGGTCTGTTGTCTGCTTGCCAACGAGGGCGACCTGATGAAGCTCGAAAACGAGATAAATCAAAAGGTTCAGGAGAATATCGACAAGAGCCAGCGTGATTATTATCTGCATGAGCAGATGAAAATCATTTCCGAGGAGCTGAACGACGGCCTTTCTCCGCAGGCGGAATGTGACGAATTCAGAGAAAAAATCATTGCGCTCGGTCTTGACGAAAAATCCGAAAAGAAGCTTCTCAAAGAGTGTGCAAGGCTCGAAAAAATGTCCTCAACGTCACCCGAGGCGACGGTTATCAGAGTCTACCTTGAAACCTGTCTTGAGCTTCCGTGGCATAAATATTCAACGGACAAGCTTGACCTTGCTCATGCGAGAAAGGTGCTCGACCGCGATCATTACGGCCTCGACAAGGTCAAGGAAAGAATTATCGAAGCTCTTGCCGTGCGTTCTCTTTCGGACGGCTGTTACGGTCAGACGCTTTGCCTTGTAGGCCCTCCGGGTGTCGGTAAAACCTCGATTGCCAAAAGCATTGCAACGGCGATGGGCAGACGCTTTGCGAGAATTTCGCTCGGCGGCACAAGCGATGAGGCTGAAATCCGAGGCCACAGAAAAACCTATATCGGCGCAATGCCGGGCAGGATTATAAATGCAGTTAAGCAGGCAGGAACTCAGAATCCTATCATTTTGCTTGACGAAATCGACAAGCTCGGCTCTGACTACAAGGGCGACCCTTCGTCGGCACTGCTTGAAGCTCTTGACGGCGAGCAAAACAGCACGTTTGTTGACCGCTATATCGAGCTTGAATTTGACCTGAGCAAGGTTATGTTTATCACAACGGCGAACGATGCTTCGACTATCCCTGCTCCCCTTCTCGACAGAATGGAAATCATTGAGCTGCCGGGTTACACGAATGAGGAAAAGTTTAATATTGCTAAGAAGCATCTTGTACCTAAGCAGGCGAAGCTGCACGGACTAAACGGCAGAACGTTCAAGATAAACGATAAGGCACTTTATGCGCTGATTGACGGCTATACCCGTGAAGCAGGTGTAAGAAAGCTTGAGCAGAAAATCGCTGCACTTTGCAGAAAGGCGGCGGCGGAGATTGTCGGCGGCGAATCAAAATCGCTTACCGTCAAGGAAGCCAACCTTGAAAAGCTGCTCGGACCGAAAAAATATCTTCCACTCTCGGTTGATAAAGAAGCCGAAATCGGCGTTGTAAACGGACTTGCATGGACGAGCGTAGGCGGCGAAATGCTTCAGGTAGAGGCGGCAGTCTTTGACGGAACGGGCAAGGTTGAGCTTACAGGCTCGCTCGGCGACGTCATGAAGGAATCGGCAATGGCGGCAGTCAGCTTTATCAGAAGCAAGGCCGACAAATACGGCGTTAATCATAATTTCTATAAAGAAAAGGACATTCATATTCATGTTCCCGAGGGTGCGGTTTCGAAGGACGGCCCGTCGGCAGGCGTAACAATGGCAACGGCTCTGCTCTCGGCTCTCACGAATACCCCTGTTAATCAGTTTGTAGCCATGACCGGTGAAATTTCACTTAGAGGACGTGTTCTCCCGATCGGCGGCTTGCGTGAAAAAACAATGGCGGCTTACAGAATGGGAATCAAGACGGTTATCATTCCGCAGAAGAACGTTCCCGACCTCAGCGAAATTGATGAAAAGGTCAGGGCGGCATTGAAATTCGTTCCCGTCACTGAATTGGACGAAGTCTTTGAGATTGCACTTGTGACCACTAAGGAAGAAAAAGAAAGAAAAAGCATCGCCGCAGTAGCGAAGAAAGATTCCGGCTACACGGCAATGCGAATCTGAGGATAGACAAATGAGATTTGACAAAGTAAAATATGAGGCTTCATACGGCACAGCTCAGCAGCTCCCTGCGAGCGAGCATATCGAGATTGCGTTTGCGGGACGCTCAAATGTCGGCAAATCGTCCATGCTCAATAAGATTCTTAACAGGAAGAATCTTGCGAGAGTCAGCTCCGTTCCGGGCAAAACGGTCACGGTCAACTTCTTTGACTGCGACGGAATAAAGCTCGTTGACCTACCGGGCTACGGCTATGCAAAGGTTAATTTCAACGAGAAAAAGCGTTGGGCTGATCTCATGGAGGGCTACTTCACCTCCGACAGAAACATCCGCCTTGTCGTTCAACTGACGGATATGCGCCACCCCGTGACGAAGGATGACCTTGACATGATGCGATTCATGCAGTCGGCAGGCTATGATTTCATCGTCGTTATGACAAAGAGCGACAAACTCAACAAGACCGAGCGTACCAAGCGCATGGAGGATATCCACACGGAGCTTGCAGAGTTCGGCGATGTAAAAATCATTCCGTTCTCAGCCTCCAACGGCGAGGGTGCGGACGAGATCCGCAAAGCAATCGAAGCCGCCGCTGAAAAATAAAAAATATATAGCTATCTCCCCGATTACATCCGTGGTCGGGGAGATTTTTGGTGTGGTTTTTCGGTTTAAAACGTTTGAAAATATTACAATTCTCTGATTATGTCTAATAAGTGCTCACCATAATTCTTAATCGGACTTTTATTCTTGACTTTTTTTAATGAACATGATAATTTTTAATTGGTCAATAATTGATCAATAAGATTAAAAGGTGGCGAAAACTGTGAAAAACAAATTTATTAAAAAGCTCATCAGCCTTGTGCTCTGCCTTTGTATTATGGCATTTTGCACCGTTGTCGGCTTTGCAAAAGGTGAAAAGAAAAGCGATTATCCGTTCATCTATGTACACGGAATGTGCGGCTGGGGCGACGGTGCACCGCAGGAAGAGAACAGACCGTATTGGGGCACTCAGCCGGAAAATAATGTCATGACTTATCTGCGTGCGCAGGGTTATACAGTATACAATCCGACGGTCGGCGGTTACAGCAGCGCATGGGACAGAGCGTGCGAGCTTTATGCACAGCTTACCGGCACTGTTGTTGACTACGGTGCGGCGCACTCAAAAGAATGCGGCCATGACAGATTCGGCAGAGATTACACAGGCAGGGCAACCATGGGAAAAGCATGGGATCTTGAAAGTCCGCTTAACTTTGTCGGTCATTCCTTCGGCGGCGAAACAATACGGCTTTTAGCTTCGCTACTTGCTTACGGCGATGAAACGGAAATGAAAGCAGCCACGGAAAACTGCTCGGAGCTTTTCAAGGGCGGTCACGAAAAGGGCATCCGCTCAATTACAGCCATCTCCTCCCCGCATAACGGTTCGACGGCTTCAAACTATGTTGCCGACACCTACCTTCCGGCTTTTCTTATGATATTTATGCTCCATTCAAAATGTGTTTCCGGAAAATCGGCAAATGACCTTATGCTTGACCAATGGGGAATTTCCAAAGACCCTATAAGCGGAGAAAAAGCAAAATTAAATCCGTTTGCGTGCATGAAAATTGCCTTTTCAAATGATCACTGCGGCTATGACCTCACCGTTCAGGGCGCAGAAAAGCTCAACAAAAAGATCAAAACAGTCAAATCGGCTTATTATTTTTCATATACAGCGTGCATAACCGAGGACACAAAGCTCGGCTATACAAAGCTCAACAAGAATTATGATGTTTTTGAGCCGTTTTTGATTTCTTCTCCGCTGATTTCAGCTTCGGTCAATATGTTCATCGGCGGAAAATATATTGATAAGTCATGGGGAGCAAACGACGGAATTGTTCCGCTTAAAAGTGCACTTTATCCTTTTGACGAGGATCACATCACATATGATGAAACGAGAAGCATAATTCCCGGTGTTTGGTATGTTATGCCAACAATTTACGGTGCCGACCACTATGATTTCTGCAATGCCGCAGACGAAAAGGCGTTCGGCTCACTTCAAGGCTTCTTTGATTTCTATACAGATCTCTCAGAGCTTATTTGCAATATCTGATTTTTAAAATTTATAAGTCTGCACCCCGATTGCAATTGTAGTCGGGGTGTTTTGCAATATTATATTGATTTTGATGGAACTGAAAAAAGCAGCAAAGATGATTTCTCATCTCTGCTGCAATTTTTAATTAAATCAGTTGTTGTAAAGTCCACGCTTAACGTAAGTTGTGTGGAGAACCTCATGCGCCTTATGGCTGCCGGGCTCACCAAAGAACTCGTCATATACACGCTTGATAGCCGAATTCTCATGTGACTTACGGTTTTCGTTGTTCTTGTCAAGATTGTAAAGAACGGAAGCACGCTTGCTTCTGAAGTCCTCAAAGTTGCGAACCGCTGCGGAAACGATCGGCTGTCCGCCGCCGTTGATACATCCGCCCGGGCAACCCATGATCTCAATGAACTGGTACTCGCTTGTACCGTTCTTGATCTGCTCCATAAGCGTCTTTGCGTTCTTTGTGCCGCTTGCAACGGCTACCTTGATGCTGAGATCGCCGACTGTGTATGTGGCTTCCTTGACGCCCTCCATGCCTCTGACCTCAGTGAAATCAACATTATCAAGAGCCTGACCCGTAATCTTCTCAACTGCGGTACGCAGAGCCGCCTCCATAACGCCGCCTGTTGCGCCGAAAATAACGGCTGCGCCCGAGCCCTCGCCGAGAGGACTGTCATAGGTCTCATCAGGAAGTGAATTAAAGCTGATTCCTGCGCTCTTAATCATTCTTGCAAGCTCACGGGTTGTGATAGAGATATCAACATCGGCATAGCCGGATGCGCTCTGATCTTCTCTGCCAACCTCAAACTTCTTAGCGGTACAGGGCATTACGCTGACGCTGACGATCTTAGCAGGATCAATATCCATCTTCTGAGCGTACCATGTCTTGAGCGTTGCGCCGAACATCTGCTGAGGTGACTTGCAGGTTGAAAGGTGCTCAAGCTGTTCGGGATAGTAATGCTCGCAATACTTGACCCAGCCCGGTGAACAGGAGGTGATCATCGGGAGTGCGCCGCCGTTTGTGATTCTCTCAATAAGCTCGTTTGACTCTTCCATAATGGTAAGGTCAGCGGAGAAATCGGTATCAAATACCTTGTCAAAGCCAAGGCGGCGGAGAGCTGCAACCATCTTGCCCTCAACGTCCGTTCCGATTGGGAGACCGAACTCCTCGCCGAGAGCCGCTCTTACAGCCGGAGCTGTCTGAACAACAACGTACTTCTCGGGATCATTGATAGCCTCAAGCACCTTCGGTGTGTCGTCCTTCTCACGGAGTGCACCGGTCGGACAGTTTACGATGCACTGACCGCAGGCAATGCATGAGAACTCCTTGATTTCTCTCTCAAACGGAGATGTGATGCAGGTATCAAAGCCACGGGCATTTGCTCCTATAACGGAGATGCTCTGCTCATCGCAGGCTGCAACGCAGCGGCGGCAAAGGATACATTTGCTGTTGTCACGAATCATGTGAGGCATTGAATCGTCATAAGCATAGTCGGGCGTAACGCCGTCAAACTTGCTCTCGTTCTCAACGCCGTATTCCTTACAGAGCTTCTGAAGCTCGCAGTTTGTGCTTCTTACGCAAGAAAGACACTTGCGCTCATGAGTCGAAAGAATAAGCTCAAGAGTTGTTCTTCTTGAATTACGAACTCTGTCGGAATTGGTGAGGATCTCCATTCCCTCGTTTACGGGGAAAACACAGGAGGCAACAAGGCTTCTTGCTCCCTTGACCTCAACCATACAGATACGGCATGCACCGATCTGATTTATTTTCTTAAGGTAGCAAAGTGTCGGGATTTCGATTCCTGCATAGCGGGCAGCTTCAAGAATCGTAATTCCGCTCGGCACACTCAGAGGCATGCCATTGATTTTGATATTAACCATTTCCATTTCTGACATCCTCCTTATTTCTTAATAATTGCGCCGAAGCGGCATGTATCCATACATACTCCGCACTTTACGCACTTGCTTGTGTCGATAGTATGTGCTGTCTTAACTGCACCTGATATTGCTCCGACCGGGCACTTTCTTGCACAGGCGGTACAGCCCTTACACTTATCAGCCTCGATTGAGTAGGAAACAAGCTTCTTACAAACGCCTGCCGGGCACTTCTTGTCAACAATGTGAGCGATATACTCATCCTTGAAGAAACGAAGTGTTGCAAGAACAGGGTTCGGAGCTGTCTGACCGAGACCGCAAAGTGAGTTGTCTTTAATATAATGAGCAAGAGATTCAAGCTCGTCAAGATCCTCGAGAGTAGCCTTACCGTCGGTAATTTTCTCAAGAAGCTCTCTCATTCTCTTTGTACCGATACGGCACGGAGTACATTTACCGCAGCTCTCATCAACTGTGAAATCAAGGAAGAACTTAGCGATATCAACCATACAGTTGTCCTCGTCCATAACGATAAGTCCGCCTGAGCCCATCATACAACCGATAGCGGTAAGGTTATCATAGTCGATCGGTGTGTCCATAAGGGAAGCAGGAATACATCCGCCGGACGGGCCGCCTGTCTGAGCAGCCTTAAACTTTTTGCCGTTCGGAATTCCGCCGCCGATGTCCTCAATGATTTCACGAAGAGTTGTACCCATCGGAATTTCAACAAGGCCTGTGTTATTGATCTTTCCGCCGAGAGCGAATACCTTGGTTCCCGAAGACTTCTCCGTACCCATTGAGTTAAAGAACTCTGCACCGTGGAGAATGATTTGCGGAATATTGGCAAAAGTTTCAACGTTATTTTCTGTTGTCGGCTTGCCGAAAAGTCCCTTAACTGCCGGATACGGCGGACGCGGACGCGGCTCACCGCGGTTACCTTCGATTGAAGTCATAAGAGCAGTCTCTTCACCGCAAACGAATGCGCCTGCACCGAGACGAATATGAAGATCGAAGTCAAAACCTGAATTAAATATGTTCTTGCCGAGAAGGCCAGCTTCACGGGCTTCCTTGATAGCAACATCAAGACGATGAACGGCAATAGGATACTCCGCACGAACGTAAACGTAACCCTCGGTTGCACCTGTTGCGTAACCGCAGATCGTCATAGCCTCAACGATACAATGGGGATCGCCCTCAAGAACAGAACGGTCCATGAATGCGCCCGGATCACCTTCGTCGGCGTTACATACAACGTACTTCTGGTCGGCTGTATTCTTAGCGGTGAAGCTCCACTTAAGACCTGTGGGGAATCCGCCGCCGCCACGGCCTCTGAGTCCGGAATCCTTAACGATCTGGATAACCTCATCGGGCGTAAGCTCGGTCAAGCACTTTGCAAGAGCCTGATAGCCGTCCATAGCGATATATTCTTCAATATTTTCAGGGTCAATAACACCGCAGTTACGAAGCGCAACTCTGTGCTGCTTCTTGTAGAAATTGGTTTCATTCAGCGGCTTGATATCATCCTGATGAACTGTCTCTTCATAGAGAAGTCTCTTGACCATACGACCCTTGAGAAGATGCTCCTCGACAATTTCCGGAACGTCCTCAACCTTAACCTCGCTGTAGAAACAGCCCTCGGGATATACGATCATGACCGGACCTAATGCGCAAAGTCCGAAGCAGCCGGTTTTGATTACTTTAACCTCGTTTTCGAGACCCTTGGCTTTAAGCTCCTGCTCAAGCTTTTCAATGATCTCGGCACTGTGTGAGGAAGTACAGCCGGTACCGCCGCAGACAAGAACGTGTGAACGATACATTGTTTTTCCTCCTTAATCTTTTACTACAGCGCCAACGGTGTATTCAACAACCGGATTGCCGTTTACAATATGGGAAGCAACGATTTCGGCAACCTTTTCGGGGCTTACCTGAACATAAGTTACCTTATCCTTGCCGGGTTCAAAAACCTCAACGATCGGCTCATACTGGCACATACCGATGCAGCCTGTCTGAGCAACCGTAACGTTTTTAAGATTTCTTTTTGCGACCTCGTCAACGAATGCGTTGAGAACGGGACGTGCGCCTGCTGCGATTCCGCAGGTTGCCATGCCGACTACGACACGGATTCCGTCGCCTGTACCCTCACGGTCTGTCATTGCTGCCTTAGCCTTATCACGGATGGCAAGCAACTCTTCAAGTGATTTCATTTACAGTACACCTCCACGGATAGTTTGTGTTTGTTCATGCAGGTACTCTTTAATCCACTGAGTAACCGACGGCTCATTAAGCGGCACGTCACCGAGTATTCCTTTAAGCTCGGAAGTGGAAAGAGTAAATTCTTTTTCATCGACCTTCAGTCGATAGATAAAATTACGGTCTGTGTTCATGGTGATGAGCACGATAACAGTGGAATCAATATCGCCGAGCGGTGTGTAATCAATGCTGTCGGTCTTAAAAATCGCCTTGACCTTCGTTCCGACGCCGACCTCGGATTCGATGCAGAGGCTTCCGCCCGTCTGCTCCGCCGCCAGCTTAAACAGAGGAATTCCCATGCCGACCTTTCTTGTCGTTCTGGTCGTAAAGAACGGGTCCTGAACATTTCTGACCTGTTCCGGGGTCATTCCCTTGCCGTTATCATAGATTCCTATCAGCAGCTCGTTTTTCTTTGTGTCCCCAACAATTTCAATCTCAATAAGCGAAGCGTTGGCAGAAATGGAATTCTGCGCAATATCGAGAACATTCAATGACAGTTCACGCATGATTTTTCTCCGTAATTATGCTCTGTATTTGGCAAGAATGCCGGGTACATCGTCTGCAACAAGCTTTCCGTAAACCTCATCGTTGACGGTGAGAACGGGGGCAAGACCGCACGCGCCGATACAACGGCAAGCCTCAACCGAGAACATACCGTCGTCCGAACATTCGCCTGCTCCGATTCCAAGCTCCTCACAAATCTTGTCAAGAAGTTCCTGCGAACCCTTAACATAGCAAGCCGTACCGAGACAAACAGAGATGTTGTACTCTCCCTTCGGGGAAAGCGCAAACTGAGCGTAAAAAGTGGATACTCCGTAAACCTTTTCAAGCGGTACATTCATACCGTCGGCAATCATGGCCTGCACTTCAAACGGAAGGTATCCGTATATAGCCTGCGCCTGCTGCATAACGTGCATGAGCAAGCTTTTATTGTCCTTGCACTCCTCAATTACTGCTTTAAGCTGTGCCTCCTGCTCAGGTGTTCCTTTGAACGGGATTTTGCTGATTTTTTTGAGCATTTAAGTTGTTCCTCCTTTACAACAGTTTAGCCGTATGCGAACGGTCGGAACGGAATAAAAACAGTCTGTTAAAATATTAACACTCCGAAAGCCCACAATACAACATTATAATGCTGAAACATTATATCACATAAAAAATAAATAGTAAACACATTTATCGAATTAAATTCTGCCAAAACGGCTCAAAATCGACAATTTTTCATTTTTTTGCCTGTTTTTTTCCTACAAATTTTATCTTGTACGAAAATCGCTATAATAAATAAGTCATTTATTGAATAACTCTTTATCTAATATATTTTTATCTATATTGCGGTATACGGATCTGTTTTGTGCATAAAAGTAAACCGCCCGAACCTGAAATGCAATTCATTTCAAGTCAAGCGGTTATGAAATCAATTTATTTTATTTCTTCGCTTTTGTCGGTTTCTTTTCGGGAAGCGTCACAACATACGCAAGCTCCCAAAGAGCAATTCCGATAAAGAAAATCAAGCTGAGCGTTACTGCATTTCCGAGTGTGAACAAATCGACCGAGATTGCACCCTTGAGAATCGATGTTCCTATCGAACCGAACAGATTGTTACTCTCTCCGACAAAGGCTTTCGCAAGTATCTCGCCGATGTCAACCGAACCGTTTATGTACGGAGAAGAAAATCCGGCAAAGCATCTGAGAGCAGCAAAGCAGCAAACCGCTCCGCCTGCTCCGAGCGCAGTAATGGTCTTGTAAGCGTTCGTGAAAAGCGCACAGCCGATAATAACTATCGCAATGATCAACGCAATTACAATCAATATCCCCGCGGCAATCGCCCAATTCTTGCCTGAGAGAAGCTCGGCAGGTATCTTTGAAATGTCGAATTTCATTCCGCCGAATGAAAAGCTGCCGTCGCTGATGTACTTGAAAATCTCCTTAACGGAAAAGGTGATCTCCATAGCACTGCTTGCCGTTTTCTCGGCGAGCTTTGAGAGTATTGTATACAGTGACGAATCCTCGGAAATTGAAACAACAGCTCTGACAATATTCATAAAATACATAATAGGGAAAATTGCAAGAGTCACCAAACAAACTACGATTTTGTTGAATATTTTCATCGTTTTCAGCTCCTTTATTTGCCCCATGAAGAGTTAAGAGCAACGGTGCGATTGAATACAAGCTTGTCCTCGGTGCTGTCTTTATCAACGCAAAAATATCCGTTTCTCATAAACTGGAACGTGTCACCGGGCTTTGCGTTTTCAAATCCACCCTCAAGCAGGCAATTTTCAATAACCTCAAGTGAGTCGGGGTTGAGATCGTCAAAATAGTCGCCGTTCTTACCGGGCTCCTCGGCGCTGAAAAGTCTGTCATAAAGGCGAACCTCACATTGCTTACAGTCGTTGGCATTAACCCAGTGAATTGTGCCCTTGACCTTGCGGCCGTCGGGGGAATTTCCGCCTCGACTCTCGGGATCATAAGTACAGTGCAGGCATGTAACGTTGCCGTTTTCATCCGTGTCGTAGCTATTGCACTTAATAAAATATGCACTCTTGAAGCGAACCTCGTTTCCCGGAAAAAGTCTGAAGTATTTCTTGACGGGTTCAGCCATAAAGTCATCCTGCTCAACATAGAGTTCACGGGAGAAAGTGACCTTTCTTGTTCCGAACTCCGGGTGCTCGGGGTGAAGCTCAACCTCAAAATCCTCACTCTGTCCTTCGGGATAATTATCAATAACAACCTTAAGCGGACGCAGAACAGCCATTGCACGAGGAGCCTTAGCGTTGAGATCGTCTCTTACGCAAGCTTCAAGCAACCCGTAGTCAACAGTGCTGTCCGCCTTTGAAACGCCTACCCTGTCGATAAAATCCCTGACTGCGGCAGCGCTGTAGCCTCGTCTTCTCATACCGCAAAGAGTTATCATTCTCGGGTCGTCCCAGCCGGAAACGATACCCTTGTTAACCATTTCAAGCAGCTTTCTCTTGCTGGTAACACAATAATTTATGTTAAGGCGTGCAAACTCAATCTGTCTGGGCGGTTCGTCAAAGCCGATCTGGTCAACGACCCAGTTGTAAAGAGGTCTGTGATTTTCAAACTCAAGCGAGCAAAGTGAGAATGTTACACCCTCTTTGGCATCCGAAAGCGGATGAGCGAAATCATACATCGGATAAACGCACCACTTGTCACCGGTCTGGTGATGTGAAACATGAGAAATTCTGTAGATAACGGGATCTCGCATATTAAGATTCGGCGATGACATATCGATCTTAGCTCGAAGAACCTTCTCGCCGTTGCCGAATTCACCGTCCGTCATACGCTTAAAGAGGTCGAGATTCTCCTCAACGCTCCTGTTACGGTAGGGACTTTCCCTGCCCGGCTCGGTGAGTGTGCCTCTGTATTCTCTTATCTCGTCTGCGCTGAGGTCATCAACATAAGCCTTGCCGTCCTTGATAAGCTTGATTGCGCAATCATAGACAAAATCAAAATAGCTTGAAGCAAAGAACACGTTATCCCAGTGGAAACCGAGCCACTTGATATCCTCCTTGATTGCGTCGATATATTCAACGTCCTCACGGGATGGGTTGGTGTCGTCAAAGCGAAGATTGCAGATTCCGTTGTATTTTTCCGCCGTGCTGAAATCTATGCAAAGGGCCTTTGCATGACCGATGTGAAGATATCCGTTCGGCTCGGGCGGAAATCTTGTCTGAACACGGGATTTCACTCCGCTTGCAAGATCCTCGTCGATAAAGTCATGTATAAAATTTGATGAAATTTTCTTTTCTTCCATGGTGACCTCCGATTATTTGTATGATTTGGCTGCTTCAATGAGTCTCGCCTTAACTCTTTCATTGCCGAGGAGAGCAATTATTGAATGAAGATCCGGCGTGTTGCGGCGAGAGGTTATCGCAATTCTGATAACCGTCGAAACATCGCCGACATGACCCTTGAAAGCGTCGGGGTTCTTTTTATATTCCTTGACGTTCGGAGTATAGCCAAGCGGCTCGCAAATCTCCTTGATCTTTGCAAACCAGGTATCTTTATCATCCGATGCGTCAAAAATCTCAGTATATTTTTCAAGGATAGCAACAGCGTCATCCCTGCTTATGTTCTCCGGGAGCGTGTAATCCGGTGTGTAAATCTCGTCATAGAAATACGAAACATAATCCTTTACCTCGTCCCACTTTGCGATATCCTTACGGGGCTTTGCAGTTCCCCTGTCGATTGAGAAAATGCCCTTTGCAAACTCGGCATTGCCGCTGAGAAGCGCATAAAGCTCCGGATCGTTATCCTTTGCCCATACCACTGCCTTGTCGTAAACCTCGTCGGCAGTCATAAGTGAAATAACATTCTTGCTGACATCATTAAGCTTATTGAGGTCAAACAGTGCTCCGCTTGCGCTCATCTTTTTCAGGTTGAACGGGAAGGCGCTCTGCGGCGCAGTTTTGTTTGCTTTGCGCCAATCTTCAAAGTTGGAGTTTGCTATTGTCAGAAGATATTCGATAACACTCTCCTTCGGATATCCGCTTTCGGAATAGAACGAAACGGAAGCCTCGGGATCCTTACGCTTTGAAAGCTTTCTCTTGCCGCCGTTGTCCTCTTTCATGATGGGGGAAATATGAGCATACTTGGGCACCTTGAAGCCGCAAGCCTTGAAAAGCTGAATATGGAGCGGCACGGAAGAAATCCACTCGTCACCTCTGACAACATGAGTTGTCCTCATAAAATGGTCGTCAACGGCATGTGCGAAATGATAGGTCGGAATTCCGTCCGTCTTGAGAAGAACAACATCCTGTATATTCTCGGGCATTTCAATCTTGCCCTTTATCATGTCGTCAAACTTGATTCTGTGATCTGCCTGTCCGGGGGAGCGAAGTCGCAGAGTATAGGGGCAGCCAGCCTTGATTTTCTCCTCCTGCTGTTCAAAAGTGAGGTTGCGGCACTTTGCCCATTCGCCGAAGTAGCCCTGAATATCCGTTCCGGCTTTTTCCTGCTCGGCACGGATTCCGTTTAGCTCCTCCTCCGAGCAGAAGCACGGATACGCCATGCCCTGACGAACAAGCGACTTTGCGATAGCTTGGTAAATGTCCTTGCGTTTACTTTGCTGATACGGTCCGTATGCTCCGCTCTCCGACTCAAAGCCCATTACGCCCTCATCGGGAGTTACACCGAAATCTTCAAGACCCTTGATAATTGCAGAAACGCCGTCCTCAATCTCACGCTTCTTATCCGTGTCCTCAATTCTGAGGAAGAAAACGCCGTCGTCGGTCGCACGGGTCGTGAGCTTTGAAATCATTGCGGCAAAAAGTCCGCCAAGATGAAGAAAGCCTGTCGGGCTGGGAGCAAATCTTGAAACTCTTGCTCCATCGGAGAGACCTCTCTCGGGATATATTTTTTCATAGTCCTCGGGTGTTTTTGTTATATTCGGAAACAAAAGCTCGGCGAGTTTTTCGTTATCTGTCATTACAAGGTCCCCTTTTAACAGTCATATAAATACATAATACATTATCGCAGAAAAAGCGTGCAGTGTCAAGGTTTAGCGCAGCTTTTTATTTGACAAGTTGTCACAAAATCAGGATTAAAACTCATTGACAATTATTTTTGACAATGCTATACTTTTTATGTTCACTCAGGGAGCGATTATTCAGTAAAAGAGAAAGCCTAACAGGGTGCAGACTGAGAAAGCTGTATCTTGTTCGGCTTTTTGTATATATATATTTGTGATACGATTTTTAAAAAACGGACACAGAAACAACGTAACCCATTTTCAGGAGAATAAAAAATGACAAAGGATGAGTATTTAATAACAGATCCACCCCTCAAGGCGTTGACTGTTTTTGCGATGCCTATGATTTTAGGCAGCTTCTTTCAACAAGTATACAATATGGCAGATTCAATCATAGTCGGTCAATTTGTCGGCTCCTCTGCACTTGCAGCCGTTGGTGCTTGTGCTGCACTTACGAATGTTTTTATTTGCATAGCACTCGGCGCAGGCGTAGGCGCAGGTGTACTGGTCAGCCGTTATTTCGGTGCTCATAATTACGGTAAAATGAAAACAATCGTGTCCACCTCGTTAATCAGCTTTTTACTTCTAAGTATATTTCTCGGAGTTTTTGGATTTTGCAGTTCTCGTTGGATGATGAGCATACTGCAAACGCCTGCAGATATAATGGATGATGCAGTGCTTTATTTGCGTATCTATTTTGCCGGCTTTCCGTTTTTGTTTATGTACAACATTCTGTCAACCATGTTTACTTCAATCGGTGAATCAAAAATCCCGTTATTGCTTTTAATCTTTTCATCTGTTTTAAATATCCTTATGGATCTTTGGATGGTAGGCGGTCTTAAACTCGGCGTATTCGGAGCAGCTCTTGCCACTCTTATTGCACAGGGCATCTCTGCCGTGCTTTCCCTTTTGATTTTTCTTTATCGTATGCGAAAATACACAAGTCCGTTTCGTTGGTTTGACAAAAGAGAACTGCGTTCCATGCTTAAAATCGCCGTTCCGTCTGTTCTTCAACAATCAACAGTATCAATCGGTATGATGATTGTGCAAGCAGTTGTAAATCCTTTCGGCACGCAAGCGCTCGCAGGCTATACGGCAACGATGAGGGTAGAGAATGTTTTTTCACTGATATTTGTATCCATCGGAAATGCCGTGTCGCCATTTGTTTCGCAAAATCTCGGTGCCGGAAAAATCAGCCGCATTAAGAAAGGTTACCGTGCCGCTCTGCTGTTGGATGCATGCTTTGCCGTTCTTGCATTTGTAATTATTGAAACTATGCACACTCAGATTTCTTCGCTTTTCTTAGGCAAAGACGGAACAGCTTTAGCATATCAAGTGTCCGAAGATTATATGAGATGGCTCGGCTACTTTTTCATATTCATGGGTATCAAAATGGCAACAGACGGTGTTCTTCGCGGGCTTGGAAATATGCGCCCGTTTTTAATTGCAAATATGGTTAATCTTGCAATTCGTTTGTCCGTTGCATTGATTTTGGCACCACGTTTTGGTATTGCCTTTGTTTGGCTTGCAGTACCGGCAGGCTGGCTTGCCAACTTTGTAATTTCCTATGCGGCGCTAAGGAAATCCTGGCCCAAGAATACTTTTGCTTAGAAGTTTTTTACCTTAA
>HF999626.1:0-1537 GCA_000434055.1 Ruminococcus sp. CAG:488 | reverse complement strand
CCGCCGGTTGAACCGGCGGTTTGCTCCACCCCTAAAAGGGGCTTCTGATTTATAGCAATGCATTACATTCTCAGCAGCCGCTCACGTGCGGCTGTTTATTTTTACTTACGTTATTCAAGTCCTGTTAACGGTACAGTTGCTCTCTTACATTTTGTCAATAAATTATAAACCGAGCAATTCATTTTTCTTTTTGTCAAATTCTTCTTGAGAGATAACGCCCATATCAAGAAGTTGTTTCAGTTTCATAACCTCATCCGCGGCTGTGGACTGCTGAATAACAGTGCCTCCGACAGGGTTATTCTTAATCTCCTCAATTTTCTGCTTGATAAAATTCGTTACCGTTTCAGCCTCATCATTAACCTTGCTTCCAAACTGAATCGAGTTTTCTCCACCATACTGGCTTTTTGCACTCGTCATACCGCCAACCGCAGTTTCTACCTGAATATATCCGTCTGTAATCGTAGCAGGCTTGAATTGAACGCCGATTGCATCCTTATAGTAGATTGTTTTCTCACCCTGTGTCAGTGAATCTCCGAAAATAAGACCCGAAACTACTGTTGAAGTCGACTTTGTCGAGGTAAAAACAACCTTATTGTCATACACGTCAAGAATTTTTCCGAAGCTGTTGACAATACAGTATCTTACGCCCTCCGGTCTCATTTTAACTCTCTCTTCCATTGATGCATTGGCAAGCGCCTTATTGGCGTTTTCTTGCTCTTTGAGATCACCTGCAATCTCCTTTGCCTTTGATTTTGCTTTGTCAATTAATCCCATGATATTAAGTCCTTCCTTTTGTTTTTATATAATCAAAATAAACATACAGAATGTTTATTCATCATATTTTAGGAGAAAATAAAGTCACCGATTTTCCGAAAAATATATTAATTTTCTACGCAACCGGTTATTACGTTAATGTAACGTAATTATACAACGAAAAAAATGTTATTGTCAATACGCTAATATAACGTATTGGAGTGATACATATAAAACAGATTATTTACTATGACAACAAGAACATTATTCACGATCGCCTTAGAAAAGCACGGGCTGAGCGTGGCATTTCTCAAACCGATCTTGCAGCTAAAATGCAGCTTCTGAACGTTAATATCGACCAGCAAATGATAAGTAAAATTGAAAAAAATCAGCGTCAGGTAACAGATTACGAACTTACGTGTATATGCAAGTGTCTCAATGTCTCCCTTGACTGGATGACTCAGGACTTCTTTAACGATTGACAGTCATTATTCTATTAGATTTATAACGACCAAAAAGGATTTTTTTATTCTTCACGCCGACATCCCGTCGCCCATTCGTCGCCCGTCGAAGCTATTGATTTACATCAAATTTTAATTTTGCTGTATTTTTCAGTTGTAAAGAGGCAAAAGAAAAACGCCTAGGATCATTGATAATCCTAGGCCTTTTTGGCAGGGGCAGAAGGACTTGCCGCGTGCTTCGCACTCTTATGGCTCGCCGACCGTTGTCGTGCAACAGTACCCGTCTCGCCGCTCGTCGCTAAAAACAGTCCACAGGACTGTTT
>HF999625.1:18077-63602 GCA_000434055.1 Ruminococcus sp. CAG:488 | reverse complement strand
TCTTTATCATACACAAGCATTCATCACAGGTATCAAGCGCAACAAGAGTATATTCATCGTTGAGGTTTGCGCTGTAGGAGCAGGTTCCCTCATCGGTTGAAAGAGCCTCGTCGTAGCCGAATTCGTGATAAATTTCGGTGAATTTTTTATGGTCAACGGGCATATCCTTTGCGTTGTCATGGTTGCCGTTGATGACATAGACCTGCTTGCCTGTTTCCTTTTCAAATTTTCTGAATTTTGCGGCAACTGCCTCATGCTCGGAAACATAGTCTCTGCCGTGAGTTGCAAGGTCGCCGGTAATAAGCACAAATTGACATTTCGGATTTTCCGCACATTCCTTGAGAAATTCGTCAATTATGAATCCGCTTTGATTGGTGAGAGATTCGCTTTCGGAATTAAAGGTCGTAACCCAACCCTCATCCGCAAGAGTGGTTCCCGCTTGCTTTACCGGGTGGACGTAATGAGTATCAGAAGCAACGGCGAACCCGAATTTATCACTGTCGTTTTTGGCTGAAGCAGTCAGCACAAGACATGAACATAAAACTAAAGTCAGTGAAAGAATGATGCTTAACGATTTCTTTAACATAAAACCTCTCCTTTTCCATTATATAGCTATTTTATCAGTGATGGACATGCTTGTCAATGAACAAAAAAGGGGAAATTATATCTTCTTCATTATCTTTTATGAAATGGTTATAAAGAGCAAATAGAATTTTTGCAGCAATATTATCTTATCGTTTAGAAACCAAAAAGCTTAAAAAATCCCAAAAAAACGCTCAAAAAACGCAATTGTTAATAAACTGTTCATACAATCGCAATATTTTCTCAGTAGAGATATAATATTATACTCGTGGAGATAGTTATCTCTATTTTCATTTTTATTTTCTCTTTCCCTTGAACGGTTCGATGTTGCACACGTCGGACCGTTCCCCCTTTTATGCATAAATACGACAAAAAAAGACATTGCCCGACCTTCAGACGATGTCTTTTACTATTTATATGGCTTGATTCGCATATTCATATGGTTTGATCTGCGTGTATTGACACCGGATGCAAAATGATTTATAATTACACTGTATAGTAAGACTTTTTCTGAAGTTTTATTTAAAAAATAATATAGGAGAAGTTGAAATGAAAAAGATTACATCATTATTACTGAGCTTATGTATTCTGTTGACGGTATGCAGCGCCGGTTTCGTGACGATAACTGCTTCTGCGGCGGAAAAAATCGAAGGCTCTGAGGTCACATGGAGCTTTGACTATCAGAACAAAACTCTTACCTTTGACGGCAAAGGCGACATACCGAACTATGATACATATGAGGATGAGAACGGTCTTTCGCTTATTCCGTGGGCCGGCTGTGACTATAATACGGTTGAGTTTGGCAAGGAAATCACGGGTATAGGCAATTATGCTCTCAGAAAGAGCCTAAGTCTTGTTACGGTAACGATTCCGAGCACGATAACAAAAATCGGCAAGGAGGCTTTTTCAAACTGCCTTGCGCTGAAGAGCGTAACAATAAGACCCGGAATTACTGAGATAAGCGATGGCGCTTTTGCAGGCTGTACAGGCCTTACAACCGTTGAGCTTCCCGACGGAATAACAACTATCGGATTGAATTCCTTCTATAAGTGCACGTCGCTAAAGCTTATCAACATCCCCGATTCTGTAAAGACAATTAACACAGGGGCTTTTAACACATGTACGGCGCTTGAAGTGTTTACGGCACCAAAGTCTCTTGAAACAATCGGAGACAGAGCTTTCTATTGCTGCGAACAGCTCAAAACGGTCACTCTTAACGAAAGCATGAGTTATATCGGTGTTTCTGCATTTGATAGCTGCGCAAGCCTCAAGAAGATTACACTGCCTTTCGGTATTCAGAAGATATCAAATGCTGTCTTTTCGGGCTGTTCGGGACTCGAAGAGGTTCTTATCCCGGAGGGAATAAGCACGATTGAGGATAACGCATTTCAGCTTTGTTCCTCTCTCAAAAACGTGAGAATCCCATATACTGTTAAAACGATCGGCGAAAAAGCTCTCGGCTACGGCAACAGAGGCAAGCTGATAAGCGGATTTACTGTCACAGGCTATGACGGAACCGCGGCGCAGAAATATGCGGCGGATAATAAAATAAGCTTTAATTCTCTCGGCGATCCTCTTGCAAAGAGCGGAAACCTCAGCGATAAGCTTACTTGGAAAATTGATGACGAGAGCAACCTTGTTTTCGTCGGCAGTGGCGAAATACCGGATTATTCGCTCTACGATATGCCGGTTTATCTCAACGGAGATCTCCGGTCGGTAAGTCTTGACAAGGCCATAACAAAGCTCGGCGCATATTCGCTGATTATGGATTGTGAGCTTTTTTATGTCGGAGAAAAGGTTGAGTCTATAGGTGAAAAAGCAATAGGTTATCATTTTGATGAAACAGGTAAGCTTGTTAAGAATGATGATTTTGTAATTCTCGGCTACAAGAAAACAGCGGCTGAAATATATGCCGAAGCAAACGGATTTACGTTTATGCCGATTGTTGACGAGGGACGCTGCGGCGAAAAGTCGACATGGAGCTATGACATTGCCTCCGAGACGCTTACGATAAGCGGCGAGGGCGCAGTTGATATCTATTATGATGACAATGTAATGCCCTGCTTCTTAATGGACGGATATACGGTTGGCAAGGTTATAATCAACGAGGGAATAACCGAGCTTGCCGAGGACGCTTTCGTCAATGTCGAAAACGGTGATAAAATAATTACGTTCCGCGTTGCCAAGAGTGTAAAAACTATCGGCAGTTATGCGATCGGTTATGTTGCAAACTATGTTTTGAACGGCGAAGAGATTGAGGTTGAGTACATTCAGAATGAGAACTGCGTAGTTGAGGGCTATGACGGAACGGCGGCAAAGGATTATGCGAGCGCAAACAAGTTTGATTTTGTTGTCCTTGACCCTGAAACAGATCCTCCCGTTGAAGCAGATACAACCTTTAAGCTTAGCGATAAGGCGGTTATTTGCACTCTTGACGATACAAGCAAGATTATTAAGATTTACGACGAGAATGCAACGGCAGAAAAAATAATGGCTGATTTTGTTGTCGGCAAGGATCTTGTTGTAAGCGAAATCAAAGCGGTTGCAACGGGTGAATCTCTCAAGACCTCATACAGCGCATCAGTCTCGAACATTTATACATTCGCTCTCATGGGCGACGTTAACGGTGACGGAAAGGTGAATTCCGCAGATGCACTCTGCGTGCTCAGGCATGCCGTTTCCCTTGATGTTATTAAGGGGGTTAACTTCCTTGCTGCAGATCTTGACGGAAACAAAAGTGTAAACTCCGCAGATGCTTTGGTGATACTTCGACTTGCCGTAGGAATTGATAAGCTTGGCAATTTTTATCCCAAGGCGGTAACCCTGACGGAGCCGACAACTCCCGAAACTCCCGTTGAGCCGGAGTCAAAATGAATACTATAAATAATTTGGGACGCAGGCTTTATGCTTGCGTCCATATTTTTTGCTCCGTTTTTAATAATAATCAACATATTTTTTAAAAACCTATTGAAATTTATGTTAATATGTGATATAGTTAGAGCGTTGATACATTGATAGGAACTCTGTTAATTGTTGCAATTCCGCGTTCAAAATTATTTAAGGTACGCTGAAATCAATGTAGAACGTAAGGAGGTTATTTTTTGAAATACTATAATGCTAAGGATATCCGAAATATTGCAGTTGCAGGCCATGCAGGACGAGGCAAAACTACCCTCGTTGAGGCTATGCTTTATATCGCAGGTCTTACGGACAGACTCGGCAGAGTTGATGACGGAACAGCGGTTCTCGATTTTGACCCCGAGGAGAGAAGAAGAAATGTTTCAGTCTCGGCAGCTATCGCTCCGATCGAGTGGAAAGACTGCAAGCTTAATATAATTGATACCCCGGGTCTTTTTGACTTTGAGGGAGAAATGTGCGAAGGTATTGCCGCTTCCGAGTGCGTACTTATTGTTCTCGGAGCAGGTCATAAGTATGACGTCGGTGCAGAAAAGGCTTTCAAAGCAGCCAAGAAGCGCGGAAAGATGTTCGCAATTACCCGATGCGACAAGGAGCATGCCGATTTCTATAAGACATTTGAGGAGATCAAGGCAGTTCACGGCGGCGCAGTTTGCCCCGTTATCGTTCCTTACATAGTTGACGGTCAGGTAAAGGCTTATGTTAACCTTGCCGCTCGAAAGGGCTATGAATATCACGACGGCGATGCCGTTGAGATTCCGATGCCCGACGACCCGAAGATTCAGGAGATGCTTGATATTCTTACCGAGGCAGTTGCAACGGCAAGCGATGAGCTCATGGAGAAGTTCTTTGCAGGTGAGGAATTCACACGCAAGGAGATTATCAAGGCTCTCAATGACGGAGTTAATACAAGTTCTGTATATCCCGTTTACGCTTGCTCCGGTTATACGACCGACGGTGTAGACCTTCTTATGGACGAGTTGGCATATTCAGCACCCGATGCCGCATCTTATGCAGGCGGCAAGGACGTTGAATGTGACGAAAACGGACCTCTTGCGGCTCTTTGCTTCAAGACCGTTGCCGACCCGTTTGTCGGCAAGATGTCATATTTCAAGGTTGACAGCGGAAAGATCACCCCGGAAACTCCCGTTTACAATGCGCGCACAGGCGAGACGGAGCGAATGGGCAAGATTATTACAATAAGAGGTAATAAATCCGAGGACTGCAAATGTATTCCTGCCGGCGATATCGGCGTTGTAACAAAGCTCAACTGCGTTAAGACGGGCGACACTATCTGCTCGGCGTCGAATGTTATAGAACTCAGCGGAATCAATTTCCCGAAGCCGTGTCTTTCAATGGCTATTAAGGCTTGCAAGAAGGGTGACGAGGAAAAAGTTGTTTCCGGCATCAACAGACTTCTTGAAGAGGATCCGACAATTAAGTTTGAGATGAATCATGAGACCAAGGAGCAGATTCTCTCGGGCCTCGGTGAGCAGCATCTTGACATCATTGTTTCAAAGCTCAAGAGCAAGTTCGGTATCGACGTTGAGCTTACTCCGCCGCGAGTTGCTTACAGAGAAGCTATCCGCAAGACGGTTAAGGTTCAGGGACGTCACAAGAAGCAGTCGGGCGGTCACGGTCAGTTTGGTGATGTTTGGATTCGCTTTGAGCCGACAGAGGGTGACGATCTTGTATTTGAATCTGAGGTTGTCGGCGGTTCTGTTCCGAAGAACTATTTCCCGGCAGTTGAAAAGGGACTGCGTGAGTGCATGAAGAAGGGCGTTATGGCAGGCTATCCGATGGTTGGTCTCAAGGCTGTTCTTTATGACGGTTCTTATCATCCGGTTGACTCATCTGAAATGGCATTTAAGACGGCCGCTTCCCTTGCTTTCAAGGCAGGTATTCCGCAGGCAAGTCCGGCAATACTTGAACCGATAGGAACTCTCAAGGCTCTTATGCCCGAGGCATATCTCGGCGATATCATGGGCGACGTTACAAAGCGCCGCGGCCGTGTTCTCGGTATGGGCCCGTCCGAGGAGGATCACAGCCTTCAGGAGCTTGTTGCTGAGGTTCCGATGGCAGAAATGGCTAACTTTGCAACAGTTCTTCGCTCTGTTACGGCAGGCAGAGGATCGTTCACCTTTGAGTTCACACGTTATGAGGATGCTCCTGTTCCTGTTGCGGAAAAGGTTATTGCAGACTCGAAGCTTCTTGAGGACGATTGATAAATCAGAATATGAAACAAGCTCCCCGACCGTAAAAGTCGGGGAGCAATTTGCTTGTATTGTTTAGCCTATGACCGATTCCGCATAGCGAACGGTTTCCATTGCGTCTGCGGCATATTTGTTTGCGCCGATTTTATCGGCATAGTCCTGAGTAAGCACAGCGCCGCCTACGACGGTTTTGCACCACGGTGCATTTTCTTTTATGAGCTTGACCGTTTCCTCCATTGCGGGAACTGTTGTTGTCATCAGTGCGCTCAGTCCGACGAGCGGAGCATGATTGTCCGTGACGGCTTTCAAAACGGTCTCGGGCGGAACGTTTTTGCCGAGGTCGATAACATTATAGCCGTAGTTTTCAAGCAAAAGCTTTACAATATTCTTTCCTATATCGTGAATATCACCGTGAACGGTTGCAATTACAATGCTTCCTTTTTTGACACTGCTGCCGTCCGCCGACATAGTTGCCTTTATAACCTCGAATGAAGCCTTTGCCGCTTCTGCACTCATCAGAAGCTGGGGGAGGAACAGCTTTTTTTCTTCAAATCGCTTGCCTACGTTGTCAAGGGCAGGTATAACATGAGCGTTTACAATGTCAAGCGGCGCACTATTGCCGAGCATGGCTGTTGTTATCTCGCTTGCCTTTTCCTTGAGGCCCTTTTCAATCGCTTCCTTGAGTGTAAGTGAGCTTTCCTGTTTAGCTGTCGGCTGAACCTCCTGCCGAGAAGCAAAATTGATAAAATCCATGCAGTTTTCGTCAAGGCCTTTAACAACGTTGAAGCTGTAATATGCCTCCATCATTCTTTCCGAGTACGGATTCATAATTGCGGCGGAAAGTCCGTTTTCCATCGCCGTGGTGAAGAATGCCGCATTAACAAGATCTCTCGACGGTAAGCCGAACGAAACATTGGAAACACCGAGAGAGGTGTTGCAGCCGAGCTGTTCGGTGATTTTTTTGACGGTTTCGAGCGTTGTAACCGCCGACATCTTATCTGCGCTTACGGTCATTGCCAGCGGATCGAATATAATATCCTTTTTGTTGATTCCGTATAATGCGGCGGTCAATAGAATTTTTCTTGCAATTTTCATTCTGCCATCAACCGTTGACGGAATTCCTTTTTCGTCAAGCGTAAGAGCAACGACAAAACCGCCGTACTTTTTCACGAGAGGAAAAATTGCATTCAGGTTTTCCTCTTTGCCGTTGACCGAGTTTATCATTGCCTTGCCGTTGTAGCGGCGGAGGGCACTTTCCATGGCAACCGGGTCAGAGGAATCTATCTGCAGCGGCAGATCCGTTACGCATTGAAGCTCGCAAACGGAATTTGTCAGCATTTGAGCCTCATCAATTCCCGGCAGACCAACGTTAACGTCAAGCACATGAACTCCCTTTGCCTGCTGGCTTACGGCTTCCTGAAGAATGTAGCCTATATCGTTTTCTAAAAGAGCCTGTTTAAAGCGTTTTTTTCCTGTAGGGTTAATTCTTTCGCCTATCAAGATCGGCTTCTCTCCGAAGAAAACGGCTTTGTTATATGATGTGCAGACAGAATATGTCTTTTTCTCGATTTCTTTCGGTCTTATGTCACGGGTAAGCTCGCAAACTTTTTTGATATATTCGGGCGTTGTACCGCAGCAGCCGCCGACAATTCTTACTCCGTTTGAAACGGCAAGCTTAATGTCCTGTGCAAATTCTTCTGCATCAACGTCGTAGTATGTCACCTTGCCGTCGCTTTTCGGCAGACCGGCATTCGGCTTGAAGGCAACGGGAACGGAGCAGTAATTTAAAAGCTCATCCATAACACCCATGAGCTGCTTCGGGCCGAGCGAGCAGTTTGCGCCGATTGCGTCAACGCCCATTCCTTCAAGCATAGCTGCCATAACCGCAGGATCGGCACCCGTCATAAGACGTCCGTTTTCACCGTATGCGTTTGTTACGATAATGGGGAGGTCACTGTTTTCTTTTGCGGCAAGCACGGCGGCCTTTGTCTCATAGCTGTCGTTCATTGTTTCGATTGTGATAAGGTCAACGCCGTATTTTACACCGAGACTTATTACTTCGGCAAAAGCTTTAACCGCATCCTCAAAGTCGAGATCGCCGAGGGGCTTAAGCAGCTTACCTGTAGGACCTACATCAAGCGCAATAAATTTTTCCTGCTTTCCCGAAGAGGCTTTTCTCGCTTCGTCAGCGTTTTTAACGGCATGATATATAATTTCGCTAAGCTCATCTGTGCCGAATTTGAGAGAGTTTGCGCCGAAGGTGTTCGTATTTACGATATTACTGCCGCTGTCATAGTAGCTTTTGTGGATTTCTTTAATCACCTCGGGGTGAGAAATGTTCCAACGCTCGGGCAGCTCGCCCGGCTGCAAACCGCTTTTTTGCAGGAGAGTTCCCATGCCGCCGTCGAGGTAAACTATATTATTTTTAATAAAATCACGAAGATTCATTGAAACACTTCCTATCATCGGGTTATTCCGATAAATGCTGTTACTGACTTTGACGGTGACATTAAAAGCGTATCACCGAGTGTAACGCCGATTCTTTTGGGGCAATCAAGCAGCGAGAAAATCATTTTTTGCGTTTCAAGCGGCAGGTCTCCGTAGCCGGGGCTGAATCTCGGTCGGAGCTTTTCTCCTTTTCCTTGAAATTCCGATTCCATTTTCTCGCAAAAATCATTGCAGAGAGCTTCAACTCTTTCCGCTCCGATTGCCTGAAGGCATAAAGCCTTTGCGGGCGATAATCTTGAATATTTTGAGATCAATCGGTCAATGCCGATGCCGATTGTTGCGGCAAAGATTATTGCTTTATCGCAGCCGCTGAGATTTTTTGCAAGGTTTCGGCTTGCGATTTGTCCGCATGGCAGAGAGATAATATTGCTGTCGGTTTCAGTCGTCAGAATGGCGTAGCAAACCTTATATTGAAGCATTTCCCGAACCTCGGCGAGACATTCGTCAACAAGTCCGAGAATTTCATCAATGCCGCCTTGCGACGACATGTATCGCATTATTTCTTTTTTATTTATGCTCGGTTCTTTGAATGATAAGCTGTAAACCGTTTCCATAATATCACTTGCCTAAAATATCAGAGAGATTGGACTGTATTTTCTGTGCAACATCGGGCTTGTTCATTGAATAAACATGAACGTTTTCAACCCCGTTTGCGTAAAGGTCGATGATCTGATCCGTCGCATAGGCAATACCTGCCTGCTTCATTGCAAGAGGATCCGAACCGAACTTATCAACAAGGCTTTTGAATCTCTGAGGCATGAATGAGCCGGAAAGTTTGATTGCTCTGTCAACCTGTTTTGCATTTGTTATCGGCATAATTCCGGCAACGATTGGCACGGTGATGCCTGCTTCACGAATTTTGTAAAGAAAATTATATAAAAGATTGTTGTCAAAAAACATCTGCGTCGTCAGGAATTCACAGCCCGCGTCAACCTTTTCTTTGAGGTGCTTAATGTCCTCCTTTTGATTGGAGCTTTCCGGGTGAATCTCCGGATAGCATGCGCCGCCGATGCAGAAATCAAAGCCGCTTTCCTTAATTTCACGAATAAGGTCAACAGCATATCGGTGATCCCAGCCGCTCCTGTCGTCAGCCTCCATTCCCGAGGGAATATCACCTCTGAGAGCCAGAACGTTTTTTATCCCACGCTTGTTCATCTCGAAAATCCTATCTTGAACGGTTGCCTTTGACGAGGAAACACAAGTCAGATGCGCAAGCGTCGGCACGCCGTAGTCCTTCATAATATCCTCGGCAATGTCAAGTGTATATTTGCTCGTTCCTCCGCCGGCACCGTAGGTTATGCTCATGTAGGAAGGCTTGAGCTTCGCAATCTCACGGGTTGCCTGCTGAACACTTTCAAAGGCAGTGTCCGTTTTGGGCGGAAAAACCTCAAAAGATAAAGACATTTTTCCGTTGTTGAGAATTTCTGTGATTTTCATATCTGTCGCTCCCTTCGGGGTCAAGTTACTTCTTTTCTTTTACACTGTCAAGACCGTAGTGCATGGCAAAAGTTATGTTGCGCCAATGCTCGGGGTCCTCGGTTATGTCTGCGCCGTCCATTGATGGGGCATGCTGATCCGTAGTGTAATATTTTTCAAGCTCAAGGTCATAGTTGCCCTGCGCCTTCTGCTCTTCAATATATGCATCACGCTTAACGTTAAAGGAATGAAGGCCTTCCATGTCCTGCGCCGTGTGAACACATGACATCATGTTCCATATCGACCAGAACACGACCGAAATCAAAATTAACCTGCGCGCAAGATTTTCGTTGAGGAGGATTCGGTAAACAAGAATTCCGACCGCTGTCATTGCGTAGATATAAATTCCGAACCATGCCCTTGTCGGAAACTGGGGAGAGGCGACCATAACTGCTGCCGCACCGAATGCACCGATTAAGGCAATGGCTGCAATTCCCGTTTTTTTGTTGCCGCTTTCACGGTCATATGTGTAAAGAATAATTACACACACAACGAACGCTCCGACGAAAACAGAGAGGAACAAAATCATGTTCGCGGGAATGTTAACCAGCCTTGTTGCAATCGAATTGCCGACCTCGTCACCGATATTGACACGTCTTGAATTTCCCGGTGCCGAAACCATGAAGAAAAATCCGCAGAGTGCGGCGATGAGACCGGTGACCGACCAAACCGGAAGCTTTCTTTTGTGAACTCGGCAATAAATCATGAAAAGAACGGTGACACCGATGAACGCGGCGCTTGTATTTTCATTGGTTGCACCTGCCGCGAGACAGGCAAGCGTCATAACAATAGCTTTCAGCCATGGAACTTTATCGTCCTTGCCGTCGGCATAGAGTCTAAACGGGAGCAAAACGGCGAGCCTGAAAACTGAGCTCCAAAGGTAATTTATGCTGCCCGTGAGCCATAGTGCCGTTTTGCCGAAATCGGGCAAAAACGTCCACGCCGCAAGGCAGATGAGAACAAAGAGCACCGCCTTATGCTCCCTGCACGTGCCCTTGCAATGCTTGTAAATGAGAAGCATCAGCGCAACGTATGCTGCCGAGTTGAGAACATTGAAAACGCTTTTGGGCAGTATCAGGATACCTTGAACAATCGAATGAACGAGAATTCTTCCGTTCATGACGTTGTAGTGCGCCTTCATGGACTCGACAATATCGGAAAGGTTTTCAACCCTTTGATTTTTAATTGAAAGCAAAATAAAATCGCCGATTCCGTTTTCGGAGAAAATATTAAAATAAATATAATCGTCGTTGAGGTACGGAGTGCAGTAATTGAGGAAAAGCATGACGGCAAAAAGAAGTACGCTGACTGCTGCAATAATTGCAACGTTCAGCTTTTGCTTAGAGTTGATTTGATTATCTGCACGGCAAAAAGCGGAATACAATTTACCCGAAAAGGCCTTCTGCTTTAAAGCGGTTTTTTCACAGAAAGCATCAAAGCGATTTCCTTTCATCAATATCCCTCCGTTCATGGGAAATATTATAATACACGCTTGAGAAAAAAACAACAGTATTACGAACATTTATTGGATTAACGAATATTTCTGATAGTAGTAATACTTTGTGAAATCGGTGATTTAAGTGAATTTTCTGAGTGAAACAGCTATAGGCATTTTACTGCCGTTTCTCGGGACAACGATAGGGGCGGCGGCAGTGTTTTTTATAAAAGGAAAAGCAAATCCGCATTTTCACCGAGCCATGCTCGGATTTGCGGCGGGAGTTATGACTGCGGCGTCGGTCTGGTCGCTTTTGCTGCCGTCAATCGAAGCTGCCGGATCGTGGATACCTGCTGTTACGGGTTTTCTTGTAGGCACCGGGTCAATGATGCTTTTGGATGCACTTGTGCCCGATTTTGATTTAAACACGGGGAAAGAGCCGAAGCTCGGCGAAAATATTATGCTTTTTATTGCCGTGACCTTGCATAACATACCTGAGGGAATGGCGGTCGGCGTGGCGTTCGCCGGGTTAATAAGCGGAATTATACCGCTGTCGGAAGCTCTGACTCTTTCAATCGGCATTGCTGTGCAGAATTTCCCCGAGGGAACAATTATATCCGCACCGCTGGTTACAGACGGAATGGGAAAAAAGAGAGCGTTTCTTTACGGCGTGCTTTCGGGAGCAGTCGAGCCTGTTGCGTCTGTCTTGACGGTGTTGCTGACTTGGCTTGTTGCCCCGATATTGCCGTATGTTCTTTCCTTTGCGGCGGGAGCAATGATATATGTCGTGTCAAATGAGCTGATTCCCAAGGCGAAAAGCAGAGTAGGAACAGCAGGCACGGCAGTCGGATTTGCACTTATGATGCTGTTGGATGTTGCAATGGGTTAGGAATTTTTCAAATTTTTCTGCAAAACATATTGACAAAACCTGTTTGCTGATGTATAATATCAAACGTTCTTTAGCGGAATTGTGTAACGGTAGCACGACAGACTCTGACTCTGTTTGTTGGGGTTCGAATCCCTATTCCGCTGCCAAAAAAACAGACCATGATTTCATGGTCTGTTTTTCTTTATATTTGTATGGTTGCAAAGAAAGAACTAACTGAGAATCCGTCGGAAGCTATTTTCGGCAGAGATTCTGGATATTTATCTTGACGCTATGCGGCAAAAACAGAGTATAAAAAAATTGGCCGGGTGAAAGATTTTCACAGCAGCAGAAAGTATTCATTGTTTCTTTTACTTATTCAGCTCATCTTCCACGACTTCGGCAAAATGGCACAGTTCAACCTCAGCCGAATTCAACAGGTCTATGACTTGCTGAACAAAAGATTTGTCAAGAGAAACATCGGAAATCTGACTTTGGATTTTAGCGGTTGATCTGTTGATGGCATCTATGCCATATGTGCAGAACTGCTGATTCTCCAAATAAATATAAGTTTTTGTTAGTTGATATTCAATATTCATATTCCCACCTGTTATTATTGTGAATTTATAGAACGTCTATATTATAATACCGAAAAATTAAAATGTCAACAAAAAGGTGAAAATAAATAACTAAAAAAATAAAAAACTTATTATTTTAGGCATGTCGGATATACGGCGGGTCGAAAAAACGCAGAGAAAGTCGAAAAGAATCTCTCTGCGTTTTATGTTTTTATTTTTTATCCTTGGTTTTGGGGTTTTGGTGAAGCTCACTGTATTTAAACATTTTTAATTCCCGATTCTTTTTCCGTCTGCGGTTCGCACGGATGTAAAGTGCAACATATGCACCGATTACCAAAACAACTACTACAACCAATATTTTAAATACCGTGCTTGCCGTCATCCTTTTGAGTGCCGCTTTAAGATAGAGAAGCATGCTCATGTTAGCATTTTCGGCGACAACAAGCTCGACTGTTCCTATTTGACGTTCGGCGAACATTATTTTTGCTTTGCAGACTGTATCGCCCTTTTTAAACGGCGCATCAAGAGCTTCCGGCATATCAATCGGTTCAAAGCTTACGCTTTCGGAACCGTTGCCCTCCGGGACAAGAGCAAGAACCTCATTCTTTGCAACCAGTCTGACACTGTCCATATCCCAGCAATAGTTGACCGGAACCGTGGTGACGAACTGTGCTTCCTTTGTGACGATTTCATAGCTGAGGCTGTCAAATGCCCATTCAAACATTCTGACTGCGTCGAGAATCGCTTGATTTTCAGTATCATTATCACCGTCGGTGTCCTTATAAGGTCCGCCGAGGGCAATTGCCATGTAGCTGTAACCGTCCCTTGAGGCTACGGATACAATGCTTTCGCCTTCGGCATTGCTGGAACCGGTTTTTATTCCTTTTGCGTTTTCATAGTAGTAATCGGGAAATCCGTAGTTGAGCATGTAGTTGGTATTGACTATCGTGCGTTCCTCGTTTTTGTTTGTCTTTTGAAGGTCATAGGTCAGCATCTTGACTATCGTCTCAAAGACGGAATATTTCATTGCCGCCTGTGTGATTTTTGCAATGTCGTTTGCCGTGGATTTCTGATTGATGTCGTCAAGTCCGTGAGGGTTGGTGAATTTTGTCTTTGTACAGCCGAGCTTTTTGGCTGTGTCGTTCATTTTTTTAACGAAATTCGGTATGCCCTTGCCGTACTCGTTTGCGAGAACAAGGGCTGCGTCATTTCCGCTCGGAATGAGCAGGCAGCAGAGCAAGTCATAAACGCTGATGATCTCGCCGTCCTGAAGTCCGGACATGATGCAGCCTGTGCCGTAAAGACTTTCAAGTGACGATCCGGAAACAGTGATTTTTTTGCTGAGATCCTTTTCGTTCTGCAGCACGACGAGAGCGGTCATAATTTTCGTCAGTGATGACGGGTCGGCTTGCCGATCTGCATTTTTGTCAATGATAACGGTATTGCTGTCAAGGTTGATAAGCAAGTCAATTTGAGAATAAAGAGTAACATCTCCCGTATAATCTGCGGCTGAGGCACGTAAAACCGCCGAGGTAAGAATTAAAGCCGTACAACATATAAAAATTATAAATTTTTTCATAGACAAGACACCCGAACTTGTAGTATTATATATTGTGTAATCGTGTATTTTATGTAATCATGGATTGCATAAGGCGTGCGCCTCAATCGGGCGGAAATGCCTTAAAAGTATTATAACAGATTAGGCTATAAAAATAAACATGATTTTTAAAAAATTTATCACATTTTGGGGAGTGATCTGACAATGGTTTATGTAACCGGAGATATGCACGGTGACTATGCTCTCTTTTCTCAGAAAAAATTCAAGAATATAAAAGAGGGCGACACGCTTATTGTCTGCGGAGATTTCGGATTTATATGGCGCGGCGACTCGAAGGAGAAAAAAATTCTCGACAAGCTCGGCAAAAAGAAATATAAAATTCTTTTTGTTGACGGAACCCATGAGAATTTTGATTTGATTGCGAGATATCCCGTCGTTAATTTCGCCGGAGGCAAGGCGCATAAGATCAGGGACAATATATATCATCTTATGAGGGGACAGATCTTTGAAATAGAGGGTGAGAAATACTTTGCCATGGGCGGCGGAGAAAGCCCCGATATAGATATGAGAGTTGACCACGACACATGGTCAAGAGCAGAGATTCCGACTCAGGAGGAAATGCGAGAGGGCGCGGAGAATCTTGAACGCTGCAAATATAAGGTCGATTATATGATTACTCATGAACCTTCGCAGAAGATTAAGAATTTTCTGCGGCTGAAAGATAATGAACCGCTTACGGTTTCGGGTCTCAATGCCTATCTTCAGGAGCTGAGTGCGAACTGTGATTTTAAGTGCTGGTTTTTCGGCAGCTTACATGAGGACAAGTTTGTTTCTGCCACTCAGGTGGCGCTGTTCCAGAATCTCGTCAACGCTCAGACGGGTGAGGTAGTTTCATAACGAAAGGAAAAAATATGGATATTAAGAGTATACTTTCAAAGGTTGACCACACCTTGCTTTCTCAGACGGCAACGTGGGAGGAAATCAAGCAGATTTGCGACGACGGCATAAAATACGGCTGCGCATCGGTTTGCGTTCCGGCGAGCTATGTTAAGGATGCCGCAGAATATGTTGACGGAAAAATTCCTGTATGCACGGTTATCGGTTTCCCGAACGGATATTCCACAACTGCGGCTAAATGCTTTGAAGCAGAGGACGCGGTAAAAAACGGTGCGGAAGAAATTGACATGGTGATAAATATCGGCGCCCTTAAAGATAAAAAGTATGATTTTACCCTTAATGAAATAAATGCGGTCAAGACTGCCTGCCGCGGCAAGCTTCTCAAGGTTATTATTGAGACCTGCCTGCTGACTGATGACGAAAAGAAAAAGATGTGTGAGATTGTATCCGAATCGGGAGCAGATTTCATAAAAACATCGACCGGCTTTTCAACCGCAGGCGCAACGAGAGAAGACGTTGCCCTTTTTGCAAAATATGTTACGGGCGACACAAAAATTAAAGCGGCCGGCGGAATTGCTTCTCTTGCCGATGCCGAGGATTTTATAAAACTCGGCGCGGACAGGCTCGGCACAAGCAGAATAGTCAAGCTTGTTAAAAACGAGGAAGCAAGCGGATATTGATTTAAAATCGAAAGGATAAGGCTATGGCAAACAACCTATATTACGGCAGGGGAAATGATGAGGAAAACGAAAGACTGATTGCTTTTCTCAATGAAGTTTTTTTCACAGACGACCCCGAAGGAAGAGATTTTCTCAGCCTGCTTCCGAAATGCTATAAGGATAAATACAGGCCGGCGTACAATAATTTTGTTGTCAAGGACGAGAGCGGCAATTTTCGTTCCGCAATCGGCAGCTTTTATAATGACATGACGGTCGGTGATGAGCAAATTAAAGCTTGCTGCATCGGCAATGTTGCTGTCGGAAAAGATTACAGATCAATGGGCTATATGATCGAGCTCATGGAGCTTTCGGTTGAAGATATGAGAAAAAACGGTGTTGACGTCGCTTATCTCGGCGGTCAGCGACAGCGTTACGGCTATTTCGGATTTGAGTCTTCGGGAACTTCCTACCGCTTCAATTTCAGCCGAAGTGCCTACAGACATTCACTTAAAGCCATGCCCTGCGGACTTGAAGTTGAAAAGCTTGATTCTAACGATACCGAAAGTATTGAGAATATCGAAAAGATTTGCTCGAAGCTTACGATAAGGTCAAACAGAAGTCCGGAGAGCTGCTTTGACGTTCTCTGTTCGTGGAGGGATTGCCCATATATTCTCAAGGATAACGGCGTTTTTGTCGGATACTTTGTGATGGATTATACAAAGAGTAACGTCAATGAATTCGGTGTTATTAACCCGAAATATTATCCGAATCTTGTTGCCGCGGTTATGGAAAAGACGGAAGCGTTTCAAGTCGGATTTGTCGTTGCTCCGTTTGAGACTGAGAAGATTAAATTCTTTACAGAGAATTCTGACGGCTTCAATGTTGAAGGCTGTGAGATGATTCTTATCTATAATTTTGAAAAGGTTATCAGAGCTTATCTCGGTGCAAAAACTAAGTACTCAAAGCTTTGCGACGGTGTGCTTACCGTACTTGTCCATGGCAAATACGGCGACGAAAAGCTTCGCATAGAGGTGCTTGACAATAAAGTTAAGGTCGAAAAATTTGACGACAAGGCGGAATATGAACTAAGTCACAATGCCGCCACAAGAGCATTTTTCTCAAATCTTCCGGCGGACAGAGAGGCATTTCCTGCGAATGTTCAGCAGTGGCTTCCTCTTCATGTTTTTCTTTCGCCGTCGGATACAATGTAACAAATTGATAGGAGATTTTATTTATGTCAGTTAATGTTTCTTTTTTCGGAAATATGCCCGACGGAAAAGAAGTCAGGCTTTTCACGGTAAAAAATTCTAACGGAATTATTCTTCAGGTGATTACGCTCGGCGCAACGCTGCAAGCGTTATACACTCCCGATAAATACGGCAGAGTTAACGATATCACAGTCGGCTTTGACAGCCTTTACGGTCATCTTAATTTTACGGACTATCAGGGCAAAACTGTCGGAAGATATGCCAACAGAATAGCAAACGGTTCCTTCGTGATGAACGGCAAAAAAGTTCAGCTCACCCGAAATGAAAAAGGCAGGACATGTCTCCACAGCGCAGGCGAGTTTTCCGATGCGGTTTGGGACGCAGAGGCAGTAGGCGATAACGCCGTTGAGCTTTCTTACTTGAGCCCCGACGGAGCAAGCGGCTTTGAGGGCAAGATGGACGCCAAGGTGAAATATACTCTTACCGAGGACAACAAGGTTGTGATCGAATACAGCGCAGTCAGCGACAAGGATACGGTTATTAACTTCACCAATCATACATACTTTAATCTCAGCGGTTCGGCAATGAGTAATGTGCTCGGTCATGTACTCAAACTCAATGCGAAGAGATTTACACCGACCGATGAGGACAGTATACCGACCGGTCAGCTCCGTTCGGTTTTCAACACGCCGTTTGATTTTACAAATCCGACCTCAATCGGCAAGAGGATTCACGAAAGAGATGCTCAGCTTGTAATGTGCAGAGGCTATGACCACAACTTCTGCCTTGACCATGTTGAAGGCGAAGCGGACGCAGTTGTTTATGAGCCTGTCAGCGGCAGACAGCTTAAGGTTTATACCGACCTCCCGGGTGTTCAGCTCTATACGGGCAACTTCCTTGACGGTTCGGTCATCGGCAAGGGCGGACTTCCGCTTGTTCAGCATGCAGGCTTCTGCCTTGAAACGCAGTATTACCCCGACACGCCGAATCACCCCGATTTCCCGCAGTGCACGTTCAGGGCAGGCGAGGAATACAAGTCAAAAACGACGTTTGAAATAAATGTATTTTAAAGAATATTTTTGATTAGTTCACAAAATGGACAAATTAAAAAGTATAATTAAGATAAAGACAACATTAAGGCAACGCCGCACTTTTCTTGTGTTGCCTTAAAGGGTTTTATTGAAACGGAGGAATTACTATGGCAACAGAAAAAATTCTCGTAGTCGATGATGACACCAACATATGTGAGCTTCTCAGACTTTATCTTGAAAAAGAGGGCTACAGCGTTACAATCGCAAACACAGGTATGCAGGCGGTTAAACTCTTTGCCGAGCATCAGCCCGACCTCATGCTTCTTGATATTATGCTGCCCGAGCTTGACGGCTGGCAGGTTTGCCGTGAAATCAGGAAATATTCCAACAAACCGATAATTATGCTTACTGCCAAAGGTGAAACTTTTGATAAAGTTCTCGGTCTTGAGCTCGGTGCCGATGATTACATCACCAAGCCGTTTGAGGCTAAAGAGGTTCTTGCAAGAATCAAAGCGGTTCTTCGCAGAACGTCGAACGCTTCCGCTCCCGAAGCCGAGAACAATATCAAGCAGGTTTCCTACGACAATCTTTCAATCAATCTCACCAATTATGAATTGAGAGTAAAGGGCGAAAAGGTTGATGCTCCGCCGAAAGAGCTTGAGCTTCTCTATCATCTCGCAAGCAACCCGAACAGGGTTTTCACAAGAGATCAGCTTCTTGACGAGGTCTGGGGCTTCGACTATTACGGCGACAGCAGAACGGTTGACGTTCATGTTAAACGCATCCGTGAAAAACTTGAGGGCGTTTCCGACAAATGGGAAATCAAGACTGTTTGGAGCGTCGGATATAAATTTGAAACCAAGGACTGATGATCCATGGGCAGAAGATTAAGAAAAGAACCCAAAAACAAAAAACTGTTTTACAAATATCTTTCTATTATAACCTTAGTCAGTCTTTTCAGCGTGCTGATAGTCTGCTCAACGTATCTCGGAATTGCTTCCAAATATCGCAATGATGAGCAGCTTTCGACACTTGAACGAAACACAACGATCATTTCCAAAAACTCGGAGAAAATTCTCAGCCAGTTTTCAGGGAAATACAACAGCGGAGAGGAGGTTGACATCTCTCCGCTTTCAATGATTTGCAACACTATCAATAATATGTCGGCGGCGCTTGATGCGGATATTTTTATTATCAATATGAACGGCGAGGTTGTCGTTTGCAAAGAAATGATGAGCGACCGCTTCAGGTTTGATTCAAAGGCAGCCTGCGTTGTTCACGGCGGATATAAGATAGATCAATCAATTATAGACGCTGCAACCGATAAGGACTATACGGAGGTCGGCAGACTGGGAACAACCTTTGTAAGAACTCAGATTACCGCCGCATCGCCGATTAGAATTAACAATAAAACCGTTGCAATCGTTATAGCAACCGAGAAGATAACTTCAAGCTGGTACGGCTATGCCAAAAGGATGCTTCAGATCTTTCTTGTTGCTGCGTTGTTCTCGTTGGTTTTATCGTTCCTTGCCGTTTATTATCTCAGCTACAGGCTTACACGTCCGCTGAGAGATATGGCAACTGCGACCGAGCATTATTCTCAGGGAGATTTCAGCTATAAGGTCAGAGTTCGGGGACATGACGAGGTGGCGCAGCTTTCCGAGGCGTTTAACACAATGGCAATGTCGCTTTCTGCACTTGAAAGCTCGCGAAGAAGCTTTGTTGCAAATGTTTCGCATGAGCTGAAAACTCCGATGACGTCGATCGGCGGATTCATCGACGGAATGCTCGACGGCACCATAAGCGAAGACAAGTATGATTATTACCTGCGAATTGTTTCAGATGAGGTTAAGCGTCTTTCAAGGCTTGTTACAGGTATGCTGAATATGTCCAAGCTTGAAGCGGGTGAAATGCAGATAAATTTGAAACAGTTTGACATCAGCGCAGATATTTTCAAAACGCTCCTGTCATTTGAAAGAAAGATCAACGATAAAGATATTGAAATTGTCGGCCTTGACAAGATGGAAAGTATGATTGTCAGCGCCGATGAGGACATGATGATGCAGGTTATCTATAACCTTATTGATAATGCGGTCAAGTTCACGCCGCAGAACGGATATATAGAGTTCAAGACCTATCATGACAAGGAAAAGCTTTTTGTCAGCATCAAAAACAGCGGTGCAGGTATTGAACGTGAGGAAGCGGACAAAATATTTGAAAGATTTTATAAGATTGATAAGTCCAGAAGCTATGATGTCAAGGGCGCAGGTCTCGGTCTTTACCTTGTAAAGAGCATTGTTGAGCTTCACGGTGGTCAAATCGTCTGCAAAAGCAAGCTGAATGAATACACACAATTTGTATTCTGGCTTCCAAACGTTTAATTTTTGTTTACAATTTATAAAAACCGTCGTAAAAACCCGGGCTTATACTTGTAGACAACATAAGGAACAGAAAGCAAAAAAGTTCCTATAAACAGCGCAGGAGGAATTATTATGAGTGACGAAAACAGATATTACGGAACAGAAGGAACTCCGGAGCCTGCCGAGTCCGCCGCTGAAAACAACCGGACTGACGAAAACGGATATGCTCAGCAGAATGAAACGGAAAAGGATTATGCAGAGCCGAGCCGGAACAATGAGCAGAGCTATAATAACAATTATAACGATTTCAGCCGTTACAATGACACCGTGGATGATACACCCAAAGAGTCACCGTACAGCCCGTACAATTCACAGAGCTACGGCTCAAACAACGGCACGGGAGCTTCGCAGAATGATTATTACAGTCAGCAGTACGCAAAGACCGTAAACGAGGTTCCAAAGAAGAAAAAAAGCAAAGGCTTTAAGGGCTTTGTAATCGCACTGGTCGCAGTTGTTGTTTGCGTTGCCGTTATTCTCGGAGTTTATCCGATGGTTAAGAAGGCGGATACTTCAAAAGTATCAAGCGACTCGACTCAGCTAACGCTTTCCGAAACACCTACGGCAAAGAATAATACAACGGGTGTTCCGTCCAGCGAAGAGGTTGCCGCAAAGGCTGAAAAATTCAATGTCGGTATTAAACTTTACGGTCAGTCACAGTCTATATTCTCGTCTTCCGCAAAAAATTCGCTTGTCGGCGAAGGCTCGGGTATTATCATGGGCGAGGACAGCTCAAAGAAATACACCTACATTGTAACCTGTGCCCACGTTATCAGCTCCGTTAAGACCTCGGGCTACACGATGACGGTTACGGACTATGAGGGCAACAACTATGACGGTATTCTTGTCGGTTATGATTCAAAGACCGATGTCGGCGTTATCAAGATTGCCAAAACAGGTCTTACCGCCGCTGAGTTCGGCGATTCGACAACCCTGAAAAAGGGACAGACCGTTTATGCTATCGGTAACCCGGGCGGCTCCGAATTCTTCGGTTCTTTTACAAAGGGTATGGTTTCCGCTATCGACAGACCTATCAGCAGCGAGAGCGGTTACGAGATGAAATGTATTCAGCACACAACGCCTATCAACTCGGGTAACTCGGGCGGCGCTCTTATGAATGAATACGGTCAGGTTATCGGTATTAACTCTTCAAAGATTGTAAGCACCGGCTATGAGGGAATGGCATTCGCAATTCCGATCTCCGACGCTAAGCAAATTATTGACGATATCATCGCCAACGGTTATGTTACAGACAGACCGAAGCTCGGCATCTCCTATGCCGCAGCAGAAAAATATCAGCAGTATGCTATGGTAGTTAAGCTCAAGAATTTACCGAGCGGTTCTCTTGTTATCGCTTCGATCAATTCCGACAGCTCACTTGCAAACAGCAAGGCAAAGGTCGGCGATCTTATCACGGCGGTTGACGGCGAGAAGCTTGACACAGCCGATGTTCTTCTTGATAAAATAGAAAACGGCAAGGTTGGAGATAAGCTCAAGCTTGAGCTTTGCAGGATCAATTCAGACTACTCGGTTGATACATTCACCGTTGAAGCGACGCTTGTAGAGGACAAGGGTAACTCGTCCGAGACTGAGACAACAACCGAGAGCCAGGCTCAGGGCGGATACGATTGGGGCCAGTTCTTCGGTAGCGGATATTGATGCAGTTCGCTTTTTGAATAATTTATAACAATAAAAGGGGTTCCGACCGAAAGTCGCGGACTCCTTTTGCCATTGGTGAAAATGACAACAGTTTTCCAAAATATTGTATACAGGGGTATGTTTTTGACGTTTTAAATCAATATTTGGTGATTTTACACAAGTCATAATGACGGCAAAAAAAGGAATACTTTGGGCATTATTTATAAAATATCCGTTGATTTACGTCTGTTTTGAAAAGATTTTTCAAAAAATATGCTTAAAAGGGTTGAAATATTCTTTGAAATTGTGTAAAATGTATATGTTTAGGTTGGCATTTTGTATAAACATGCCTAAAACCATTTGAAATGCGAAGTATGATGTGAAAAACAATCGTGAGGAGAGATTTTATGTCAAACAGACTTTTTCAGGGAGTCATTCATCAGATGAGGAGCGCGATCGACAGATCAATTGGTATCATTGATGAAACAGGCACAATTATTTCGTGCAGCGAGCTTGGAAGAATCGGCGAGGTAGTGCCCACGGCTGCAGCCAGCGTTTTTATGGACACGGAAGCATGTGTTGTTGACGGCTGCACATACAAGACCTTCGGCAATCAGATTCACCCCGAGTATGCGGTTTTTGTTGACGGTGATGACGAGCTTGCAGAGAAATATACCAATATCAGCGCAGTTGCTTTGAGCAATCTCAAGCAGTATTTCGACGAGAAATATGACAGAAACAACTTTATAAAGAATGTTATTCTTGACAACATTCTTCCCGGAGATATCTATCTCAAGGCTCGTGAGCTTCGCTTTAACAACGACGCCACCCGTGCGGTTCTTCTTATCAGAATCCCGAACCAGACAGATGTTTCCGCATATGACATAGTTCAGAATCTTTTCCCGGACAAGTCCAAGGATTTCGTTGTAAGCATCAACGAGACCGATATTGCACTTGTCAAGGAGGTTAAGAGCAACATAGAATCCAAGGATCTTGAAAAGCTTGCACGCTCAATTGCCGATTCACTTTCGACCGAGCTTTATGTTCATTCCGTTATCGGTATCGGCACAACGGTTGCAGGCATCAAGGAGCTTGCACGCTCCTTTAAGGAAGCGCAGATCTCTCTTGAGGTCGGCAAGGTATTTGACAACGAAAAAACTATCGTCAGCTATGACAGTCTCGGCATTGCCCGTCTTATCTATCAGCTGCCGACAACGCTTTGCGAGCTTTTCCTTCGTGAGGTATTTAAGCGCGGCTCAATTGAGAGTCTCGATCAGGAAACTCTGTTCACGATTCAGAAGTTCTTTGAGAATAACCTCAACGTCAGTGAGACATCAAGGAAGCTCTTTGTCCACAGAAATACTCTTGTTTATCGTCTTGAGAAGATTAAGAAGATCACGGGTCTCGACCTTCGTGAGTTTGACGACGCTATCGTATTCAAAGTCGCACTCATGGTAAAGAGATATCTTGACGCAAATCCGATTAAATACTGATACAACTAAGGAAAGATAACATGATTGATTTTAAAAACGTATCCAAGGTTTACGACAACGGAACCAAGGCTCTGCACAATGTTAATATTCATATTGACAAGGGTGAGTTCGTTTTCGTCGTCGGAGCATCGGGAGCGGGAAAGAGTACATTCCTCAAGCTTATTATGCGCGAGGAGGTTCCTTCATCGGGAACTATAGTCATTAAGGGCTATAATCTCAACGAGATGAAGAAAAAGAAAATTCCGTATTTTCGCAGAAACATGGGAATTGTTTTCCAGGATTTCCGCCTTATTCCGACTATGACCGTTTACGATAACGTTGCGTTTGCGATGAGAGTTGTCGGCGCAAGGGAGAAGGATATCAGAAAACGTGTTCCCTATGTTATAAATATTGTCGGTCTTTCCGCAAAGGCAAGAAACTATCCTAACGAGCTTTCGGGCGGCGAGCAGCAAAGGGTTGCGCTTGCACGTGCGCTTGCAAATAACGCAGATATAATTATCGCCGATGAGCCTACAGGTAACGTTGATCCGCAGATGTCGTTGGAAATTGTTGAGCTTCTCACGAGACTCAATGAGGCAGGTACAACAGTTATAATGGTTACTCATGCACATGACCTTGTCAAGAAATTTGACAAGCGAGTCATAACGCTTGAAAGCGGCGAGGTCGTAGCCGACGGAATGATTGAAAACGGCGAGCTGCCGGTTCAGTCTGCGGCACACCTTAACCTTGAAAAGCAGACCATTGAGGAAAAATATTCTTCAAAGGAAGAAAAGACAAATACTGAGGATAAAAAAGAAGAAAAGGTTGATGAGGATTTCCTTGACGCTATTATAAGCGACAATGATTCTTACCGTATTTACATTGAACAGGATTCGGAAAAGGACGGTGAGGATCAGTGAGAAAAAGAGGACGATTAGGCTATCTTACAAAAGAAGGCTTCAGAAATATCAGAGTTAACCACCTTATGTCCATTGCTTCAATCGCCGTTTTGATGTCATGCCTTGTTATGATGGGTGCGGCATTTATGGTTATAGTCAATGTCAACAACGTTATGGCCGAGATTGAAAGTCAGAACGTTGTCATGGTTTATCTCAAGGACGAGGTTCAGGGCGAGGGCATAACTGAACTGCAGGAAAAAATCACACTTATGCAGAATGTAAAAAAGTGCGAGTTTGTTGACAAGGAAACGGCATTTAAGAAGCAGCTTCAAGAACTTGGCACGGATGCAACATATTTTAAGGGCGTTGACAATCCCTTGCCGGATCTTTTTAAGGTTTCTGTCAGCGATATGACCAAGTTTGACAGTACCGTTTCCGAGCTGCAAAAGCTTGACGGAGTTGACTCGGTTCGAGACAACAGAGATATTGCACAGACACTTGTCAGAATCAGACGTACGATTTTTTATGTAAGCATCGGTGTAATTGCCGTTCTGCTTCTAATATCGCTGTTCATCATTGCGAACACCGTTCGCATCACAATGTACAGCAGAAGACTTGAAATAAATATTATGAAATCAGTCGGCGCGACGAATTGGTTCATCCGTTGGCCGTTCATGGTTGAAGGTATGGTTCTCGGCGCAATTTCGGGAGTTCTCTCCCTGGCAATCGTTTGGGGCGTTTACAGAGCGCTTCAGTCAACGGTTACCCAAATGCTTACGATGGTAAGCAGGGGCTTTACAATTGTACCGTTTACCGATTATGCGGTATACCTTCTTGTTGCTTTCCTTGCTATAGGTATTGTTTCCGGCGGAATAGGAAGTCTTATTTCCATACAGAAGTATCTCAAGGAACGTGGAGGAGTTGTGTATGAAGAAACTGAATAAAATAATTGCACTGCTTATGAGTACGGCTCTTGTCTTTGTGTCATTCATGTCGTATGCGCCAAAAGCGCAGGCGAAGACGCTTAGCGATTTGAGAGGCGAGTACTCCGACATTGAAGACAAGGTGGCGGAGAGTGAGCAGAAAGTAAAAGAGCTTGAAAGTCAGCAGGCGGATCAGTCAAAAATTGTCTCCGCGCTCAATGTTCAGCTTCAAAAGCTTAATCAGGAGCGTGAGAACATTACAGCACAGAAAGATCTCATAACTGAGGATATTGATGCAACCGAAAAGAAGATATCTTCGCTCAATTCCGAGATCGCAAAGCTTGACGCAGAGATTGCCGCAAAGGATCAGGAAATTAAAGACACCGTTAAGCTTTTCTGTGATAGAATGAGAGCAAATTACATGGCAGGCGAGACCTCGGTGCTTGAAATTTTCACTTCTTCGTCGGATATGTCAAGCTTTCTTAACCGTCTCGAAATGTTCAAACGTGTGACGGAGAGCGATCAGGATCTTGTTGATAAGCTCAATAAGGAAATAGCTTCTATTGAAAAAATGCAAAAGGAGCTTGAAGTCAAGAAGGCAGCGCTCCAAAAGGAAAAGACGGAGCTTGAAGCAAAACGAAGCGACTTGCAGTCCACGGAGGACACGTTGACGGCAAATCAGAACGTTATCAAGCAGAAGACCGAAGAGGTTGAAGCAAAGCTCAATGCGCTGAATGCTCAGACAAAGGAGCTCAAGGTTTCGATTGATGAGTATAATTCTGAAATGTCGAGACTTGACAAAGAAATCAAGGAAGCTATCAGAAAAGCCAACCAGAGCTCCTCGGGTTCAAGCGGCGGCTCATCATCGGGCGGCTCTAACGCCGGCAGTATGAATTCAAACGTCAGCTCCTCGGGCTGGGCATGGCCATTGCCTTATGACGGAGTTTACCTCACATCATATTATGGCTACCGTTATCATCCGCTTGACGGCGACTGGAGATACCACAGCGGTATAGATGTTTCCATGAGCGGAGCTTACGGCAAGAACATTGTTGCGACAAGAGCAGGTACGGTTATTCTTTCATCGCTTGAGAGCGAGAGCGGCACGGGCTATGGCAACTATATTATAATTGACCACGGCGACGGATATACCTCCCTCTACGGCCATTGCAGCGCGCTTCTTGTTTCGCAGGGACAGCGTGTTTCAAGAGGTCAAATTATTGCCCGAGTCGGCAGCACCGGCTGGTCAACGGGTCCGCATCTTCACTTTGAGGTCAGATATAACGGCGAAACGGTCGATCCGCTCGACTATGTAAACATGCCGTAACTTATAGTTTAAACAAAGATTCCCCGTCGGAAAATTCCGGCGGGGTTTATTTGTGCATATATTAAGGCAACACCGCAATTATGCGGCATTGCCTTGAATTTATATAATTCCTTTATCAAGGGCAGACTCGATAAACTCTGCGAAGATTGAATTCGACCATGCAAACCACGGACGGGTAAAGGCTGTCGCATCGTCGGCATTGAAGCCCTCATGCATATAGCCTGTGTCTGCGTCTGTCGCTACGAGCGTTTCAATGAGCTTTTTAATCTCATTCGGGTCAGTTGAGGTTAAGCCCTGCATCGAAAGAGCAATGTGCCAGATGAAGCCGTGCGGCGTGTGAGGACTGCCTACACCCGAAGCTGCCTTACCTGTGTAATAGAACGGGTTATCATTGCTGAGAATAAATCTTCTTGTGTTTATATAAACAGGGTCATTTACGTCACAATAGCCGAGATACGGTGCGCTGAGAAGGCTTGGAATATTAGCGTCATCGGCAAGAACATGATTACCGAAGCCGTCCGTTTCACAGGCAAAAATTCTGCCGTATTTCGGGTGAATGACGGTGCCGTAGGTATTGATTCCGTACTCAATTTCTTCACGAAGATTTCGAACCTTTGCAAGAAAATCCGCATCTTCAATATTCATCTCGGTGAAAATCTCATCAATATATCCGAGAACAACAACGGCAAACATATTTGAAGCGATAAGATAGCCGAATGTACAACTGTCGTCGCTCGGACGGAAGCCGCTCCATGTCATGCCGGTGAAATTAACGGGATAGCCCATGCCGCCGTTATGGAGGGTGTCGATCCATCGACAGCCGAAGCGCTGAAATTTGTACGGCGATTTTTCAAAATGACGCTGTTCGGTTATCCAAAGATCAACAACGGTCTTAGCGGTTTTGATGAAATCGTCATCAATTATAGTCTTATCGCCGGACTCTTTATAATAGAGATATGCGAGTCTGAACGGGTAACAGAGCGAGTCGATTTCATATTTACGCTCCCAAACCCACGGATCGTTGAGCGGCAAATCGTCGGTGTGACCGTGGCCGTTCTTCTCAATGTTGAATGCATTGGCATAAGGGTCGATTCTTATGTAAGCAAGCTGACGAACTATGAGACCTCGGATAATCGAACGGATCTCGGGGTCGTTCTTAGTCAGCGGAAGATAATGCGTAACCTGAGCCGTGGAGTCTCTGAGCCACATTGCAGGAATATCGCCTGTGTAAAGAAATGTTGAACCGTCGGGAAGAATTTCCGCAGTTGTCTCAAGTGTGTTAGGGTAGCAGTTGCGGTAAAGCTTTTCAAGCTTCGGATATCTTTTTAATTTTCCCGCAACTTCGTCAATGTGAGCGGTAATTGAATTCGGAATATTTTTCATTGAGGTTCTCCTTAAAACTGTGTATAAACTTCTGAATATTTTTCAAGCAATTCTTTTGCCACTTCCACGGTGTCCTCCTCACCGATTCCGTTTTTGCGAGGAATATAATTTTCGAGGAAGTTGTTTTCAAAAAGAGCAAGACGTTTTGCCTGATATGAGCCGTTGTATTCGTTGCGGTCAAGCGGCTGCTTTTTTGAATTGTCCTTGAGTTTTTTCGGATTGTCAAAATATGCGGCGAGCGAACGGTAGTACATATGCCATCGTGCCTCATAATAATCCTTCACCAGTCCGCCCCACTCGTTCCAAACCGTATCATAGAGAATCGAATGATCGAACGGTCCCCAGATTGTGTGGAGCAGAAGGAAGTTTATCTGCAAGGATTCCTTTTCTTCCTGACTGCTTCCGAGTTCCTGCGCCTCAAGATATTTTGTGCAGAAGTTCGTTTCTTCTCTCGTCCTCAGAAGGCGGTCGATGTCCTCGCAAATTTCAAGAAAAAGATTGCTTGCCTGTTCAAAGTTTCTGACATTTTTCTCTTTGAAAAATTCAGTTGCCTTAATGTAAACAGGGTAAGCGAGGTCGGACAAAAACTGACGGACAATTGATTGAAGATCGGCACGCATTGCGTCAATTTTTTTGTCATCGGAGCCGGCAATATTTCGGGCGATCGGATAAAGCTTGTGGAAATCATAGTCCCGTTCCATTGTATCGTACGGTGCGGTATGCTTGACGTTTGTGCACGGACGGGCGCAGATTATCGAGCCTGTACACTCGTCGCTTGAGCAAAGGTCAATGAGGGAAATAATGTCATCGGTGAAAGAATCCGTCTTGTATCTTTTGGCACAAAAATCCCTGATGAATTCGTCGCGGTCAAAATTGTCGTCAGTCGTGATAGCTTTTAATGCAGCCGCACAATAAACCGGGTTAATGTCAAAAGTATCAAATGAAAGAGCGCCGCCGAGCTCGGAATTGGCAAACGGATTATCGCAAAGTTTTTGCACATTGCCGTAAATGCCCGTTCTGCCGTAACGGTTGCCGCTTATCTCTGGAATGTACTTCCGACCGTTCAGAATATCGGAGTTTTTGCTCATTTCACAGTTGTCAAGAAAAATGTATCTGTCTCCCGAACAGTTTTTGAAAAAGTCGGCATTTATTGAGCTTGTGTGCAGATAGCAGACGGCTTCCGCATCAAATTCGCCGAGCATTTCTTCGAGGGCTTTACCGAGGTCGGCAAGATGAGAATTGTAGCCTTTTTTATCCGATTCGTATACGCCCTCAAAGATGTAGCTGTGTGTCTCGCCGAGCGCTTCACGCTGAATTGTCAGGAATTTTTTATTAAAGACAGAGAAAAAAGCATTCTTCGGTCTGATGAAAAAAATAGGAGGAAAATTGTACCACATCGGAGCTTTAAAAATGTCCATCTTGATATACTTTTTTCTGAGGCTGAAAGGAACACTCGGAATTGCCGCAGGAAAAATCGGTTCAATACCGAGACTTCTTTCACGGTCACTTATAAGCTTACCGACGGTGATTTTTCTCTCAAGATACGCTTTGCTGTTGACTGAATTTGTTCCGGCGATGTTGCCCGTGAGCTGGTTCATTAAAAATGCAGGGCCGGAGGAAAATTCAAGACAGAAATTCTCGGGCATGCCGATATCGGTCAACGTTCTGAAAAGTACGCCGTCAAAGCCGACAGGCTGAAGCGCGCGATTAAAGCCGTGCATAGCCATAAAGTCAATCTCTTTTTCCCAGCGGTCAAAGCCGCGAAAATTGCCGTTGAGCGAAAACGATTCATAGCTTGTCATGGCACGGATTTTTTTCTTTATTGTTCGGCTGATTTTTTCCTCGGGCAGGGGAGCGGAGGAGATCGTTGAAATATCATAATCTCCGCTTGTTATAACAACGCCGTGATACTTGCCGAGATAGTCGTAATAGGCCATTGCTTGACTCAGCGGTGAATTTCCGGCGAGCACAACTTTTTTGTCCTCGGAATAAATTTCATAACAATCATATCCGTTATCGGACTCAATTGTTTTCAGCAGAAACTGATCCGCAATTCTCGGTGTATTTCTTTTTATAAGGTCAACCATCGGTCTGTCTCCTTGTTAATAAGAATTTCTCGAAATAATATATTTATTATACTCTATAATGCCGATAAAATAAAGCACATTTTTATGAATTTTCAAAAGAGAGCAAAAAAAGAAGGACGGCTTAAACCGTCCTTCAAAAACCAATATGATTTATTTATTTTGTAAGAAATGAATCGAGAACTTCAAGAATTGTGATGAAGAAGTTAACGATAAGGTGACCCTGAGCCTTGCCCCAAACCTTAAGTCTTTCCTGCCATGTAGGAACATAAGGTGCATGATAGAAGCAAGCTGTATCAAGAACGATTTCATCGGACTCGGATCCGTCAAGGGAAATACCTGTGAAGTTGCCTTCTGCATCTGTATATCCTACAGAGCAGCCCGAAGCATTAGGATCTGCAACACAACCGTTCGGATTGCCTTCGTCATCTTCTGAGTAAAGGTCAAAATACGGGAAGAATACGATTCTTCCGAAGTCCTTGTTGTACTCCTTGGGAACATCCTCGGTTGTAACAACATCAATATAGCCGATAACGATACCTTCGTCAGATGTTGAGAAGAACTTGTTGAAATCAGCCTTCTTGATCTTGAAAGCCAATGAACCGTCCATGCCGTTCTCAAGATCTACCTGGTTGACAACAAGCTGATCGTCAGCAGCAATTTTATCAGAGAATCTGATGTTCTTAATCTCAACAATATCCTTCTCGCTTGTTGAGAAGCTGATGCCTGAGAATCCGAAATAGAAAGTTTCTGCGTTTTCAGGAACCTTCTCAAGATAATCTGACTTCATGATGATTGGGATCGAATACTCTTTTGAGGGCTCAATGTATGTATTCTGGATTGAGAAAACAACCTTGCCTGCCTGCTTAGGTGTATCTTTAGGCATACCCTCGTTTACGTTTTCGCCTTCGGCAAATGCTGCAACGCCAAGCGTGAAGAGCATGATAACCGAGAGAAGAATTGCTAAGAATTTTTTCATGAAAAAATCTCTCCTTTTTGTTTTTTGCATTTTCATGCTTTTTATTTTGCGAAGGGAACACTTCGCTTTTTTATTATTATAGCACGAAAAAGATTTTTATAGTTCTTCTTTAGAAATATATTCACTTTTTCATAAAAATATTTTAATAATTTTTTTGTTTTAGTATAGTTTGTTTCTTTACTCACAACATGTTGTGTTAATTGCAGACCTCCTGCATGACCTCGTTCACGACCTCGCCGGCAACCGAGAGACCCGATCCGGATTTTTCAACAACGCAGATAACGGCGTACGGTGCGTCCTCACGCTGAGAAAAGCCGACAAACCATGCGTGCGAGCCGCCCTCAACCTCTGCGGTGCCCGTCTTTCCGCACATCTTGAGCCCGGGGAAGGTTGAATCGGAATAATAATTCACAACGTTTGAACGAAGAAGCTTTTTCATCTGTGCCGCTATCTCGGGAGTTATGTTTACGGTTTTGTTCACGGCGGTTTTTCCGATAACGTTGATCTTGCCGTCGGGGGAGACCATGTTTTGGACAAAATAAGGCTTTGTTGCAACGCCGTTGTTTGCGATTGCTCCCATTATTGTGAGCATATGATAGGGATTTACCATTGTGGTGTACTGACCTATACCTGCCCAGCCAAGGTCGGTTTTTGTGGTTTTACTGACGTCAAAGCGGCTTGCGGAAACGGTTATCTGATCCATGTCCTCTTTGGTGTTGAAGCCGAGCTCTCCTGCTGTCTGCATCAGCTTTGATTGACCGAGCTGAATTGCAATCTGTGCAAAAGCGGAGTTACAGGAATGGTTAAGCGCTTCCTCAAAATCGACGGTGCCGTGAACGCCGCTGCATATGATTTTGCCGTCACCCGTTGCATATTCGCCCGTGCACTCAAAGGTCTGTGAATATATGTCGGGAATATTTTCAATCGCACTGATAGCGGTAACGACTTTAAATATGGAGCCGGGGGTGTACAGTCCCGAAACAAAGCGATTGAGGTAAACGCCCTCATATTCATCGGAATTTTCATCAATATCGTCCGGCTTGTTCTGAGGATCATATGAAGGTGTTGAAACCATGCAGACCATAGCGCCGGTTTTGTAATTGTAAACGGCTATGGTTCCTTTCCTGCCGTCCATTGCTTCGTAAGCGGTTTTACATATATCGGCGTCGAGGGTGAGATTTATGTCATTACCTCTGTTATATTTTTTCAGGTTGTAAACACCGTTCACAAAGTCGTAGCCCGAAAGCTTTGAACTATAAACATACTGAACTCCGGTTGCGATGAAAGATGAATTGTCACCGACAGCATGAAGCATGGCTTTGCGAATTGTTTTGTCATCGTTATAAATTCGTACACCGTCCTCCGAATAAACGAGTTTTGTTCCGTTACGGTCAAAAATCGTACCGGCACTGGAAATTTCGCCGTTTTTATAAATATGCTGATTAACAAGATTTGACGTCCATTCTGAGCCGTGAACAAAGAAATTGTACATCATGAATCCGAGTCCGCAGAAAAATGCAACTATAACGAAGTAAAGAACAAAGGCACGTCTTGTGGTATTTCTCATTTATTTAGCCCTCCCGTTCCCGGATTTCTTCCGTGATATCGGAATGTCCTTTGAATTCTGAGCAGAGGTTGTTCTCTTTTTGCTTATGGGAACATCGCCCCTGCCGGCTTGCTGTGTCCGTTTTTTGCTTATAGGCACATCCGCTGCGGAGCTTTTGACTCTGACCGGCTGCTCAACAACCGGCGGAACATATACCTTTCGCTTGGATCTCTTGCCTATCATTATATTGGGCGGATAAAGCGGATGATCGGGGAGTATAGTCTTGGAAAGCTTTGGATAGGTTCTGATATCTGCCGATTTTATCAGCGCAAGCATGCCCCATGAGGAAATAACGCTGGATCCGCCTCGGCTGATGAACGGAAGAGTAACTCCCGTAAACGGAAGTATATCCGTTACGCCGAAAATATTCAGGCTTGTCTGGAACAGCAAAAGTCCTGCCGCCGCGCAAGCTGTGATTGCATAGAAAGCCGAGCGGGTGTTTCTCGCAACCTTGATTGCATAAAGAAGAATAAAAGCATATGTGATAACTATAGTCAGACCGACTATCATGCCCCATTCCTCGCATATCATTCCGAACGCAAGGTCGGTCGAGGCGAAAACAACATTTCTCAGCATACCCTTGCCTATTCCGAGACCGAAAAGACCGCCGCTTGCCGAATAAATAAGAGTTCTCGTCTGCTGCATGCCTTCGTCATTGATAAGCTCCCAGATATGACGGTATGCCTTGAATCGGGCGGCAACATGCGGTTTGAAATATACGATCATTATTGCGCCGAGTAAAGCCGCAACGCATACAAGTGCAATCGTTCTGACGTCACCCGAGCGCATGAATGCAATTACTATAAAGGTGAAGAAGAAAATCAATGCGGTGCCGAAGTCCTTCATGAGGAAAAGCGCACCGACGCAGCCGAAGGAGAATATAAGATATTTAGTAAGGCTTCGTGCACTTTGAAGCTTGTCCAGCGACGCCGCTCCGACAAAGATAAACGCAAGCTTGACAAATTCGGACGGCTGAATTGATATGCCGCCTATTGTGATCCAGTTAAGCGCACCGTTCGTATATTTTGCAAGCGCAAGGTTGGCGACGAGCAGTCCGACCGCCGCAAAGGCAACGGGCATTCGCAGCTTCATGACGATATCTGTGCGGCGCATAACCGCGAGCATGAAGATAAACAGAATCAGTCCGAGCGCAATGGCAACGATCTGTTTGAGCGCATAGTCGTTATCAACTGTGGCAACATTCGTCAGACCGATGCCCGAGAAGAGGAAACCGATTATCTCAAGCTCAAAGTTATTCTGTCCGCAAAAAATAGAAGCAATGATAAAATAAGCCCATTCAAGAAGAATATAACCTGCAAAGATAGCAAACAGAGTGCTGTTGAAACCGTTGGCGGTTATTACCACTGTTCCGGTCAACACTTGAAATATTGTAACGAGGATAAGCGCAAATCCCCAGTGGAACTTATTGTTCAGTTTTTCTCCGCTCACATAATTCCCCCTTGTGAGTATAATAAATCAATTTATTATAACGCATTTGTCGGGAAATCTCAATATATTTGGAATTATTTTACATTTGACGGCTGAATTTCTTTTTCATGTTATAAATATAATTTGAAAACGATAAAAAAGCAATAACCGAGGATTAACTTCACTTTTTTTCGGCCACCGTTCACGGTTCAAAAATACCGCTGAATTATCCGCAAAGCCCTTTATTTTAGTTAAATAATGTAGTATAATATTTTAAATTTCCGCCGATCAAAGCATTTTAAATCCCTCGGCGGCAATTTGCTGCAAAAATCAATTCATTTAACGGAATTTTACCTTTCAGGGAAGGTGTGAGGTTATGATAAAAAAGCAAAGAGCCCTGCTTTGTGTTGAGGCTCTCAAAAAAGAGTATCCCGACGCAATTTGCTCTCTGAATTATAAAAATGATTTTCAGCTTCTTGTTGCGACGAGACTTTCTGCCCAGTGCACGGACGCTCGTGTGAATATCGTTACGCCTGCACTCTTTGAAAAATATCCTACAGTCGAAGCATTTGCCGAGGCTGACGTTGCCGATGTTGAGGAGATTATCCGCTCATGCGGCTTTTATCGCACCAAGGCTAAGGACATTATCGGCATGGCGCAAAAAATTCTTTCCGATTTTGGAGGCATGGTTCCGGACAACATTGAGGATCTGACCTCTCTGCCGGGAGTCGGCAGAAAAACGGCAAATTTGATTTGCGGCGACATATTCGGCAAGCCTGCCGTTGTTGCCGATACTCACCTTATTCGTATAAGCAACCTCCTCGGTCTTGTCGAGACAAAAGATCCTTTTAAGGTTGAAACAGCGTTGCGTAAACTGCTTCCGCCGGAGGAAAGCAATGATTTTTGTCATCGCTGTGTCCTCCACGGCAGAGCCGTGTGCGTTGCAAGGCGTCCTGCCTGTGAAAAATGCTGTATGGCGGACTTTTGCAAATCGGCAAAAAAATAAGGCAACATCGCATAATTAAAATATACGATATTGCTCTTAAAGTTAAAAGCTTCGTCAGATTAGCTTTTTAAAATATGAATCGACTGATCGCCAATGCAACGGCCGCTCCTGAAATTGCGGAAACCGCAAGTTTTACGGCAATAATCAACCTGTTACGTTTCAGCTTTGTCGGCGGCGGTGCACCCGTTTCTCCTGCGATTTTTCCCGCCCGTTCCCTGAGCGTTCCCTCGCTTACCTGAGAAAACTCGGGCTTGACGAAAAATATAACACGTTCAAAATATTCACAGGTCGGTTTGGTAACCTCAACGACCTGATGATTTACTCCCTTAATCAAACTATCCCTGCTTTCGCTTGTTTTTTCCCTTTTATTGTTGTCATTCGGAATGATTTTTATGCAGGACAAAATGAATAAATCACGACCGAAAACGACATCTTGTAACATTTTCCACGTTTTTTGTGGAAGTGTGGAAAACTTTAATCTTTTCATAAAATCGGTGGAAAACTATGTGGAAAGTGTGGATAACTGCCTTTGAAAACGTTGATTTTACGCATTTTTCCACATTTTTACCCGTGGAAAACACGGTTTTTGTTAATTATTTAACAATTGCAGTTGGACTTTGTCAAGTATTTTTTTGTTATAAAAAGTGGGAATTTTTGCTCAAAATTTAATAAATCTTTGTGCAAAACAGAGTTTAAAAAAAGCTTGACAAGAACTTTGTGACAAAAGGTTACAAAATGAATATTTTTTCAAAGACCAAACTTTTCATTGTATTAACGCAAAGGAGGCCGGCATGAAAAGCTACATTAAAGATGACAGCATAGTTTTCGACGGAGTTGACAACCTCAATATTGCCCTGACCCTTGACTGCGGACAAGCCTTCCGCTGGGCACAAAAGCCGAACGGAGCCTGGCACGGCGTCGCAGAAAAGCGGGCAGTCGATATAATTCAGGACGGAGACAAAATAACCGTTATCGGTGACACCGATGAAAACTTCTGGCAGACATATTTTGACCTCGACCGTGATTACGGTGCAATTTGCGAAAAGCTGAAGACGGACAGTCAACTCAGAAGAGCGATAAGTGAATACGGCGGAATACGAATTCTCCGTCAGAACACATGGGAGGCGCTTTGCTCATTTATAATCTCACAAAACAACAATATACCGAGAATAAAGGGAATTATAGAAAGGCTTTGTGCAACCTTCGGTGACTATCTCGGAAACGGCGATTTCAGTTTTCCGTCCGCCGAAGTGCTTGCAAAATGCAGCGTTGACGATCTTGCGCCTTTGCGTTCGGGTTTCAGAGCGAAATACATAATCGACGCCGCTCAAAAGGTTGCCGGCGGTGAGGTAAATCTTCATATGCTTGCCACGGAGGATATGGATGTCTGCCGAGCCGAGCTGATAAAAATCAAGGGAGTCGGTGCAAAGGTTGCCGAATGTACTCTTCTCTATGGCTGCGGAAGAATCGAGGCTTTTCCCGTTGATGTATGGGTCAAGCGCATAATGGCCGAGATGTATCCCGACGGTTTACCCGAATGTACCTCGGGTGTTGAAGGAATAGCACAGCAATTTCTATTCCACTGGCGAAGAAATACGGAAATAATATAATTAACATAAACAGGGAGACAATATGAAAGATCTTATAAAGTATTTGCGGCATTATATTAAAGAAAGCATCCTTGCGCCGCTGTTCAAAATGCTTGAAGCGAGCTTTGAACTGTTTGTTCCGCTGGTAATGGCGGTGATAATAGACACAGGCATCAAAAACTCGGACAAGCCCTACATTTTTAAAATGGGAATGGTTCTTGTCGGATTGGCGATTGTAGGCTTCATCAGTGCGCTGACTGCTCAATATTTTGCCGCCAAAGCGGCAGTCGGATTCGGCAAGGAGCTGAGAGGTGACCTTTACCGTCACATCAACACGCTGTCCTATTCCGAGATCGACAAAATCGGAACATCAACGCTTATCACCCGTTTGACGGCGGACGTAAATCAAATGCAAACAGCGGTCAACCTTTTTCTGCGGCTTTTCCTGCGTTCACCGTTCATCGTTATCGGCGCAGTCGTCATGGCCTTCACGGTTGATCCGAAAACGGCTATAATTTTTGCCGTTTCGATTCCTCTGCTTGCGGTTGTCGTTTTCGGCATCATGTTCTATTCTGTGCCGATTTATAAGAAAGTACAAAACAGGCTTGATTCCGTAATGAGGATGACGAGAGAAAATCTTTCGGGTGTGCGCGTGATTCGTGCATTTAACCATGAGCAAAGGGAAATCGAGGACTTTGACAAATGCTCGGAGGAATTGAAGGATATGCAGCTTTACGGCGGCAAGATCTCGGCATATCTCAATCCGATAACCTATGTTATAGTCAATCTTTCAATCGTGCTCATTATTTACGTCGGCGGACTTCGTGTAGACACGGGCAGACTGACGCAGGGCGAGGTTATTTCACTCATCAACTATATGTCGCAGGTTCTTGTTGAGCTTATTAAGCTATCAAATCTCATAATCAACCTTACAAAATCCGTTGCATGCGGAAACAGAATCAACGACGTTTTCAAGATAAAACCGTCAATCAACGACGGAAGCGGAATAAAGACCGAGAACGATACGGCGGTCGAATTTGACCATGTAAGCGCAACATATGCAGGATCAAATGAAAAATCGCTTGACTCGCTCACGCTTAACGTTCCGAGAGGCTCGACGGTCGGCATAATCGGCGCAACAGGCTCGGGCAAAACAACTCTTATCAATCTTATACCGAGATTTTACGATGTCAGCGGCGGCTCGCTCAAGGTCAACGGAACGGACGTTCGCAATTACAATGTTGACGAGCTTCGCAAGCTGGTAGGCGTTGTTCCGCAAAAGGCGGCGCTTGTCAGCGGAACGGTTCGAGACAATATGAAATGGGGAAAGCCCGACGCAACCGATGAGGAAATAACTGAGGCACTGAAAACTGCTCAGGCTCTCGACTTTGTTGACGAAAAGGATGGACTTGACAGCAAAATTCTTCAAGGCGGCAAGAATCTTTCGGGCGGTCAGATTCAGCGCTTGACAATTGCAAGAGCACTTGTCAGAAAGCCCGAAATTCTTATTCTTGATGACAGCTCGTCCGCTCTTGACTTTGCGACGGACGCCGCACTCAGACGTGCGATAAAGTCGGACACGGATAATATGACTGTTTTCATTGTTTCTCAGCGTTTTTCGACAATCAAGAACGCCGACATGATAATTGTGCTTGACGATGGCAGAGTTTGCGGAATCGGCAAGCATGACGAGCTTTTTGAAAGCTGTGAGGAATACCGTGATATTTGCGAATCCCAGCTTTCAAGCAAGGAGGCGGTATAAATGAAGAATAACAACAAAGGTACATTCCGCCGCCTGCTCAAGCTCATTGAAAAATATAAATTTCTTGTACTTCTTTCCTTGCTTTTGGCTGTTGTAGTCGTTGCAACTCAGCTTTATGCACCGATTTTGTTCGGTAATGCGGTCGATCTTGCTCTCGGAAAGGGTCAGGTAGATATTGAGGGGATTATTGCAATTCTTGCTAAAACCGCAGTAATTATCGGCATAACGGCTCTGGCTCAGTGGATAATGAACATCATAAACAATCGCATAACATACAGGGTTGTTAAGGATCTGCGTGTTCAGGCATTCCGCCATTTGCAAAAACTTGACATATCATATATCGACTCTCACGAGCACGGAGATATCGTCAGCCGAATTATTACTGATATAGATCAGCTCTCGGACGGTCTGCTGATGGGCTTTACCCAGTTTTTTACGGGTGTTATAACAATTCTCGGCACATTGATTTTTATGTTTTCCGTCAATGTAAAAATCGCGCTTATTGTCGTTCTCCTCACGCCTCTTTCTCTTTTCGTTGCTTCGTTCATTGCGAAAAGAACCTACTCGATGTTCCAAAAGCAGTCAGAAACAAGAGGCGAAATTACAACGCATATCAACGAGATGGTCGGCAATCAGAAGCTTGTCAAGGCATTCAGCCGTGAGGATGCTTCGGAAGAAAAGTTTGACGAGATAAACGACAGACTCACAAGATACAGTCTTAAAGCGTCGTTCTTCTCCTCAATGGTCAATCCGTCAACAAGACTTATCAATGCCCTTGTTTATGCGGGTGTAGGCGCCTTCGGTGCTCTCTCAGCCATTGCAGGCAGACTTACGGTCGGTCAGCTTAGCTGCTTTCTCAGCTATGCAACGCAGTATACGAAGCCGTTCAACGAGATTTCGGGCGTTGTCACGGAGCTTCAGAATGCCCTCGCTTCGGCGGCAAGAGTCTTTGAACTCATTGACGAAAAGGAACAGCTTCCCGACTGCTACAATGCGAAGGAGCTTGAAAAGGCAAACGGCAAGGTTGAGTTTGAAAATGTTTCTTTCTCATACGATAAAAGCAAGGAGCTCATCAAAAATCTCAGCATCAGTGCAAAGCCCGGTCAGCGTGTTGCAATCGTCGGACCGACGGGCTGCGGCAAGAGTACGCTTATCAATCTTCTTATGCGTTTCTATGATCCCGACAGCGGAATGATCAAGGTTGACGGCGAAAATTCAATGGATTTCACAAGAAAATCATTGCGTAAAAACTTCGGCATGGTGCTCCAGGAAACATGGCTTAAATCGGGCACGGTCAGGGAGAATATCGCATATTCAAATACCGACGCAACGGATGAGGAAATCATTGCCGCCGCAAAGCTTACGCACGCTCACAGCTTTATAAAGCGCTTGCCCGACGGCTATGACACGGTTCTCGGTGAAAACGGCGGCTCTCTCTCTCAAGGACAAAAGCAGCTGCTTTGCATAACGAGAGTTTTGCTCAATCTGCCGCCGATGCTTATTCTCGATGAAGCGACATCGTCAATCGACAGCCACACCGAGATTAGAATTCAGAAAACCTTTGCACGAATGATGAAGGGCAGGACGTGCTTTGTTGTTGCTCACCGACTTTCGACGATCCGTGAATCGGACATCATTCTTGTTATGAACAAGGGTCAGATCATCGAGCAGGGTACGCACGAACAGTTGCTTGAAAAGCACGGCTTTTACTATGACCTTTACAACAGCCAGTTCGCCGTGACAGAATAACAAAACAAAAATTTAACCGTTCTTTTTTGTGCGTGGCTTCGGCTGCGCACTTTTTGTTTTACGTTACAAACAGTTGAAAAACATCTGTCAATATGATATAATACAGCTACCACACAAAGTTCATATAGAAGCTAAACCAAATTGCGTAGCCGGAATAGATAAAAATACCGGCTTACTTTTCTATGCTTTTGGTTTAGAACTGTAACTTTGTGTGGTAGCAATCAAGCCGTGTATTTTTTGTGCGTGGCTTCGGCTGCGCACTTTTTATTTTTCGGGGGATAATAAAATGATTGATCTCTACGACTATGTCTTTAACTCAGAGGAAGATATTCCGGAAAAGGTTGTTGATGAAACGGGAGCAGTGCTGACTCCATGTCGCCCCGAAACCTGTGAGGGCAACGGTATGCACTCCGACCATGAAATTTGCTGTGATGAGTGTAATTGGTTTCTCGGCTGTTTTCCTGAATTCTGCGATCCGGATTATTGCCCGACAGAAGAATAAAATAAAACACAAAAGCTATAATTCACATTCAGCTTGTTGAAATCGCTGATATGCGGATTATAGCTTTTCGCTTTGTTATGTCGGACTGTTCACATTAAGGGTGAAAGTCGTTTTATTTAACCTTATTTCTGCTTGTTAGCAATGATATCCTTAATGAACTTCGGGCAAACGATATCAATAATTCTGCCGATCCATGTTGCGATAACAGGTGAGAAGAGATCCATGATGTAGTAATTTATCGGCTTAGATGCAACATCATTATATGTTACAAGATGAGTTTCGTAATTTCTTACATCGTTCTCGTCAATCTCAAAAATTCTTGCCGAACGGTCGCCGCCTCTGCCGTATGTGCTGAAGCCTGAACCGCCGTTGTAGCCGAGAGTGATTCCCTCGTCCGTAACGCCCATGAAGTTGTTAACGTGGTCATGTGCGAAGAAAGCACCGATAATCTCTTTATGCTCAAGCCATGCTTCATACTCGCCTGTGTTGCCGTTTACGGATTCCGAACACGGAACCTCACCGAGAACGCCGCTTGTAGCTTTATCGTTGAGCTTGTACCACTGACCGTCGTCAAGACCGAAGACACAGTCTGTATGATCTGCATTGAACGGAACCTTATCAATAAACTGATAGATTTCCTTAACGGGAACATGCTGGAAAACAAGAGAAGGAACATAGCTGCCTGTAGCTGCCTTGAGTCCGTCACGGGTATCCTTATACCACTGAACCTGCTCAGGCTTGAGTCCCTGATAACCTGTAAGAAGACCTTCGCCCTTAACCTTATTGTTGGAGTCCATAACATAGATGTTAAGAGGAATTTTCTTACCGTCGGACGACTTAACGGGAATATAAAATGTACCTATGTCACAACCGTTATTAACGATTGCGCAGTTGGAATATGACTTGTAAACCTCCATCTGCTCCTCAAGCGGGAAGATCTCCTCCCAGTCATGGTCGTGATTGCCGAAGGTAGCTACGAAAGGTACTCCGAGGGCGTTGACGCCGTCAAGAGCCTGAGTAAGGCACTTCTTGAGCTGAGCCTTGGTTGCGCCCGGGAAGAAGTCTGTGAGAAGGTCGCCTGCCATAACAATGAGGTCGGGCTTTTCCTTTTCGGCAATCTTCTTGAGGTAGCTTGCCTGGAGAACGTCCTTGAGAATAACATCCTGTGTGTCGTTGATCATCATGATCTTAAATTTTCCGTCTGAGTTGAACTTGAATGCCGTGTCGGTGCTGATCGCCGCAAAGCTCGGGACAGCAAGGAGGACAATCATAACAACCGAGAGAAGAATACTTATGACTTTTTTCATTGTTTTAACCTCCGAAAAAAATAATTTTGTAGCTTAATTATACACCAACAAAAATTTAAAGTCAACATAAAGGTTTAGATGACCATGAAAAATTATGACAAATCACACAAAAAGATGTATCAAAACAACATGCTGTATAATACGTCATTATATCAATCTTTAATATGTTTTTTTATTTGCCATTTTATCGCATTTATAATTTTACTGAACAGCTTACAAATCAAATTAATAAACATATCAATATGCAAAAGCCTAAAAAGTTGAATTCGCAGGGAATCAACAAGCGAAGCTGCAAGATAAAACATAACTGAAACTCCGAGCACAATACCAATCTTTTCCAACGCAGTCGGAGCATTAAAAAATGTGTGTAATTTAGTAATAATGTTATTCCATGTGAATGGGAGACATTGGATTATATATACACTAAATGACGTGGATGAAAAAAACCTGATTATCCTCTTGCCTCGTTTGATATTCATTCTGCTGAAAAGCATAAGAAAAGAGATAGAAGGCAATAAAACAGTTAATGAATTGTATTTTTCTAAAATATCTTTTGGCGAATAATTGATAAATATATTTATATTATCCCAAACAGGCATATAACAGCAATACGTTATCAACATTCCAACAATAATTATTACGACATATATACGATTAGAGATACTGTTGAAAAAATTCTCGTTCTTTTTTATAAATGCTCCGATAAGATAACAAAGGGAAAGCCATAAAAAACTGTATCCGTCAAGCAAACCAAGAATGCTTATATTGGTTGGAATAAATAAAATAGCAAAACAAATTATTATATAATTAAATAAAAAGCCATTTGCAAAACTGCTTATAATTTTATTATACAGCGGAATAAAAAAGAACATAATAAAATATGCCGCGAAATACCATAGATTATCTGAAATTGTAACAGGAAAAGATGCGCTCAACACATTTAAAATATTGATAGGTCTATGAAATATTTGTTTGTCAAGTATCAACAATATATATGAATAAAAAACAACTTGAAACCATAAATTAATAATTTTTGTGTATTTGACGGTGGAATTATACATAACAAAACCGGAAATAATTGCGAAAATGTCCACTGCACCATAGCATATAACCATAATCAAAGAAAGCACATAGTATGACAGTCCGTTTTCAGGGGTACCTAAAAATCCGCCATATCCGGAGAAATGTAATATCGTGACCATAATCATAGAAACTATTCTGAGCAGATCTATACCATAATTTCGTTCACGTCTATTTGTAAAAACTCTTTCATTATTTTTTGTTTCCGTCATCATAAAACCCTCCAAGTGTTTAAATTTTATCAAAACACGGATTTAATGTCAACAATATGGAAAAATACTTTTTATATTAGACTGTTAATTGTATGAATGACAGGTAAAAAAGCAACATGATTGACATTTTATAGACAAAGTGTCGAATAAGTTAGATTTATTTCTAATCTCGGTTGACTTTATAAAGAAAATGTGAGACAATAAATATCAATTTTAGTAGTGAGGTACAGCGAAATGTTACTGAAAGAAAATATTCAACGTGCAGGCGTGGGATTTCTGCTGGACAGAGTGCTGAAATACGTTGACAAGGATCCGAAAAAGAATATTCTCAAGCTTATCGGTCTTGCCGAAAAATTTGCCGGAAAAACATTTCCCGAAAAGACATTTAAGGGCTTCCGCGATGCGATCAGCGACGATGATAATGTTTGGAATACCTATGCGATGAATCTGCTCAAGGATATTGACAGGGGCTATCTCAAAAAGATGTTTTTGTCTTTCGTTCTCGGTGCGGGTCTCCATGGAACAAGAGCCGTAAGAGCCAACCGCGAAAAGTATAAGTGTAACATTCCGTGGCTTATGCTCATTGACCCGACAAGCGCATGTAATATGAACTGCAAGGGCTGTTGGGCGGCTGAATACGGTCACAAACTCAATCTCACATATGATGAAATAAACAACGTTATCAATCAAGGTGTGGAGCTCGGAACTCACCTTTATATGTTTACGGGCGGCGAACCGCTTATCAGAAAAAACGATATTCTGCGCCTTTGCCGTGAGCATAAAAACTGCACGTTCCTTGCTTATACAAACGCAACATTGATCGACCAAAAATTCTGCGACGACATGAAGGATGTCGGTAATCTTACTCTTGCGCTCAGCATCGAAGGTTCTGAGGAGTCAAACGATTCCCGCCGCGGCAAGGGAGCTTACGAGAGAACCATTAAAGCAATGGAGCTTCTCAAAAAGAATAAGTGCATTTACGGTCTTTCGATTTGCTACACCTCGCAGAATGTCGATAAGGTAACAAGTGACGAATTTATTGATTTGATGATTGAAAAAGGTGCAAAATTTGCACTTTACTTTAATTATATGCCGGTCGGCACGGGAGCTGTTGAGCAGCTTATTCCCACCCCTGAGCAGAGAACGCATATGTATTTCTGGCTCAAAAAGATGCGAAACGGCAAAACCGGCAAGCCGTTATTTGTAATGGACTTCCAGGATGACGGCGAATATGTCGGCGGTTGTATCGCAGGCGGCAGAAACTATTTCCACATCAATTCCGCCGGTGACATTGAGCCTTGCGTATTCATTCATTTTTCTGATTCAAATATCAGAACACATACGATTCTTGAGGCTTTGAGAAATCCGCTGTTTATGAGCTATTATCACAATCAGCCGTTCAATGATAACCATCTGCGTCCGTGCCCGATGCTTGAGAACCCCGAATATCTCAGGAAGATGATTAAGCAGACAGGCGCAAAATCGACCGACCTTGAAAATCAGGAAGGTGTTGAACATCTTTGCGCAAAGTGCGATAAATTCGCCGCCGCATGGAAGGAACAGGCGGACAAGCTTTGGGCGGAAAACAAGCATCCTAATCCTAAAACGCAATATTACCGTGATACCGAGCAGGCCATGAAAGAAAAGCTTGACGATTTGGTAAGATAAATATAGAAAATCGTCCGTTTCAGACGGGCGATTTTTTTGAAAGGCATGAAATTTATGTTCAGAAAAGCTACAAAGAAAGACATTGACCGTATCAGTGAAATTTATAATGAAATTCACGACTCGGAAGAGGCAGGGCTGGTTACAATAGGCTGGATAAGAAATATTTATCCGACAAGGAAGACAGCAGAAATTGCAATTGCGGCAGGAGATATGTTTGTTGAAGAAATTAACGGAACAATAGTTGCTGCCGCGAGGATAAACAAAGAACAGGTGCCCGAATATGCCGATGCACTCTGGACTGCCGATGCACCTGACGATGAGGTTATGGTGCTTCATGCGCTTGTCGTTTCGCCTAAAGCTAAGGGAAAGGGCTACGGAACGGCATTTGTCGATTTCTATGAAAAATATGCGCTTGAAAACGGATGTCCTTATCTCAGAATGGACACCAATGCGAGGAACACTGCCGCACGCAGTCTATATAAAAAGCTCGGCTATACCGAGGTTTCGATAGTTCCATGTGTGTTCAACGGCATTGACGGCGTACAGCTTGTGTGTCTCGAGAAGAATT
>HF999625.1:2678-18038 GCA_000434055.1 Ruminococcus sp. CAG:488 | reverse complement strand
TAGATATAATTATCTTCGTGGCACTACCAATGCGGTAGGCGGTTACACTCTTTGCCCTCGTCAGGGGGTGATTTTATGCAATACGTTACATATGAGAATTTATTCACATTCGCACTTGTAATCATCGGACTTGTGACTGTGTTCGTTTCAGTTCTTGCATATAAAAAGAAATAACCGCCCTGTCCTGAGAAAACGAGCGGTTATTCTTTAACTTTTCATTCGAGAGCGTAACCGTATATCGGCAGTGCCGCCCTTTGTATCTTTATTATGCGCCATGAAGCGCAATTCGTCAGCATGAGATTTATCAAAAGTCATCGGACAGTTTTGTTCGATGGCTTTTATGCTTTTGTATTCATCAATTTAATCAATCTCGGCCTGAAATGCCTGTGAAAGATAATGAAGCACAGGTCAACAAGCGCCGTGACTAAGCCCGTAGCAAGAAAAATCCATTCGTGCTCACTGTAAAACAGCGAAACTATGAACGGAGCGAAGCTGAGCACGATGTTAATCTCATGTATAGCCTCAGCCGAACAGGTCTCATTGATAAGCGCTTCAACCGGGAAATCCTTTGATGAGGAGGTCTGCGGCAAAAGATTTGGAAGCTTTTCTTTCCAGCGTTTTACTCTGAGAGCTTTGAAAACAGACTCTTCAAACTTTTTCGGTGCAAACCAACCGCTTTTATAGTTGAATCTTATCGGCTTTTTTGAAACAACTTCCGAAACAAGAATTCTGTATGAAAAATGGTAGAAGCAGGTTAAAAAAGTTATAAAACAGGTGAAAGAATAGTGATTGTCATGGTGAATATGCGAAATTAGGAAAATAACACTGAGAACGGCAAACAGAGCCGCCGCCGTAAACATAAATTTCCGTAGATGTTTCATTGTTTGATTTATTCCTCGAGTTCGGGCAATCAGCTTGCCCGAGAGAACGCCGGACTAATGGCGTTCCCTCAGTTGTAATTTATCAGCCGACAAATTTAATCGTAAGAATCTTTTTGCCTGTAATCTCAAAGTCCGCGAAGCCGTTCTCGTCAACCGTAAGCGGAGCAACATCCTTTTCCTCAAGGCTTACAAGCTTAACCTCGCTCCACTTCTTGCCGGAATACGGCGGGAGTTCAAACTCTGCCTGCTGTCTTTCAACGGGCGACTGAGCCTTTTCAATCGGAGCGATACCGCCGTTGAGGCGAATATTTGTCTTTACAGTCTTGTCAGACGGGTTAAATAGACGAACAACATAGCCTGTACCGTCCTCGCTCTGCTTAATGCCGCTGACGTTGAGCTTTTCTGTGCCAAGCTCAAGGAATGAATGAACAAGGTCGTTCTTTCCGTGGTCTGTCGGAGCAAGCTGTGCTACGCCGAAAGCAAGATTGAATCTTTCGCTCTCGCCCCAAACATTGCCATCTTCCCAGTCTCCCCTATGCGGCATGAAAGCATAACGGTAGGTGTTCTTGCCGATGCACTGTGAGCCCTTATCGCTTGCGCTATAGTCCTGCATATCGCTTGTAACACAGATGCGAAGCGGGAAAGCGCGAAGAAGTGAAAGATAAACCGTGCCGCACTCATCATCCGAGGCTTCATATGCTTTAAGTCCCGTATTGAGGAGAGCTGCGCCGACCTTGCCGTCTGTTACATCAACGAAGGAGTTCATCGGCTGCTCGGTCATCGGTATCTCGTCATAAAGCGAATAGTCAAGCTTTGCAACGGGGCGCTTAACAACGTCAAACTGACCCTGAGCGTATGAGAATTCCGACTTGATGTCAGTCGGGAATGCTACCTGAAGGTAGTGATCCTCGCTCTGATTGTCAACAGTTGTTTCAACCTCAAGATAACGTGAGCCCTTCTTCAATGTGATAATGCTCTCGATCCTGCAGGGATTGAGGTGCTTTGAACGCGTCTTTTCGTCCGGGTTTCTTCCCTCGGGAAGTGCCCAGTCGATAGCAACCTTGTATGAAACGGCAAGCTCGCCCTCGTGGAGAAGCGTAATCTTTGCATTCTCGTTAAGAGTTGTAAAGGTTTCATCGTTCTCCGGGGTGAAGTGTTCCCACGGGTTGCCGATTTCGCCGGTATCCTTGAAATATCCGAGTCCAACATAGCTCTTGCCGTTCTCTTTATCAAGAACATCATAAGTTCCGTTGGAGTTGAACGAAACTCTCAGGTACTCGTTCTCCATAACCTGATTTCTCTTGAGCATAGTCTTAGGCGTTGTTGCACGAACATGATAGAGAGGCTGAAGCTTGAGTGTCTTATAGCCCATAGCCGGTACATCTTTGACGTCAAGCTCAATCGTGTACTGCTGAGTATGAAGAACATTGGCAACGTCGTTCGGATTCTGAATGATCTGAGCCGAGTTCTTGTTTGTCGTAATTACCTGATAGGTAAGAACAGTTCCGTCAGGATCGGTAATTTTGAAGCTGTCCGCTTTCCACTCTGCCGGAAGCTCAACCGTCATCTTGACCGCTTCGCTTCTCTTGAACGGAGCCGGGTTAAATACAACGATCGCTGCATCGTCACGGCTGAAGCCGTCAAGCTTAATATCGCCTGCAACGTCCATGAAAGCTCGCTCATAAACACAGTTTGAAAGCTCTCTTGATTGCCTGTAACGATAGATAACGTCCTCATAAACTACATCACGTCCGCATGCACCGATACTGTCATGGCCGTGGTTCTGAAGAAGATAGTTATATGAAAGGTCGATGAAGTTCTTCTGATACGGAGCTCCGCTGAGTGCCGCAAAAACCGCCATAGGCTCGGCGTAATTCTGAAGCTGAGTCTCCGTCTTGAAGTTTGCCTGCTTAACATAGGTTCTTGCGGAAATGATCCAGCCCATCATGCTGCTGACGCTGCCTTTGGTGTACGGATCACGCATTTCTCCCTTGAGAACAGGTGAATTCGGGTCAAACTCATCAATGATGCCCTGCTCCATTTCTTTGAGTGAGCTGTGATAAACAACAGCATTCGGGAGAGCTGCGTCAAGGTCTTTAATCATCTCAACCTCACGGGCATCGGGGCATGATGAGTCATGGCCGAGTGACCAGAAACGGTGAGACGTTGTCCAATCGTTGTCCTGCTCCTTGATTGCCTGCTCCGCACGGGGCTTAATGTTCTCCTTATGGTACTCATAGAACGGGTGAGCGTATTGATAGTCAAGATTTTTGTTCTCGGAATCAATGAACTTGAATATACCGTTGTTGTCATTCCAAACCATGTCACGGTTATTCTCGTTCTGCTGATTGTAATAAACAGGACGCTGAACAATGTACCAAATGTTGTAACGCGGACGCTTGCCGAGACGTGAAGCATAAATTCTTGTTCCGTCCGGGCTTTCCCAGTAGAACTCCGACTTCGGAGCGCAATACTCGTTGATTCCGCGATAGAATGAGGCAAAGTGAATGTCAAAGCCTGCATAGATCTGCGGAAGCTGAGAAATCTGACCCCAGCCGAACGGTGAATAGCCTGTCTTGCTTATGCCGCCCATTTCCTTGCCGATTCTGTGGCCGAGCAGGAGGTTACGGATAAGCGATTCGCCGCCGACAGTGAATTCATCGGGGAGGCAGAACCAAGGACCGACACCGATTCGACCCTCGGATATGTATTTTTTCATAAGCTCTTTCTTCTCGGGATATGCCTCAAGGTAGTCCTGAATGGGCATAGTCTGGGAATCAAGATGGAAATGTCTGTACTCGGGATACTTGTCAAGTATATCCGTCAGCATATCAAGCATATAGCCGAGCATATACTGAGTTCTTCTTGCTGAAAAACGCCACTCTCTGTCCCAATGGGTGTTTGAGATGAAATGGCAGTTAATCTTCTGCGGTTTGTTGTCCATCTGTCTGTTCTCCTTTTTCCGAAGCTTCCGTCTGCTCGAGCGCTTCGGCTTCTTTTGTTTTGTTTTTATTCTCGATGATTGTCTTGAGTCTTGCAACGCTCGCCTTGATCTCGTCCTCATGGACAAGGTATGCCTCGGTCAGCATAAGAACAAAAAGTGCAAAGCTTACTGCGTGAACAAGCTTTTCGGAAGTGATTCTTTTCTTCAATTAAATCATCCCTTTATAATTTTTAAAATATCGGCAAAGCTGTTTTCGTAATAATTGCAAACAGCCTTTGTGCCGCTGTCAACGATATTGCCGCCTGCGATACCGATAGTCGTGTAGCCTGCAAGACGGACGGAGCAAACACCTGCACCGCTGTCCTCAATGCCGACAACGTGATTACGGTCAGCGAAAGCCTCTCCGAGACCTACAATAGAGGTTTCGGAATAAAGCCACGGGTGCGGCTTCGGGGAAAGCTCGCCGAGAGTTCCGACCGAGCCTTTTCTGAGCGGGAAGCCTGCGGAAATGATTGCATCATAGAAATCCTTCGGGTCACCCATGCCGAGAGTCTTGAATGCCGAAAGAATTTCCGGCCATGCCTTTTCGTAAAGACCCGAGGTAACAAGACCGATTTTTACGCCCATGTCCTTAAGCTCATACAGAAAGTCCTTAACGCCCTCCGTCGGAGTAAATGCGCCGTCCTTTCCTCTGCCTGCCATGATCTCTTCCATCTCTCTGTGAGTGTGCTCAAAGTAAAAATCACGAGCCTTGTCGAGGGATGCGCCGGGACAGTATTTATCAATACAATACTGAAGATGCTCGGAAACAGAATGACCGGAAACAAACGGAAGGTCAGCTTCTTCAAGCTCAAACTTTGGATTGCCGAGAAGGCTTGCAATGCTCATTTGAATTATCCAGATCCAGAATTCTTCACTTCGAACCGTTGTGCCGTCGAGATCCATAAGAACAGCCTTAACAGGCTTCTCAAGAGTAACGGGCGCAACGGGATAATAAACGGGGTATGCAATTGCCGATTTTACACAGGCAAGAGTGTGTGAGCCGAAAGAGACGAACTCGACCTTGCTGTCACCCGTCGAAACTATATCGACAACTCCGTTCTTACCGACGGAAAATTTTCCGTCCTCAGTAGCGTCCAAAACGTGAAAGCCGCTGTCTGCACCGATGTCTCCCAAATCGGGAATATGAATTGTTTTGTCCAAAAGCATATGATACTTCCTTTGCTTTAAATAATCTTAATCAATTTATACTATCAAAATCATTTAAAAAAGTCAATATATTTAAACCACGAATATTGTTTTTTCTAAGCTTTTTATTTGACGTTGCAGGACTTTCATGTATTGACTATTACATAATGTATATGATATAATTTTCTATGTGCAAAAAATTAATGAGAGGATTTTCGATTTGAGGAAAACTGTTATTGAGCCTAACGGAAAAAATCTCCAGTATTGGAGAGATATCTGGAATTACAGAGAACTTGCATATAACCTTGCAAAACGTGATATTACGGTAAGATACAAGCAGACAAGAATCGGTCTCGGTTGGGCGGTTATCGCTCCTATAATCAGCATGTTTGTCTCAACCTTTATTTTCGGAACTCTTGCCGGCCTTTCGTCTGACGGAAATGCCCCTTATTTTATAATGGTTTATGCCGGAAGTATCCCATGGGCGATTTTTCAGGGCAATGTTCTCCAAACGTCGTCAACATTCATCACAAATGCGGCATTGATGAAAAAAGTCTACTATCCGCGAATACTTTCGCCGATCGGTGCATGCTTTGCGACTGCCTTTGACTCTATGATTTCCATTGTTGTTCTTGTGGTTATGATGCTCATTGTCGGATATTACCCGACCGTACGTTTTCTTCTTTTTCCTGTTTTCCTTTTGCTCAACGCTTTCCTCGGGCTTTTTACAGGTTTGTTTCTTTCTTCGTTTAATGTTAAATGGCGTGACATGGCACAAATTGTACCGTTTGCACTTTCAATTTTGCAATATGCGTGCCCTGTTTCTTATTCCATGTCCTCAATTCCCGAAAAATACAGACTCATCTATTCGCTTAATCCGGTTACCGGTATGATTTCGGCATTCAAATGGTGCGTTATCGGTGATATGTCCTTTGATACACTTTCATTCTTGGTTGCAATGGCATGGCTTGTGCTGTTAGCGGTTTTCGGAATTATATTATTCAGAAGAACCGAGAGAAACTTTGTTGATATCGTTTGACGGAGGAGTAAATATGAGCGAACAACCGATTGCATTACATATCTCAAATATAAAGAAAAAATACGTTATCAAGCAGGTTATAAAAAGACCGGACAGCAGAATTGAGCGTTTGAAGCTCATGGCTCATAACGTTATTCATCCGATTCAGGCAAATGCCAAGGAGGATTTTTGGGCGCTTAAAGGTGTTTCTTTTGACGTTAAGCAAGGCGAGAAGGTCGGCATTATCGGAAAAAACGGTGCCGGAAAATCGACCCTGCTTAAGATTATTTCAAGAATAACCGAGCCGACCGACGGAAAGATTGAATTTTATGGAAAAATCTCCTCTATGCTTGAGGTTGGTACAGGCTTTAACAACGAGTTGACCGGCAGAGAAAATATTTATCTTAACGGTGCGATTCTCGGAATGACCAAAGCAGAAATAGATGAAAAATTTGACGATATTCTCGAGTTTTCTGAGGTAGGAAAATTCATTGACACACCGGTAAAAAGATATTCCAGCGGAATGTTTGTCCGTCTCGCTTTTGCCGTTGCATCTCACTTGGAGCCGGATATTCTGCTTGTTGATGAGGTTCTTGCAGTCGGCGACACCCGTTTCCAGAAAAAATGCATCAAGAAAATGAAAAGTATTGCTGACAGCGGAAAAACAATTCTCTTTGTCAGCCATCAGATGAATACTATTCGCCAACTCTGCGACCGAGTAATCGTCCTCAAAGAGGGACAGGTGATTTATGACGGAGATGTTGAAGGCGGCATCAGAATATATAACAGCGAAGCTTACATGGAAAAACTGAATCATTATAATTTCAGCGATCTTGCAAGGCTTCCCGGTTACAACCTTGACAAGGCTGAAATTCTTTCACTTGATGTTCTTCATAATGAATCCTGCATTTATGCTGCCGACGAGCCGATAGAGTTTAAGCTTCGAATCAAGACTAAGGTTCCGAATATCGGTGACATGAGTTTCAGAATTCTTGTTTGGCAGGCTGATGAAACACCGATTGAAATTGCATTCACCAAGACCTTTGCAAATATTAACGAAATCGGAGAATATGATGTTGAGGTTGCGATAAACAAGCATAACCTTGCACCCGGTCTGTACAAGCTCACCATAATTCTCTCTGGCGGAACATCAAACGCTAACAGCGAAAACCTTGATTATGTTTATCCTGCATTTGTGTTTGAGATTCTCCATGCCGATGGCACGGCACGAACATGGCCGAGACAATGGGGCTGGGTACAGCTCAGGGACGTTGATGTTAAGCTTATTGAGGAGTGAATGCAATGAGATACGCTTTCTATTCCCACGGCGGATGCGAAAACCACGGCTGCGAGGCAATTGTCAGAACTCTTTCGGCGATGATAAAAAAAGGTCAGCCGGAATCTGTTATCAAACTTTACACGCTCAATGCCGGAAGTGACGAGGCCGGAGATTTACCGAACATTGACGAAACGGAGGAATTCGATTATATCCGTACTGTTTCCAAAACAACGTCGGCACAGAAGATAAAATTATCACTTTTGAGCAGAAAATCTCAAAAGCTTGCCGACGAATATTTCTATTCGCTCTCGTGTAAAAATCCGTCTCTCAAAGAGAACGATGTTTATATCTCGGTTGGCGGCGACAATTATTGCTACGGTGACGGTCACATGGCTGCAGCTTTCAACTGCGAGTTAAAAAAGCTTGGCAAAAAGACCGTGCTTTGGGGCTGCTCAATCGGCGAAAATGACTTATCGGAAGATAAAATCAAGGATTTAAAGACCTTTGATCTTATTGTAACGAGGGAAACCTTTACGTTTGAAACGCTGAAAAATCACGGGATAGATAAAAATACCGTACTTTATCCCGATCCTGCTTTTACCCTTGATATTGATGAAAAAACAGGCAAAGAAATTGAAGTTAAGCCGAATACGCTCGGATTTAACATCAGCTCGCTTGTCGGTAAATACTCCGCTAAAGGCGCAAGCATAGATGATATTTCGACGGAATTTCTCCGATATATTCTTGATAACAGCGACAAGAATATACTTTTAATTCCGCATGTTACGAAAGAAAATGACGGTGATCAGCTTATTCTCTCCAGGATTGCCGAACAGCTCGGCTCGGACAGAGTTTCCGTTGTTTCATCGACACTCACTGCGGCACAATATAAGAGTATAATCTCACGCTGCGAAATGTTCATCGGTGCAAGAACTCATGCAACAATTGCCGCTTACAGCACATGTGTCCCGACACTCGTTATCGGATACAGCGTCAAATCAAGAGGCATTGCCAAAGACATTTTCGGAACGGATGACGGACTTGTTGTCCCTGTTTTTGAAATTGACAGTGCCGGAAAACTCATAAAAGCATATGAGGATTTTTCACGCAAAAAGGAAATATACCGCAAGCAGCTTGAAAAAATTATGCCAGGCTACATTGAAAAGGCACGAAGCTCGATTAACGAACTTTTCAGAATATAAAATTATCCCGACTCTCATTTGAAAGTCGGGATTTTTCATGTGCAAAAGCAGGTAATTGCCGAGGCAACTACCTGCTTAATATTATTTATTCGGAGAAATTATTCCTCTGTGCCGTAAAGCTTAACAAGCTTCTGGAGATGTGCATAACGATCCTTTGCGCCGTCCTCTGCCTTCTCGAAGAGCTTTTCTGCTCTCTCCGGGAACGAACGTGTAAGAGCGGAGTAACGAGCCTCGTTCATGAGGAATGCACGGTAACCGTCTGTTGCGGGAACCTTAGAATCAACTGTGAACGGGTTCTTGCCCTCTGCCTTAAGAGACGGATTGTAACGGAACATATTCCAGTAACCGCAATCAACAGCTCTCTTCATCTCAGCCTGACAGTTGGTCATGCCGCCCTTGATGCTGTGCATCTCACAGGGAGCGTAACCGATAACAAGTGACGGACCCGGATAAGCCTCAGCCTCCTGGAGAGCCTTAAGTGTCTGGTTCTGGTCTGCACCCATAGCGATCTGAGCAACATAGATGTAGCCATATGACATCGCAATCTCGGCAAGGCTCTTCTTAGCAATTGCCTTACCGGCTGCTGCGAACTGAGCAACCTGACCGATCTGAGAAGCCTTGGAAGCCTGTCCGCCTGTGTTGGAGTAAACCTCGGTATCGAATACCATAACGTTTACATCCTCACCGGAAGCAAGAACATGGTCAAGACCGCCGAAACCGATATCGTATGCCCATCCGTCACCGCCGAAGATCCATACGGACTTCTTGGAGAGGTAATCCTTCTGAGCGAGGATTTCCTTAGCGTCATCGCAGCCGCACTTTTCAAGCTCAGCTACAAGAGCATCTGTTGCAGCGCCGTTCTTCTCGCCGTCATTTACTGTTGCAAGGTAAGCATCTGCGGCAGCCTTGATCTCTGCGCTGACGCCTTCTTTAGCTGCAAGAGCCGTAACCTTCTCAATAAGGTTATTTCTGAGAGCCTTCTGGCCGAGGTACATACCGTAGCCGTGCTCTGCGTTATCCTCAAAGAGTGAGTTTGCCCATGCCGGGCCCTTGCCGTTCTTATCTGTTGTGTACGGTGATGTACCTGCCGGGCCGCCCCAAATTGAGGAGCATCCTGTTGCGTTGGAGATGTACATTCTGTCACCGAAAAGCTGTGTAACGAGACGAGCATATGAAGTCTCGGCACAACCTGCACAAGATCCGGAGAACTCAAGGAGAGGCTTCTTATACTGGCTGGAGATAACGTTGATCTTAGCCGTAAGATCCTTCTTCTCTTCAACATGAGCTACGCAGTAATCGAATGCTGCCTGCTGCTCATCCTGGCTCTCACGGGATACCATCTTAAGAGACTTAGTCGGGCAAACGCCGATACATACGCCGCAACCCATACAATCCATCGGGGAAATTGCAAGAGTATATGTGTAGTTTGTCTTTACTACCGGCTTAGGAGCGAACTTTGTAACTGCCGGAGCCGCTGCTTTCTCCTCATCATTGAGAGCGAAAGGTCTGATTGTAGCATGCGGACAAACATATGCGCACTTATTACACTTTGCGCAGGTCTCAGCGTTCCACTCGGGAACCATAACTGCAACGCCGCGCTTCTCATATGCCGATGCACCCTGCTCGAATGTACCGTCAACATGATTTGAGAACTTACCGACTGAAAGCTCATAACCGTCCATATGACCTACGGGCTTCATGATGCTCTCAACCTGCTCAACGAGCTTTGCCGGACCTTCGGTCTTAACCTCAGACTCAGCGTCAACTGCGTTTGCCCAGTCAGCCGGAACGTCGATCTTAACGAATGCTGTTGCACCTGCGTCAATAGCCTTCTCGTTCATCTCAACGATTTCTTTACCCTTCTTCATGAACTTCTGTGCCTTTTCCTTCATGTAGCCGATAGCCTCGTCAACAGGAAGAACCTTTGCAAGAGCAAAGAAAGCGGACTGAAGAACTGTATTTGTACGCTTGCCAAGGCCGATTTCTGCGGCAATGTCAATAGCGTTAACTGTATAAAGCTGAATATTGTTCTTTGCGATGTACTGCTTGGTTTCTGCATTCATCTTCTCAGCAAGCTCAGCGGCATCCCACTGGCAGTTGATAAGGAATACTCCGCCCGGCTTAACGTCCTGAACCATCTTGTAACCCTTTTCAATATATGACGGGTTGTGGCAGGCAACGAAGTCAGCCTTGTTTACATAATAGGGGCTCTTAATCGGCTCATCACCGAAACGAAGATGGGAGATAGTAATACCGCCGGTCTTCTTTGAGTCGTACTGGAAATATGCCTGGGCATACTTGTCTGTGTGGTCACCGATGATCTTAATGGAGTCCTTGTTTGCGCCGACTGTACCGTCACCGCCGAGACCCCAGAATTTACACTCGATTGTGCTCTCGGCTGCTGTATTCGGAGCCGGCTTCTCTTCAAGTGAAAGATAAGTAACATCATCGTTGATACCGATTGTGAAGTGAGCCTTGGGAGCGTCCTTCTTGAGCTCGTCATATACAGCGAATACGCTTGACGGCGGTGTATCCTTAGAACCGAGACCGTAACGGCCGCCGATAACCTTGATGCCTTCCTTGCCTGCTGCATTGAGAGCGGCAACAACATCGAGGAAGAGGGGCTCACCGATTGAGCCGGGCTCCTTGGTTCTGTCAAGAACCGCAAGCTTCTTGCATGAAGCCGGAATAGCTTCAATGAACTTCTCAACCGAGAAAGGTCTGTAAAGACGAACCTTAATAAGACCAACCTTCTCACCCTTAGCGGTAAGATAGTCGATAACCTCTTCTGCAACGTCGCAGATTGAACCCATAGCAACGATTACGTTCTCTGCGTCCTCAGCGCCGTAGTAGTTGAAGAGCTGATAGTTTGTGCCGAGCTTTGCGTTAACCTTGCCCATGTACTTCTCGACAACAGCCGGAACTGCGTCATAGTACTTGTTGCAAGCCTCACGATGCTGGAAGAATATATCATCGTTCTCGTGAGAACCGCGCATTACGGGATGCTCGGGGTTAAGCGCTCTGTGTCTGAATGCAGCAACTGCATCCATGTCGCACATTTCTTTAAGATCATCGTAATCCCAAACTTCGATCTTCTGAATCTCGTGAGATGTACGGAAACCGTCGAAGAAGTTGATGAACGGAACTCTGCCTTCAATAGCTGCAAGATGAGCGACTGCACCGAGATCCATAACTTCCTGCGGATTTGTTTCTGCAAGCATTGCGAAACCTGTCTGACGGCAGGCATAAACGTCTGAATGGTCGCCGAAAATGTTGAGGGCGTGAGACGCAACGCAACGAGCCGATACATGGAATACGCAGGGAAGAAGCTCACCTGCGATCTTATACATATTGGGGATCATGAGGAGAAGACCCTGTGACGCCGTATAAGTCGTTGTGAGAGCACCTGCTGCAAGGGAGCCGTGAACTGTACCCGAAGCACCTGCCTCGGACTGCATCTCAGCAACCTTTACTGTCGTGCCGAAAATATTCTTACGACCCTGAGCAGACCACTGATCAACGTAGTCGGCCATCGGGCTTGACGGGGTGATAGGATAGATACCGGCAACTTCCGTGAACGCATAAGATACGTGAGCGGCAGCGGTATTACCATCCATGGTTAACTTTTTTCTTGCCATTCTTTGTTCCTCCTTGTAAAGTTAATAGCAATCTTATTACCACCCATAATAATAACACTTTATTTTTGATATGTAAACATTATTAAGAGATTTTTTTCAACTTTTTATTCCCGTTTTTGCCATAAAATGTTTCAAAAAGCGGCTCTCGGACAGTTTTTTTCATTTTTTCGGATATTTATTCGTTTTTGTTTGATTTAATAAAGAAATAACGAAGCTGCCGCCAAAAGCAACAGCTCCGTTGTTTTTTACATTATAGCATATTCCGCAATGCGCTTGACACATTCACCGTCGCATGCGCCCATGAATTTTTCTCTGAATGCAGGAATCCTGTCAACTCGGAAATCACCGGCCTTCACGGCTTCAATTATCTCGTCGTTGTTTATAACTATCCTGCCCGGCACAAAGCTCTTGTAATCAAAATAAAAACTCCTGTCGTGCTCATATTCCTCAAGGTCATACGCATAAAAAAGCATGGGCTTATCAAGTAAAGCATATTCAAAAATCAGTGAGGAATAATCGGCAATCAGAATATCCGCCGCACAGAGTGCGGTTTCGATTTTTAAGCTCTTTGAACCGTCGAAAATAAAGTCACCGTACTTCTCCTTTTCTTCTTCGGTCAAGCCGAATTTCTTCGCTGTGAACGGATGAAGCTTCATCACAAGGGCGTATTCGTCACCGAGCGCAGCTTTGAGCTTTTCGTAATCGAGCGGATTTTCGTTATAAGCCGCAGTCGGCGAATTTCCTCTGAATGTCGGAGCGTAAAGTATGATTTTTCTTTCGCCGATTTCGGGAAAAATTTTCAACATCTCCTCACGCTGAGAAGATACAAAGCTCTTATCAAAATAAACGTCGGTTCTCGGTGTTCCGAAAGCCTTGATTCTGCGCTCCGAGCAGCGAAAAGCCTCTGCATAGCACGGAATAACCGCCTCGGACGAGACAAAAACATCGGTATATGTATTGTGCATCGGAAATCTGAGCATATCCTCACGGCTTCCGCCCCAAGCGAGATCAAGCGTTGAATAACCCCACTTTTTGAACGCTCCGCAGGCGTGCCAAAGCTGAATTACCTTTGTACCCTTTTGCGGCTGATGCGCATAGAGCGGGTCAAAATTGTCGGTCAGAAAAACGCATTTGCACTGTGCATAATATTTTTGGAAAGTTATTCCGAACAGAAATCTTTTTAATGAGCTTTTCGGAGAATTCATAATTCGGCAATCATAGCCTTTGTCTTTAAGAAAGTCATATATCCCAACCATGTTATCGGGAAGAGTGTCATAATTCTGATTGTAAGCAAAAAGTATAAGCTTTTCGTTTATCGGCTTCTTTGCAAAAAAATTAAACGCCATCGGCCAAAGCCAAAAGAAAAGAATTCTTCTTCTGAGTAAGACAAGTTTTTTCTTCAATTCGTTCATGGAATCCACCTTTCGGTTTATTATGGTTGATAAACTAACCGCTGAGAAGACAAAGAGACTGTCACCCGGACAGTCTCTGAATCATCATCTTACCATTAAACGGCACGTGTAACCTTACCTGAACGCAAGCAACGTGTGCAAGCATATACCTTGCGCGGAGAACCGTTAACGATTGCCTTAACACGCTTAACGTTCGGCTTCCATGTTCTGTTTGAACGTCTGTGTGAGTGGGAAACCTTGATACCGAAAGCAACATCTTTACCGCAGAATTCGCATTTTGCCATTTGTCGGCACCTCCTTTAACTACGAATACTAAACAACATTTCATATACTAACAGATTTATGCGAAAAAATCAAGACTTTTTTGGAAATAATTTTTTATATCAAGTTAAAAATCGCAAAATCCGCCTTTATACTATGAATTTTTTCATCAAGTCGGGGCCGAAATCAATATAATTACCCGTCGCCTTGGCTGACTCCTCATTTATTGACTCAACTCCGCTGTCCTTCTCATCGGATTTCTGATAAATCATGTAGGGGACGGGATCGCTCGCATGTGTCTTGGTAACGATCGGTGTCGGATGATCGGGAAGAATCATAATCTTATAATCCTCTCCTATCTCCTCAAGACCCTTAATAATGATCGGAAGCACACGGGAGTCAATCATTTCAATCGACTTGACCTTGTTCTCCGGCTCGCCTCTGTGACCGCACTCGTCGGGAGCTTCAAAATGAATATAAGCAAAGTCAACGCCGTTTTTGAGATCTTCAACGGCGGCATTTGCCTTGCCTTCAAAGTTCGTGTCGATATAGCCCGTTGCTCCTTCAACCTCTGGCGTGTTCATGCCCGCTGAAATTCCTATGCCCTTGAGAAGGTCAACAGCGGAAATAACCGTGCCTTTTTTATGATAGAGATCCTCAAACTTCGGAAGAATGGGTTTTTTGCCCTCGCCCCAAAGCCAAATCGAATTTGCCGGACGCTTGCCTTCGGCAATTCTCTTTTTGTTTACGGGATGATCCTTGAGCAAATCGTAGCTTTCTTTCATCATTGCAACAAGCGGCTTCGCATTTTCCGACGTTGAAAGGTACGGACCTACAACTCTGTCGGAAATATCATGCGGCGGAGTCATGTTGCCGAGATCGACCGTGCCGCCGTGATGAATAAGACAGTGACGGTAGCTTACGCCGTGGTAAAAATCAAATTCACCGCCGCCGAAATGCTCCTGAACCGTCTTGATAATCTCGGCTGCTTCGGCACTTGATATATCGCCTGCCGAGTAGTCGATCATCGTCTTGTCCTCGTAGTTCGGCTCGTCGGAAAGCGTTACGACATTGCATCTGAGCGCAATATCGTCGTCTGCCATCTTAACTCCGATGCTGACAGCCTCAAGGGGAGAACGTCCCGTGTAATATTTTTTCGGATCATATCCCATAACGCTGAGGTTTGCAACATCGCTGCCGGGCTTCAGCCCCTCGGCAACCGTCCTTACAAGTCCGACCTCGCCGCGCTGAGCGAGACGGTCAAAGTTCGGCTTGTTCGCAACCATCATCGGCGTTTTTCCGCCGAGAGCGGGAACGGGATAATCCGCCATTCCGTCATATAATACAACAACATATTTCATGCATAGCACCTGCCTTGTGAGTATATTTTATAAACAATTCTGTAAACTCAATTTTCCTGAGCCTCCCCTTGGTTGAATCAAGGGGAGGTGTCGCATGAGCGACGGAGGGGATAAAGACCTATTCCTGACACATCAATGCTGATCCCTTCCACCGCAAGCGGTCCCCCGTCTCGCTG
>HF999625.1:0-2587 GCA_000434055.1 Ruminococcus sp. CAG:488 | reverse complement strand
TTCGCTACCCTTACCATAAGGGGAGGCTAATAGGCTTATTCCTGAAACAATATTTTTTCAAAGAAAAATCCTCAAAACATCGACCTAATTATTCCTCAACAACCTTGCAAACATCGACCCAGCCGCTGAAGCCCTGAGCATATTTTTCAAGCTCGTCGGGTGTCAGCTCAACTGCGCTATTCGAGCTGCCGACGGCGGGGAAAACCGTATCAAATCTTTTCAGCGATTCATCAAGATACGTATTAACACCGTCGTTTATGCCGAACGGGCAAACACCGCCGATTTTGTGGCCTATCATGCTTTCAACCTCATCGGAAGTTAGCATCTTCGCCTTTGTCGAAAAAGTTGCCTTATACTTTTTGTTATCTACCTTGGCGTCACCGGCGGCGATAACAAGTATCGCTTCATCGCCGACCTTGAACGAGAGACTTTTTGCGATTCGCTGACCCTTAACGCCGAGCGCCTGAGCCGCAAGCTCGACCGTTGCGCTTGACACGTCAAACTCTCTCACCCTGTCCTCAATGCCAAATCGGCTGAGGTACGCCTTGCCTTTTTCTATGGACATAATCAGAATATCTCCTTGGACTCAATCTGCTTTGCAGCCATTTCAACGAACTCATCAACGCCCATTGCGCCGATATCGCCCTCGCCGCGCTTACGAACCGAAACGCAGTTGCCCTCGATATCCTTGTCGCCCATGAGGAGCATATAAGGAATCTTCTGAAGCTGAGCTTCACGAATCTTGTAGCCCGTCTTTTCGCTTCTTGTATCAACTTCACAGCGAATGCCCTTGGCTTCGAGCTTCTTCGCGACCTCAAAAGCATATTCATGATGACGGTCTGCAATCGGGAGGAGCTTAACCTGAACGGGAGCAAGCCAAATCGGGAATGCACCTGCGAAATGCTCGGTGATAACGCCGATAAAACGCTCGATTGAACCGAATACAACACGGTGGATCATAACAGGGGTATGCTTCTCTCCGTCTGAGCCTGTATATTCAAGATTGAATCTGCCAGGAAGCTGGTAGTCAAGCTGAATTGTACCGCACTGCCATGTTCTTCCGAGGCTGTCCTTGATGTGGAAGTCAAGCTTCGGGCCGTAGAAAGCGCCGTCGCCCTCGTTGATTATATAAGTCTTGCCGACGCTTGTAATAGCGTCTGCGAGTGCCTTCGTTGCAATCTCCCAATCCTCTTCCGAACCGATATGATCCTCGGGCATTGTTGAAAGCTCGATTTCATACGGGAGTCCGAAAAGGGTGTAAACCTCATCAAAGAGCTGTGCGATCCTTACAACCTCGTCACGGATCTGCTCGGGAGCAAGGAGAATATGAGCGTCGTCCTGAGTGAAGCAACGAACACGGAAAAGTCCGTGAAGTGCGCCCGAAAGCTCGTTTCTGTGAACCTTGCCAAGCTCGCCGTAACGGAGCGGCATTTCCTTATATGAATGAGGCTCAAGCTCGTAAACAAGGATACTGCCGGGGCAGTTCATCGGCTTGATTGCGAAATCCTCGCCGTCAATAACCGTTGTGTACATATCGTCATGGTAGTGATCCCAGTGACCCGAGGTCTCCCAAAGCGAACGGCGCATGATCTGCGGAGTTGAGATCTCATAGTAGCCCCACTTCTTATGAACGTCACGCCAGTAATTGATAAGAGTGTTGCGAAGAACCATGCCCTTCGGGAGGAAGAACGGCATTCCCGGAGCTTCGTCTCTGAGAGCGAAAAGTCCAAGCTCTCTGCCGAGCTTTCTGTGGTCACGCTTCTTTGCTTCCTCAATAGCCTCAAGATAAGCGTCAAGGTCAGCCTGCTTTGTGAAAGCGGTTGCATAGATACGCTGGAGCATCTTGTTCTTCTCGCTTCCGCGCCAGTAAGCACCCGTTGCCGAGGTCAGCTTGAACGCCTTGATTCTGCCCGTATCGGGAATATGCGGACCTGCGCAAAGCTCCGTAAACTCGCCCTGCTTATAGAAGCTGATGTTCTCGCCCTTGTCGGCGTGCTCCTTAACAAGCTCAACCTTGTAGATTTCGCCCTTATCCTCATAATATTTGATAGCCTCGTCCGGAGTCATTTCAAATCTTTCAAGCGGAAGCTTCTCCTTGACGATTTTCTTCATCTCGGCTTCAATCTTTTCAAGATCCTCGGGAAGAAACGGCTTTTCAACGTCAAAGTCATAGTAGAAGCCGTTCGCGATTGACGGACCGATAGCAAGCTTTGCTTCGGGATAAAGTCTTTTAACTGCCTGAGCAAGGATATGCGAAGCTGTATGGCGGAAGGTTCTCTTTGCCTCCTCATCGTCCTCAAAGGTGAGGAACTCAAGCTCGCAGTCGCCCGTGATCGGGGTTCTGAGATCCTGATACTCGCCGTTGATCTTGCAGATACAAACAGCCTTGTAAAGACCCATGCCTATGCTCTTAGCAATGTCCATAGCGGTTGTGCCGTTTTCATACTCCTTAACGACGCCGCCTTTCAATGTTACGTTTGCCATTTTATAATCATTCCTTTCATGTTTTAGGGTTTATGATACATAATACATTTTAAAATGCAGCCCGAAAGTTTTTCGGTAACTTATTTGTTCTCAGCCTCCCCTT
>HF999624.1 GCA_000434055.1 Ruminococcus sp. CAG:488 | reverse complement strand
TGTCCCTCTCGGCATATAAGAATATTGCCTTCGGAGAACAAAATCCGCCTAACGAAAAAATCTCTCGTCAATGGTTGATATTCTATTGACAGATTGGTCTGAAAACGATGTGATTTAAGAAATGCTCAATTTGTAGGGGTCGATGCCCACATCGACCCAAGGTAAGAAGAAAATAGGTTGGGCGACCCTGTAGGGTAGCGAAGCGGCGCGACGGTAGTGAATGAACGTCCGGTGGACGTTCAGAGCCGGAGCATGACCGAGCCGCAGCAAGACGCTGGCGGCGAAGCCGACTGAGGGGTTTTGCAAAAAATCTGATGAGATTTTCTTTGAGCGTGGGCACCTCTCACGGGTGCGCTTTAAAGTTGAACTGTTTTCAGTCTCCGCTTGAATGACCCAAGGTAAGAAAAAACCGCCAATACTTCTTTGCTGAGAGAAGTATTATGGAGATGATATTATGAACATAACAATAAAAAAAGGAACGGCGTCCGGAGACGTTTCGATTCCGTCGTCAAAGAGTGTTGCTCATCGCTTGCTTATCAATGCCGCTCTGACCGACGGCGAAACTGTAATCAACGGTCTGTCGCTCAATGAGGACATCGGCGCAACGGTTGACTGCCTCAGAACGCTCGGCGCAGGAATTGAATATTCCGAAGGCAGGTGCACGGTTCACGGAATGAACGGCAGGGGAGAGACCCCGCGCAGGCTTTATTGCAGAGAGAGCGGAAGCACGCTTCGGTTTATGATTCCGCTTTGTCTCGACTCGGTGAAAACGGAGCTTTACGGTTCGCCGAGGCTTATCGAAAGACCTCATTCCGTTTACAGTGAAATCTGCAAAAAAAACGGCTTTTTATGGCAGTCGGACGGCGAAAAAATCACCGTTTGCGGCGACTTGAAGGCAGGGAGATACGAGGTTCCCGGCAACATAAGCAGTCAGTTTATAACGGGTCTGATGCTTGCACTTCCGACCCTTGACGGTGACAGCGTGATAAGGCTCACGACCGAGCCGGAGAGCCTTTCGTATATCGACATGACTGTTGCTTCGCTTGCCGCTTTCGGAATCGTTATTAAAAAGATATCCGAGCGCGAATGGTTTATAAAAGGCTCGCAAATTCGTCGGAGTCCGGGCGTAATAAACGTTGAAGCGGACGAATCGGGTGCGGCTTTTTTCGGCGCATTGAATTTCATCGGCGGCAATGTGAAGCTCGACAATCTCAATGAAAATTCATGTCAGGGAGACAGGGTGTGGAATTCGCTTTTCCCGATGCTTAAATCGGGCAAGCCTGAGATCTCAATCAAGGACTGCCCCGATCTCGGACCGATACTTATGGCACTTGCCGCCTGTCTTAACGGTGTGACGCTCACCGACACGGCAAGGCTGAAAATCAAGGAGAGCGACAGAGGAAATGCAATGGCTTGTGAGCTTAAAAAGCTCGGCGTCAAGGTCACGGTTGAAGAAAATACGATAACCGTTGACCCGTCCGGTATCCATGCGCCGAATGAAGCTCTTGACGGTCACAACGACCACAGAATAGTAATGTCGCTTGCAGTTCTGCTGACGAGGTTCGGCGGCAGAATCAACGGAGCTCAGGCGGTTTCAAAGAGTATGCCGCAGTTTTTCACAATGCTCAATTCTCTCGGAATAGAAACAGAAGAAGGTTAATATGAAACAGATAAATAACAAAACAAAAATTCTCATAGTCGGTCTCGGACTTATCGGCGGAAGCTATGCTAAGGCGCTGACTAAAAAGGGCTACAAGGTCAGGGCAATTACCCTTGACAGCAGTGACATTGAATATGCAATAGACAAGGGCTTCCTTGAGGACGGTACAACGGCGGTTACAAAGGAGTATCTTGCATGGGCGGACGTGATAGTTTTTTCACTTTATCCGCACACATTTATCGAATGGCTGAAAAAATACGGTTCAATGATTAAAAAAGGAACGCTTTGCACCGACGTAACGGGTGTCAAAAGCTGTATTCTTTCGGATGCGCAGGCGCTTATGCCCGAGGGTGTCGAGTTCATTGCGGCTCACCCGATGGCAGGCCGTGAGCGCAGCGGAGTAAGACACAGCGACGAATCGGTTTTTCACGGCGCAAACTACATTGTTGTACCCACCGAGAAAAATTCCGAGGAAGCGATTGAATGCTGCAAAAAGCTCGGCGAGGAGCTTGGTTTTTACCGCATCAGTGTGCTTGATGCAGAATCCCATGACCGAATGATTGCTTTTCTTTCGCAGTTGACCCACTGTATTGCCGTCTCGCTGATGTGCACGAACGACACTCCGGGATTTGAGGCTTACACGGGCGACTCGTTCCGTGACCTCACGAGAATCGCCAAAATCAACGGTGAAATGTGGAGTGAGCTTTTTATCAGAAACAAGCGTTTTCTTCTTGATGAGATGGATAACTTCATCAATCAGTTCACGACGCTTCGCAACATGCTTGAAAATGAGGACAAAGACGGTATGTGCGAAATGATGAAAATTTCCACACAGCGCAGAGAGAAATTTGATAAACCCAAAGTAAATGAGTAAATTAAAGCAAAGGATTGATATATTATGAACATGAAATTTTACCATAAGCTGCCGATACCGCAGGACGTAAAAGCGCACTATCCCGTGACCGACAGCATGAAGACTGTCAAGGCAAAGCGAGACAAAGAAATCAAGGACGTTTTTGAGGGCAAGAGCGACAAGTTTCTGCTTGTTATCGGCCCATGCTCGGCGGACAGAAACGACTCGGTTCTCGACTATATCGGCAGACTGAAAAAGGTCAGCGAACAGGTTGAGGATAAAATTATTATCATACCGAGAATTTACACCAACAAGCCGAGGACAACGGGCGACGGCTATAAGGGTATGCTTCACCAGCCCGACCCGAACTCACACCCCGATATGCTCAAGGGTATTGTTGCGATTCGTCAGCTTCATATGAGCTCGCTCAGGGATTACGGACTTTCCTCTGCCGACGAGATGCTCTATCCCGACAATCACAGATATCTTTCGGATTTGCTTTCGTACGTTGCCGTCGGCGCAAGATCGGTTGAAAATCAGCAGCACAGACTTACGGCGAGCGGACTTGATGTTCCCGTCGGACTTAAAAACCCGACAGGCGGCGACCTCTCCATTATGATGAATGCCATTACTGCGGGTCATCACAGCCATACATTTATCTATCGCGGCTGGGAGGTTGAGAGCCTCGGCAATCCGCTTTCCCATGCAATTCTCAGGGGCTTCCAGACTACCGACGGACAGAATGTGTCAAACTATCACTATGAGGATCTCGTTAAACTCAATGAGCTTTATCAGAAGTCGGGACTTGAAAATCCTGCCGTAATTGTTGACACGAACCATTCAAATTCAGGCAAAAAGTTCAGAGAACAGCCGAGAATAGCTCTTGACGTTATCCACAGCATGAGGGAAAATCCCGACATCAAAAAGCTCTGCAAGGGTCTAATGATAGAAAGCTACATTGAGGACGGAGCACAGAAAACGGACGGCGACGTTTACGGCCGGTCCATCACCGACCCGTGCCTCGGCTGGGAAAAGACAGAAAAGCTCATCTTTGAGATAGCAGATAAGCTGTAATAAACAAACAGGCAGTGACGAAATGAACTGCTCCAATTTATGCGGACAGTACAAAAACAGAGTTTATTGCAAAAAGAATAAAATTTTAAGCAACATACTGACTTCGTTTTTCAAGCGGAGTCAGTTTTGTTTTTAGTTGTATCCTTTCGTTATTGTAGAAATAGATATATTCTCCTATGAGGCGGCGAGCTTCCTCATAGGTTTTAAGTTTTGCCCGGTAAATGCATTCAGTTTTAAGAATAGAAAAGAAATTTTCAGCCAAAGCGTTGTCATACGGATTTCCACGTCTTGACATTGAAGGAAAAATGCTGTATTCTTTAGTCAGCTTGTAATATGCATGGGATGTATATTGAAAGCCTTGGTCACTGTGGAGCTGCAACTCCGCAGTGACATTTTCTTTTTTCATCGCTTTTTTAATAGTATCAAGCACAAGTTTAACCGTCATATCCTTCGACATTTGATATGCTACAATACTGTTGTCGTAAAGGTCACGAATTACTGACAGATAGCAATTACCCTGCGTTGTCGGTATGTATGATATATCTGTAACCCATTTTTGGTTCGGTCTTTCGGCATTAAACTCTCTGTTAAGCAAGTTAGGATATTTGTGTAAATGCTCAGATACATATTTAAACTTCTTCCTGCGTATTACAGACAATAAGTTGTATTTCTGCATTACACGAAACACTGTTTTAGAATTGCTGTATATTCCTTGCCTTTCAAGCCATATATGTACTCTGCGATAGCCATATGTTCTGTGACTTTCTTCCTGGCATTCTCTTATCTTTTCGGCTAATGGCAAATCTCTGTCAGGTGTATCCATTCGCTTTAAAAAAGCATAATATCCACTTCGAGATACTCCAAAGAATTTGCACATTGAGTTTATGCTATACTTGTCCTTATGCTTAAAGATTACTTGATACTTTATTGATGCCTTCACTTCCTTTCTGTGAGCGAGAGAAAATCCCGCATCAACTCGTTTTCCATTTCTAATCGCTTAATATATCTGTCTTTGCTTGCTATTACATATCGCATTTGTGCAAGCTTGTCCAGCCTTTGTATTGACGGCGGTATCCCATTGTCGCTTTTGCTGGGTCTGCCTTTCTTGTGAATTACTTGTCCTGCTTCTATCATTCTGATTTTTCTGTTTCTTCTTTTGATAAATCCTTTTATTTGTTCTCGACTTAATCCAAATCGGTCTGCTATTTCTCTTGTCGTTACTCCTTTTTTCGCATTTCTAATATTTCATTTTCGTAGTTACTTATGTGTTGATATCTTCTTGGCATAAAAATCCCCTCCTGATGTTTATTTTACATCAAGAGGGGGCTTTTTTCTATTGTCCATTTTTTACGGACTTGTTTAATTTCTATAGTTATCGTAACGCTTTAGAAATTGAAAATGGGGGGATTTGTCTAAATGGTATATTTTTGTGTGTTATAATGTTTTTTAGAAATCATAACAGAAGAAGTAAACATACCGTCTTTATATTCGTTCTTTAATATTCCGCTGTATTTCTCAGCGGTAGCTTTAATATTTTTTATTCCATAACCGTGGGCTTGGTTGGAATTGCTTTTGGTGCTTTCTAATAGTGCATTATTCTCAAAAGGATTACTGTTAACGGAATTTGTGACCTTGAATAATAGAATTGATTCTTTTTGGCTTATTTTTAATTTAATGAATCTTTTGCTTTCATCGCATATTTTTAAACAAGCTTCGATTGCGTTATCAAGCTGATTGGCTAAAATAGCGCATAGGTCAACTGATGAAATTTTGATAGCTGTATTAATATCAATGGAATAGCTAAATGAGATTTTGTTTATCTCGGCTTCATTCATTTTGCAATTTATAATTGAGTCAATGGTATCGTTTCCGCAATTACAGCGATTTGAATTATTATAAATTTCACCGACAAGTTCATCAATATATTCTTTGGCTTTTTCATCCCTTTCAATCAAGCCGTTAAGTATTCGCAGGTGATTTTTGAAATCATGTACTTGTTGTGAAATTATACCTTGTGCAGTCTTCATTTCCGAATAATTTTTCTCAAGCATGGAGTTTGAAAGAAGCATTAATTCCGTTTCACTTTTCTTTTCCTGATATTCCGAACTGAGGACTATTGCAGCAATAGAGATGGTGACGGTTAAAACAAAAAAGAAAATAGAAAAAATTATAGCAATTTGTAACGTGAGAACAGAATCGCTGATAGCAAGATTCATAAGAATTTGCATTACAATGTAAGAAAATGTCGAAACAATGAGAATCATTATTTGACTGCGTTGGTTTAGCGTGCCGAGCTTTTTATAAAATCTTCGGCATAAAATAAAAATCACCGCTTGTAAAATCTTATCTGTAAGTATAAATATTGTTCTGATTTTACCGGGCTGCATAATTATGGCAAAGCCCTTTGATATATCAAGAGAGCCGCCGATAATCATTATAATTGTATAGGTAAGAACATAATCCACTGCGATTATAAAAAACCACGCTGTTATGGAAGATGTTATTTTTAACAACAGTTTTCCTTTTGAAACAAAAAGCAATATCAAAAAAGTGTAAATAATTGCGAATGTAAGGGTGACGATTGAATAGCTTTTCCACTGATTTAAAAGAGAAATTAAAACAGTGTATATTGCACTTGAAAAAACAATAATGGGAATATGCTTTTTGTAATTATACTTCGGAACGGATAGACTGCCGGCGACAAAAAGCGCAGTTAATCCCTCGATAAAGGTTGCGAGATATTCGGACAGGGTATAAATAACATTCATTTTTTCTCGTCCCTTTCTAATTCCAGCGATTTAGCAATTCTTGTTTAAAGGATTGAACGGTTCTGCGGCTTATCGGCAGGAATTTACCGTTTTTTAGCGTAATTATATTTCCACTTATCTGTTTTATATAATCAATGTTGATAAATGAGCCTCGATCAATAAACAAAAAATTATCGTCGTCAAGGAGGTTGTACAGCTCTTTGATTCCACGATTGTCTGTTAATGTGCCAAATGAAACTGTTTCGATTTGAAGCTGTCTGGAAATTTTGGATACAGATATAATGTCGCTGTATGGAACTCTCCAGAAATCATTGTAATGTCGGACTGTAAGAACCTTACTCGCATCGGTATTTATTTCATCGACAGCATCTTTTATTGCTTCCTGAAGTTCGCAGCGCATATTGATTTTTGCAATGTATCTGAATGCTTTGACTTTGTAGCCGAGAGAGGCCTGATGTTCTATTGAAGTTAAAAATATAATGATGGATTTTTGGGTGTGCTTGCGTATCTCTTCGGCTAATTCAAAGCCATTCTTGCAAGGCATAGAGACATCCAATATGTATATATCGGCTATTTTATTGTCCTGAAGCTCATATATTAATTTTCCGGGATTGAGAAAAGAATCAATCTTAAATGAAACGTTATTTGTTTTCATATATAACATTAATTCGTCTTGTATTTGACTTAAATCAAAAGAATTGTCGTCACAAATATGAATGCATATCATAAATATTTCATCTCCTTTTTCTAAACGGTGCAATAATTACTCATTGAATTTTAACTTCAGAAAAAATTGTTCTTTGAAAGTTTGCATGAACGGCAACAAATCATGTACTTTCAAAAATCTTGATTATAAATAACGGGAATAAATAATAAAATTCGACCATTAAACCAAAAATCGAAAAATAACTTTGTTTTAGTAGTATAATATAACAAAAGTTGTTGTTTGAATTATTGTATCATGCTTTGGCGAATAATTCAAGGTTATGGAACTTTTATTAGAATTAAGGTTGTGATTATAATGGTTTAAACAGATTAGGAGATTGCTTGATTTATGCAATATTTAGGGAAAATAATATATTTATTTAATCGTTAAGATGAATCACATGAGCGTATAAATATGAATGGAGGTTCACAATATGAAAATAACAAAACGTATATCAGCATTTTTGCTTTCAATGGTGTTGATCATTACAATTATTCCGATGTCAGCAAATGCAATTAATAATACATTTGAAATATCTTCTGCTGAGGATTTGAAAAGGCTTTCTGAGCTTGATACTGATTTCAGCGATACGAAAGTTATTTTGCTAAACGATATTACTGTCAATGACGGAGATTTTTCGATTGACAAGAACAATAATCCATTGTATAACGGTTCGTCTGAGTTGCCTGAAAGCTTCTCACCTGTTAAAACTTTTAACGGCGTATTTGACGGTCAGGGTTACACAATAAGTGGTTTGTTTTTAAACTCGAGCCTTTTTGAAAATTGTAAAGACGCTGTAATTAAGAACCTGAATGTTGTTAATTCATTGGTCGCAGATAAAACATCTGAATCTACGGCGGTGATTTGTTCTGTTGCAGAAAATACAACGTTTGAAAATTGTTATTTAAATTCTTATGCAATAGGAAGTGGAAAATACACAGGAGGATTGGTAGGCGAGGCTCTAAACTGTATAGTTAGTGCTTGTAGAAATGAGGGATCGATAATCGGAGCAAACGCAGGTGGATTGTTTGGATATATAAAGAATTCTACAATAAAATTTTGCTACAACAAAGCTTCGATTTGGGGATACAAAAGTGCAGGTGGTTTGGCAATAAATCTTAACTACTGTAATGTGTCGGATTGTTACAATTCCGGAGATGTAAATGCGAATGAAAAAGACGGTGCCGCAGGCGGATTCGCCTGTTATGTCACAGCATTGTCGAAAGAGACCTATGGATCAACAATAAAATATTGCTACACTGCCGGTGATGTTATCGGATATGATGCAGGAAAGTTTTGCAGTAATTACAGCGGCGATATTTTTGCAATGGTTCGTGTTTATTATGAAGGCAAAGAAGTAAATGATTTGTCCGATGCCGACTCGGATGCCGGATATAAGATTATTGATCAATATGAAGATTATAAAAACTACTGGGAATGGTCTCATTCGGGCATTTCTGCTCAAGATGATTGCATAGAGAGATTACATCTCATTAAGGTTGACAGCTTGAAACATGATTGGTGTCCCGAATATATTGGCTTTGGTGATTATGTGGGAGATGCGGCCGGTTTAAACCGAGGATATCCTCAGCTGACAATGTTCCATGAACATGTTTGGGGAGATTATAAATGCGATTCTGCCGGAACGGAAACGGCAAAATGTTTGTGTTATAACTGCGACGGCATTAATACAAGATCTCACGAACATGTTTTCGGTGAATATATTGTCAATGAAGATAAGCAGACCGAAACGGGTGTTTGCGAATGCGGCGAAAAGTATACAAGACCGCATACTCACGCCTTTGGCGACTACATGTATAACAACGATGCGGATTGTGTAACTGATGGCACTATGACGGCGGTATGCACAGGCAGGAATTGCGGGGTGACGGATACCGTAAATGACCCGAATCATAAGGCGACAGGTCACAACTTCAGTGACTGGAAGTCGAACGGCGATGCTAAGCTGTTTGCTAACGGCACAGAAACAAGGTTTTGCCATTGCGGCGCTTCTCAGACAAGGATTGCAGAAAGGTCGGCATTTATAATTGTATTCTTTGATAATATTTATAAGCTTATTAAGGATATGTTTAAATAACTTTATTGTTTTGAGAAATAATTTGTGACCCCGAAAGCAATTATACTGCTAAAACTGCATAGTTAATAATTAAAAGGCTGTGACGAACCGAAAAAATCATCACAGCCTGTTTTTATTATTATATTATAATGTAATCAATATCCGCTGTTGTCGTAGAGGTAGCCCTTTTGTTCAAAGTAATCAATTCTCTCATTGCCGTCTTTAACGGTGAAAACATAGGTGCAGTCGCCTGCATAGTACATATTTTCTTCGCCGAAAAGCTGAGTGAAATAGCGTGTGTTGTCGCACTCGCTTGTCATGGCAATATAGCGGCACTGCGGAATGAGAAGCTTCTCCGCTTTAACATTGTTATAAATATTTCTGTCGTCATTTATGAGATGATGAGCGCACTGAAGATATTTGCAGGAAAGCGAGTTTCTGCCGTAAAGCGCAAGCAGAGCTTCTCCGTTTGTTTCCTCCGCATCGCCGAGAAAAATGACGGAGCAATCGTCAAAAATGATCTGGAAAACCGTAGATGTTTCGTTAACGCTTCTGTAGACGTCGTTGCCGCTTGCACGGGTGGAGCGGGGGAGTATGTCCTCGTGAGTTGAGAGAACCTCAATTCTCGCATCTGGGAAACGCACCGTCTGACCCGTGTGGAGCTTGAGAAATTTAGCGTTCGGAGCGTATTTTTTGATTCTGCTTCTAAGCTTGTTCGCACACGGGATTCCGTATTCAAGCAAGGTCTTTGACGGGAAGTTGAACATCACACGCTCAACGTCGAGAACATCATTTTCACGCTTGAGAAGCTTGATAAAAAAATCCATGTGGTCGTCGTGATTGTGGGTGCAAAGGTAAGCCGAAACACGGATTTTTTCGCCTCTTTTTTTACCTGTAAGATCCTCAAGGCGGCGCATAAATTCATCACATGCTTCCTCCGTGCACTGCTCAATCTCGCCGCCGTCAATGATGATAACGGAATTGTCACGCATTCTCATTGCGTAAAGCATGCCGCAGTCGCAGCTGTGGAAGCGAATCATCTTGCCGTAACGCAGAGAGAACTGCATAAGCGCCGTATCGCCTCGAACGTCGTCCGACATATCGTTTATCTCGGAAATGGGAGAGCTTGCATTATCAAAAATAATTCTTGCAAGCATTGTTTCGGCAGTGTAGTATGTATAAATAATTCTGTCACCGTCGGAAAACTCGGCAAAAATATTGCCGTTGAATTCACGGTGAAATGTCTCTTTACGTCCTGTTCCCACAAGTGAAGCAAGAAAATCACGGTACATTTTAGATGTTACATCGCCGAGAACGAGCATATATGAGTCGTCCTCACCGCCGTTTGTTTCGTCATCAATCGCAAGACCTGCGCCGCAGTTTATTGGTTCGCCCAAGACCGTTCCAATTGTCGGGACGCCGAGAGCTGTAATAAATTCTTCAAGTGTCATGTCAATTCTCCTTAAATATTTTACTGAAATATTATATATCTTCATGTCACATGGTGTCAATGGTTTTATGAAAACAGTAAAAAACGATAATAACGCTTAAAACATACGAAAAGCAACACGCGGAGGAGTTGGAGGAGAGGTAATAAAAAAGGGAAAAAGATTGAAAAAAGGTGTTGACAAAAAGGGGGCGGTTTGGTATAATAGCAAAGCTCACTTGAGAAACGGCTCTGCTGAGGCGGGACAAAAGTGAGGATGCACCTTGAAAATTAAACAACGATTAACAGAAATTACCCTGAGTAACCACTGATTAAATGACAAGCACAAATCTTGACGGTATATTTCCCGTCATATCGCCCAAATCATCTTGGCAATACGAAAGTATTACCTGCAATGCTTTGAACAATCTGACAAAAAATCTACTCGTCAATATTTGCACTCACAATTAATCATCGGTTACTAAGATTTCTTAAAGTTTTGTAAAAACAAAACGTAC
>HF999623.1:7487-17957 GCA_000434055.1 Ruminococcus sp. CAG:488 | reverse complement strand
TGAAACGCTTGTTAAAGAAAATATAGAAATATCAAAAGCTGATTGGGATTCCTATGAAACCTCGTGGGATTTCAAGAAAAATCCGTTGGTGTGATAAGTCCTACGAAAGTGAAGCAATTGTAATTAACGGATAGAAATTTTTTATTGCTTAAAAAAGTAAAATCCAAATATGCCAATAAAATATATAAAGGTAGGTAAGAAAATGAATCTAATTCTTAAATCTCAGAATGGAACACATTCTGCCAATGCTGAGCTGAAAAATGGGAAAATAGTTGTAATGAAGGGTAGCAAAATCAATTTGAAAGATTCATTTGAAAAAATGTCAAGAAATGCATTTTATTATAGGCATAATAAAGAATATGTCAATGAGGAAGGCTACTTATTGGAAAATATTGTTTTTGACAGCGTCACTACAGCAGCTCAATTCGTTACAGGAAGAAGTGTCAACGGAAATATTGCATGGAGGGTTGAAGATAAAATGAGTTTAAAAGATTATTTGAATAAACATGAGTTTGAAATCAAAATCAATAAAATAGACTCCTATTGTGTTTTTTTGCAATTTTCCTCAAGACAAAGATTGAAATTGACTGTAAAAGACATTAAATACTTCTATGACGGTAAAAAAGTTGTAAAGCCCGATGTTCATATTCCTTTTGTTATTTTTAATGAGACGATAATAAGATTAAATAATAATTTTGATAAGTCAAAAGTTAGGACAATAACATTTATTGTTGATAATAAAACTAATGAAAAAAAGTGGGCAATATCAATACCGCTTGATAGTAAAGAAATAAAATACAAATTGATTCTTAATTGGTGAAATTATAACTTATGAAACATCAAGTGAAGTATAGTAGTTTAATAATATGGAGATATGATGAAATTGCTTTAGGTGCAGAAAATGTTTCTTGCCTCCCCTGTAGGGTAGCCGAGAGCACCAAGAAAATCTGATGAATATCGCCTAAGGGGAGGCTTGGCAGGTTTCCGCTGAAGCAGTCCATTCTAACAACCAAAAAAGAAAGGAAGATAAAATGTCAAAACTGATTTCGGATAAATACAAGGCATGGCAAGCGGAATGTGAGGAAAGATTCTTACAGCTGAAAAAGAACGAGGAAGAGCTGAACAGAATTTTTATCGACATTTACGGCTTGCAGGACGAGCTCACGCCCGATGTTGCCGACAAGGATATCACGGTCCACAGGGTGTATGACACAAAGGACGATGTGCCCGATTCGATGAAGGGCAGCAACTATGTCCGAACAATGCGTGATGAGATCGTCTCGCTTATTTCCTATGCCGTCGGCTGTATGTTCGGCCGTTACTCTCTCGACGTGGACGGACTTGCCTATGCCGAAGGTGAGTGGGACGCCGGCAAGTATAAAACTTATATCCCGGATAGCGATAATATCATACCTATCTGTGATGATGATTACTTTGATGACGATATGACAGACCGCTTTGTAAAATGGGTTGAAACCGTCTATGGAAGTGACACGCTTGAACAAAATCTTCAATTCATTGCCGACGCTCTCGGCGGAAAGGGTTCTGCCCGTGAGACGATACGTAAATATTTTATAAGCGATTTTTATTCCGACCATCTCAAAACATATCAGAAACGCCCGATTTATTGGCTCTTTGACAGCGGCAAAAAGAACGGCTTCAAGGCACTCATTTATATGCATCGCTATCAGCCCGATCTGCTCGCCCGTATGCGAACGGATTACGTCCATGAACAGCAGGAAAGATATCGCACTCAGCTTTCGATTCTTGAGGAAAACGTGCAGTCCGCCGAGCCTTCGGAAAGGGTCAAGCTGAATAAGCAAATTTCGAAGCTCAGAGATCAGGCACTTGAAATTCAAAAATTTGAGGAGAAAATACATCACCTTGCCGATCAGATGATTTCAATTGACCTTGACGACGGCGTAAAGGTTAACTATGCAAAATTTCAGGATGTTTTGCAGAAAATCAAATAAGATTTTTGCAGAAAATAAAAAATCAAAGGAGAAAAAACTATGAATGCAGAAGAAACAAAATCACTTATCCCCTATGCCGAGGCAGCAGAAAAAAAGTGGTTTCTAAACCGCAAGCCGGCAAAACCTGTGAAAGAGGTAAATGTAAGATTCACCAACGGAAAGTCGTATCGGTATTTATCAAAAGTCGAATGTACTCCCGATGACGTGCTTACAATCGACTACGGCGGAGCAACAAGCTATTGCATGGGTCAGGCCGAAAAAGTAGGCGGAATTGAGCACCTGAAGCCTCTTTCCGCAATAAGAACATTGTTCGTTTTTTCAACCGATCCCGGCAAAAGAGAGATCAAAAGAAATGTCAGTGCTTACAAAGCCATGGACTCGAAGAAACTTATCACCGATTACGATTCGTATGCATGCCGTATAGTTGACCGTTATATAGCAAAAGTTTTGGACTCGATCACGGTTCTTGCCTTCCCCGAATTTGTTGACGATGAGGCAATCGCAGAAGCAAAAAAATATTTGGAAACGAAGTGCTTTCTTCCCGCTGAGCTTATTAGAGAGAATCAAACTAGAAATCTTGACATCGTCTTTCCCAGATACTATCCGGGATGGCTTGAGGATTTCAAGTCGTTGAATTTTTGGAATAAAGACTTCGTCAAAAAAAACCTTTTTGATGCATATGAAAGGTATAATTGCTATAAAATCGGATTTTTTGATTACGATAGAACAATCGGAGATTTGTATGAAAAAGATCCGGAATTCTTGGAGGCATTCAATGAGCTGGTTTATCGCTCGGCACTTTCAATACTCATCAGAGGCGGATTTGTCAATCTCTTGGAAGCCGCTCTCACGGCAGAAATGCCGATTGACGCTTACTATGATAAGCTGATTGACTATGCAAATGAAATCGGTTCGACCTACTGCTGCAAGGTTTTGAAAGAAGCGAGAAAATAAAGAAATCGTTAACGCAGACTGAAATTAACTAAAAGGGACAAGGCTATGGATATTAAAAAATTACTGGAAGATAGGTTCAATGCGGAGCTTGAGGATTTTTACGACAGAAGAATAATTTTTTGGCAGGATCCCGAAAAGGAGTTTTCGAATTTTGTCGACGAATTAAGTCTTGACAATGCGAAAATTCTGAGGCTCACGGAGTCAAACAACTTTGCCGCAAAAAAATTGCTTCTCAATGACGATACACAAAGCAATTATCTTGTTTATAACCCGATTTCTTACTCGGATATTCGTGATAATTGGCTGCTCGATATTGAGCTTTACAGCGAGGAGTTTCGTGCGGATCTGCTTTCGATCCGTATGCAGGAGCTGAATATGCCTGCCGCGGCTCCGCTTCGCAAAGCGATGAAAACTTACACAAAGTTCTTTGAAAATAAAGACCGTGTCGCAAAGCTTATGACGTTTAAGAGCGACTACAACACCGTCGGTCAGCTGCATATTGATATCCTTGCCGTCCTCTCGGGAACAAGCATCAACACGGCTTCGGGCGTGATTCGGATCGTGTTGATGAGCGGACTCGATATTGAAAACAACGAAGCGATAGCGAACATAAAAAGGTTCGGCAGTGAAGATGCTTTTTGGAAGCTTGTGAACCGTTATACCGGCTATAGCCGTGATGAGAGCGCATCGCTTGTTCCGCTGGCGTCGCATATTTTGCTGACGGCTCTTTCGGTCACGATGAAACCGTCCTGCCTGCACGGGTTGGATAAGTATATTTCCGAGCCGCACCGTCAGCTTTGTTATTCGCTTGTGAATGAATGGATACATTCCGAGGATGACGACAAGCTTTATGAAATCGCCCGAGTCGTTGAAGAACGGCATAATCTCGAGAGACTCTTTGACAGCCTTGAGCTTTCCGATTTGATGAACAGCGAGTGTTTCCCGTGTATTAACGAGTGCATTCTCAGAAGATATATGTCCGAAATTTCCGACAGTATTATCAAGGCGGAGGATATAATGTCGGCGGTCGAAAAGCGACGGACGCTTAAATGGTACAAGCGTGTCAGATATTATTTTGACGGCTTATTGCAGGTCGCTTTGATGCAGCAATTCTATCAGAACAACAGCGAAAGCTTCTATATTGCGGAATATTCGACGTTTTGGAAGGAGTATACGGGCAAATTTTATAAGATGGATTATTACTACCGTCAGTTCCACACGTCGTTCGGAAAGAGCTTGAAGGAGTCAACGACCGTCCTTGAGGATCTTTATAAAAACGTTGCGGATTATGTAGAAAATCTTTATAAAAACTGGTTCCTGTCCTCGCTCGAAAAGCAATGGATGAGCCTGATAAAAGAACCGCTGAACAAATGCTCCGAGCTTGTCGGAATTCCGCAGCAATCGAATTTTTACAGAGACCGTGTTAAGCCTATTGCGTCATCCGGAAGCAGAGTATATGTAATAATTTCCGATGCGCTGAGATATGAGATTGCCGCAGAGCTTGCCGATAAGCTGATAAAAGAAACCAAGGGCACTGCGAAAATTTCCGCTGTGCAATCTGTTTTTCCGTCGGCGACAAAATTCGGCATGGCTGCACTTCTGCCGCATAAAGAGCTGCAGCTCACGGACGACATGAAGGTTTTATGTGACGGTGAGCGTACAGACTCAACAGCCGACAGAGAAAAAATTCTTAAAGCAGAAAGCTCGGGCAATGTTGCCTTGACGTATAATTCGTTTTTAAAAATGAAGCAGGCAGAACGCCGCTCAAAGGTAAGCGGTGCCGAGACGGTTTATATTTATCATAATGCCATTGACGCCGCAGGAGATAAGCAAATAACCGAGGATCAGGTTTTCGAATCGTGCGAGCAGACAGTTTCGGAAATAAAAAATCTTGTCCGACTGATCGTAAACGATTTGAGCGGTTCAAATATTTTAATCACGGCGGATCACGGCTTTATCTACTCATACAAGCCTTTGAACGAATACGATAAGCTCGATAAACTCAGTGTTTCCGGCAATATACTTGAATTTGACCGCAGATATATAATTGCCGACAGCGAATGCTCGGCGGATCAAATGCTCAGTGTTTCAATGAGCAGCTTAGAGAGTGAAACCGTCGGACTGACGCCTTTTGAAAATATAAGAATTAAAAAGTCGGGCGGCGGACAGAATTATGTTCACGGCGGCGTTTCGTTGCAGGAATGTGTTGTTCCCGTCATTGAATTTAAAAATATGAGGTCAACATCAAAGAATTTTGTTGATGTTAAAAAAGCCGAGCTTCAACTGATAAGTCAGAGCCGCAAGGTGTCTAACAGTATTTTCTCGTTGGATTTTTATCAGACACAGGCGGTCGGCGGAAAAATCGCCCCGAATACTTATGAAATATTCATGGCGGATTCCATGGGTAAGCCCGTCTCGGACAGCAAGATGATTATTGCCGATAAGACGAGCGGTAACGGTTCGGAACGCCTTTTCAGAACGAGATTTACGCTCAAAAGCTTTGAGTTCAAAAAGACCGATACATACTACTTGACCGTTGTGGAAAAAGACAGCGGAAATGTAGCCGAAAAGATTGAATTTACAATTGATATCGCATTTGTAAATGACTTTGATTTCTGATTATAGGAGGATAAAAATGACAGAGCTTGATATGAAATTCCTGGAGAATTTTCCGGGAAAAGTTGTCAGAAAGGATCTCACCTCATTGATGAAAAAAGGTGCAAATGTCCCGACCTATGTTTTAGAGTATCTTTTGGGAATGTATTGCGCCACGGACGATGAGGAGGCAATAGAAATCGGCCTGAGCAAAATAAAAAGAATCCTTAGCGAGAATTATGTTCGCCCGGATCAGAGCGAATACGTTAAGTCGAAGATAAAGGAGAACGGTCAGTACACGATTATTGATAAAATTACTGTCGTGTTTGATGACCGTGAGGATAAATATGTTGCGCGTTTTACAAATCTCAGAATGGATCCGTTTGAGGTGTCGTCAGATCTCGTAATACATAACGAAAAACTCCTTGTCGGCGGAATTTGGTGTATATTGAAGATTGAGTATGTGGGTCTTGAACGTGAGAGAGACGAAAACGAACAGGAAACGTTTGAAGAAGATATTTTCGGCAATCAGAAGAAAAAGAAGAAGATAAAGAAAAAGAAATCGAAATACGATTCGCCATTTGAAATCGCTTCGCTTAAACCCATTCAGATGCCGAATCTTGATCTTGATGAGATTAAGCAGGCACGCTCCAACTTCACAAAGGAAGAATGGATGACATTGCTTCTTCGCAGTGCGGGATATGAGCCGGAGGAGCTGACCGAGAAAGAGAAGCTGCACTATCTCCTTAGATTTGTGCCGTTCATTCAGAAAAATTATAACCTTGTTGAGCTTGGTCCCCGGGGAACGGGTAAATCTCATGCTTATAGCGAACTTTCGCCGTATTCAATTCTCATGAGCAGCGGCACAACGACGGTTTCAAATATGTTCTATAACATGGCTTCGCACAGAGTAGGTCTCGTCGGCAATTGGGATTGCATTGCTTTTGATGAGGTTGCGGGCATTACACAGGCATCTGCCGACATGGTTCAGATCATGAAGAACTATATGGCAAACGGAAGCTTTGCGAGAGGTGCCGATTCGATAAGCTCCGATGCGTCGATAGCCTTTGAAGGAAATACATTCAGAAGCGTTGCCGATATGATGCGTACGACAAATTTGTTTGAACCGTTCCCGGAGGAATTTAATAACGATTCGGCATTCTTTGACAGGATTCATGCCTATTTACCGGGTTGGGAAACTCCGAAGCTCAGGTCAAGTCTTTTTACCAAGAGATACGGTTTAATTTCGGATTGTTTCTCTGAATTTTGTCATGCTATGCGAAAATATGATTTTACAAATTCTTTCAGCCAATATTTTGATCTGAACAATCAATTTAACACACGAGATACCATTGCCGTCGGAAGAACTTTTTCAGGTATGGCTAAGCTGATTTATCCCGATGAAAATATGACGAAGGAAGAAACACGAGAGATTCTTGAATACGCAATTGAATGTCGCCGCAGGGTCAAGGAGCAGCTCAGAAAAATGACTCCCGGTGAATTCAGTGATGTCAATCTCGGCTATATTGACAACGATACGGGCGAAGAATTTGTCGTATCGCTTCCCGAAACAGCGAACGGTACTCTTATTTTTGGAGGCATTGAAGCCCCCGGCTACGTTTACGGTGTCGGACGCTCCGTTACCGATGTCCTCGGTATTTACAGGCTTGAAAACAAGCTGATTGACGGTACGGGTGTGTTCAGCTTTAAAAATGTTGAAGGTCTTGCCCGCGCACCCAAGAGCGTTAAGGACAGTATAACGGCGGCATTTAATTACTTCGGCGAAAACTACAAGAAGATTATTACCGGAGCGTACGAAAACTTTGATTACAGTCTGTATTTCAACGACTTACAGAGCAGGGGAGTCAGCGACGAAATATCAGTCGCCGAGGTTGTCGGCCTTTTCTCGGGGCTTGCAAACCGTCCCGTACTGCCGTCATTGGTTATCTGCGGCAGAGTTGTTATGTCAGGCAGTATGATGCCGATTACATCCGAGCTTGACGAAATTTTTGTAGCCGCAATAAACGCAGGAGCCAAAAGAATAATGCTTCCTGTTGAAAGCTCGGATAAATACGACAAACTTAAACCCGAATTAAAGAATGCAATTTCGGCAATTTTTTATTCCACCCCGTTGGATGCCGCAAAGAAAGCGCTGGGAGTTGACTGATTATGACCGAATTCAAGTGTATCAACTGCGGCGAAATAAAAGACAGTGAAAAGATTTGCAGTTGCCCGAAGTGCGGCTACCGAATGTTTGAGCTTCCGTATGAGCGCAGGGATAAAATAATTGAAGAAATCAAAAGATTTATTTCCGCACTTGAGGTGACGGAGGTTAAAAGAGAGGACTTGGATTTTAAAGGAAAGGGCAAGGATGATAACCGCTTTCCGGATTATGACAAGATTCTTAAATACGTTTCAAGCAGAGATCGCACCGAAGATTTTTTGAATAATTTACTTGAAACAACGGAACAGCTGAAGCTTCATTTTACCTCTGAGTTTTCAAAAGATTATTCTGTTTCATTTGAAAGGCTTGAGGATAAAATAGCTTCGTTTGAGCCTACGCTTTATAATGCCGAAAAAATTTTGTCACCTGATAAGTCAGTTGAATTTCCAAAATTTAATTGGGAAAAAGTTACGCTGTTATATACAGAATGTCAAAATAAGTTTTTATGGTTTTCAGCGAACGAACTTATCAATTTGATTGAAAAGTTGGCGAAAAAAATCGTCAAATTTATCAAGGCTAATAATCTGTACGGAAATGCACATAAGTACTATCCCGCAAAGATTAGATTTAAAGAAAAAAATATTGATTTTAAGGATAAGCTTGAGAATGCAATATCCGAAACCGAAGCGGTTCTTGCAAAAAAGTTTTATGTCGATATTATGGACGACGGAACAAAAGAGCTGAAAGAAATGCTCACATGCTTGTGGCATGATATTGAGCTGATTATGCGGTCACCGCTCTTTGTTAAAAACTATGATTACTTTTTAAACTCGGTTAAATTTTCCGAGGACAAGCTGCTGAATTATATTTCCGACAAAATCTCACAAAGATACAACGAATACAATCAAACGGTTGATGCTTCGGTATGGTCGAATAACAAAACAGATGATGAGCTGTTTGAAGTTTATAAAAAGCTGATTGCCGTCGATAAATTCGGAATACTTGTTCCCGACGGAGCCAATTTAATAAATATCGGCGAAAGCGAAAAGAAACTTGACGGACTGGTTGGACTGAGTGAAATTAAGGAAAGCATAAAGAAGATAAAAGCATATGCACTTGCCAATAAAAACAGCAGGGATTTAAATATACATATGTGCTTTTTGGGAAATCCCGGCTCGGGCAAGACCGAGGTGGCACGATATATTGCCGATATACTTTATGAGAACGGGATTCTTCCGACAAACAGAATGATTGAGGTTGACCGCAACGGACTTGTCAGCCAGTATTACGGTGCAACTGCCGAGAAAGCAAGCCGGGTAATTGAAAGCGCATGGGGCGGTGTTCTGTTCATTGATGAGGCTTACTCGTTGATAAATCCGGATGCTTCTCAATCTGACTACGGCAAGGAGGCTGTGGACACGCTTGTTAAAGCGATGGAGGATTACCGCGGAAAATTCTGCGTAATCCTTGCAGGATATAAAAACGAAATGCTTAAAATGCTTTCTTCAAATCCCGGATTTAATTCGAGAATACAGTTTATGCTTGACTTCCCAAACTATTCGAGGGACGAGTTGAAAGAAATTGCAAATCTCATGCTCGGACAAAGGCAGTATTCTATCGGAGACGAGGCGCTGAACCGAATTCTTGATATCACGGACATTAAGAGAAAAGAGCCGAACTTTGCCAACGCAAGGGAATTGAGAAATATCCTCGACCAGGTAATCATGTGTCAGAATTTGCGCTGTCTCGGTTCGGATGACCATGAAATAGGACTTGTTGATGTCAATAAATATATAGGTGATGCAAAGTTGAATTTGCCGACCTCCGACGGTAAAAAGGAAGGTTCGGTTTTGACGGGTGAGGAAGAGCTTGACCGACTTATCGGACTTGCAACCGTAAAAAGAATGATCAAAAAAATCAAAGCATATGCCAAAAGAAACAAGGACAGCGACGGCTTCAATTTGCATATGTGCTTTTACGGTAACCCCGGAACAGGAAAAACCGAGGTTGCAAGAATTTTATCGAGAATTCTTTATGATGCAGGTGTGCTCGGCGAGGCGAAGCTTGTTGAAACGGATGCTCACGGATTGCTCGGCAGATGCGTCGGAGAAACAGCACCCAAGACAGAAGCTAAAATAAATGAAGCGATGAACGGCGTTTTGTTTATTGACGAAGCCTACAGGCTTTCGGGCTCGGCCGAGAGCGGCTCGGCTGCAAATTACGGCGAGGAAGCTATCTCTGTTCTGCTGAAAGAAATGGATGACCATCGAGGTCAATTCTGCGCCATTCTTGCGGGCTACAGGGATGAGATGAGAGATATGCTAAAACTGAATCCGGGATTTGAGTCAAGAATTCAGTTCAATCTTGAATTTCCCGATTACAATCGTGATGAACTCAGAGAAATTTCAAAGTGTTTTCTTTCAAAGAGAAAATATGAAATCAAAGAAAATGCGCTTGAATTGCTTCTGAGTATTACCGAGTATTACAGAAACAAGCCCAACTTTGCAAATGCTCGAACTGTCAGAAACATAGTCGATCAGGTTATTATGAATCAAAACCTGAGAACAGAGGATAGCGCCGGCGACAATGTTATAATTGTTGATGACGTTGAGGACTACCTGATTGATGAAAACATTGATCTTGAAAATAAAAAACACACCGACAACAGAATAGGGTTTGTGTGATTAAAAAGTGAAAATTTGAAAGGGGATAGAATTATGGCAATGTATGATGTTTCGTCAAGATTTAGGCTTTTAAAGAAAATCAACGAAAACGGGCAATAAT
>HF999623.1:0-7480 GCA_000434055.1 Ruminococcus sp. CAG:488 | reverse complement strand
CGAAAACGGGCAATAATCGGTTTGCACTGTTTTTTGATATTGTGATAATATAAATGTTTTAAATCTTTCTTAATTAAATATATTCCCTTTGCAGCGAAAATAATCAAAGGGCTTAAGCCGTGGCATGACAACCTTGCTGCGGCTATTTTTTAACTTTTTTGTGTTAATAGCGACCGATATTCAAACTTGAAACACGTTTCCGATCTTTCTGCCTTCCTTTTTGTCACCGATATTAAAAAGACCCAAAGTGCAAATCAATTCATAGTGATACTTATGAGATTGATGCCTTTAAAATATAATTCACTATTAAAATAATTTTATATAATTATGCATTTTTAAACTTAATTTAATAAAATTTGTGCATTATTTATACTAAATTGACTTATATAATAGTAAAATTATAGTTGAATTTTGTACTGAATTGTGATATTATAATAGTATCTATGCTGGAAAAATAGGTTATTGGATTGAAAAGAGCCGCAATCTAATTTTAGCAAAACTTTTTTTGAATAAAAATGCGCTGTGTGCAATGGGGTGTCGGCGCGTTTTAGAACCATGGGAGGTAAATATTATGAAAAGAAAGCTTTCGAAACTCGGAAGGAGTACGGTAAGCGTACTGCTCTGCCTTGTTATGCTTTTGACTACCTTCTGCTTCTTTGATATCGGTTCGATGATATCGGAAGCGTTGGTCAGCAAGAGCAGTCATGCGCTGACGGAGGCAGGCACATCCTCGGATACCTTTGCACAGTATAATATTTCTGCGCCCGAGCTTGTCTATATCAAGGCCGGCGGAAAGGACTCGGAATACTTTCTGAATGCAACGTCGAGCGGTACGGTCAGCGAGCCGACATCGGCGACAGGTATGCTCAGATTTTCCTGTGCAACGTCGAGGAGTGTTACTGTTTCAATAACTGTTCTTGACGCAAACCTCAACGCTTCCGGTGCAAACAGAGTAACAAATGTTGCTTTCTCCGACGGCACATATATGTCATCGGATAAGGCCTTGTCGGCGCCTTCGTCATCTGTTACGAAGACGATTAAGAGCATTTCCATGGCGAATGCCGAGGTTGGCAAAGAATATGTTATTCGTTGGAATATCGTTTATACAACCGCCTCGGGTTCATATACGACCTATGCCTATACGGGCATTAAATTCCCGCTGCTCTCTCAGGCAGGTATGACGACAAGACAGTATTATTACGGAACATACGGCGGAGTGACCGGTAACCCTGCCGAGACATCTACGTATTCATTTATTACGGGTGCAGACTCGGTTAAAGGCGGCAACGTCGCTTCCAAGTGGGTCAGCACAGGCTCGACTCTTACAGCTCCGCTTATTAATTTCAATGCAGGCCTTTATCCGAGAGGACTTGATATGCCGATAAATTCGAACTATTTTGATCCGAACGGTTCGGACGTATTGCTCTGCTATTCAAAGCGTAATGACAGCAATTATTTCGGACAGGGCTCGAGAATTTATAACACTCAGTGGGACGGTTCAAATAGCTATAATCCCAAGGCAATGATCACCCAGTCGGGTTATTTCGGCGGTTCTCCTTCGACGGACGGTGACGCATACGGATATGCGGCCGCCGACATCACTATCGATACATCAAGGTTTTCAAATTTCAATCAGGTTCCGAACCTTTATGCAGGTTTTGTAGAGTTTGACTCCGACGGCGGCGCAAGCCAGAACTATTTGAACGCAATCAGAAATGTTTCTTATACATCTTCAGATGCTGCGAAATATTTCAGAAAGAACAAAACTATCAATAATAATGCCGGCAGTATGAACACGGCGCCGACAATCTATTGTCCGGATGTTGACCGTTCAGATGAAAAGAACGGCCGTTCATGGGTTCGCGGCCTTTACAAGCTTGACGGCGATATAACCGCGGCAAAGAATAATCTTACAAATTCAACATCGGGCGGAACATCGCTCACTATTGCCTCTTTCAGCAGTAATGTTTATTCAACTTATATCCGTTTTGAATATTCGCTTCGTTTCAATCCGCTTATAGGTTATGACGAGTATTGTTCCGGAATCTCGGCTGTAAGACTCAATGCCACACTTGCCGATAAGGCAACGGCTCGTAAATACTACAGTAAATTCCTCAATTCCGGTGTCAATACATCGGCAAACAACTGGTCGACAATCGAGGGATATGTTAAGTCATACGTCAAGACTCTTTGCGTCTCCTCTGCGGCGGCGGGTTCATATACCGACCCTGCGTCTGCAATCTCGGCGGCACAGACAAACTTAAAAACAGTCATGAAGACAACCACTCCGTTGTCTCCGCCGTTGTACTTCTATACACCGGAAGCAATTTATCTTACTCCAAGTGCATCCTCATGGGGAGCACAGACAAGATCTTCCTTCCAGTGGTATATTCAGAATAATATCTCTGACCCGGCAAATCCGACAACAACGACTTCGAGAGATACCTCCGGTACGGTATATTTCAATTATCCGAATGCTTCGAATTTGAGGATCAGCTATAAATGGATCAACAAGAGCGGAAGCGAAATGGGAAGCACATCTTCCACATCTTCCAGCTATTATAATACCAATTCCTACATGACGCTTGGCGGCTCGAATCTGTATTCAAAAACAGACAAAACAGTTTCGCTTTCTTCGGGCATCGCGAATCTTTCGGTCACGGCAGGATACAGTCCTTATCTTGTAAGCGGCGACACAGGCTGCTTTATAGAATGGACGGCGAAATATATTGATTTAACGGACGGTTACGAGAAAACAGCTATAGCTTATACATATGTATATAAGCCGTGGGTTGCACCGATTGCAGGTGCGGATTATATTGGAAACTATGCAGGTACAAACTTCTATTCCGGTCAGATAACCTGGATCAGCGGTGTTCACGGATTGAATGCTCAGGGCGGATATTACCCCAGATATTCATTCTCCAACAAGGCAAAAGGTCTTTCTGCTTTCCTGAGCAACAGTATCTCGGCTTACGGCGCATCAAGCACAACACTTGTTACGGGCACAAAAACTCAGCCCGATGTATCAAAGCTCACCTCGAAAAGCTCATATGTTTCGGATTCAACAAACATGTATGCCTCGTTTGCAACAACGAGTAATACTACTGCCTTGTTCAGTGCAAATCAGGCAAACAGCGGTGTTAATAACAACACGCCTATTGACTGGATGCGAAGCAGCGGTTCTTTCACGACAAATGCTTCCACAACCGATAACCTTTTTAACGTGAAGAGTGCAGGCAGCGCAGAATATACAAACGATGACTCCGGTTCGTCCAAGTGTGTAAAGGTATCTGTATTTAATAACGAAGCAAAGGGATCTATTTATATTGATACAAGCCGTTACACAAACCTTAAGGATATTCCGAACCTCGGCGTCGGACTTATGGTTACTCATGATAAATCTTCCGATGCCGGTGCATGGTATGTTTCCGATATGTCGCATAACACAACCTACGATTTGGGCCATACCGCAGACGGCGTACGCAATTCAAGAAGCCGTTCAAACTATGACACCTTGAGAGCTGTATTTAACAACCAGGGCACGGTTATTGCCGGACAGGGAACGGCAACCTCCTTTGGCGGTTATGAATCAGAAGGCATTAAATACGCAGGTATTTGGGTATCGGCTCTTAATAATACAGGCAGCGCCACAAGTACGGAAACATACAGAATTAAAGGCGCATATGCAGCTAACCAGGACAGTGACCAGAACCTCGCTGTTGTTATAACAAAGCTTGTTGCAACTCAGACCAACAAGACAGACCTTCGTAAGGCAGTTAAGCGTGCGCAGAACAACTTCCCTAATCTCGGCATACACAACGCTGCCACTATGTCGAGCTACTATTACTCAGGCACGACATATACGAATTTTGTAAATACATATAAAAATGCTTATCGTCAGCTTACAAAACTTGACGGTAACTATACCGATACAACTGCGTCAGCACTTGCAACCAACCTCAATAATTACATTGATCAGCTTACAACAGGAACAGATCTTAAAACGAACTGCACAGCCCGTGAATACAATCTCGGACTTGAAAAGCTTGATAACGGTCAGTATAAGATTGTTGAGATCAGCGGCGGACAGCAGTATGAAATAACATACGACGCCCGTGATAATGTATATTTCACCCCCGATACATATGAGGGATATACATATATCGGTAAGTGTGAATTGACGAATGAGACAATTGCTCCGTCGGATTATTACGGCAAAACGCTTGCTTCTCTTCCGACATTTTTCTCGGCAAGCAATTTGTACAGCAATTCGATGAGCTATTCCGGCTCAACCGTAACTATCGGAACAACAACGGTTAAGACAACGACTGTTCCGCAGTTTGACGGAGATACCACTGCCTATGAGTGGGTCGCCGCAGTCAATGATACTTCGCTGACGATGGTTAATTTCTACTTCATTGATCAAAACAAGATATATTTTGACCCGAATGACGGATCAAGCGGAGTTAACCTTCTCACTCAGCCTACAACATATAAATCGGGAAATAATTTCTATTCTCCGACATTTACTTCAAGCCCCGGCAACGGAGTAACGGCAACGTTCGACCAAACAGACAGCACGTTTACGTTCAACGGAACACCGACGACGGGTGCGGAATATTTCAGATTCCCGATTGCAGGCAAGCTCAAGGCAAATACCAATTATACATACAGAGTTGTTTATGTCAGCGGCTCAAAGACACTTGACGGCGGCACGCTTACATTGACACTTGATATCTGCGACAAGAACGGTAACAGATGCTACAAGGCAAGCGGTGAAACCTACGGCGACAGATTTGTTTTTGACCAAACCGCAAACCAGGAAACAACGTCAAGGACGCTTGCTCCCGATGCGTACCAGGCGGCAAATGCGGAATTTGTTCAGGTGTTTACCTACAGCCCGAGCTACGGCACGGTCAGATACAATAACTATAAGGTTAAGATTGAGCTTGTTGAAAGCGGTTCGGAAAATCAAACCTATTCTCCGAATGCAATTCAACAGTTCTACGGTCGCAGCATCGGCACAATGCCTGTGCCTGTTCGTGATAACTACCGTTTCCTCGGCTGGTTCACAGCTCCGGACGGCGGCGACCGTGTAACGGCTTCATCCTTAATGGGCAGCACAGACAGAACTGTTTATGCGCACTGGGCAGTGACGGATAAGGTGCTTCTTCTTGATAACGATTTCAACTTTGACGATTTTGTAAGGAAGGCAAGCAACAACAATGCATTTGATACTTTTATGAATTCGTACAAGGCATGTAAGCTTCCGGGAATGAAGAATCCTCTCAGCTATCAGGAGAATGATTATTTCTCATATTCAATTGCAAAGGACACTGAGGGAGATACCGCTCTGAATGTTAAGTACGACCGAAAGCATATTGTCGATGCCGGTGTAGATGAGGTCTTTGATACCTTTAAGTCGAACACCTACACCGCTTCGGTGGAAGGCGAATATACACTCACATATGAATACAGAATCAATGATTACTATTCATATATAAAGGATACTACCGGAAAGAGCGAGTATGACTCGATTGTTCTCGGATTCAGCACTAATGACGGCTATTGGTACAACGGCGGTCAGGGCGTTTCCTATACCGAAAACAGAAAAACTACCGACGGTTATGAATCTGTTGAGTTGAAGCGCACGTTCACAGCGGGAACTCAATATTTCTTTAACATGATATTCTATTTCGCATATTATAATAATTATAATGAACTTCGTGCGGATATGGATATCAAGAATATTGTTCTTAAAGACCCGAACGGGAATATCATTCTTTCTTCAAACGGCATGAATACGGCTAACGGCACATCATCATTTGACTCCGATGCAAGAACGATTACTCTCAAGCCGACGGGGACAGATTGCTACACAAATACTTATGATAATTTGTCAAGCTACCGTTCAACGCTTGAAGCAGGCAAAAAGTACACTCTTTTGATGGATTATCAGGCAACAACGGCCACAAAAATTTCACCGTTTATCTTCTTCTACCCGAACGCAACTTCAACGAGTTATACTTCATCCGCAGCGGCTTATATCCAGGTCCCGGCAGGCTCAGGTACGGTTGCAATGCAATTCACTGTTCCGGCAAATAACTATTACCAGATAAGGTTCAGCGAAAACAGCGTTGACGGTTCAACCGTTCCGGGTGCATTGACCTTGGGCAATATTTCGCTTCAAAGAACAGAGATATTCTCAGACGGAGCGTATGTAGCCGATTCAAGCACATACCTCGGCTGGGTCAGCAAGGTAACAGGTTCGGCAAGCGCAACGGCGGTTTATGTCAATGACCTTAATTCAAGAAATGAGAAAATCGTTTCTCATTATCAGGATATTGACTACGGTGCACAGTACGACGAGCTTTATGTACCGACCCGTGAGGGTTTCACCTTCCTCGGCTGGTATGACGCAGATGGTACACCGTATACCGACGCAAACGGCAACGCTGTCGGCAATCATGTTTGTACAACGGACGGATTTAAGCTCTATTCACGTTGGACGCCTAAGACATTCAATCTCAAATACAATGCTTTCAGACCGAACGACAGTGCAGGAGCGGTAACCGCAGGCACGGTCGGCAATCTCCCGACACCGAATCCTCAGGTACTTAAGTTCGGTGTGGAATCTTCAATCAGCCTGACAGCACCTACTCTTACGGGTTATACGTTCAGCGGTTGGTCAGAAACCTACGGCGGAGCAAAGGTGTATGATAAGGGTCAGACTCTTTCCGCTTCGACCGTAAGCCGGATGTATAAAGACTGCAATGGCGGAACGTACAATATTTATACAACTTGGACGGCAAACAAGTATAAAATTCATTTTGATAAGAATGCAACTGATGCAAACGGTTCAATGGCTGATATGGACATGGTATATGACGTTGCAAAGAATCTTAGTGAAAACAAATTCAGCAGAGAAGGATATACTTTCCAAGGTTGGAACACGGCGAAAAACGGAAGCGGTACATCATACGACGATAAGGCTTTGGTCAATAATCTGACAGCAGCCCCGAACGGAACAGTAACGCTTTATGCCCAGTGGACGGCGAATGTCTATACAATTACGTTTTTACCGAACGGCGGAAGTGTAAATCCGACATCAAAGACGTTTACGATTGAGTCTACGATCGACCTCCCGACACCGACGAAAGACAGCTATGTATTTGACGGCTGGCTTGTAACAACGGCAGAGGGCAACTGGACAAACGGAACGCTTTATACCGATTCAAGTATTGCAGCAGGTAAGTACGGCAACGTAACCGTAACAGCTCAATGGCATAAGACCGTAACCGTGCATTTCTACTCAGGCAGCAAGGGAGCGGTACACAATCAGTTTAAGATCACATTCAAAAATAACGAGACTGCAGGCAGTGTAACGGCACCGACAAGTTTCGGAACAATCGACGGATGGACGGCACTCGGATGGTTAACGTCGGAAGATGCTGAAAAGACACCGAACCGGACGATA
>HF999622.1 GCA_000434055.1 Ruminococcus sp. CAG:488 | reverse complement strand
AAGTAAATTAAATCACGGCGGAAATCGGCTAATCCCGTTTTCCGCCGTGTTATTTTGCAGGTTTATCATTCTTCTGCATCGCTCAAGGCACGGAAAACCGTGCCTTTTTTCTTTGCGAGAGGTTAAATTGTACCCGTAACCGTGAGAACCGTTGCACCCGGAGTCACATTGTAGGCGCCGGTCACTGCGTCGCGAACATAGGTTGCCGCCGGAACGGTAACTGCACCGGCAACTGTAGCAAATTCGCCCGTTTCGGCGTTATAAGTGTAATCCGTTGTCGGCGTGAGGGCTGTTCCGCCAAGAGTTACGCCGGTTATATTGAGAATCGGGTCAAAGGTATCGCGGATAACAAGGTTATCTGCCGCTGTTGCTTCGGTGAAGCCGTTGTTTCTGATAACAAAGGTGTAAGTCAAAGTTCCGTTTTCGGGAACGGAAAGCGGGCAAACTGCCTTTGTGATAGAGAGAAGCGGACCTGCTTCAAGCGTAACGGTTTCCTCTGCCGTGACGGGTGAGGAGAGTCCTCCGCCGTTTACGCTGACGGTGTTTGTGATACGTGCTTCGCCGTCAAGAGGCGCAAATTCATTCACCGTTGCCGAGTAAACAACAGTTGCGTTACCGTTGGCAGGAACCGTGATTCCCGTTATTGTCAGCGGTGAAGCAGCCGTAACTGTCGGCTGTGGCTGAAGATCGCCTTTGATGAAATAACGCACACTGCCGGCAACATAGGTCAGCGGAACGAGTGTCGTTGTGTTAAAGGCGTATGCTCCGAGATTATCGGTTACGGTCAGACCGGTGAATTCCGTATCGCTTGAGTTGACGATGTTGATGATATAGGTTATGGCTTTGTCTCTTTCATAGGTGTTTGAAAGTGCATTTTTTGTGACTGTAAGAACCTGAACGATCTCGCCTGTAACGATGTTGGAATTGATAACGTTATCGTTATAGGTCAAGGTCGCTTGGTTTGTGAAAAGAGCCATTGCAAGACCTCCTTTGTTTTTTTGGAAGCTTTTGCTTCCGTTATATTATATGAAACGAAAAATAATTTGTTATTGTTCAAAATAATCGGTAATTACTGTATTTATATCTTTATTTTTTATTTTTTGTGTGATATAATCATTCTGTAAAATTATGTTTACGCAAAGTCAGCATAAGGAGGATAATCAATGGCACATTTTATTTTTTCCGCTTTCAGCGACGAATCCGGTGAAAGTACGGTAAAAGGTCAAATTGCAGCATGCAAGGAGAACGGCATTTCCGAAATGGAGCTTCGCGGTTTCGGCAAGGAGCTTAACATCAACAATATGACTGTTGATCAGGCCAAAGAGATCAAAAAAACAATTGACGATGAGGGCATGAAGGTTGCCTCGATTGGCTCGGCTTACGGCAAAATCAATATCAAGGACGATTTTGAATCGCATTTTGAAGCATTTAAGAATACGGTTGAAGTTGCAAAAATCCTTGAGGCTAAATATATCAGAATTTTCAGCTTCTTCTTTGACAAAGAGGACAGCTATGATGATTATAAGGAAGAAGTGTTCCGCCGAGTTAAGGCAATGGTTGACTATGCAGACGAAAACGGTATAATGTGCTGCCATGAAAACGAAAAAGGAATATACGGCGACACGGCAGAGCGCTGCCTTGAGGTTCTTGAAGCCTGCGGCGGTAAATTAAGAGCTGTTTTTGACCCGGCTAACTTTGTTCAGTGCGGCGTCGATACTCTCAAGGCTTATGAACTTCTTGAGGATTATATCGAATATATGCACGTCAAGGACGCAATGTATTCCGACGGTCAGGTTGTCCCTGCCGGAGAGGGTGAGGGAAATGTTGAAAAGATAATCGGAAAGCTCTCATTCAAGTGGAAAAGAATTATCCTTTCGCTTGAGCCTCACCTCAAAGTGTTTGAAGGCTTTGACTCGCTTGAAAACGATGACGAAACCAAGAAGGGTATGGACAAGCATACCTATGCTTCATATAAAGAATCATTCAAGGCTGCCGCAGATGCCATGCACAGGCTTGTTGAAAAAGCTCAGCCTATTCGCACGGGTATTGTCGGTGTAGGTAATATGGGATCGAGCCATATCCGCAATTTCCTTGACGGCGAAATGAGTGAGATGAGAGTTACGGCAGTTGCCGATATCAACCCCGAGAGACTTGAATGGGCGAAAAAAAATGTTCCCTGGGCTAAGAGATATTCAACTGCCGAGGAGCTTTTTAAAAGCGGTGAATGTGACGCTGTTATAATTGCCGTTCCCCACTATTTCCATCCGCCTTATGTCATCGAGGCTATCAAAAACGGACTGCATGTTGTCTCCGAGAAGCCGGCGGGCGTTTATACAAAGCAGGTTCGCGAGATGAACGAGTTTGCCGCTAAGAGTGACAAGGTTTTCGCAATGATGTTCAATCAGCGTACAAACTGCGTTTTCAGAAAGATGAAAGAAATTGTTGACAGCGGAAAATATGGTGAAATTCGCCGTGTAAACTGGATAATCACCGACTGGTACCGCACCCAGGCATATTATAATTCGGGCGGATGGCGCGCAACCTGGGCAGGCGAGGGCGGCGGTGTTCTCCTTAACCAGTGTCCGCACCAGCTTGACTTGTGGCAGTGGATCTGTGGAATGCCCTCAAAAATCCGTGCATTCTGCAACGAGGGCAAGTGGCATGATATCGAGGTTGAGGACGACGTTACGATTTATGCCGAGTATCCGAACGGAGCAACGGGCGTTTTCATCACCACGACTGGAGATTACCCCGGTACAAACAGATTTGAAATTACGCTTGATAAGGCTAAAATTATATGCGAGAAGGCTGAGAAAATCACGCTTATCGAGCTTGAGGAAGGTCTGACACACAATATACAAAATGCCAAGGACGGCTTTGTAAGGATCGGAACTCATACTGTTGATGTTGAGACCGACGGAAAGAACGAGCAGCATCCCGGTGTTCTCAATGCGTTTGCAGGAAAGATTCTTCACGGAACTCCGCTTGTCGCCGACGGCAAGGAGGGCATTAACGGACTCACGATTTCCAATGCCGCTCATCTTTCAAGCTGGACGAACGAAACGGTTTCCATTCCATTTGACGAGGATAAATTTTACGATTTGCTCATGGAGCACGTTAAGAACTCCAAAGCAAAAACAAACGTTGTCGAGCAGGTTGCCGACGATATGAGCGATACATACTGAGGTGTTTTATGAGGGTTTCTGTTATAGGCTGCGGCAACATTGCGCAGGTTCATTTGGAGATACTGAATTCCATGGAGGGAATCGAGATTTCGTCGGTTGCCGATATCGTTGAGGAAAAAGCAGACAAGGCTGCCGAAAAATACGGTTGCAAGGCATACTATGATTATATAAAAATGCTTGATGAGGATCACCCTGACGCCGTGCATATCTGCACTCCGCATTATCTTCATGTTGAAATGTCGGTCGAGGCTCTTTCAAGGGATATCCACGTCCTTTGCGAGAAGCCGTGCGCTATGAACAGGGAGGAGCTTGCAAAAATTCGCATGGCTCAGCTCATGAGCACGCATGAATACGGCGTTTGCTTCCAGAACCGCTACAATTCGTCTGTAAGAGCAATAAAAAATACTCTTGAAACAGGGAAATACGGTGCAATTAAGGGAGCAAGGGCGGTTGTCCAGTGGTGCAGGAACGAGGATTATTATTCCGATGATTGGCACGGAACGCTCAGAAAAGAGGGCGGCGGTGTTGTCATAAATCAGGGAATCCACACGCAGGATCTGCTTCGATATCTTGTCGGAAGCGATGTTGTCAGCGTTACGGGACATGTTGCCAACGACCATTTGAAGGATAAAATCGAGGTTGAGGACACTGCTCACGCAAGGTTTGTTTTTGCAAACGGATCAATAGGTCTTTATGATGCAACGACGGCTTTCAGCCTTAACGCAAAGCCTATAATTGATATTTTCTGCGAGAGAGCGACGCTCAGAGTCGAGGGCGACAACGCCTGTATTATTCATAAAGACGGCGAAATTGAGCTTCTCGGCAGCGAAAGCGATATCGCAAGAGGTAAGGATTACTGGGGCAGCGGCCATGAGGCTCTTATACACGACTTTTACGATTGTATTGCCTCGGACAGCAGATTTCCGATAGATTCCCATGAGGGCGGCAAGTCCGTCGAGGAGCTTGCGGCTATTTATGAGTCCTCTGAAAGCGGAGAAGAAGTTATTCTCGGAAAGAGGTGATCTTATGCAGATGACAATGCGATGGTTCGGCGACGGTAAGGATACCGTTTCGCTTGAGCAGATAAGACAGGTGCCCGGCGTGGCAGGCGTTGTTCCTGCTTTGCACACCTTGCCGGCAGGAGAGGTTTGGCCGCTTGACATGATTCTTGATATGAAAAAAGAGATCGAAGCGGCAGGGCTTACAATGGAATGTATTGAGAGCGTCAATGTGCATGAGAGCATAAAGCTCGGTGACGGCGATGCCGATAAATATATCGAAAACTACAAGGAGTGTATCCGAAATCTTTCCAAGGCGGGAGTGAAGGTGATTTGCTACAATTTCATGCCTGTTTTTGACTGGACAAGAACCGATCTTGCAATGGATATGGGCAACGGCGCAACCTGCCTTTGCTATGACGGAAAGCAGGTTGAGGGCAAAAGCCCCGAGGATATGTTCAGGGAGATCGACAGCAACTCCAACGGCTATGCGATGCCGGGCTGGGAAACGGAGCGCATGGGCGAGATCAAGGAGCTGTTCCGAAAATATAAAAACATCACGCATGAGGATATGTGGAGAAATCTTAGGCATTTCCTCGAAGAAATTATTCCCGTTTGCGAGGAATGTGATGTTAAAATGGCTATTCATCCCGATGACCCGCCGTGGGATATTTTCGGGTTGCCGAGAATTATAAAAAATATTGATGATATAAGACGTTTTCTTAATCTTGTTGATTCGCCGTATAACGGACTGACGTTCTGCACAGGCTCTCTCGGAGCGAGTACGGATAACGATTTGCCGGCGATGATAAGAAAGGTCGGCGACAGGATTTATTTCGCCCACCTGAGAAACGTAAAAATAAGAGACCGCCGGTTCAATGAAACCTCACATCTTTCCTCGGACGGAAGCCTTGATATGTATGAGATAGTCAAGGCCTTGCAGGAGGTCGGATTTGACGGCTATGTAAGACCCGACCACGGAAGAATGATCTGGGGCGAGGTTGCGCGACCCGGCTACGGACTCTATGACCGTGCGCTTGGCTGTGCATATCTCAACGGACTGTGGGAAGCAGTCGCAAAGAACAAAAAATCGGAGTGATATTATGACTAAGCATGAAAGTCTTAACGGAAAAGTTGCGGTTATAACCGGCGGCGGCGGAGTGCTTTGCTCAGGCTTTGCAAAGACCCTTGCCGAGCAGGGCGTAAAGGTTGCCGTTCTTGACCTTAATGAAGATGCGGCAAAAAAGGTCGCCGACGAAATAAATTCAAACGGAGGTACGGCTATTGCCGTCGGCTGCAACGTGCTTGAACCGGAGAGCATGAAAAAGGCAAGGGACATTGTCACCGAAAAGCTCGGCACATGTGATATTCTCCTCAACGGTGCAGGCGGAAACAACCCCAAGGGCACGACGACAAAGGAAACCCTTGAAAAGATCGACCTTGTTGAAAAGGACGAGAATGTGAAAACCTTTTTTGATCTTGACCCCGAGGGAATATCGTTTGTTTTCAATCTCAACTTTCTCGGAACACTCATTCCTACGCAGATTTTTGCCCGTGATATGGCGGAAAAAGAGGATAGCTGCATTGTTATGATAACCTCGATGAACGCTTTCCGCCCGCTGACAAAAATTCCGGCATATTCGGCGGCAAAAGCGGCGGTTGCGAACTTCACTCAGTTCATGGCGGTTCATTTTGCCGATATGGGTATCAGAGTCAATGCCATTGCACCGGGCTTTTTCTCAACAAAGCAGAATAAGGATCTTTTATGGAATCCCGACGGTTCGCCTACGGCGAGAACAGGTAAAATTCTTGCCGCAACGCCGATGGGACGCTTCGGCCGGCCCGAGGAGCTTTCAGGCGCATTGCTTTTTCTCTGCGACAGGGAGTATTCGGGATTTGTAACCGGTACAACGATTGCCGTTGACGGCGGCTTTAACGCATATTCGGGAGTATAAACCGGAGGTGATAAAATGTCAGCGCTTGTCAGCGTAGTTGTTCCTGTATACAATCTCGAAAAATACATAGAAAATTGTCTCAAAAGCATTGTCGCTCAGACTTATAAAAATCTTGAAATAATCTGTATTGATGACGGCAGCACCGACGGGTCTGCTCGGATAATAAAAGAGTTTGCCGGGACTGATGAGAGAATAAAGTATTTTTATCAAAGAAATCAAGGACTGTCTGCTACAAGAAACGAAGGTATTAGGATTTCAACTGGGGAATATATTTTGTTTATTGATGCTGATGATTTTTTGCACGTTGAAGCCGTGGAGAGATTTGTGCAAGCGGCTTTGGAAGAAAATGCCGATTTGGTTTGCAGTGAATTAAAGTATGTTTATAATAACAAAATAAGTGTAAATTCAAAAATTTCTGAAAGGGATTTTTATAGTATTTCTATTGCAGATATGTTTTATAAATATAAATGCGGTTACATGGTCAACGGAAGCCTGTTCAAAAGAGATTTAATTTTTGACAAACGGTTTATGGAATCAATAAAAAACGGCGAAGACAGCATCTTTATGCTTCAAGTTATTCTTTGCTCACCCAAAACCGTGTTTATTGATGACGTTTGTTATTACTATTATGTACGTGACGATTCGCTTTCAAGAAATATAAAATATAATATCGGCATGGCTGATATTGTCAATGCGGCCTCCATATGCTATGAACTTGCAAAGGAAGCAGGAAACGACACTTTGATTTCCATTTACCTTAGGGGTATATACAGCACGTTGTTTGAACACAGAATAAGATGTAAGCATTCCGAATGCCAAAAAGAAGTTGAGCGAAGAATTAAATCAACCGGCAAAAAATATTTAAAGAGTTTATTTGAAGATCCGAATATTTTGCAGACTGAAAAATTTGCAATTGCTGTTTCTTTTAAAATTCCGATTATGTATAAGTTTTTCAGAATATTAAAAGACCCGTCAATGTTCGGTATTTATTTGCGAGGAAAACTATGAAGAAAACCGTCAGTATAATAATTCCGGTTTATAACCTTGAAAAGTACATAGTCAATTGTTTAGAAAGCATTTTTGCGCAGACATATGAAAGTCTTGAGATTATTTGTATAGATGACGGAAGCAACGACAAAAGCGCGGAAATCATAAAAAAATATTCCGTAGCTGACAGCAGAATAAAGTATTATTATCAGCAGAATTCGGGCGTTTCGGTTGCAAGGAATAAAGGTCTTGATGAGGCAACGGGCGATTATGTAATGTTCGTTGACGGCGATGATTATCTTCATTATCAGGCAGTTGAGCTGTTCGTCAGAGAGATTGAAAAATCGGACTGTGACGTTGTCTGTGCACATGAAGTTTATACGTCGAATACCGATGAAAAAATGCAGCCCGTCAGTGAATATAAAACACGCGAAATAACTGTTGAAGAATTGTTTGACAACAGAAAAAACAGGAGCATGGGTAAATCCGTTTGGGGAAAAATCTTCAAGACCGAGATTGCCCGTCGAAGCCGTTTCCCGGTTGGAATTTCAAACGGAGAGGACGCTTATTACATCATAACTCTGCTCGATAAGGGCATAGCGGTGAGGTGTATAGACGCCGAGCTGTATTATTATCTCAACAGACAGAATTCAACGGTTACATCAAGGTTTACAATGAAGCGTTTCACGATGACATATTCTTTCGATATGCTTTGTGAAAGGCTGAAAAATTCATCAAATTCATTCTTGAAAAAATACTGCTTGCAATATCTGTTTCAGTCGATTTTTTATAACAGAACGCAGGCAATAGGGACAGAATGCGAAAAAGAAGTTTTGTCGGAATCAAAACGAATAGGCAAAAAGTGGATAAAGGATTTTCAAAGGAATAAAGATATTTCGCCGATTATAAAAATATCATTTACAGTGTTCTTTTATTCACGGCATATATACGAGCTTGCAAGGGCGATACAGGATCCGACAATGATTGATTTTTATAAAAGCAGGAAAAAGGAGAATATCCGTAATGAAGCTTGAATTGAGAAACAAAGACGATTGCACTTTTGATATGATATCACTCGGTGAGATAATGCTGAGATTCGATCCCGGTGATTCGAGAATAAGAACCGCGCGTTCATTCCGAGTATGGGAGGGCGGCGGTGAATACAACGTCGCAAGAGGACTTCGCAAATGCTTTGGACTGAAAACGGCGGCGGTCACGGCGCNNNGGCGGCGGTCACGGCGCTCGCCGATAATGAGATCGGCAGACTTGTTGAGGATTTCATGCTTCAAGGCGGAGTGGATACCTCGCTGATAAAGTGGGTGAAATACGACGGCATCGGAAGAACGGTCAGAAACGGACTGAATTTTACCGAGCGAGGCTACGGAATCCGTGGAGCACTCGGAGTTTCCGACAGGGGAAACACCGCCGCCTCTCAGCTCAAAGAGGGCGATATCGACTGGGAGTACATTTTCGGCACTCTCGGTGTTAGATGGTTTCACACGGGCGGAATTTTTGCCGCACTCTCCGACACAACGGCTAAGGTTGTTATCGAAGCCGTTAAAACAGCGAAAAAATACGGAACAACAGTTTCCTATGACCTCAATTACCGCCCGTCTCTTTGGAGCGATATCGGCGGCAAGGACAAGGCTCAAGAGGTCAACAGGGAGATCGCAAAATATATCGACGTCATGATCGGCAACGAGGAGGATTTCACCGCTTGTCTCGGACTTGAGGTTGAGGGCAACGATGTGAATTTAAAGGAGCTGAACATCGACGGCTACAAAAAAATGGTGGCAAATGCGGCGGAGCTTTATCCCAATTTCAAGGTTGCGGCTTCAACGCTCAGAACGGTCAAAACCGCTACTGTCAACGATTGGAGCGCAATATGCTGGGCTGACGGCAAGATTTATAACGGACTTGATTTTAAGGGTCTTGAAATTTATGACCGTGTCGGCGGCGGCGACAGCTTTGCTTCGGGACTTATTTACGGTTTAATGAAAACCGAAGATCCGCAGACGGCGGTCAATTACGGTGTGGCTCACGGTGCGCTTGCCATGACGACCCCGGGAGACACTTCAATGGCAACGAAAGCCGAGGTTGAAAGAATAATCGGCGGTGCTGGTGCAAGAGTACAAAGATAAGCGAGGATGATTTATGCTATATAAGAAAAACAGCGAAGAAAAGCTTTCAAAGGAGCTTTTCAAAAATCCGACATGTGAATTCAGAGGAACACCGTTCTGGGCATGGAACAGTTGGCTTGAAAAGGACGAGCTTGAAAGACAGATCGGAATTTTCAAGGAAATGGGCTTCGGCGGATTTCATATGCACGTCAGAACGGGACTTAAAAATAAATACCTCAGCGATGAATATATGCAGCTCATAAGAGACTGCGTTGAAAAGGCTAAGGATGAAAAAATGCTTGCCTGGCTTTACGATGAGGACAGATGGCCGTCGGGAGCGGCAGGCGGATATGTAACGGAGGATGTACGGTACAGAGCGAGATATCTTCTTTTTACTCCGTTCAAGACCGCAGAGGCTAAGAAATCCGTTGAGGTCAGCGCAGGCAGAACCAACAACGGAAAATTGCTTGCCTGTTACGATGTTGTGCTTGACAGGGACGGTTACTTGTCCTCTTACAAGCGAATCGGCGAGGACGATGATGCCGAGGGCACAAAATGGTATGCGTTTATGGAGATTATAGGCGAGTCCGATTGGTTCAACGGCAAAACCTATGCCGATACGCTCTCAAAGGACGCAGTCGATCGGTTCGTTGAGGTCACTCACGAAAAATACAGGAAATGCACAGGCGACGAGTTTGACAAGACCGTTCCCGCAATTTTCACTGACGAGCCGCAGTTCACTCACAAGGCGGTTATGAACAATTCCTTTGATAAGATGGACATGATAATGCCCTGGACCGACAAGGTTCCCGAGCTTTACGAAAAGGCTTACGGCGCGGATATTTATGCGACGCTCCCCGAGCTTTTCTGGGATCTGCCGGAGAGCAAGCCGTCCGTGCACAGATACAGATATCACGATTTTATTTCAGAGCTTTTCTCAAGCTCCTTTGCCGACAATATCGGCTCATGGTGTCGCAAAAACGGAATTGCTTTAACGGGACATATGATGGAGGAACCGACGCTTCGCAGTCAGTGCGCCGCACTCGGAGAGACTATGCGTTCCTACAGGGGCTTTGATATCCCCGGCATTGATATGCTGTGCAACTGGCACGAGTTCACAACGGCAAAGCAGGCACAGTCGGCGGTTCACCAGTTCGGCTATGAGGGTATGCTCTCCGAGCTTTACGGAGTGACGGCTTGGGACTGCGATTTCAGAACCTATAAGCATCAGGGCGATTGGCAGGCGGCGCTCGGCGTAACGGTCAGAGTTCCGCATCTTTCATGGTATGCAATGGGCGGCGAGGCGAAGCGTGACTATCCCGCTTCAATCTCATATCAGTCGCCGTGGTATAAAAAATTCTCGGTTGTCGAGGATCACTTCGCAAGGCTCAATACGGCTCTGACAAGGGGCAAGCCTGTTGTCAAGGTTGCCGTCATTCACCCGATCGAGAGCTTCTGGCTTCACTGGGGACCGAACGACAAGACAGCCGTTCTGCGTGAGAGCCTTGACGAAAGATTTGATAACGTTACAAACTGGCTGCTTGAGGGCAGTATAGATTTCGATTTTATTTCGGAGTCGCTTCTTCCGTCTCTTTGCGAGAAGGGCTCAAATCCGCTCAGGGTCGGAAAGATGGAATACGATGCAGTCATCGTTCCCGGCTGCGAAACACTCCGCTCAACTACTGTTGACAGACTTTCCGAGTTCGGCAAAAACGGAGGCAGGCTCATATTCATGGGCGACGCGCCGTATCTTTGCGACGCCGTTGAATCCGACAGGGGCAGGAAGCTTTTTGAAAGAAGCATAAGAATTGATTTTTCAAGGGCTTCGCTTCTCAATACGCTTGAAAGCGACAGAACAGTTACTTTGAGATATGCCAACGGCAGACTGACGGATAACCTTATCTATCAGCTTCGCCGTGACAACGACTGCGAATGGCTCTTTATCTGCCACGATTCGGAACCGAAAATCAAGGATATTGATTACGGCAGTGACATAAAAATTACTGTTGACGGCGAGTTTGTGCCGGAGCTTTACGATACGCAAAGCGGTGAGATAACTCCGCTCGGCGCTTCGTATATTAACGGAAAAACCGTTATTTCACATAAGCTTTACAGCTACGATTCGCTTCTTATAAAACTGACCGACGGCAAGACCGATTCGGCAGAATGTGAGAAAAAATCCGAAGCTCCCGAGGGCAAGTCGGTTGTCGGCTTGGTGGACTATGAGCTCGACGGAAAGAACGTGCTTCTGCTCGATATGGCAAAATTTAAGCTTTCGGGCGAGACCGATTTTTCTCCCGAGGAGGAAATTCTCCGTCTTGATAATATCTGCCGTGAGCGTCTCGGACTTCCGCTTCGAGGCGGTTCGATAGTTCAGCCGTGGGTTTCGGGCGATATTCCGCCGGTGGACAGGCTTACGCTGCGTTTCACTTTCGACAGCGAGATTGATTACAGCGGTGCCGAGCTTGCATTTGAAGAGCCGGACAGACTTGAAAAAATCGTATTCAACGGCAGTGAGGTTGCAAAAGAGCTTTGCGGCAGCTATGTTGATATTTCGATTTTCAGAGTAAAGCTTTCCGACATTATCAAGGGTAAAAATACACTTGAATTGACATATGCATACGGCGAAAAGACCGACATTGAGAGCGTGTTTATTCTCGGCGATTTCGGCGTTAAGGTTACGGGAACCGAAAAAACAGTTATCGCTATGCCCGAAAAGATCGGCTTCGGTGACATAACAAGACAGGGCTTCCCGTTCTACGGCGACAATATTACATACAAATTCAAGGCAGTTGCAGAAAACGGAAAAATTGATATCTGTGCTTCATGGTACAGGGGTGCAATGATTTCCGTCAAGGTTGACGGCGAGGAAAAGGGCAATATAATCTATCCGCCGTACATTCTCGGCGTTGACGGACTTTCCGACGGTGAGCATGATGTTGAAATGACGCTTTACACTCACCGCTACAACACCTTTGGTCCGCTTCACCTTGTCAATGAGGCCGAGCCCTGGCACGGACCCGACGCATGGAGAAGCAAAAAGTGCAACTGGAGCAATGAATACGTTCTCAGACGGGTGGGAATACTCACTGCGCCGAAAATCAATAATTGACGGAGGACACTATGGATAAAGAAAATATTCTTATGAGAATTCAGGACTGCGGCATTGTCGCCGTTGTCAGAGCAGAAAATGCCGACAAGGCGGAAAGAATCGTTGACGCCTGCATGGAGGGCGGAGTTGCGGCAATCGAGCTGACCTTCAGCGTTCCTCATGCGGACAGAGTTATCGAAACTCTCTCATATAAATACGACCCTAAGGACATAATACTCGGTGCAGGTACTGTCATGGACGCCGCAACGGCGAGAATCGCAATGCTCAGCGGTGCGCAGTATATTGTAAGCCCGTATCTTGATCTTGAAACGCTCAGAATGTGCAACCGTTACAGAGTGCCGATGATGCCCGGCGTTATGTCCGTTCGTGAGGCGGTAACGGCAATGGAGAACGGCGCGGACATTCTCAAGATTTTCCCGGGCGATCTCTTCGGACCTAAGATAATTAAGGATATTCTCGGTCCTATTCCGTATGCAAAGATGATGCCCACGGGCGGAGTCGATGCCGATAATGTAGGCGAATGGATAAAGGCCGGTGCTGTTGCCGTAGGAGCGGGTTCATCGCTCACGGCAGGCGCAAAAACAGGCGATTATAAGCTTATCACAGAGACGGCAAAGAAATTTAAAGCAAACATCAAGGCGGCAAGAGCCTGACATAATTTAACAGAATGAGGTAAATCTATGTTTGTAGACATAGCAAAAATTAAAATAACGGCAGGCGACGGCGGCAACGGAGCGGTTGCGTTCAGAAGAGAAAAATATGTTGCCGCAGGCGGTCCCGACGGCGGAGACGGCGGCAGGGGCGGAAACGTTGTGTTCAAGGTCAACGACAATCTTTCGACGCTTGCAGATTTCAGATACAAAAGAAAATACAAAGCCCCGAACGGT
>HF999621.1:9179-30529 GCA_000434055.1 Ruminococcus sp. CAG:488 | reverse complement strand
GCCTTGCAGTCACCCTTTTGTCACTCCGTGACATTTCCCCTGTTAGGGGAAGCTCTGTTTTAGGCGCAAAAAAAAGAAGGGTATTTTTGATACATTATTGCACGTGAGCGACTGCTGAGAGTGTAATGCATTGCTATAAATCAGAAGCCCTTTTTAGGGGTGGAACAAACCGCCGGTTGAACCGGCGGGGTTNCCGCCGGTTGAACCGGCGGTTTTGATTTACTGAAAAAAGCTTGACATACGGAAGACGGTCAAGCTCTTTAATGTGTAAAAATTATTTAAATGTGTATTTCATCAGCTGGGGATGACAGGTGGTGCCGCGCTTGTCGCAGGTTGAGCAATAAACGGCAATATTAGGAGAGTCCTCCCAATCCATTCTTTCCCAGCCACAGTGAATATAATATTCGGGCTCCTTGGCGCAGGCCCAGATTTCTTTGACGCCGAGCGTTTTCGCTTCGTCGAAAACGATAGACTGCATGATTCTTCCGTAGCCCTTGGACTGCACGGTATCGCGCACGGCGATGTCACCCAAAGAATAAGCGCCGTCACGAATCTCAAGAGTTACTGCCGCCATGAGTTCTCCTGTCCGGGCATTATCCATGCTCCACATCTTGATTACTCTGTCCGGCATACGTTCTTCGATATTAACACCCATTCCGCTCTCGTGAAAAAGGGTCGAAAGCGATAGAAAATCATCCGTCTCCCTGATAATATATTCTTTCATAAATACCTCAGCCTTTAGTTTTTTACTATTGTATCAAATAAAGCAATCGGGTTAATGCAAATATAGAAAAATAAGAAAATTTAAAAAACCAGATCTTCATTTAGACATTCTTGTGACCGAATAATTTTTACTTTCGGTTGACAGCAACTTTTATAATTGATATAATTTTTCTACCAAACAAAAAGGAGCTAAATATTATGGTAATTAACAGACCACCGATGGGCTGGAACTCATGGAACACATTTGCGGAGAACATAAACGAAAAAGTAGTTATGGAAACCGCAGACTTTATTGTTGAGAGCGGACTCAAGGACTGCGGATATGAATATGTGATTATTGACGACTGCTGGAGCCTCAGAGAAAGAAACGAGAAAAATGAAATCGTTCCCGATCCGGAAAAGTTCCCTCACGGAATGAAGTATGTTTCCGACTACATTCATTCAAAGGGATTGAAGTTCGGCATGTATTCCTGTGCCGGAACGATGACCTGCGCCGCTTATCCCGGAAGCCTTGATCATGAATTCATTGATGCGAAATGCTTTGCCGAATGGGGAGTCGATTACCTCAAATATGACTATTGTTATCATCCGTTCACGACCTATGGTCATGTGCTCTATAAGAGAATGGGTCTCGCTCTTGCCAATTGCGGCAGGGACATTCTTTTCGCCGCATGTTCGTGGGGAAGTGAAAACACAAAGACATGGATCAAGGAAACCGGAGCACACACATGGCGTTCGACAGGCGACATTTTTGATACATGGGAGTCGATCAAGGAGCTTGCACTTTCGCAGTACAAGGTTACGGAGTATAACGGCTGCGGCTGCTTTAACGATATGGATATGCTCGTTGTCGGAATGAAGGGTAAGGGTCATGTCGGGCTCAAGGGCTGTACGACTGAGGAATACAAAACACACTTTGCTTTTTGGGCAATGATGGGCTCTCCGCTTATTATAGGCTGCGACCTCAGAGAAGCCGACGAGGAGGCTATGGCTATCCTCAAGAATAAGGAGCTTATCAGAATTGACCAGGATGCGGCATACAGACAGCCTTATTTTGTTAACGGAAACAGAAATGTAAATAACGAGAGAAAGGGCGACGAACCGATCTACAGTTGGTATCCCGAGCATATGCCCGTTATTGTAAGACATCTTGAAAACGGCGATCTCGCAATAGGATTTTTCAACTTCACGGATAACGAGCATTACGAATGCTTCACCCTTGATGCAGTCGGTCTCGGCTTTTGCACAGGCAAAACGCTTGAGCTGACCGACGTTTGGACAGGCGAGGTTTCAAAACCCGTCAATGATACTGTAGGTGCAAATCTTCCTGCTCACGCTTGCGTTGTTTACCGTGCAAAGGTAGTTGACAGATAATGAGCAACTGTAAAAAATGCGGCAAGGAGCTTAGCGGAAATGACATTGGGCTTACAAAGAAGCTTATCAACCGCGGCTCGACGGAATTTTTATGCATAAACTGCATTGCCGAAAAATTTGACTGCTCCAAGGAATTGCTTGAAGAAAAAATCAAGCAGTTCAAAGCGGCAGGCTGTACCCTTTTTAAATAAGCTTTTTCGGAGGGAAATCTATGAAGAAAACCTTGCAAAGAGGATTTGCAATTTTACTTTCCTGCATCATGATTTTCAGTGCCAACTTTACTTCCGTTTTTGCAGCTCAGAGCATTTGGCAGAGAATCGGTACGGGAGCGCTCGGAACGGTTATTTCCGGTGCACTCGGAGCGATAAATTCAATTCTGCCCGACGGCAAAAACTTTATTGCCGAGGAGGATTACGAAAGCCACGATTTTTATAAGGGCAACGACACTTTTCTTTCTGCTCCGTCGCAAAATGCCTGTTGGCGGCTCGGCTACAACAGTGTCAGCCTTGTTCCTGACGACTGGCGGGAGCACCAATACTATATCGGCGGATACATAATGGCGGAAAATTGGTTTACCAACAAGGTCGAGGGCATAATCGACGACATGAAAGCCCGTGTTATCGCCGTTGACGATTCGAGCGGACGCGGAGTTTCTGTTTTTGCGACGATTGACTGTATCGGCATGACAAACAGCGATATTAAAGAAATTCGCCGCCGGCTTGTTGAAAAAACGGACGAAAAATTTAAATTTGCAACGATAAATGTTGCATCGACACATTGCCACAGCGGTATTGATACCGAAGGAATTTGGACGAATCTTTTCGGCAAGCTTATTCCGAATATTTTCAAGCTTAAAACGGGTCTCGGCGAGGTTGAGCAGGGCACGGATAAGCACTATATGGATTTTCTTTTTGATAAAGTTTCCGACGCAATGCTCGAAGCGTGCAATAGCATGACAGAAGGAAAGCTGACGATCTCAAGAAAAGATATCGGAGAGGGCTATTTCACAAACAAGAACCGCTCATCGGCTTCCGCAATGCTTACGGATATGACGGTTATGACGTTCACTCCATTCAATAAGAGCGCAAGAGCGACAAAAATTGTAAATATTGCGGCGCATCCGGACGTTGCGGGACTGCCGACAAGCGACGGACAGAGCAGCGGACGTGAGGTCAGCGGCGACTATGTTTACTATATGGACGAGCTTATCTCAAAAGCAGGCTTCAATTGTATGTTTTTTAACGGAGCGATTGCCGGGATTTATATGGCAAGGGGACTGACAAACGATTCGCAGGATTTCAACCGCCGTTGGGAGCAGTCCATGCGTTACGGCCATGAGATTGCAAAAATGGCGCTTTCGCTCAATCTTACGCAAGCACAGATAAAGCAAAACAAGCTTCTCTATGACGAGGAAGAAATTAAGCGTGAGACCGAGATTGCCGAAAAAAACGGCGGCGAATACACGCTTTGGTGTGAGGGCTGGACGCCCGTTGACGAAACAGAAGTTAAGCCGTTCTTTAATATAAGAATGAAGGAGATTCGGGTGCCTGTTACCAACCCGTTTATTCTCATGGCAGGCAAGCTGAAAATGGCGAACTATGAGGTCATCAAGGCGGAGAACGGTTATGAGATTTCTACGGAGGTCGGTTACATGGAGTTCGGTGATTCGCTCAAGGCGGTTACAGCTCCGGGCGAGATTTGCCCGGACATTATCTACGGCGGCACATCGCTGACAGCTTCCGATTCGTACTCCGGCAAGGATTATGAATATCCGAAAGCCACGGAGATTTTTAACAGTGACGAGCTCCTCTGCTTCGGCCTGATGAACGATGCCGTCGGTTATATTGTTCCCGACAATGACTATTGTATGGCGCTTGCATTCGACCATTATCACGAGCTTGTTTCGCTTGGAAAACATATCGCAAGCAGCGTATCAAAGGCATATACCGAGCTTGCAAAATAAATAAAGACAAAAGCCATAAATTACAGAGTGATCCGTAATTTATGGCTTTATTCTTATTGATAGAAAAACTCTTGCGGATATTTTAACTTAATCAGAATATATATCCGAAAAGGACTTTGATAAGTGCAAACGGGATATACTTGAGAGCCGAGGTGAATTTAATCCAACCGCTGTTCTCCTGTGCATACATATTATAGTGGTTCATTGCCATCTTGTTTGAACCGTAATAATCCTTCCAGTGAACAAGGTGCGTTTCATATGAGGATGTGTCGCTCTCGTCAAGATCAATGACTCTAAAGCCTTTATCTTCGTTGCCGTAGCTTGAGAAAGTGAAACCGGGGGTTGCAACAAGATCAATCCCCTTATAGCTTACCTCAAATGAGTTATTATGGTCATGGCCGAAGAACATCGCAACAACGTCGCCTTGATCGGCCATTGCGCCGAACTGTTTGCTCGGTCTTGTTCCCGGGCAGGGCCACTCCTTGAAGTTACCTGTCTTGTAGTTCTCGTCCTTGAACTTGTAGGTCTTACCGTCTCTTTCCATTGAGTTCGGCGTACCTGCCGGACATTCTTCAATGATATCGTAGATTTCCTTGACGATGATGTGCTGGAATACCATTGACGGAACAACATTGCCGTCATTTGCGGCTTTGAGCTCATTTGACTTGTTTACATACCATTCAACCTGATCATCATGAACATAGTCGTATCCGCCGAGCTCCTCATCATATGTATTTGAATCGAACATCCAAAGGTTATATGCAAGCTTATAAGCGTTCTTTGAAGAATAGATCGGAAGGTTGTGGGTGCCGCAGCCGTACATTTCGGGCTCTGCATCATAGCCGATGAAGCAGGTGTACTTTTCGTACATTGCAAGCTCTTCTTCCTTGGTGAGCTTAATATCGTCATCGTCGTGGTTGCCCGGAACCATTGTTACGGGGATACCGTACTTTTCAAAAATAGACATATACTCATCAATTGCTTTCTTTGCAAGCGATTTGTCAATGGTGTGGCAAATGTTTGTGCCCGTTGAGTAGCCTGCGAAGTTATCGCCTGTAAGAACAATTAAATCGGGTTTTTCATTTTCGATTGCCGCTTTAAGGAAGTCCTTGGCAACGGGATTGAGAACCGCGTTATCCTGAAGGTCTGCAACCTGCAAAATTCTGAATTTTCCGTCCTCATTAAAACGAAGCGACGGGTGAGATCTTTCTGCCGAAATGCCAATTGCAAAGGTAGCAAAGAACAGAACTGATGCCATAAGAATTGAAAGAACTTTTTTCATGTGGTTTCTCCTCTCACAAACTTAGTATGTATGCTCGCATACTTCATTGATTTTATCTCTCAGCTTGAGAAAATCCTCAAGCGCCTGAGGCTTATTGTTCGGATTGCGAAGCAGGGCAGCGGGGTGAAATGTTCCCATCATGAGAACCCCGTTCTTTTCAATAAACTCGCCATGCTGCTTCGTAACCTTGAAATCGGGACCGATAAGCCGCTGAGCGGAAATTCTACCGACACAAACTATAATTTTCGGGCGCATAAGCCTGACCTGCTCTCTAAGCCAAGAGATGCAAGCGTTTTGCTCCTCCGGCTTGGGATCACGATTGTGCGGAGGTCTGCATTTAACCATGTTGGCGATGTAAATATTCTTTCTCCTGTCCAGCCCGATTGCGTCAAGGTATTTATCGAGAAGCTGACCGCTCCTGCCGACAAAAGGTTCACCCTTGAGATCCTCCTGCTCACCCGGACCTTCGCCGATGAAGAGAACCTCTGCTTTTTCATTTCCGACGCCGAAAACAAGATTGGTTCTCGTAGCTCCAAGCTCACATTTGTTGCAGTTGCAGCAGTCTGTTTTCAGCTCATTCCAATTGTTATACATCGGCGCACTCCTTTGCATCTGTTTTTATCTGGCGCGCAAGTTCATCGAAGGAAGAAAATTTCCTTTCCGGTCTGATGAATTTAATCAGTCGGATATCGACGCTCTCACCGTAAATACTTTCGTCAAAATCAATTATATATGTTTCGCTTAGAATTTTTTCCGTTCCGACGGTTGGACGCTTGCCGATGTTTGTTACACCCTTGTAACGTCTGTGTCCAACGGTAACGTCGGTTCGGTAAACTCCGAATCTCGGGAGCACAAGCTCCTGCGGAAGCTCCTGGTTTATCGTCGGAAAGCCGAGCCTTCGGCCTCTTTTATCGCCGTCAATAACAGGTGAGGAAAAACCGAATTTGTGGCCGAGCATTTCGTTTGCCTTTTCTGTTTCTCCGTTTTCAATAAGGCTTCGAATCTGAGTTGAGCTGACAGCATGGCCTGCAACATCAACTTCACCTGCAATTTTGCACTTGATGCCGAGCCTGTCGCAGATTTTGCGCATTGTCTCAGCCGAGCCTGCCGCATCCTTGCCGAAGCGGTAATTGTAGCCGCAGCAGACCGCCCCTGCGCGGAGCTTTTCTACAAGAATTTTTTCAACAAAATCCTCGGGAGAAAGATTTTTTATTTCATTAAATATAATCGTTTTGAGTTTAAGACCCTTTTTGATTATATATTCATTGCGTTCACCGACAGTCATCAGCATCGGCGGTGCAATTCCGGTTATCGCCTTCATGCTGTGCTCGTCAAAGAGCACGGCGACGGGGACGAGTCCGTCCTTTTGGAAGCTTTTCGCTCCTTCAAGCACAGCCATATGACCGACGTGCATACCGTCGAAGTTGCCGAGCGCAACCGCTGTTCTGTTTGCAATTTTTTCGTCTGTCATAGTATCACCGTTTGAGAAAAATGTCATTGAACTTAACGAGGAGTCTCCCCTGATTGTTAGGGCAGCGAAGTGTCGACACGGCAGTAAATGGACAGTCCGGCGGACTGTCAGAGCCGTGGCGTGACCGAGACGCAGCGAAAAAGGGGGATCGCTTGCGGTGGTGGAAATTTGAAATAACGGTTAACTTATTTAACCCCTCCGACTTCGGCGCAATCCGCCGTAGCCACCTCCCCTAACAATCAGGGGAGGCTGATGGGATAAATATTATTTAACAAAGATATTCTCAAATAGTCGCTTTGCTGTAGCAATATCCGATTATTTCTTTCTGAACATCTGCTTCATGCGCTGTTCCTTTGAAAGAACACGCTTACGAAGTCTGAGCGATTCGGGAGTAACCTCAAGAAGCTCATCATCCTTGATGAATTCCATTGACTGCTCAAGGCTGAGCGTCGAATGGGGAACAAGGCGAAGCGCATCGTCGCTTCCGGCGGCACGGGTATTCGTCATCTGCTTTTTCTTGCAAACATTGCAAACGATATCCTCGTTTCTCGAACATTCACCGACGATCATGCCTTCATAGACCTCAACGCCCGGTCCGATAAACAAACGGCCTCTGTCCTGAGTGTTGAAAAGGCCGTAGCCCGTGCTGGTGCCTGTTTCATGAACGACGATCGAGCCGCGTTCTCTGGTTTGAATATCACCCTTGTACGGCTCGTATCCCGCAAAGAGCTGATTCATAATGCCGTTGCCGTTGGTGTCGGTCATGAACTCCGAACGGTAGCCGATAAGGCCTCTTGCGGGGATCTTGAATTCAAGGTGAGTTGCTCCGCCGTTCCTTGAGCCCATGTTCTCAAGCTCGCCCTTGCGTGAGCCGAGTTTTTCGATAACGGAGCCGACATACTGTTCGGGAACCTCAATGATGAGAAGCTCAATTGGTTCGCAAAGCTGGCCGTTGATTGTTTTATAGATAACCTCGGGGCGTGAAACCTGGAATTCGTAGCCCTGACGGCGCATTGTTTCGATAAGAATTGAAAGGTGAAGCTCACCTCTGCCCGAAACTTTGAATGTATCGGTTGAATCCGTCTCCTCGACCCTCATGCTGACGTTCGTTTCAACCTCTTTGAAAAGGCGGTCACGAAGATTTCTTGATGTGACAAACTTGCCCTCACGTCCTGCGAAGGGGCTGTCATTAACGATAAAGTTCATTGAAATTGTCGGCTCGTCGATTTTAACGAACGGCAGCGGCTCAATACATTCGGGGTCACAAGCCGTTTCACCGATATTGAGATCTGCAATGCCCGAAACGCAAACGATATCACCCATCATTGCGCTGTCGACCTCAACTCTTTTAAGGCCCTCAAACTGGTAAAGACGAGAAATTTTAACGTTTTCCTGTTTGCCGTCCTGTTTGCAGAGAACAACATTTTCTCCACGGAGAATCTTTCCTCTTTCAACTCTGCCGACGCCGATTCTGCCGATATAATCATCATAATCGAGGCTGGAGAAAAGAATCTGAAGCGGGCCGTCAATATCACCGTCGGGAGCGCTGATATGCTCAAGAATAGCGTCAAGAAGCGGTCTCATATCGCCCTCACGAACGTCAGGATCAAGCGATGAATAGCCGTCCTTTGCCGAAGCGTAAACAACGGGGAATTCAATCTGATCTTCATCTGCGCCGAGCTCGATAAAGAGGTCAAGCACTTCGTCGATAACCTCGGAGGGCCTTGCACCGGGACGGTCGATTTTATTGACGACAACAAGAACTTTTTTCTTGAGATTGAGCGCCTTTTTAAGAACGAATCTTGTCTGCGGCATACAGCCCTCAAATGCATCAACGAGGAGAAGAACTCCGTCAACCATAGTAAGAATTCGTTCAACCTCGCCGCCGAAATCGGCATGACCCGGAGTATCGACGATGTTTATCTTTGTGTTCTTGTAGTGAACTGCCGTATTCTTTGAAAGAATTGTAATTCCACGCTCCCGTTCAAGGTCGTTTGAGTCCATGACTCTTTCCTGAACCTGCTCGTTCTCACGGAACGTTCCGCTTTGCTTCAGAAGCTCGTCAACCAATGTCGTCTTGCCGTGGTCAACGTGAGCAATGATGGCAACGTTTCTGAGATTTTCTCTTTTTGACATAGTATCACCTTTCATTATCCTGTGGTTCGAGTTCTTGCAAAGTCCCGCATGAGATGTGTCGATTTTGCAAAAATTCGAGCCACTTTTGTATATTTATTGATTATTATATTTTAATATATTATCGGTCGGTAGTCAAGTTTTATCACTTACATTTTTATTTAAGATTTTCAAAAACAAAAATTGTATAGCTGACGTATTTAGCCGAATAGAATTGTTCATAGCAACGGGTATTAACCCTTTGCATCAGGTTCAATCCTCTTCAGTCGTCCATGGAGCCGTTTCGGATACACGGCACAAGGTTTATTTAGACATAACCTTGCTTTTATTCATAAAAAATACGTTATATTTTTTAAAATTGTTGAAATAAATTTCTATGTTTGATATAATGGAGAAAAATGAAAAAAGAGGATGATTATGGACCCTGTAAACACACCTGTAGTCAAAAAGCGAAAGAAGAAAAAACTTAACACTAAGAAAATAATAATAATTCTGTTGTCATTGGCAGTTCTGTTCTCGGCTCTTGCCGTAATTATTCATTTTACAACAAGAGTTACAAACGAGTCATATGCCAATTGCGCCGTGGGTGATGTAAACGGAGACGGAAAGATCGATCCTGCCGATGCAACGCTCGTTATAAAATACCTGGTAAATCAAGAGAACCTTTTCTCCAATCAGATTAAGAATTCCGACGTAAATCTTGACGGTGATGTCAATTCGCTTGATGCGCTTCTGATACTCAGATATTCGATCGGCGATATTTCGTCAATACCGTATGATGAGGAGAAAGAGATGCTGCTTAACGGCTCGTACAGGAGCAAGAGAACCGTTAAAGGCGGCAGCTTCACCTCAACGGTGCAGATAGTCAACGAATGGGACAACAATGACGGAACCCATTCCTATCAGGTCAACCTGACCGTACGCAACGACTCGGACACAGACTCGGATTCTTGGAAAGCGGATGTCGCTTTTGATAAAGAAATTATTTCACTGACCAAAAGCTGGGATTGCAATTCCTTTGTTGAGGAACAGAGCATAACCCTCGGCGGGGAGGAGATCGCTGCCGGAGAAACCGCAACCTGCGGATTCATTTTTACAGCCGAAGATAATATAGCGCTTACAAATTTAACAGTGAGGTAAATTTTTATGCATAGCTTAGAGAAAAAGATTATTTCAATCATTCTGACTGTTGTCATTTCTGTCTCATCCTGTGCGGTTACCGCAGTTGCTGTTGACGGGGATATCATAACTCAAGTCAGCAGCGTTGAGAGCGCAACTGATGTATTGCTCAACAGCAAGCACGTTGATGAGCTTGAAAAGGACGAGGTTTATCCGACGATCCTTATTCACGGAATCGGTCAGGCAAAGACCTTTATGCTTGACGGGGAAGGCAACGATGCTGTAGATCCCGACGGCAAAAAAATTACCGGTTGGCCTCTTTATTTCTACGTTCCCGAGCTTGTTATCAAGCTTATCGTTCCGATTATTCTTTCTCTTATAACTCAGAAGGACTGCGGCCTTTCGAAAACAGCCTATAATGCCGTTTACGATGCACTGGAATATATCGCATATAACGAGGACGGCACTCCGAAGAATGATTTCCGTGTTGAGAATTACGGCAATCGTTCGGTTGCCGAGTGCACGGAGGAAGAAAAAGAAACGATTTACGACCATGTTCCGATTAAGGGCTATACCGACGTAGTCGGCGAGGAGAATCTCTATTATTTCGCATACAATTCATTCGGCGATATGTATGAGATTGTCGATAATCTTGAAAGGCTCATTGAAAAAGCAAAGAAGGATACAGGCAAGGACAAGGTCAACCTTCTCCCGATCAGCCTCGGCGGTGCGGTTTCCGTTGCATATGTCGGCGAGCATCCGCAGGGTGAGGATATCAATAAGATCGTCCTTGTCGTTCCTGCCGCAGACGGCTCTGAAATTGTCGGCAAAATCATGCTCGGTCAGCTTGATTACAGCGACGAAGGCCTTTACAGAAATATGTTCACAAAGCTCTGCGGCGTGGATTCCTACACGGGTTGGCTGATCAATATTGCCATCAGAGTTTTACCGAAAAATGTTGTAATCGGATTTATTGACGGAGTAGCGTCGGGTCTTGCCGACTCGGCTCTCGCAAGAGTTACAACAATGTGGGGTCTTGTTCCGTCGTCAATGTATGACGAGCTTGCCGCAAAGTATCTTGTTAAAGGAACAAAGTTTGCTAACGACGTTGAAAGGTTCCACAATGCACAGGTCAATTATATAAAGAACCTCAAAAACTATGCCGCAAACGGAGTTAAAATATATGACATCAGCGGCTACGGACTTGAGCTTTACAGCCTTATTGATTCCGATTCAAATTCGGACAAGATAATTCATTCCGCATCAACCTCACTCGGCGCAACGTTCAGCAAGGTCAACGAAAAGTTCCCGAAGGGTTACACACAAAAAGAGTATCAGGGCACAAACTTTATGTCGCCGGACGGCCAGGTTGACGCTTCAACGTGTGCATTCCCGTACACGACATGGTTTTTCGGCAATCAGGATCACGAGAAGCTTGCGAGAAACGATGTTGTAATTTCGCTTGCCATGGAGCTGCTGCTCGTTAAGGATATGGACGTTTTCACAACGGTTGAATATCCTCAGTTCAACAGACACAGAAACACCAGAGACCTTAAAAAATACATTGCCGAGGCGGAAAAGGTTGACCTTTCAACGCTCTCCCCCGAGGAGGCGGAGAGACTCACCAATGCACTTGCCGACGCAAAGGCGATACTTGCCACAACGATAGTTGTTGAGGGCGAGGAGGAAGCCGCTGAGGAGGAGCTTTACAACGCTCTTGTTGAGATTGGTGTCTATGAAAAGAAAGATACAACCAAGGACGAGTTTCTTCTCTTTGCTTGCAAAACAACAAGCGAATTGCTTTATTACCTGTTCGGACCGAGAGGCTTCGGCGAGGCAAAACCCGCATAAACCGCACATATAATTTATCCCCGACATTCAATTGAGTGTCGGGGTTATTTGTGCCGGTTAAGCAAAAGAGCTGCCGCAAAACGACAGCTCTGATTTTTATTTCAGCATTTCCTTAATCTTATCCGCCGCATCATAAAGCTCTTTGATTTCGGCAAGCTCAACAGCACCCTTATCGACCAGGGAAGCAATTTCGCTCTTAATCGGAAGCTTTGCAAGTACGGGGATGTTCAGCTCCTTGGCGACCTCATCCAGCTTGCTCTCGCCGAAAACGGAAATCTTCTTTCCGCAGTCGGGGCACTCGAGGTAGCTCATATTCTCAACGATTCCGAGAATCGGAATATTCATCATATTAGCCATGTTGACGGCTTTCTTAACAATCATTGTAACAAGATCCTGCGGCGTTGTAACGATAACGATTCCGTCAACGGGAAGCGACTGGAACACCGTCAGCGCAACATCTCCCGTTCCCGGAGGCATATCGACGAACATATAATCAACATCACCCCAAAAGACCTCGCTCCAGAACTGCTGGATAACGCCGGAAATAACAGGTCCTCTCCAAACGACCGGCTGATCCTCTTTATCAAGAAGCAGGTTGATTGACATGACCTCGATTCCTGTCTTTGTCTTTGCCGGAATAAGTCCCATTTCATTCTGCATTGCAGGTCCTTTCAGACCGAATGCCTTAGGAATCGACGGACCCGTTATGTCCGCATCAAGAATTCCGCAGGCGTTGCCCTTGACCTGCATTGCCGTTGTGAGCATCGAGGTCACAAGCGACTTTCCTACTCCGCCCTTGCCGCTGACAACTCCGATAACCTTTTTTACGTCGCTGTATTCGTTGCAAGGAACATGAAGATCCTTTTTTTCACAGCTTGAAGAACAGCTTGAGCAATCTCCGCTGCATCCCATTTAAAACATCTCCTTAAAACAATATCTTTTCCAAAGCCAGTGCGCTGTCTTCAACAAGCTGAACGCAGGGGCGTTTTTTGTAATAGTGTTCGTTACGCTCATCGGGTTTCGGCTGAGAGTTTTCACCCTTTGAAAGTCCGAGAAGCTCACGGCAAACGATTGATGGATTAACCTTTTTGAATTCTGCGATAAACTCCTGAACCTTATAGTAGCAGAGCTTTTTGCCCTCCGTGTCATCGCCGTCCGTTGCGCCGTATTTCATGCCGATGAGCATTGCCGCCGCAGAAACCGTTCCGCAAACCTCACGGGAGCGACCCACTCCGCCGCCGAGACCTGCCGACACCTTCAGCGCGGTATCCTCATCAAAGCCGAACAGGTCGGCATATGCGGCAAAAACCGCTTGAGAGCAATTGTAGCCGCTTTTGAAAAGCTCAACAGCCTTTTCACTTCTTTCAGACATTACAAACACTTCCTTTTCATCCATTATAGCCCGAGTGTAACAGTTATGTCAAGAGTGATTTCCTTGCTTGACACTTTGGTTTAAAGGTATTATAATTACCCTATATTGTTGAATCGAGGATTATATTATGAAAAACACTTACGAGACCCCGCTTAATTCACGTTACGCAAGCAAGGAGATGCAGTATCTCTTTTCACCCGATTTCAAGTTCAAAACATGGCGCAGACTGTGGATCGCACTTGCAGAGAGCGAAATGGAGCTTGGACTGAATATAACTCAAGAGCAGATTGATGAGCTGAAGGCTCATGCCGAGGACATCAACTATGACGTTGCGACCGAGAGAGAAAAGCTCGTCCGTCACGACGTTATGTCCCATGTCTATGCTTACGGCGTTCAGTGCCCTAAGGCAAAGGGAATTATCCACCTCGGTGCAACCTCCTGCTATGTAGGTGACAACACCGATATTATTACTATGACCGAAGCGATGAAGCTTATCCGCAAGAAGCTCGTTAATCTTATGGACAAGCTTTCGAAATTTGCGCTGGAATATAAAGATCTTCCGTGTCTCGGCTTCACTCATTTTCAGCCGGCTCAGCCGACAACGCTCGGCAAAAGAGCGTCTCTTTGGCTCAACGATCTTCTGCTTGACTACGAACAGCTTGAATTCCAAATCTCTCAGATGAAGCTGCTCGGCTCAAAGGGCACAACAGGCACTCAGGCGAGCTTCATGGATCTTTTTGAGGGCGATACCGACAAGGTAAAGGCTCTCGACAGAAAAATCGCAGATAAAATGGGATTTAAGGATTTTTATCCGGTTTCGGGACAAACTTATTCAAGAAAAGTGGACACTCAGGTGCTTTTCGCTCTTTCAAACATTGCCCAGTCGGCGGCAAAATTCACAAACGACCTCCGACTTCTTCAGCATCTTAAAGAGGTTGAGGAGCCTTTTGAGAAAAATCAGATCGGTTCTTCGGCGATGGCATACAAGCGCAACCCGATGAGAAGTGAAAGAATTTCTTCACTTGCACGTTACGTCATGGCTGATGTTATGAACCCGACTATAACGGCGGCGACTCAGTGGTTTGAGCGCACACTTGACGATTCCGCAAACAAGAGAATCAGCATTGCCGAGGCTTTCCTTGCAACCGATGCCATTCTCGAGATTTATATCAACGTAACCGACGGTCTTGTTGTTTATCCAAAGATGATCGAAAAGCATCTCATGGCGGAGCTTCCGTTTATGGCAACGGAAAACATTATGATGGAAGCCGTTAAGCGCGGCGGCGACCGTCAGGAGCTTCACGAAAAAATCCGTGTTCACTCCATGGCGGCAGGAAAAATAGTAAAGCAGGACGGCGGCGAAAACGATCTTCTTGAAAGAATCGCAAACGACCCCGCCTTCGGCGTTACACTCGAACAGCTCAAGGCAATCATGAAGCCCGAGCTTTACGTCGGCAGAGCGCCTCAGCAGACCGAGGAGTTTGTTGAAAACTTCATTAAGCCGATAACCGAGAAATACAAGGATCTTCTCGGAATGAATGTTGAAATAAAGGTGTAATGTATGGATAAATTCTTTGACAGTATAAATAATTTTATCGCAAAGCATATCAAGAATGAGAAGGTAGTAAGCATTTGCCGCAAGGTTCTCAACCGTGAGGTTTTTATGTACCTTGTTTTCGGCGTGCTGACCACCGTTGTTTCATGGGCAAGCTATGCACTGTTTGACAGAATTGTAGGCAAGTTTATTGAAAACAACGATATCCTTCAAGCTTCGATAGCAAATGTTCTTTCGTGGATCGCGGCAGTTCTCTTTGCTTTCGTCACCAACAAGCTTTGGGTATTCGACAGCAAAAGCTGGAAAGGCAGTATTGTGATTAAAGAGCTTGGCTCATTCATCGCCGCAAGGCTTGCAACGGGCTGTATCGAATGGTTCGGCGTTCCGGGGCTTATGAAGCTCGGTATGGATCAGGAGCTTTTCGGAACAAAGGGAATGCTTGCAAAAATCATTGCCAGTGTGCTCGTTGTTATAATCAATTATTTCTTCAGCAAGCTCCTTATTTTTAAGAAAAAGGAATCATAAATCATGAAAAAAGTCAGCATAATTATTCCCGTTTATAACGTTGAAAAATATCTGCCGAAGTGCCTTGAAAGCGTACTCGGTCAGACCTATGCCGACCTTGAAATAATATGCGTTGACGACGGTACTCCCGACAGAAGTGCCGCCGTTATTTTGTCTTATGCCGAAAAGGACAGGAGAATAAATCTGATTTCTCAGGAAAACCAGGGGCTTTCGGGTGCGAGAAACACGGGAATCGGATCGGCAACCGGAAAATACATAATTTTCCTTGACGGCGACGATTGGATTGAACCCGAAACGGTTGAAACGGCGGTCGGAATGGCGGAGAAAAACAACGCCGATGTTGTTATGTGGGGATATGTTCGAGAATTTCCCGACCGTTCGGACGAGAAGAAAATATTTGCTTCAGACAAAATATTTGATGAAAGCGGATGCTGGGATCTGCACAGACGAATGGCAGGACTTTACGGAGAGGAGACAGGCGACCCGAGCAACGCGGATTCGCTCGTGACGGCATGGGGCAAGCTTTACAGAGCCGATATTATTAAGCAAAACGGTCTTGAATTTGTTGATACAAAACTGATAGGTACCGAGGACGCTCTTTTCAATTTGCAATGCTTCGGCTTTGTTCGCCGTGCGGCATTTATCAACCGTCCGTTTAATCATTATCGTAAGGATAATGATGTCTCTCTGACGAGGAGCTATAAGGCCGGGCTTTTCTCACAGTGGAATGAGCTTTATGACCGAATGGAGGGCTATATAAAAGACAATAATTTACCCGAGGATTTTTCGTCGGCACTGGGAAATCGAATTTGCTTCAGCATGATAGGTCTCGGCTTGACCGAAATGTTGAATCCCGGCGGACACACGGTGAGAATTAAAAATATCAAGAAATATCTTTCGACGCCGAGATACATAAATGCATACCAAAAGCTTGATATGCACTATCTCCCTGCTCATTGGAGGCTGTTTTTTACGCTTTGCAAGCGAAAGATGGCTGTTTCGGTGTATATTTTGCTGATTGCAATGAAAAAAATCATCGAAAAATGAAAAACTTTATATTTTAGCGCTTTAAAGTGTTGACAAGTATGATTTTGTGGTATATAATAGGCTCATCATTTGAAAGGAGAGGCAGTTATGACGCATAACCCTTACTATTATTACTATATTTGTGACTGTCTGTTCAGCCTTTCAAAGCGATAAATTCGTTTGAAAACAGACGGTCTTGATCAGTTGCGGTCAGGACCGTTTATTTTTTGAGGAGGTTATTTTATGGCAATTAAAATTATTTTACTTGTTGTATTTTTCGCTGTTATGATCGGCGTCGGCATCTACTGCCGAAAAAGTGCAACTGACGTTAACGGCTTTGTCCTCGGCGGCAGAAGCGTCGGCCCGTGGTTGACCGCCTTCGCTTACGGCACCTCGTATTTTTCGGCGGTTATCTTCGTCGGCTATGCCGGACAGTTCGGCTGGAAATTCGGCGTTGCTTCAACATGGATCGGTCTTGGAAACGCATTTATCGGTTCGCTTCTCGCTTGGGTAATACTCGGCAGAAGAACAAGAGTTATGACTCAGCATCTCAACTCGGCAACTATGCCGCAGTTCTTCGGTTCACGTTTCGACAGCAACGCTCTCAAGCTTGCAACCTCGCTGATAATCTTTGTTTTCCTTATCCCATACACCGCTTCGCTTTACAACGGACTTTCACGTTTGTTTGAGATGGCGTTCAATGTTGATTACACCGTATGTATTGCCGTTATGGCGCTTCTGACGGCGGTTTATGTTATCGCCGGCGGATATATGGCAACGGCAATCAACGATTTTATTCAGGGTATCGTTATGCTCGTCGGAATAGTTGCAATTATTTATTCCGTGCTCAAAATTCATGGCGGTTTCAGCGGCTCTCTTGCCGCGCTTGCCGAGGTCAGCGACCCTGCAGCTTCGACCGTTCCCGGTGTGTTTGCCTCTTTCTTCGGTCCCGATCCGGCAGGTCTTGCAGGCGTTATCCTTCTGACTTCACTCGGCACATGGGGTCTGCCTCAGATGGTTCAAAAGTTCTACTCGATCAAGAGTGAACAGTCGATTCACACAGGTACGATTATTTCAACCATGTTTGCAATCATTGTTGCCGGCGGCTGCTATTTCCTCGGCGGATTCGGAAGGATATTCAATGTTGATGTTGCTTCAAAGGGCTATGATGAAATTATTCCGACAATGCTTTCAAATCTTTCACCGCTTATTATCGGAATTACGCTTATTCTTGTTCTTTCCGCTTCGATGTCAACGCTTTCGTCGCTTGTTCTTACCTCAAGCTCAACGCTGACGCTTGACTTTATCGTTCCGCTCTCAAAGAAAAAAGATGAGAAAAAGACGCTTATTATAATTCGTGCTTTTATTCTTGTTTTCATTATCATTTCCGCGATTATTGCCGTAATTCAATATAAAAATAAGATAACTTTCATTGCTCAGCTCATGGGACTTTCTTGGGGCGCACTCGCAGGCTCGTTCCTTGCGCCGTTCCTGTACAGCCTGTATTGGAAAAAGGTTACAAAAAGCGCCTGTGCAGTCAGCTTCATTTGGGGTTCGGGCATCATGATTGCAAATATGCTCTTTGGCTCTCATTTCCCGACAATTATTCAAAGCCCCGTTAACTGCGGCGCATTTGCAATGCTTGCTTCGCTTGTTATCGTTCCTGTTGTCAGCTTAATCACAAAGAAGCCCGAGAAGAAATTCGTTGATGATATCTTCTCATGCTATGACAGAAAGGTCACCGTTCCCGTAAGCGAAGTGCTTGAGGAAAAATGATAAGATAATAATATAAATCACAGCAGAGTATACCTGTTTATGAACGGGTATGAAGACCTTTAAAAATGAAATTATTATAATTTGTTTTGAAGCCGGCGATTGCCGGCTTCTTTTTTATGTAAAAAGTGGTTCACTATGAGTTGCTTTTACTTGCTTTCAGGAGTATAGAAAAAGGCCTCGGAGAAAAACTCCGAAGCCTTGAAAATATGCGTTTTTTATCTCTTTGAGAACTGTCGCGGCAGTAAAAAACAAAGTCCGAAAGCATAACTTCCGAACTTTGAAAAATTTTGAAATTTTATCTCTTGCTGAACTGTCGCAGCGTTAAGAAAACAGTCCTGTGGACTGTTTTTAGTCTGCGACCGCAGCAGCTGTGCTGCGAGGACACCGCAGTTATAAACAAAACCCCGAAAGAGGAATCTTCCGGGGTTGATATAACAAGATAAATTTTTATCTCTTGCTGAACTGCGGTGCACGACGAGCGCCTTTGAGACCGTACTTCTTTCTTTCCTTCATTCTCGGGTCACGAGTGAGGAATCCTGCCTTCTTGAGAACTGAACGAAGTGACTCGTCATACTGAAGAAGAGCTCTTGAAAGACCGTGACGGATAGCACCGGCCTGACCTGTTACGCCGCCGCCGTTAACACGGCAAACGATATCGAACTTCTCGGTTGTGCCTGTAAGCTCGAGAGGCTGACGAACGATAAGCTTGAGTGTCTCAAGTCCGAAATAATCATCAATGTCTCTGTCGTTGATGGTTACCTTGCCCGTACCTGCGTAAACACGAACACGAGCTACTGATTTCTTTCTGCGGCCTGTGCCGTAGAAATATGGATTAGAATCGTACATTATTGTTGCCTCCCTTCATTAAAATGCCCACTCTTCGGGCTTCTGTGCAGCGTGCTTGTGCTCTGCGCCTGCATATACACGAAGTCTTGTGAGTGCTTCACGACCGATTGTTGTGTCGGGGATCATTCCCTTAACAGCCTTCTCAACAACGAAAGTCGGCTTTGTACGCATAAGAGTGCTGTACTTAACCTTCTTCATGTTGCCGATGTAACCGGTGTGATGATAGTACATTTTCTGATCGAGCTTGTTGCCTGTAAGGACAACCTTCTCAGCGTTGATTATGATAACATGATCGCCGCAATCTGTATGAGGAGCGAACTGGGGCTTATGCTTACCGCGGAGAAGTACGGCTGCTTCAGCCGCAACACGGCCGAGCGGCTTTCCCGCTGCGTCAAGCACATACCACTTGCGGACGATGTCGCCCGACTTAGGCATATAAGTTGACATAAACTTACCTCCAAATAAATTTTTACTGCTCGAATATATTAACACAACCGTTTTACTAAGTCAAGAACTTTTTCTCAATTTTTTAATTTATCATTCGCGAACTCTCTTATTCTCGTTTTTTCTCTGTTTTTCATATATTTATCTCGTTAATAATTTACAAAAATTTTTTCAAAAAACAGCCGCACCCATTTGGATGCGGCATTGAAATTATTCTTTTTCTTTGTTTTTATTCTTTTTGTCCGAGTCCTCTTCCTCTTCATCGTCCTCGTCGGGGAGCGGAAGAATTTCGACCTTGACCTTTTCAATACGTCGGTTTTCGACCTCAAGCACGGTAAATCTTATGTTTTCAAACATGACCTCGCTGTGCTCGCCCTGCTTCGGGAGATATCCGAGTCGGCTTATGATGTAACCCGCGATTGTGTCATAATCGCCCTCAGGGAGATCCTTGCCGATTATTTCGTCAAGTTCGTCTATATCTGTCAACCCGTCAATAGTGAAGGTTGTTTCGTTTATCTTTGAGATTTCCTCTTCTTCATCGTCATATTCATCCTGAATGTTTCCGACGATTGCTTCAATGATATCCTCAAGGGTGACGAGTCCTGCCGTTCCGCCGTATTCGTCAACAACAACAGCCATTTGCGTATGCTGACTTGTCATTTCCTTGAAAAGGTCACCGCAGCTCTTGGATTCCGGAACGTACATCGGAGTACGCATGATTTTTCTCATGGTGTGTTTCGGAAGATCCGTTCCTATATATCTGAGCAAGTCCTTAACATAGATGATACCGATTATATTATCCGGGTCGTCATCGAAAACGGGGATTCTCGAATATCCGGATTCAATTGCAGTTTTGACAACGTCCATTATCGGATCGTTTACGTCAACCGCCGTCATATCGGTTCTGTGGGTCATAATATCGCCTGCATCAAGATCGTCAAATTCGAAAATGTTATTTATCATTTCTTTTTGAACGTCTTCGATAACACCTTTTTCGCCGCCGACGTCGACCATCATTCGAATTTCTTCTTCGGTAAGAGGCTCTTCATCTGCATGAGGATTGTAGCCGAGAAGTCGAACGACCGCATTGGTTGAGACGGACAGCACTTTAACAAACGGTGAAAAGGCCTTGGAAAAGAAAAGCAAAATTCCGACAACCTTGAAGGAGATCTTTTCAGGAGACTGCATTGCTATTTTCTTTGGAGCAAGCTCGCCGAGAACAAGCGAAAAATAAGACATGATGATCGTGATAATGACGATCGAAAGTCCGCTGACTACGCTTGCACCGAGGGCATTGTAAAATGCCGTGCCCTTAAGAGCTTTGACTATCATATCTGCAAAGGTCTGCGAAGCACTTGCCGAGGTAAGAAATCCGGCGAGAGTGACTCCGATCTGAATTGTCGAGAGAAACTTGCTCGAATTTTCGGTCAGCTTAACAACCTGCTTTGCTTTCTTGTGGCCGTCTTCAGCCATCTTTTCTATTTTGTTATCGTTGAGGGATATTACCGCTATTTCACTCATTGCAAAAAATGCGTTGACTAAAATAAGTAATAAAAGTAAAATCAGCTTGAGTATAATCCCACCCGGGTCATCCATTGTGGACAAACTCCTTTCATATAAAAAATTTTAGTTATTATATCACATAATACATAATTAGTCAATAAATTTATCCTTGTCAAACCACGCATTTTAATATATAATTGTATGCAACCGGGAGGCGATAAAATGTCTATACCTTTAGCTCAACAGCTTAGACCGCAAACCATTGATGAGGTTGTCGGTCAGCGCCACCTTATCGGCGAAAATATGCCGCTGAGAAATATAATAGAATCGGGAGAACTGCCCAACATGATTTTCTACGGCCCGTCGGGAGTCGGCAAGACGACCGTC
>HF999621.1:0-9164 GCA_000434055.1 Ruminococcus sp. CAG:488 | reverse complement strand
AAGACGACCGTCGCTTCAATCATTGCAAAGGCGACGGACAGAAAGCTCTGCAAGCTCAACGGAACGACGGCGGGAACGGCGGATATCAAGGCCATTGTCGCTCAGCTCGACACCTTTGAAGCGCCGAACGGCATCTTGCTCTATCTCGACGAGATTCAGTATTTCAACAAAAAGCAGCAGCAAACACTGCTTGAATATATTGAGGTCGGTTCAATTACCCTTATAGCCTCAACAACGGAAAATCCGTATTTTTACGTTTACAACGCCATTCTCAGCCGCTCGACAGTCTTTGAATTCAAGGCGGTTGCGCCTGCGGAGATCGTTCCCGCGGTTGAACGCGGATTCAGATTCCTTGAAGAAAAGCGCGGAATGAAATTTGAAGTAGATCCCGATGCGATAAAGCATATTTCCTCCGCTTGCGGCGGCGATGTGCGAAAGGCGATAAATTCGGTAGAGCTTTGCGCACTTTCAACAAAGCCGAACGATAAGGGAATAATCCACATCACGGCGGAAACCGCCCGTTCACTGACTCAGCGCAGTGCAATGAAGTATGACCGTGACGGTGACGAGCACTACGATATTGTTTCCGCTTATCAGAAATCCATGCGAGGCTCAGATCCCGATGCAGCCTTGCATTATCTCGGGAGGCTGCTTGATGCAGGTGATTTACCCTCGGCTTGCCGCAGGCTTATGGTTTGCGCCTGTGAAGATGTCGGACTTGCTTATCCGATGATAATTCCGATTGTAAAAGCTGCCGTTGATGCTGCGCTCATGGTAGGCTTGCCGGAAGCAAGAATTCCGCTTGCCGATGCGGTAGTGCTTGTCTGCACCTCTCCGAAATCCAATTCGGCATACCTGGGAATTGATGCCGCTCTGAGTGATATTAAAAAGGGCAAGAGCGGTCCCATTCCCCGCCGGCTTCAGAACAAACACTGTGACGGCGAGGACAACCCGAATAAGGGTCAATTCTATCTCTACCCTCATACATATGAGAATCATTGGATATCTCAGCAGTACCTGCCGGATGCAATAAAAAATGCCAAGTATTATGAATTCGGCGACAACAAAATGGAGCAGGCAGCAAAGGCATATTGGGATAAGGTTAAAGGAAAGAAATAACGTATATTTAAGCAAAGGGGATAAATATATGAATAAAAAGATTTCCGATTCTCGAATTTTCTGGCTTGATGTGGCAAGATGCGTTGCGATAATTTCTATAACGTTAAATCATGCAGTCAATCGAGCATACCATGTCTATGAGGGTCAATCAGCGGAATTTTTCAGCATTCCGTTAGGGTCAACTTTATTTAAAACTGTTGTTTACGTTTTTAGTCGCATAGGTGTTCCGCTGTTTCTTATGATTTCCGGTGCATTGCTTTTTAATAAAGAAATCAATAATGCCGAAGATATTAAAAAGTTCTACAAGCATAATTTGCTGAGTCTGCTTATTACTTCCGAGATTTGGATGTTTATTATGTACTGGGTAATTTATATCATGGAAGGACATTTCCGCACCGAAAGTATATTTATGTCAATTCTCGGATTGCTTGAAACTATGTTTTTTGTCAATCAAACTACTTTCCACAGCATGTGGTATATCCCGATGATTTTATGCATTTATCTTTTTCTGCCGTTCCTCATAATGATAAAAAATAAGGTTCCAAAGAAGATAATTATTATCCCAATGGCGGCAACCCTGATTTATTACTATCTTATCCCCACCTTAAATGATATTCTTTGCGGATTAGGTTCATCGACCTTTTCTGTTCAGGAAGATGTGATTTTACCGCAATATTTATTGATTGTGGTTGTCGGATATCTGATCAGCAAGGGTGTGTTGAAAAATCTTAACAAATATTTATTGATGCTCGGTGCTGTTTTTTCTTTTGCTGTTTCTGTCGGGATACAGATGTTTTTGTTCTCGCAAAAGCCGGATGTAATTCTGAGATATGAATTTGTCGGATTTTCCGTTTGTGCAGTTTTTCTGTTTGAAATATTCAGAAGATACTCGGATCGTATCGCCGGAATCAGACCGGCTGTTGAGGGCCTCTCAAAAATATCGTTCGGCATTTATTTTGTACATATAATAATTATGGAAATTCTCCGAGCAACGACGTATTCTTTTCTTGCAACCAAAATATCGCAGCCGATGATTTTGATTTACCTTGAGGTTGTTTCATTCATCGGAAGCATAATTTTTATAAAACTGGTTTCATTGATACCGAAAGCGAAAAAGTATTTGTTTATGATAAGATAAAAAAACACGGGGCTATGCAAATGCAACAGCTCCGTGTTTGGCTATATGTTTGATTATTTGATTCCCGCTGCCTTGCGAATCGGCTTGATGCTGATGAGAACAACAACCATTACAAGAGAAAGAACGGTTTCGGGAATGCTGAACGTTGCGTTGTAAATAACCGAATAAACTGCGCTGAGAACGTTTCCGCTGTATGCCGAAAGAATCTTTGAACCGTAGGACATTCCGCCGCCCTCTGTGAAGAACCATTCAGCCCAGCCGCCAAAGAGAATGTAGCCTGAGAAGAAGTGTGAAATATACTTGAGTACGCAAGCGAAAAGTGCGCCGAGTGCAAATGATGCCTGCGGATTCTTGATTGACTTCTTGAATACACCGCTGAGACCGAGTACGCTGAATGCTACAAGATAGTCAAGAAGTGCGCAGAGAACAACCTGCCACCATTTGAAGCCTGCACCTGCAGTCGCACCGGAGATTCCGAAAATCATCTGAAGGATTCCGTGAACAAGACCTGCACCGAGACCCCACTTTGCACCGTAAGCATAGCCTACGAAAAGAATCGGCACAAAGCTGAAGAGCGTTACGGAACCGCCATACGGAAGCTCGCTAAACTTTACAAATGAAAGCACCGTTGAAAGTGCAACCATGATTGCGCTGACCGTCAATTTTAAGGTCGTTTCGTTTGATTTGTCCATTGTTTTGCTTTTCATAATAAAACTCCTTTCACAGCATTACCTGATCAAAGAAAATCGCCCGGCGGATTAACCACCGGGCGTAGATTTTACTTCAATAGCTTCCTACGTCGGTATTATCCGAATCAGGTTAAGGGTATAATCTCAGCCGATTTCTCAGCACCCCTGCTGCTGTGAATATATTACATCAATTATATTGGTTTGTCAAGGCTTGCAAGCAAGAAAATCAATCCATTTTCGGCAGACCTGCAAAGCCCTTTTCAAGTTCGGCATCGGTCGGGACGTAATCGGTCATTGTGCCGTCATTGAATGCTTCGTATGCGTACATATCGAAGTAGCCCGTACCCGTCAAGCCGAAGAGAATTGTCTTTTCTTCGCCCGTTTCCTTGCACTTGAGAGCTTCATCAATGGCAACTCTGATTGCGTGGCTGCTTTCGGGAGCGGGGAGGATACCCTCAACTCTTGCGAACTGCTCCGCCGCTTCAAACACCTTGGTCTGTTCAACGCTTGTCGCTTCCATAAGACCGTCATGGTAAAGCTGGCTGAGAATCGAGCTCATGCCGTGGTAACGCAGACCGCCTGCGTGGTTTGCCGACGGAATGAAACCGCTGCCGAGTGTGTACATCTTTGCAAGAGGACAAACCATGCCGGTGTCGCAGAAATCGTAAGCAAACTTACCTCTTGTGAGGCTCGGACAGCTTGCAGGCTCAACTGCGATAAAACGATAATCGGCCTCTCCTCTGAGCTTTTCGCCCATGAACGGAGAGATAAGTCCGCCGAGATTTGAACCGCCGCCTGCGCAGCCGATTATGATATCGGGCTTGATACCGTATTTGTCCATTGCGATCTTGGACTCAAGTCCGATGACAGACTGATGAAGAAGAACCTGGTTGAGAACGCTGCCGAGAACATAGCGATAGCCCTCATGAGTTGTTGCAACCTCAACGGCCTCACTGATAGCGCAGCCGAGGCTTCCCGTTGTGCCCGGGTGCTCCGCAAGAATCTTCTTGCCGACCTCCGTTTCCGTGCTCGGGCTGGGAGTGACCGATGCTCCGTAGGTTCTCATAACCTCACGGCGGAACGGCTTCTGCTCATAGGAGCATTTAACCATGTATACCTTACAGTCAAGTCCGAGATATGCACAAGCCATGCTGAGAGCCGTGCCCCACTGACCTGCACCTGTCTCTGTCGTAACGCCTTTAAGGCCCTGCTTCTTTGCGTAATATGCCTGGGCAATCGCACTGTTGAGCTTGTGGCTTCCGCTGGTGTTGTTGCCCTCAAATTTATAGTAAATCTTTGCAGGAGTACCAAGCTTTTTCTCAAGGCAATAGGCTCTTACCAGAGGAGACGGACGGTACATTTTGTAAAAATCGAGAATCTCATCGGGAATGTCGAAATAAGCCGTGTCATTGTCAAGCTCCTGCTTAATGAGCTCGTCGCAGAATACGGGACGAAGATCGTCAAAGCCCATCGGCTGATGAGTGCCGGGATTGAGAAGCGGTGCCGGCTTGTTCTTCATGTCTGCACGAACGTTATACCACTGCTTTGGCATTTCCTTTTCATCGAGGTAGATTTTGTACGGAATTTTTTCTGTGTTGCTCATAACTGACTCTCCTTTTCAAAAAATATTTTTGTCTGAGCCGTGTCGGGGCATAAAAACAAAAAACTCCTGTCCCGACAACATTGCCGGGACAAGAGATATACTCCTGCGGTGCCACCCTGCTTGACACATTCAAGTGTCCACTTAGCTCGTACCCCATTATACGACGGTTATTGTTAACGGAGTGCTCTCTCCGGCTCGCATACTTTTAATTCTGCTCGCCCTCGGAAGTCCATTCAACTCTGATTTCCACACTGTATCGCACCAACCTACAGTTCTCTGAAGTGTCCGTCGGAATCTACTCACTCTTCCTCATCGGTTTACTGCATTGTAGTACAAAAGAATTGATTTGTCAATGGTTTTGGCATAATTTTTATAAAATTTTGTTGACAGAAAAGAACATATAATCAAAAGGTTGTCTGTAAAGCTTATCACCTTTACAGACAACCTTTTTCGACCTTTTGCTCATAATGTAATGTAAAAAACTTGAAAATAATTCTGTAAATAATAAAAATTTTTAAAAAAGGTATGGAAAAAGATTAAAACATCTGCTATAATACAAAAGTTAATAGGTATTTGTGGAAGTATGTACGCTCCAAATACCACACAGGAGGAAGTTTTTAATGTTAAAATCAGCTAACAAAACAGAAACAAACATCTACACTCTTGAAGTCAGCGTAAGCGGCGAGGACTTCAACAAGGCAATTCTTCAGGCTTACAACAAGCAGAAGAACAAGATTCAGCTTCCCGGTTTCCGTAAGGGTAAAGCTCCGCTTAAAATGATTGAAAAGTTCTACGGCGAGGGCGTATTCTATGAAGATGCGCTTGATATCGTATATCCCGGCGTTGTCGGCGATGCCATCAAAGAGGCCGGCATTGAGCCTGTTGCAGCTCCTCACGATCTTGACGTTACAAAGATCGGCAAGGACGGCGTTGAAATGACGATGAAGGTTACCGTTAAGCCGGAAATCTCGATTGACAATTATAAGGGAATCGAGGCAGACAAGGGCGACGCTTCCGTTTGCGCAGACGACGTTAAGAAAGAGCTTGCTTCCATGCAGGAGAGAAACGCTCGTGTTGTTACTGTTGACGACAGAAAGGCTAAGAAGAACGATATTGCAGTTATTGACTTTGAGGGCTTTGTTGACGGCGTAGCATTCGACGGCGGCAAGGGCGAGAACTATGAGCTTACCCTCGGTTCGGGTCAGTTTATCCCGGGCTTCGAGGAGCAGATCATCGGCCACAAGACCGGCGATGAGTTCGACGTAAATGTTACTTTCCCGACCGAGTACACTCCCGAGCTTGCAGGCAAGGAAGCCGTATTCAAGGTAGTTCTTCACGAGATCAAGATGAAGGAGCTTCCGACTCTCGACGACGATTTCGCAAAGGACGTTGACGATGAGGTTGATACACTCGCCGAGCTTAAGAAGAAGATCAAGGCAGAGCTTTCCGATAAGAAGAAGGAAGATGTTGAGAAGGACTTCGAGAGCGCAGTTCTTGAAAAGGTTGTTGATCTCGTTGAAGGCGAGATTCCCGAGGTTATGTATGACAATAAGCTTGAGGACGACGTTAAGGACTACGAGAACAGACTTGCACAGCAGGGCATTCCTCTTGATACTTATCTCCAGTACATGGGTATGGACAGAGACAAGTTCAAGGAGAGCATGAGGGATAACGCTGTTAAGCAGGTCAAGCTTCAGCTTGCAGTTGAAAAAATTGCCGAGCTTGAAAAGATTGAGGCAACCGATGAGGAGGCCGAGGCTCAGCTCAAGGAAATGGCTGATATGTATCAGCTCGACGTTGAGCAGGTCAAGAAGTGGGTTAATATTGAGGACGTTAAGAAGGACGTTGTCGGCAAAAAGACAGTTGATTTCCTTGTTGCAAACGCTAAAGCTATCGTAGCAGAGAAGCCGAAGAAGACAACAAAGAAGGCTGCAGCAAAGAAAGAGGAAGAAAAGCCGGCAGACGCTGAATAAATTCACTTTCAAATGATTATAATTAATGCGGATGGATGGCTCTTTGCCATTCATTTGCACTATTATGACGCTGAAAAAAACAACGAAACAACTCGAATGGAGGAATAAATATGGCACTGGTACCTTATGTCATCGAACAGACCAACAGAGGCGAGCGCTCTTACGATATTTTTTCTCGTCTTCTCAGCGACAGAATCATTGTTCTGTCCGATGAAGTGAACGACGCAACCGCAAGCCTTGTTGTTGCTCAGATGCTTTTCCTTGAAGGACAGGATCCCGATAAGGATATCAGCCTTTACATCAACAGCCCCGGCGGATCTGTTACCGCAGGCTTTGCAATTTATGACACGATGCAGTATATCAAGTGCGACGTTTCGACGATTTGCATGGGTATGGCTGCTTCGATGGGCGCATTTTTGCTCTCCTCGGGCGCAAAGGGCAAGAGAATTGCCCTCCCGAACAGCACTATCATGATCCATCAGCCGCTCGGCGGAGCACAGGGTCAGGCAACGGAGATTAAGATAGTTGCCGATCAAATACTTAAGACAAGAGAAAAGCTCAATCAGATTCTTGCCGAGAACACAGGTAAGCCTATTGAGCAGATTGCTATTGACACCGAGCGTGACAATTACCTTACAGCTCAGGAGGCCATGGATTACGGTCTTGTTGATAAGGTTCTTTACAAAAGATAAATCAGGGGTGTAACGATGCCAAGAGATGATGAAAGACGTGAAAAAAGTGTGCGCTGTTCCTTTTGCGGCAAGACCGACGGACAGGTTGAAAAAATAATCGCCGGCCCGGGAGTTTATATCTGCAACGAGTGCATTGACCTTTGCAGTGCAATTATGGCAGAGGAGCAGGCGGCGGCAGGCAGAGCAAGAAAGAGAAAAGCAAAGGACTTCAAGCTGCCGACTCCGATGGAGATCAAAAAAGGTCTTGACGAGTATGTTATCGGTCAGGATGAAGCCAAGGTCACTCTCAGTGTTGCCGTTTATAACCACTATAAGCGTGTTTTCAAGCAGGAGGATTCCGACGTTGAGATTCAGAAGAGTAACATTCTTCTTCTCGGACCTACGGGCGTCGGCAAGACCATGCTTGCTCAGACGCTCGCCAAGATAATTGACGTTCCGTTTGCGATTGCGGATGCAACAACGCTCACTGAGGCAGGCTATGTCGGCGAAGATGTTGAAAACATTCTTCTCAGGCTAATTCAGGCTGCCGATTTTGATATTGAAAAGGCGGAGCGCGGAATAATCTACGTTGATGAAATAGACAAGATTGCAAGAAAATCCGAGAATCCGTCAATTACCCGTGATGTCAGCGGCGAGGGTGTTCAGCAGGCATTGCTGAAAATCGTTGAAGGAACAGTTGCGAATGTACCTCCGCAGGGCGGCAGAAAGCATCCTCAGCAGGAATGCATACAGGTTGACACCTCGAATATTCTTTTCATCTGCGGCGGCGCATTTGACGGAATAGAAAAGATTGTCGAAAAACGTATCGGCGGTTCGGCTCTCGGTTTTGAAGCCGACATCAAAGATAAGGAAGCCTTTACGGTTGAAAATGCGATGGCAAAGGTCGTTCAGCAAGATATTACAAAGTTCGGCATAATTCCCGAGCTTGTCGGCAGACTCCCCGTTATCGCAACGCTCAAGGAGCTTGATGAAAACGCTCTTGTAAGGATTCTGACCGAACCGAAAAACGCCATTGTCAAACAATATAAATCGTTGCTCTCTATGGACGGAGTTGAGCTTGACTTTACTCCCGAGGCGCTTATGGCAATAGCAAGGAAAACCCTTGAAAAGAAAACCGGCGCAAGAGGATTGCGCTCCATTATGGAGAACCTTCTCATGCCGATTATGTATGCTGTTCCGAGCGATAAATCGATCGTCAGCGTTCAGGTGACCGAGGAATGCGTGGAAAACAACGCAACGCCTTTGGTTGAACACAAAAAGCGAGCTAAGCTCGATGCATAAAAAATTACTGTCGCAGTGAATTACCATTGCGACAGTTTTTATATTATCAGGAGCAAGCAACTTTTATAAACGAAAGCGCCCGAATAAAGATATCCGTTATATTCTTTAAAAATTCCGGTGTTAAAAATGAAACGTCCCCATAGACGGTTGCCTGCTTCAAGGCGTTGTCAACGGCGGCTTTGATTGCGTTACTGCTTTTGGTTGCCCCTGTAACGCCGTCCACGGCGGTGTTGTTTGATTCAATTATTCTGTCAATCACTGCGACTGCCCGCTTCCAGTAATTCGGAGTTTCATTTTGAGATATAACGTCAATGGCTGTAATTTTATCGCGCCTTATTTTGACCGAGAGGACAACGTCGCTGAACTTTCCTCGGCCGCTGCCCTCATATGTTCCTCTTTTATAGTGAGCGGCTGTAACTGCGCCTACACTCACGGTGAAAACTACAACCGTTGCAACAAGAACAACTGCAAGAATTACTCTGAAAACATTCTTTTTCATAACATAGCCTCCTTTAGTTAGCGTACGCTAACTAAGATAAGTATATTCTTCTCATAGGCATATGTCAAGGGGCTATAAAAATATTCTGCAAATATTGAATTGAAAATATTTGAATTGAGGTTTAGGTCAGTTTACAAGGAACTACACGCAGACCGTGAAACGGGCTGCTG
>HF999620.1:12559-19212 GCA_000434055.1 Ruminococcus sp. CAG:488 | reverse complement strand
TTTTCAATCCGGAGCAATACGGCAATAGAGAAAAGGGTATAAAGTTGCGACAACCTTATACCCTATCTGCTGTTAAGTTTTTTCGTTGGTTTATGTAACCGAACTGTTTTTAACCTTTTTCTCGGTTAAATCACTTTGCCAAGCCTGCAAAAAGCTTTACGTTGTCGAAGCAGCACTTATACTTGCCCTGCTCGACGCCGTGAATAATCTCGCAGACCTTATCGTTATACGGGGTCGTGACACCGTACTTCCTGCCGTATTCGCATACAACGCCGTTGATTGCGTCGACTTCGCAAAGTCTGCCCTTTTCAAGATCCTGAAGCATACTTGCCTTGAGAAGTCTGTGCTTCTTGATGCAAATCGGAATAAGTGCAAAGGAAATCTTCTTCTTGATTCCGTTGCCTTTATAATAAAGAAGCTTGACAATGTCCTTACCCTGAACAGGCTCAATCCTTATACCTGCTGCATTTGCCACGTCAATACATTCCTTGATTATATTCTGACAGCAGACTCTTGACTCCTTATTCTCCGCCGCATCGCCGAAGGTTCCGCCTATTACAGCGGACATGCCTGAAAACGCGCTGTTAATAAGGAGCTTTGACCAACGAACACCCATAAAATTGTCCTCAATCTCAACGGGACACATTTTTTCAAGCAGAGCCTTAACCTGCATGAGCTTTTCGTCCTTTTGACCGTTCATTCTGCCGAGGCCGAACGACATACTGTCGGGTTCGCTCGTAAGCTCCGATACGCCCTTGCCGTGGAGAGTTGCACCCCATGCGACGGTACAGCCCATTGTTCTGTCCTCGCCGACGACCTTGGAAACCGAAAGCTCGGGAAGTCCGTTCTGAAGTGTGCAGACGATGCAATCATCTGTCATGTTCTTCTCAAGATTGCGAAGAATATTTTCATTATCAAGCTGCTTTGTGAGCAGAATTATAAGCTCATATTTCTCGGTCATCTGATCGGGAGTGAGCGCATGAACGGGAACTGTCATGTTGACTGTGCCGATAATTTTCGCTCCGCCCTTGTTCATTGCGTCAACGTGCTCCTTATTCCTTGTGATAAGGTCAACGTCAACGCCTGCCTTTGAAAGATATGCGCCGAGAACCGTACCGAGCGAGCCGGCGCCGTAAATTGCTGTTTTCATTATAATGCCCTCATTTATTATGATTTTATATTCTTGCTACGCCCGAATCACGAGCCGCCTGTGCAACTGCCGCCGCAACGGTCTTGCCGACACGGGGATCGAAAGGCTTCGGAATGATATAATCTGCGGAAAGCTCCTCATCGGAAACAAGACCTGCAAGCGCCTTTGCCGCTGCAATCTTCATCTCTTCATTGATATCGCTTGCACGAACATCAAGCGCTCCACGGAAAATTCCCGGGAATGCGAGAACGTTATTGATCTGGTTCGGGAAGTCGCTTCTGCCTGTTCCGACAACCGCTGCGCCTGCCGCCTTGGCAAGATCAGGCATGATTTCGGGAACAGGGTTAGCCATTGCGAGAACGATCGGGTCCTTAGCCATCGACTTGATCATATCCTCGGTAACAACTCCGGGAGCGGAAACGCCGATAAAGATGTCTGCGCCCTTCATTGCATCGGCGAGTGAACCTCTGAGGTGATTTTTGTTTGTGAAGTCTGCGATATCCTGCTTAGCCGGCTTGAGGTCGTCGCCGTCACAAATTATACCCTTACGGTCGCACATGATGATGTTGCCCATACCCATGCTTGTGAAAAGCTTTGCAATCGCAACGCCTGCCGCACCTGCACCGTTGAATACGGCTGTGCAGTCCTCAATCTTCTTGCCGACGAGCTTCAAAGCATTGATAATTCCCGCCGAACAGATAACTGCGGTGCCGTGCTGGTCATCATGGAAAATAGGAATATCGGCTTTTTCCTTGAGCTTTCTTTCAATCTCAAAGCATCTCGGAGCGGCGATATCCTCAAGGTTGATTCCGCCGAAGCTGCCGCAAAGCAGAGCAACGGTGTTTACAAATTCGTCAACATCCTGTGTTCTGATGCAAAGAGGGAAAGCGTCAACACCGCCGAACTCCTTGAAAAGAACGCACTTGCCCTCCATAACGGGCATACCTGCCTCGGGGCCTATATTGCCGAGACCGAGAACAGCCGAACCGTCGGTGATAACGGCAACGAGATTTGAACGGCGTGTAAGCTCATAGCTCTTATTGATGTCCTTCTGAATTTCAAGACACGGCTGAGCAACGCCGGGTGTGTAAGCAAGCGAAAGGGCATCCTTGTTATCGACCTTTGCTCTTGCGATTACTTCTATCTTACCCTTCCACTCATAATGAAGTCTCAGGGATTCCTTTGCATAATCCATTATACTTGTCCTCCGATCAAATTATTTTATTTCTCCCACGGGAATACATAGTTAAGCTTGAGGTCATCACGAACCTTGTTCATTTCAGCCTGAACGGATTCGTTTATCGGCACGCCGGAATCCTTTCTCTGAAGCCAAACGTTGTACTCCTTCTCGCCTGCCGAGAATATGTGGTCATGACCCGGTGCCTTCTTGGAAGCGCGAACGGAGCGAATGATCTCGCCTGCCTTTTTCCTTGTCTGCTCCTCGCCGAGGAAGTGATCCGTATCAATAGCTATAAAGAAATGACCGAGATGATAAGGTACAAGATTACCGTTTTCGTCCTTGCCGTCAAGCATCTTGCCGTAGTTGCCGTCCTGGAGAGCAGCCGAAAGAAGCTCGATAACCATAGCGTAGCCGTAGCCCTTGTATCCGCCGAGAGCCTCACCGATACCGCCGAGGGTCGTCAAAGCGGCTGTGCCGTTACGAATCTTTTTGAGAGCTTCGCCTGCGTCGCCCTCAACGGGATTGCCGTCGATATCAATAACCGTGCCCGGGTGAACAGGCTCGTCGATTCTTGCATAATACTCAATCTTGCCGTTCTGCGTAATTGATGTTGCGCAGTCGATAACAAAATTAAAATCCTCATCGGTCGGAATACCGATCGTGAGCGGGTTTGTTCCGAACATACCCTCAACGCCGAAGGTCGGAGCAACAGACGGACGGGCATTTGTACCCGTGATACCGATACAGCCTGCCTTCGCAGCCATTGACGCATAGTAGCCCGCAATACCGTAGTGGCAGGAATTACGAACGGCAACCATGCCCATACCGTATTCCTTAGCCTTTTTGATTGCCATTTCCATCGACTTGTAGCCGATGACCTGACCCATACCGTCATGGCCGTCAACAACAGCCGTTGTCGGAGTTTCCTTAATAATCTCAAAATTTGTTACAGGATTCTGAATACCTGCCTCGATTCGGTCGATATAAATCGGCTTGAAGCGGTTGCAGCCGTGGGATTCAATTCCTCGTCTGTCCGATTCAAGGATAACGTCAACGACGATCTCGCAGTCCTCGGCAGGAACACCTACGCCCTTAAATGCGTCAACCATAAAATCATGCAATGTTTTCCAATCACAAACAACTTTGCCCATAATAAAACCTCCTATGTAAAATAAACAATTTATAAATTAAGATTGATCTTTATCAATCAAAATCGTCCTCCTGCGCCCAGTTGCGCGAACGCTCAACGGCACGCTTCCAATCCTCGCAGAGCTTATCCCTGACCTTCTTGTCCATTTTCGGAATAAATACCTTTTCAACCTCACGGTTCTTTTCTATCTCCTCGGGCGTTTTCCACATTCCTACGCAGAGACCTGCGAGATAAGCCGCGCCGAGTGCGGTTGTTTCGACTGTCTTGGGTCTGTTGACAACCGTTCTGATGAGATCCGCCTGAATCTGCATCATAATATTGCTTACGCTTGCGCCGCCGTCAACTCGGAGCTCGGAAAGAATTATATTTGAATCCTTCGTCATGGCTCGGAGAAGGTCGGTCATCTGGAAGCATATTGATTCAAGAACGGCACGGCAGAAATGCGCACGGTTAACACCTCTTGTAAGTCCTACAATAGTTCCTCGGGCATACATATCCCAGTAAGGTGCGCCGAGACCGGTGAAAGCCGGAACAAGGAACATTCCGTTTGCGTTCTCAACACTTTCGGCAAGCTCGTCAACACGGGGCGCCGTATCGACCATGTGAAGCTCGTCTCTAAGCCACTTGATAACCGAGCCTGCATTGAAGGCACTGCCTTCGATTGAATATGTAGTTTTACCGTTTATGCTCCACGCAACGCCGGTAAGAAGATTGTTTTCCGAACGGACTCGCTTTTCGCCGGTGTTCATGAGCAGGAAGCAGCCGGTTCCGTAGGTGTTCTTCGCCTGACCGGGATTGAAGCAGGCCTGACCGAACAATGCAGCCGGCTGATCACCGATCGCACCGCAGATGGGAACACCCTCAAGCTCCTCAATACCGATAATTCCGGGGGCAACTGTGCCGTAGATCTTGCTCGATTCAACAGGCTCGGGAAGCATACACATAGGTACGCCGAGCTTTTCGCAAAGGAACTCGTCCCACTGAAGCTTGTCAACGTCAAAAAGCATCGTTCTTGAAGCGTTTGAATAGTCCGTGACGTGAACCTTGCCGCCTGTAAGGTTCCAAATAAGCCATGTCTCGACCGTTCCGAAAAGAAGCTCGCCGTTCTCGGCTCTCTCTCTTGCACCCTCAACATTATCAAGAATCCACTTTATTTTTGTTCCCGAAAAATAAGCGTCAATAAGAAGTCCGGTGTGCTCACGGATATAGTCGCCGAGTCCCTCCTCCTTGAGCTGTTCGCAAAGCTCGGCGGTACGGCGGCACTGCCAAACGATGGCATTGTATATCGGCTTACCCGTCTCCTTATCCCATATAATTGTTGTCTCACGCTGATTTGTTATACCTATTCCCGCGATTTCCTTAACATCAAAATCACCTGAATTGATAACGGTTGAAATTGAATGCATCTGACTGTAGAGAATATCCATCGGGTCATGCTCAACCCAGCCCGACTTCGGATATATCTGCTCAAATTCATTCTGTGCCTTGGAAACAATGCGTCCGCGCTTGTCAAATACTATTGCACGGGAACTCGTTGTTCCCTGGTCAAGTGCTAAAACATACATAAAATTTTCCTCCCTATATAATTAAGGCACTGCCGCACCGATTGCGGTTCACGCCTTGCTTGAATCTTTACCCTGCCGCGCAATTTGCACGACTCAATTTGTGCGGGATTGCTAAAAAAAGAACAGAAAAACAAACTGTTTCGAAAAACAGCCGATTTTCCGTTCATTGAATACGTTTCATATAATAACCGCCGCCCATTTTCAGGCATTTGCACTAAACGTGCAGTGTTGCCTTAATCAATGATATTGTACCTTATTTTTTCTGAAAAGTCAACACTGTTTATCCTCCCAATATATAAATAAATGTATAAATTCAACAAAAATTCACGGTTTTCGGCTTGCTTCTGAAACTGTTAAAAATCATATATTCAGCCGTTTGTTTTTTTGACTGATAAAAAACTTTTCTTTGTCACCAACCTTCCTCTTTTCCATACAATGTTAGTGTAAGACGAAAGGAGGTCAGAAACATGGGTTGCTGCAATAACTGGATCCTTATTCTCATAATTATCCTCTTATTCTCAGAGTGCGGTTGCGGCTGTGGCTGCGGAAACAACGGCACATCGTTCCTCAACAACAATGGTTGCGGTTGCTGACATTAGCTGAGAAAGACGCCTGCGGACAGATGCTCGCAGGCGTCGTCTTTCTGCATTATTGTTAAATTTTTAATTAGTTCCGTTTCTATTGAATTTGTCAATTTTTCATAGTATAATACATTAGTATATATGAAAAAAGGTGGATTACTTTGAAAAACGGTGCAAAAAAGAAATTTAACAAAAAATCGCTCATTGCCGTAATACTTTGTGCCGTCATTGTTTTCGGCATTGTTTCATATGACTTTATAAGCGGCAGAAGCTCATGTGAAAAAACGAGCGTTGCCATGGGTACGGTCGTCACTTTCAATCTTTACGGCTTCAGTGCAAAAAATGACCTCGATAAAATCGAAACCGAGATCAACGGTCTCGAAAATTCCGTTCTAAGCTGGAGAAAAAAAGGCTCCGACGTTTACAGAATCAACGAAAGTGCAGGTTCTTCTGTTTCCGTTTCTCCCGATACAGCCAAAATCATCGGGCAGTGCATCGACATCTCGGACGATTGCGGCGGCGTTTTTGACATAACAATCGGCAACGTTACGAAGCTTTGGGATTTCGGCGGCAATAATCAGCGTCTGCCCTCCGATGATGAAATCAAAACGGCACTCGGCAGTGTCGGCTACAAAAATGTTTCAATCTCGGGCAACGCAGTTCGGATAAATAAAGGTCAGTCGCTCGACCTCGGCGCAGTCGGCAAGGGCTTCGCTTGCGACAAGATAAAGGATCTGCTTGCCAAGGGCAGAACAAAATCAGCAGTTGTTTCGGTCGGCGGCAGTCTGCTTATCTACGGCAACAGAACATTCCCCATCGGCATAGTCAATCCCGATAACGACAAGCAGTCAATGGGAACCCTGAAGCTCAAGGACACCTGCGTTTCAACCTCAGGCAATTATGAGAAATACTTTGAGAAGGACGGCAAGCGATATCATCACATTCTCAACGCAACGACGGGCTACCCTGCGACAAGCGAATTCAAGAGCGTTACCGTAGTTTGCAGCTCGGGACTTCTCAGCGACGC
>HF999620.1:0-12534 GCA_000434055.1 Ruminococcus sp. CAG:488 | reverse complement strand
GCTCTTTCGACGGTATGCTATATTGCAGGATATCGCAAAAGCGTCGATATCCTCAAGGAATACGATGCCGAGGCGGTTTTTATATTCAACAACAATGCGGTCAAGGTCACCGACGGACTTGCGGACAAGTTCACGGTAACCGACGACAGCTACACTCTTGACAAATGAAGCTATTTAAACGAACGGATTTAATTATAATACTTGTTGTGCTTCTTTCGGCGGCGGCGATATCCATTCCGAGATTTTTGAACTCGGACAAATTGACCGCAGATATTTACGTCGGAGGCAAGCTTGAAGAAACGATCGACCTTTTGGCTGTTGAGAAAGAATACACACTCTCTCCGAACAGCGACCCGAAAGTTGAGATAACCGTCGGCAAGGGCGAAATATATTTTTCACATGCCGAATGTAAGGACAAGCTTTGCGTCAAAAGCGGAAAACTGACCTCCGGCGGTGAAACGGCAGCATGTCTTCCGGCGAGGGTCGTTATCTCGGTCAAATCGAACAAAAACAAAACAGATATAATGACTTATTGATATGAAAAACAAAAATCTGACAAGAAAAATAGCCGTGACGGGCATGATGTGTGCGCTTGCGCTTGCACTCTCCTACCTTGAAACGCTTATCCCCGCCTATCCGGGATTTCCTCCCGGAGCGAAGCCCGGTCTTTCCAACATTGTAACGATGTTCATGGCAAGCTGTGCAGGGTCGGGATACGCATTTTTCATAACGATAATCAAGGGACTTTTCGCAGACGTCACAAGAGGAATGACGGCGATGCTGATGAGCCTTTCGGGCGGAATTCTCAGCACTGCGGCGGCGTGCCTCCTTTTCGGATTTTGCAAGAACAAATTAGGATATATCGGCATCGGAATCATCTGTGCCGTTTGTCACAATATCGGCCAGCTTGCGGCGGCATGTATCATTTCCGGTACGGCTTCGCTCATCGTAGGCTACGGACCGCTGTTGTTAATATTCGCGATCGTGACGGGCTTTCTTACCGGAACGATTCTCAAGGCGGTTATGCCTCCGTTGGAGAAAATCGCAAAATTTAAAAATTAAATGGGAAATTCCCATACAGCAAAGGGGTTGAACAAATGGGTAAAATTCACGTGGACGGAGTTATCTCGGCAGTCAAAAAGGTTCGCGGTGGTGTCAAGGTTGACCACCACAAGAACACGGCAGGCTGTGAGGTAGTTCGTATTCCCGTCCCGAAGCAGGTAGTTTTGCCTATGCAGCAGCACATCGGCGCTCCGTGTACTCCGACTGTCAAGGTCGGCGATACCGTTGCGGTCGGTCAGGTGATCGGAGACAGCGATAAATTTGTCAGTGCACCGATTCACGCATCTATTTCGGGTACTGTAACTGCAATCGGAAACGTTAAGCTTCCGAACGGAACCATGGTTCAGGGTGTTACAATTGAATCGGACGGTGAGATGAGACTTTACGAAGGGCTCAAGGCTCCCGAGGTAAACACAAAGGAGGAGCTTTGCAAGGCTATCAGGGATTCGGGTCTTGTCGGTCTCGGCGGCGCAGGCTTCCCGACTCATGTTAAGCTCAATGTTCCGGCAGATAAGAATATTGATACTCTTATCATCAATGCCGCAGAATGTGAGCCGTACATAACGGTTGACTACCGTGAATGTATTGACAATTCATGGGATATCTGTTCCGGTATCAAGACCGTTAAAGAGCTTCTCAGCATTCCGAATGTCGTTATAGCGGTCGAGGATAACAAACCCGACGCTTTCGAGATTCTTCATCAGATCGTTGATAAAGACTCGGGATCGGACAGCTCAATCAAAATCATGCAGCTCAAATCCGTTTATCCTCAGGGCGCAGAAAAAATGATGGTTCAGTCGGCAACCGGCCGTCAGGTACCTCCCGGAAAGCTTCCGGCAGACGTCGGCTGTATCGTTATGAACGTCACTTCAATCGCGTTCGTCGCCCGTTATCTCAAAACAGGCAAGCCGCTTGTCAGCCGTTCAATGACCGTTGACGGCATGGCTATCGCCGAACCGAAGAATGTTCGTGTTCCTATCGGCACAAGCTTTGCCGATGTCGTTGAGTTCTGCGGCGGATTCAAAGAGGATCCCGTTAAAATTATCGCAGGCGGTCCGATGATGGGCATGGCAATCACCGATGTAAATTACCCGATTTCCAAGAGCAACAATGCTCTGCTTGCTTTCTCGGCTAAGGACGCAAAGATTTTCAGAGAAACGGACTGTATCCGCTGCGGCCGCTGTGCAGCCGCCTGTCCGATGAGTCTTGTCCCGACCAAGATTGTCCGTGACTCAAAGGCTAAGGACGTTGACGCTCTGACCAAGGACGGCGTTATGGTCTGCATGGAATGCGGAAGCTGTGCATATTCATGCCCTGCAAAGAAGCCGCTCGTCCAGCATATGAGACTTGCAAAATCAATCATCAGAGAGGCAGGTGCAAAGAAATGACATTAAAAAACAAGCTCGTTGTCAGCGCATCTCCTCACGACCGCAGTCCGAGGACTGTAAGAAGTCTGATGCTTGACGTTATTATCGCACTTATTCCGGCGCTTATCGCTTCGGTTATCTTCTACGGCCCGAGAGCGCTGCTCATTGAATGTGTCAGCGTTGCGACCTGCGTAATATTTGAATACATCACCAGAATCGTATTCAAGCGCAGTCAGTCTATCGGTGACCTCAGCGCAGTTATCACAGGACTTTTGCTTGCTTTCAACCTTCCGGTTTCCATTCCGCTTTGGATGGTAGTTATCGGCTCGCTCGTTGCGATAGTTGTTGCAAAGCAGTTCTTCGGAGGCATCGGTCAGAACTTTGTCAATCCCGCTCTTGCCGGACGTATTGTTCTTCTGACCTCGTTCCCTGTTGCGATGTCAACATGGACTCAGCCGCTCACATGGACTATGTCAAAGCTTGACGGCATCACCTCCGCTTCTCCCCTCTCGTCTATTCATGAGATAACTTCGGGCGGTGCGGCTCCCGACGTTTCACTCGTTGAAATGCTCATCGGCTGGCGAGCCGGCTGTCTCGGTGAAACCTGCGCCGTTGCGCTTCTCCTCGGCGGCATCTATCTTGTTGTCCGTAAGGTCATCTCGCCGACAATCCCTCTTACATATATCGGCACGGTTGCCGTTATTATGCTCATCGCGGGCAAGGGCGATTTCCGCTTTGTTGCATATGAGCTTCTCGGCGGCGGACTTATGCTCGGCGCAATCTTCATGGCAACGGATTACACAACCTCACCGATTACATTTAAGGGCAAGATAATCTTCGGTATAGGTTGCGGCCTTATTACTTCAATAATCCGAATTTTCGGCAATCTTCCGGAGGGCGTTTCCTATTCGATAATCATCATGAATATTCTTGTTCCGCTGATTGAAAACGTTACGCTTCCCAAGCCGTTCGGCACTCCGAAAAAAGAAAAGAAGGAGGCTGAGGCAAAATGAAAAAACAAATCATAATTCCTACGGTTGCGCTCTTTATTATCTGCCTTGTCGCAACAACCTTGCTTGCGCTGGCAAATAATGTAACCGCTCCGATAATCGAAAAAAACTCGGCAGAATCCGAGGCTCAGTCCCGTATGGAGGTTCTTGCGGATGCAAAGAGCTTCGAGGACAAGACTTTTGACGGCATAAGCTACGCAGTCGGTCTTGACGGCAGTAAGCAGACGGTCGGCATGGTTTTCACAACAACGTCAAAGAGCTACGGCGGCGACCTTATTGTTATGACAGGCGTTGACAATGAAGGCAAGGTTACGGGAATTCAAATTCTCTCAATCAGCGACACTGCGGGTCTCGGCATGAAGGCACAGACAGACTCCTTCAAGGATCAGTTTAAGGGTCTTGTTGACGGAATCAAGGTTGCCAAGAACAGCGCCGATCACGACAGCAACGAGATCCTCGCTCTTACGGGCGCAACGATTACATCCAACGCCGTGACAACGGCAGTCAACGAAGCTCTCGCAAACTACAAAACCATTACAGAAAACGGAGGTGCTAACTGATGGCTGAAAAGAAATCCTTAGGCAAGGAGCTTACCAAGGGCTTTATCATTGAAAACCCTGTTCTTCGCCTTGTACTCGGCACCTGCCCCACCCTCGCCACAACGACCTCTGTTTCAAGTGCGATCGGCATGGGCATTTCGGCTTCAATCGTTCTCATATGTTCGAACATTGTTATTTCGGCTTTGAGAAAGGTTATTCCGCAGAAGGTTCGTATTCCGGCATACATCGTTATCATCGCTTCGTTTGTTACGATAGTTCAGATGCTCGTCAAAGCATTTGTTCCCGTGCTCGATGAACAGCTTGGCGTTTATCTTCCTCTTATAGTTGTTAACTGTATCATTCTCGGCAGAGCGGAAGCATTCGCAAGCAAAAACGGTGTGCTCGCTTCGGCGGTTGACGGCCTCGGAATGGGAATCGGCTTCACAGGCGCACTCTTTGTCATGGGCACCATCCGTGAGATTCTCGGTGCCGGCACATTCCTCAACGGAATCAGCGACCTCATTGGGGGCAGCTTCAACGGTTTCTCAATCCCCTTCCTAAACGAAAACCCGATGCTTATATTTATTCTCGCTCCCGGCGGATTCTTTGTATTCGGCATGGTAATGGCTCTTGCAAATAAAATTGCCGAGTCAAAGGGCAAACCCAAGGCTGTACTCCATGGCTGTGAAAACTGCCCGATGGCTAAATCCTGCTCCATCAGAGACACTCACGAGAGCTGTGAAGAGAAGAAGGAGGCTGAAGCATAATGGAAATGACAAAAGGCCTTTTGAGCATATTGCTCACAATGATTCTCACTCAAAACTTCGTTCTTTCACGATTTCTCGGCATCTGCCCGTTCCTCGGCGTTTCAAAGAAGCTGAATACGGCGGTCGGCATGTCACTTGCCGTTATCTTCGTTATGGCTCTTTCGACGGCGGTTACATATCCTATAAACAAGTATCTGCTTGTCGCCAATAATCTCGAATATCTTCAGACGATCGTTTTCATTCTCGTCATCGCCGCACTCGTTCAGATGGTTGAGATTATTCTCAAGAAGTATATGCCGGCTCTTTACAATGCGCTCGGTATCTATCTTCCGCTTATCACAACGAACTGTGCGGTTCTCGGTGTTGTAACACTCAACGTTGACAACGGCTACAACTTTATGCAGTCGCTCATCTGTGCTATCGGCGGCGGTGTCGGATTTATGATTGCCATGATCATGTTTGCAGGTGTTCGTTCAAGACTTGAATCCTGCGACATTCCGAAATTTCTTAAAGGTCTGCCCATCACACTTGTTGCCGCTTCGCTTGTTTCCCTTTCGTTCTTGGGCTTCGCAGGCGTTGTTGACAAGATCTTTGCATAAGGAGGCGCGAATATGAATCCTATTGTTTTAGCAATTCTGATCGTTTCGGTCATCGGACTCATTGCGGGTCTCGGACTTGCAGTTGCCTCCATCGTTATGGCTGTTCCCGTCGATAAGAAGGCGGAAGCTATCCGTGAATGTCTCCCCGGTGCAAACTGCGGCGCATGCGGCTTCTCCGGTTGTGACGGCTATGCGGCGGCTCTTTCAAAGGGAATTACGACAAACACTGCTCTCTGCGCCCCCGGAGGAAATGATGCTTCCAAGGCTATCGCAGAGGTTACCGGACTTTCGGCGGGCTCGGTTGCTCCCATGGCGGCGGTCGTCATGTGTCAGGGCTTCTGCGGCAAGGCCGAAACCAAGATGGAATACAACGGCGTAAGCTCATGCGAAATGGCAAAGCAGCTTTTCGGCGGTCCGAAGGAGTGTATCTACGGCTGTATCGGTCTCGGCGACTGCATGAATGCCTGTCAGTATGACGCAATTCATATTTGTGACGGCGTTGCAAGAGTCAACCCTGTTATGTGTAAGGCTTGTAAGCAGTGCCTTAAGACCTGCCCGAATCACATAATTAAGATGATGCCCCTGCATGAGGCAAAGGCGGCAAACCTTTGCGTAAATCACGACAAGGGCGCAATAACACGCAAGGAATGTTCAAACGGCTGTATCGGCTGTATGAAGTGCGTCAAGGTGTGCGAATTCGGCGCAGTTGAGGTCAAGGACTTCTGCGCCAAGGTCGATTACAACAAGTGCACAGGCTGCGGCAAATGCACCGAAGCTTGTCCCGTTAAGTGTATCAACCTTATTACGCTTTAATAAGAGAATAATAGCAAAGCCCTCCGACAGCGGATTTCCCGTTATCGGAGGGTATTTTTTTGTAATGATTTAAAATTGCGAAGTTGGAGTAGTATATACATCAAACCGAAAAAATTCTTTAACCGCCAAAAGAAACAAAAATCTGAACTTGAAGATTAGGTAAAGAAGCCGCTTTCTTTCAACGCAGGCGTATGGTATATACGTCAAGTCGTCGACGTATGCTTAACCGTCAAGTTGGATAAAGCAGCTTATTGCTATTCAGTTTTATTCCTGAGCGAGAGATTTTGGATGAAGAAAACATTTTCTCTCGGTGAAGGCGTATTCTTATACGCCGAGCCGGGAAAAATGATTTATTCGCCAAAAAAAACAAAAACATTTTCTCTCGGTGAAGGCGTATTCTTATACGCCGAGACGGAAAAAATGCTTTATTCTCCAAAAGATCCGCTCAGGAGGGTTATTCGGCTTTGGTCTCGCAATAAATACAACGGTAAACCTTGTTTTCGCCGGTGCCTGTAAGCTTGAAAATATGCGGGAGTTCCTGCTCGGTGGTGGTTATGCAACGGGGATTTTTGCATTTGATGATATTTTTAAGCTGCTTGGGGAGGGAAACTTTTTTCTTCTCGACAAGCTTGCCGTCCTTGATAATATCAATGGTAACACCGGGGTCAACGTAGCCGAGAACATCAAGATCAACGTCGTAATCGGAGTCAATTTTAATGATGTCCTTTTTTCCAAGCTTGCGTGACATTACATTTTTTATAATGGCAATGGAGCAATCCAGCTTATCAAGCTCGAGGAGATTGTAAATCTCCATACCTTTTCCCGCCTTAATATGGTCGATCACTATACCGTTTTTGATGGAATCTATGTTCATACTTCTACCTCCAGGAGCTTGAGAATGAGTGCCATTCTCATGTATTTTCCGTTGAGAACCTGCTTGAAATAGCATGCACGGGGATCTTTATCGACAGCAACGCTGATTTCGTTAACACGAGGCAGTGGATGAAGAATTGACAGATCGGGTTTTGCGTTTGCAAGCTTATCGGGAGTGAGAATATAGCTGTCCTTGAGTCGGAGATAATCCTCTTCGTTGAAAAATCGCTCTTTCTGAACTCGGGTCATATAGAGAACATCAAGCTCGGGCATAACCTTTTCAAGGTCGGTCGTCTGAATATATTCAAGGTTTTTGGCCTTGATAACATCGTTCTTGACGTAGCTTGGAAGCTTTAATTCCTCGGGAGAAATAAGAACGAATCTTACGTTATTGTATCTTGCAAGAGCTTCAATGAGTGAATGAACGGTTCTGCCGAATTTGAGGTCGCCGCAGAAGCCTACAGTCAGGTTATCAAAGTGTCCCTTTTCACGGCTTATCGTGAGAAGATCGGCAAGAGTTTGTGTAGGGTGATTGTGACCTCCGTCACCTGCGTTTATTACAGGAACAGACGCATTGAGAGAAGCGACATAGGGTGCGCCCTCCTTGGGGTGACGCATGGCAATTATATCGGCATAACAGGAAATAACCTTAACCGTATCGGCTACGCTTTCGCCTTTGACGGCTGAGCTTGACTTTGCATCCGCCATTGAAAGAACGTTACCGCCGAGCTCATACATTGCCGCCTCAAAACTGAGCCTTGTGCGTGTTGACGGTTCAAAAAAGAGCGTTGCAAGCTTTTTTCTGCGGCATGCATCCGCATATTTATCGGGGTTTGCAATTATATCATTTGCGCGGGCAATGAGTTCATCTATCTCTTCAACCGAAAGATCAAGAATGCTTATAACGCTTCTCATTTTGTGCCTCCAATCCAGCTTTCATCGGACGGATTGTTTCTGAAAGCTATCAGTCTTTCGACATCTGTCGACGCAATATATCCTTCCTGAGCCGCAATTTCTGCGATAACATCAAAATTAGTAAGGCTTACATTTTTTACATCAGCCGCAGCAAGACGGTCAAGACCCTTTTGCATACCGTAGGTAAAGATAGAAACAATTCCGAGAACTTCTGCTCCTGCTTCTCTGAGAACGTTTACGACCTCAATAACACTGCCGCCCGTTGAGATAAGATCTTCAACAACAACGACCTTCTGACCCTTTTCAAGCTTGCCTTCGATCTGATTTTTTCTGCCGTGATCCTTTGCTCCCGAGCGAACATAGCCCATCGGGAGACCCATTATCTGAGCGGTGATGGCAGCGTGTGCGATACCTGCGGTCGAAGTACCCATAAGAGCCTCAACCTCCGGATAGAACTCTTTAACCGTCTTAGCAAGAGCTTCCTCAACGTGTGTACGAACCTCCGGGTAAGCGAGGGTAAGTCTGTTGTCGCAATAAACCGGGCTTTTGATGCCGCTTGCCCATGTGAACGGCTCATCCGGACGGAAGAAAACCGCCTTAATTGAAAGAAGGTCTTTTGCAATTTGAATCTGAATATCTGTCATAGTATCTGCTCCTTAATCTACAAATTCGTTTATACATCTTTCGTATGCCGCAACGGGATCAGCCGCCGCAGTTATCGGACGACCGACTACAATGTAGTCCGAGCCGATTTTCTTTGCCTGTTCGGGGGTCATAACTCTGACCTGATCGCCCTTGTCACCGTCGGCAAAGCGAACACCTGGAGTTACGGTAAGAAATCCGCTGCCGCAGACCTCGTGCACCTTGCCCGACTCCAAGGGGGAACATACCACGCCGTCAAGTCCTGCCAGCTTTGCATTGTGGGCATAGTGCATAACGACCTTATCCATACTTTCGTTAATGAGAAGGTCGTTTTTCATTCTCTCCTCGCTCGTCGAGGTGAGCTGAGTTACGGCAATGAGCAGCGGTCTTGTTCCGTCGGGACGTGTGAGGCCCTCGATTGCCGCTTCCATCATTGCGATTGTTCCGCCTGCGTGAAGATTTGTCATATCGACATCAAGCCTTGAAAGCACAGCCATTGATTTCTTCACCGTGTTCGGAATATCGTGAAGCTTGAGGTCAAGAAAGATCTTGTGTCCTCTCGCCTTTATCTCTCTTACGATATCGGGACCCTCGGCATAGAAAAGCTCCATTCCGATTTTAACAAACAGTTTTCTGCCCTTGAAATTGTCAAGAAAGGCCATTGTCTCCTCCCTGCTTGAAAAATCGCAGGCTACAATTACGTCCTTACCCATTGTGCGTACCTCCTATTATTTCGTTAAGATTATTTATTCCGTATTCTTCCATTGCTTTCGGAAGTGTTTCGATTATGTTCTTGCATGCAAACGGATCAACCAAATTTGCCGCACCGACCTCAACCGCCGTTGCTCCTGCGAGCATCATTTCAATTACATCGTCGGCACTTGAAACACCGCCCATTCCGATGATGGGAATTTTGACCGCCTGCGAGACCTGGTAAACCATTCTGACGGCTATCGGGAAAATTGCCGGCCCAGAAAAGCCTCCCATCACGTTTGCAATCACAGGTTTTCTGCGGCGAAGATCAATTCTCATTCCAAGCATTGTATTTATCAGGCTGATTCCGTCCGCTCCCGAATCCTCGCAAGCCTTGGCGATATCAACAATATTCGTTACATTTGGCGAAAGCTTCAGGATTACGGGCTTCGTCGTCACCGCCTTGACCGCTTTTGTAACCTCGGCAGCCGCTTTCGGATCAGTTCCGAAGCTCATTCCGCCGCCGTGTACGTTAGGGCAAGACACATTGACCTCAAGCCAGCCGACCTGCTCCTCTCTGTCGAGTTTTTCGCAGGTGTAAGCATAGTCATCAATCGAAAATCCGCTTACATTTGCCATTACAGGTTTGTTGAAGCATTTTTTCAGCTTCGGAAGTTCATCGCTTATAACCTTGTCAACGCCCGGATTCTGAAGACCGACGGCATTTATCATGCCTGCCGTGCACTCGGCGATTCTCGGCGTAGGATTGCCGAATCTCGGATCCTTTGTTGTTCCCTTGAACGAGAATGTACCGAGCATATTTATATCATAAAGCTCTGCAAATTCATAGCCGAAACCGAATGTACCCGAGGCAGGAATGACGGGATTATCAAGCTCAATTCCGCAAAGGTCAACCTTTGTTACCATACTATTTCCTCCCTTTCAAGAACAGGTCCGTCCTTACAAATTCGTTTGTTGCCGTATTTTGTTTTGCATGTGCAGCCCATACACGCCCCAAAGCCGCATCCCATTCGCTCTTCAAAGCTGTACTGTCCGCTTGTTTTTGCGACGCCTTCAATCGCTTTGAACATCGGCATCGGACCGCAGGTGTAAAAATAAGTGTAATCCGCTTCTTTCAAAACATCTGTTACAAAGCCCTTTGTTCCGACGCTTCCGTCAACCGTTGTAACGTGAACTTCGGCGCCCGTCGCCTTGAACTCATCAATTCCGAACACTTCCTTTTCGGAGTTGAAGCCGAGTATCACTGTTACCTTTTTGCCTTCGGCAACCAGCTTCTTGCAAAGCATATACATCGGCGGAACGCCCGCTCCACCGCCTATAAGCACGGGTTTTTCGCCGCTTTTCGAAGTATCATAGCCGTTACCGAGACCGCTGAGAATGTCAAGCTCATCACCGACAGGCAGTTCGGACATCTTCTTCGTTCCGTTGCCGACAACCTTATATATTATTGAAAGCTTTCCTTCCTCGCAGTCGCAAACCGAAATCGGGCGACGGAGGAAAAATCCGTCAAGCTTTATATTTACGAACTGCCCCGGCTTTGTTATCGCCGAAGTGTCGCCTTCAAGCAACATGAAATATGTTTTTTCGGCAATTTTTTGGTTGCCTGTTATTTTCATCACTACCCGGTTCATTCTTCATCCTCCCAAACAATTTTGCCGTTGCATACCGTTTTCTTGCATTTACCGTATACCGTCATACCCTCAAACGGTGTACTTCTTCCCATCGAAACAAAATTCTCCGGATTTACCGTTTCCTTTTCATTGAGGTCATATACCGTGAAATTTGCCGGCTCCTTAATTTCAAAGCCGGTCTTAATGCCGAAACGCTCGGCAGGGTTAACACTCATTAGAGTCACGAGCTTATGCAAGCTGATAATTCCGCCCTTGACAAGCCTTGTGTAGAGAATCGGAAAAGCGGTTTCAAGTCCGACAATACCCATAGCGCTGTCCTTAAGTCCTTTTGATTTTTCCTCTGCGGAGTGCGGAGCATGGTCGGTTGCAATCATGTCGATCGTTCCGTCGCATATACCCTCAATAAGAGCCTCTCTGTCCTCTGCACTTCTTAGAGGAGGATTCATCTTAAATCTGCCGTCCTCCTTGAGGTCGGCGTCGGTCATAACAAGATAGTGCGGAGCTGTTTCACAGGTAACATCAACGCCTCTGCGTTTTGCTTTACGAATGAGATCAACGCTTTCTTTGGTAGAGATATGACATACATGATATTTACAGCCTGTTTCCTCGGCGAGTCTCAGGTCACGCTCAATCTGCTTCCACTCGCTCTCGGAGCTGATGCCCTTATGACCGTGAGCTTTTGCATAGGCACCCTTATGAATATATCCGCCGTCCAAAAGACTGTTGTCCTCGCAATGGGCGACAATTATTTTTCCGAGCTTTTTTGCTTCCAGCATTGCCCGGCGCATCGTTTCTTCTGTCTGAATTCCGCTGCCGTCATCGGAAAAGGCAACCACCTTATCGGCAAGCGACTCCATATCGGAAAGCTCCGTGCCCTTCCTGCCTACGGTTATCGAACCGTAGGGAATGACGCTGATCGAAGCATCCCTTTCGATAATATCAAGCTGTTTTTCGAGGTGTTCCGCACTATCCGGCACGGGATCAAGATTCGGCATTGTGCAAACCGTTGTGTAACCGCTCTTTGCGGCGGCAAGTGAACCCGTTTTGATTGTCTCTTTATAAGAAAAACCCGGCTCTCGAAGATGAACATGAACATCTACGAAACCGGGAAAAATATGTTTATTGGTGAGATCATAGGAATGAGTATATTCGGCACAAAGCTTACAGCAAACACAAAGAACACGGCCTTCGGAAACAAATATATCCTGCTTCTGAAATCCCGAATCCGTATAGACCAATGCATTTTTCAAGATGTATTCCGTCATGAGAGCCTCCTGAATGAGCAATAAAAAAGAACCCTGTTGGGACAAGGTTCATAAATCCGGACGCACAAAAACACGGGCTGTTACCCTACCGTCTCACTATTCAAAACCTTGTCGACATCTCTGTATCGCTCTTAAAGATTTCTTTTGATGTATAATACCACAACTACCCGATAAAGTCAACACCTTTTCGGAAAATAACACGGCGGAAACCGAAATTAACCGATTTCCGCCGTGATTTAATTTACTTCAAGTGTTGAGCAATACTTTAGCTTGCCTTACCTGTCTGCTGGTTGATGACCGAGACCTTGTAAATTACGTTGTTGAGCATTCTTACGTC
>HF999619.1 GCA_000434055.1 Ruminococcus sp. CAG:488 | reverse complement strand
TAAATGGAGCGACAAGGTGCTCGAAGGCGTTTCGGCTCCGACAAAGGCAGGCTACACATTCACAGGCTGGAAGTACGCTGATTCGGCAGTTTCGTCAGATACAAAGTTTTCCGACCTCGCTGCAGATGATAAGGTAAGCGGAATTACCCTGGTGGCAGAGTGGATGGCAAAAACCTATACGATTAAGTTTGATACAAGAGGCGGCACTCCCGTTGCCGACAAGACGCTCCACTGGGACGATAAGGTTCTCGACGGTGTTGTTCCTCCGACAAAAGAGGGAGGATTTGAATTCATCGGCTGGAACATTGTTTCTCCGAAATTGAGCGTAACAACTTTGAATTGCACATACGGCGAGCTTGTTCAGGACGACAGCATTGACACGGTTACGCTCGGTGCGGTTTGGAGAGATACCGAAAAGCCGGTAATAATCGGTCTTGAAAACGGCAAGATTTATTGCGGACCTCAGAAGTTTAAGGTAACCGACAATGACACATCGAGGACGGCAACCGTAATAATAAACGGCAAAAATGTTGAGCCTGACGCAGACGGATATTATACGGCTGAACCCGCAAACGGTGAGTTCAAGGTTATTGCTGTTGATTCTTTTGCTAACATGGCAATGGTCCAAATTACCGTAAATGCCGCTCACGATTACAGCGATTGGAAGTTCGACGAGAACGAGCACTGGAAGGAGTGCAAGTACGGCGATTCCGTAATCGAAAAGGGTGAGCATACCTTTGAATGGGTGACGGATAAGGAAGCGACCGAGACGGAAAAAGGTATCGCACATGAGGAATGTACGGTCTGCCACGCAAAGCGCAACGAGAATACCGAGGTTCAGAAGCTCAAGACAAAATGGGAAAAAATCCGTGATTGGCTTATCTCGATTCTTGTGAAGATAATCAAGTGGTTTATCGACCTCATTAAAGATGTTTGCTGAACGGCAACAAAAAACTACAGCTAAATAAACAAATTGCGTCTCCTCTTGATTCTTTCAAGGGGAGACTGCGCTTTTAGCTTATGATTTGTTCAATCGGCGGATTACATTGTTAAATCAACGATAAGCTTCTGATTGTTCGTTAATTGTCGAATAGGTGATAAGAAACTAAGGCATGACAACTTTTTCCTCTGCCAAACCTACTAAAAAACACCTCAAATATTACCAATTTGTTAATTCTTTTATTTACCCCTTGCAAAATCATATAAATAGGACTATACTAAATTAGCACTCAGCAATAAAGAGTGCTAATTTTCTTATTACATTACAGACAGGTGATATATATGCGTACAAAACAGTTCAAGGCAGAGTCAAAAAAGCTGCTTGACATGATGATCAACTCAATCTATACTCACAAGGAAATTTTTCTTCGTGAGCTTATATCAAATGCGAGCGACGCAATGGACAAGCTCTATTATCATTCATTGCAGAATAACCTCGCTCTCAACAGAAGTGACCTCACAATCAAAATTCAGCCCGATAAGGAGGCAAGAACTCTCACGATTTCCGATAACGGTATCGGCATGAACGGCGAGGAGCTCGAGCAGAACCTCGGCACTATCGCAAAGAGCGGTTCGTTCGATTTTAAAAATGATAACGAGAAGAAAGAGGACGTTGACATCATCGGTCAGTTCGGCGTTGGCTTCTATTCCGCATTCATGGTCAGCGACAAGATTGAGGTAGTCAGCAAGGCTTTCGGTGACAGCGAGGCTCATAAATGGACCTCAAAGGGTGCAGACGGCTACACGGTTGAGCCGTGCGAGGCCGACTTTGACCACGGCACCGTAATCACCCTTTATCTCAAGGAGAATACAGATGACGATGATTATGAGCAGTACCTTGAAGAATACAAGATCAAAGAAATCGTGAAGAAATATTCAGATTATATAAGATATCCGATTACAATGGACTGCACCCACAGCCATCTCAAAGAGGGCACGGAGGACGAGTATGAGCAGGTAACGGAGACCGAAACGTTAAATTCCATGGTTCCGATCTGGAAAAAGAATAAAAACGAGGTCACGGCTGACGAATACAGCAGCTTCTACAAGAATAAGTTCTATGACTATGAGGAGCCGGCAAAGGTTATCCACGCTAAGATGGAAGGTCAGGTAATGTACAATACACTGCTTTATATTCCGCGCCATGCTCCGTTTGATTATTACACAAAGAACTACGAAAAGGGCTTGCAGCTTTATTCAAACGGTGTTCTCATCATGGACAAGTGTGCCGATCTGCTTCCCGATTATTTCAGCTTTGTAAAGGGTCTTGTTGACAGCGAGGATCTGTCGCTCAACATCTCCCGTGAAATGCTCCAGCATGATGCACAGCTTAAGCTTATCGCAAAGAGCCTTGAAAAGAAGATTCATTCCGAGCTGATCAAGCTGATGAAGGATTCTCGTGATACCTACGAAATGGTTTATAATGCATTCGGCACTCAACTCAAATTCGGCATTTATAACGCCTTCGGCGCAAAGAACGATACGCTCAGTGATCTTTTGATGTTCCACTCATCGAACGATAAGAAGCTGACAACGCTCAAGGAATATGTCGGCAGAATGAAAGAGTCACAGGATACGATTTACTATGCATGCGGCGAATCCGTTGCAAAGATCGAGCTTCTTCCGCAGGTTGAGTCTGTCATTGACAAGGGCTATGAGGTTCTCTATTTCACCGAGAATGTCGATGAATTTGCAATTAAGATGCTCAATGAGTTTGAGGGAAAGAAGTTTGCAAACATCTGCACCGACAGCATTGAGCTTGACAGTGAAGAGGAGAAAGAGGAGCTTAAAAAGAAGAATGAGGAAGGCAAGGAGATGCTCGATTACCTTAAGGAGAGCATCGGTGACGGCGTTTCTTCCGTAAGATTTACAAATAAGCTCAAAAAACACCCCGTATGTCTTACAACTGAGGGCGAAATCTCACTCGAAATGGAGAAGGTTCTCAATTCAATGCCGACCAATGAGCAGAAGGTTAAGGCAAATATCGTTCTTGAAATCAATGAGAATCACCCGATTGCGCAGAAGCTTACCGAGCTTTATGAGAGCGATAAGGAGAAGGCAGGCAAGTACGCAAAGATCCTTTACGCTCAGGCACGCTTGATTGAGGGCCTTTCAGTCGATGACCCGACGGAGCTGAGCAACCTGGTATGCGATTTGATGGTATGATATAACAGCTTCAAGCACCGCTGATATTTCGGCGGTGCTTAATTTTTTATGCTTTACGGTTAGATTCATGAGGTCGTACTCCA
>HF999618.1 GCA_000434055.1 Ruminococcus sp. CAG:488 | reverse complement strand
TCGATGCCCACATCGACCCAAGGTCAGAAGAAGATAAAAGCGGACGATCAATGGTCGCCCCAACAAATAGACTGTGAATTTCATCTGATATTTTAACCACTCCGTCGCTCCTTTGTCACGCCTCCTCAATATGAAAGCAAGAAAATTTCTGCGTTTAAAATGAACTTTTTCTGACCTCTGCTGTACTGTGCGGAGCGCTCCGCTAAGCAAATAGTATTTACGAGATTGATAATGTTTGCACCGACTTAAAACTCCGCTAAAAAAACCATTTTTTATTTCAATTTTGTTATTTACGTCAATATTTTGATTTGTTATAATCCTAAATAATAATAAAAGCAAGAAAACGTAGGTAAAATAATCAAAATTTGTTTGTTTAATTCTTAAAGTTTGATAAAAAGTGGTGTTTTTATGAATGGTGAAATTGAAAAGAATTTTAAAAAGGCAAATATTCTAAAATTTGTTTTATTTGGAATTGATGCAGTATGTGTGTTTGTTACTTTTTTTGGAATATTTTATTTTGATAATTTTGTATTATATCCGTACATGGTTCTCTTACTAGGTGTTCTTTTTTGGATAACTATTTTTTATCTTTTTAAACTATATCCTATATGCAAATCAGTGCGCTTGTTAAATAAATATAAATTACAGGATACGTCAGATGATTTAGAGACAAAAAGCTTCAATCTTCAGCGTTCAAAAATTTTTATAGGTTCAACAGCTTTTTACGCCAAAAAAACTAATACTGTTATCCCATATTATATGGTTTCTTGGGTATATATCAGGCAAACAAGAATATATTTTATTCCTTTGCCTGAATTTGTCGTCTTTCAATGCAGAGACGGTTCGAGATTCTTGGTCAGAGCAAATCGAGACGAGCTTCAGATGTTACTGCAATGTATATATCAATTTTCACCGGATTTGATACTCGGATACGGAAACGAACAAAAGAAACAATATGAATTAGCTAAACATTATTTTCGTAATATTTCATAATACAACAAAGAACCGTCGGTTTTTCGACGGTTCTCATTTTCTATATTATGTTTTACGCTTCCGTTTGCGGCTCAACGTGGATCTGAGCGGCTTTTTCGTTCATTTCCTTAGCTACGGCTTGTCGTCTTTCGGCAAGCTCACGGTACATTCTGTCTCGTGTTTCCGAGTCGATGGGATAGAAGAACTTCGGAATAAGTCCGAGGACAGTTGTTGCAACAGGAATAATCGTACACATCGCAAACAGCATGTACTCCGTATGAGCCGACTGATTGCCGTAGCCTGCGCCCTCTTTATATCCGATGCGGCTGAGAATGAACGCTTTGATTGTTCCTCCGAGCGTTGAAACAAGCTTCTGTGCAAGACCCTTTGCAACGCCCGTCATGCCTTCGGTTCGGTAGCCGTTTTTCCATTCGCCGTAGTCGATACATTCATTACGCATCTCCTCGGGAATAACCTTGCTGATTCCGTAAACGCCCATCCAAATCGTTTCACGAATCATAAACGCAGGAATCATTGCGGCTCTCTTTTTATAGTTATTGTTGATTGAACCGACTCCGAATACACCGAGCATCAGTACATCGGGAAGAACTGAGCTAAAAATCCACAGTGTTTTGGTTGAAAAGTGCTCTCTTGCCTTTGTAACGTAGGAATAGCTTATCGGCGAAACAACTGCGCCCGGAATTCCAACGATTGTGGACATTGAAGCAAGTCCAAGAACGTTTATGTAGTAATAATTCGTACCTGAATTGATACCGAAAGCGGAAAGAAAATCAACCAAGGTCAGAATAAGCAGAGGCTTGTTGGTTATAACCGATTTTACACCTTGGAAGATGCTCGGTTTCTCCGATTTCTGGATAACACGTTCCTTGGCAACAATTGAGAAGTAAAGTGCCATAATGCCCGAAGCCAGCGACGTGAAAAGACCTGCGCTGATAAAGAGGGTAGGCAGTTTTTTACCCATTCCGCTGTTGTTGAAAACATCAATCAATAGTCCCATGAGAATTTCGGGACCTTTCTCAACAAAGCCCGAAAAAAGGTTCGCCTGCGTGATAAGTCTTGTTCGGTCAACAACATTCGGTGTAATCGTTGAAAGCATACCTGTTTTGGCAATATTGTTCATCGAACCTGCCAGGTTATTGAAAATTGAAAAAATCATGTATGAGGTTAGCTTTGTTGCATTGTACGGCCCCATTCCGGCAAAGAATACTGGCATCATCCAGTAGAAAAAGCTCAGAAGCAAGCCCGGACCTGCGTACAAAATGAGGAAAGGCTTGAATTTTCCGAAACGTGTTCGGGTACGGTCAATGATTGCGGCAAGAAAAATGTCGTTGATAACGTCCCATATTCCGATAACGAAGGTAACGATCGTTTGAAATCGCAGACCTATTTGCACGATATCGGTGATGAAAACGTCATTGTACTTTGAAATGTTAAAGCTGGCGGAAATATCATAAATGATATAGGCGAGAGTCTCTTTTGTACCGACATAACGTCGGTTCTTGTTGAGATTGCGGTCGGCGTTTATACGGGCTTCAACCTGTTCAATCTCCAGATTTTCCGCTTCCTGCGCGGCGTTAGTAGACATATTCACACTCCTTCTTGTTTTATTGCTGCATATTATAACATATTTTAGTGCACTTTTGCAATATGTTGTTATTTTAATCTAGATATTTTATATAAATTATCATTATTTTAAAAATTCTTATGTTTTTTACAAATTTTTGCTTGACATATTTTAACTAATGAAGTATAATGCTATAACGATTATAATGGCATTGTGTGTCCTTGGGTCTTTTTTCCTTGGAAAAATAATGCCCGTTTTCATGACAAAAACTGTCATATTTCACAAGTAATTCATAAGTATAAGTTTCACACACGGACGAAAATAAAAAGAACGGAGTGGTTAGTCAATGACGAATGTTTCTCCCGTTGCAAGGGGCAGCAGGACCAGAATGAGCTTCGGAAAAATCAAAGAGGTTATGGAAATGCCAAACCTCATTGAGGTTCAGAAGGACTCATACAGGTGGTTTCTGGAGACCGGACTTAAAGAGGCTTTCCGTGATATCGCGGATATTACCGATTATACCGGTAACTGGGTACTCAAGTTTGTCGATTACAGAATGGACGACAAGCCCAAGTATTCAATCAGAGAGTGCAAGGAGCGTGATGCAAGTTATTCTGCACCGATGCGCGTAAAGGCACGTCTTCTCAACAAGGAAACCGGCGTCGTAAAAGAGAGCGAAGTCTATATGGGTGATTTCCCGATAATGACGGACAGCGGTACCTTTATCATCAACGGTGCCGAGCGTGCGATAGTATCGCAGCTTGTTCGTTCACCGGGCGTATATTACGATATGACCCATGATAAGACGGGTATTGAGCTTTACTCAAACACCGTTATCCCGAACCGAGGAGCTTGGCTTGAGTATGAGACCGATGTAAACGATCTTTTCTATGTTCGTATTGATAAGAACAGAAAGATCTTTATCACAACCTTTATCAGAGCTTTGGGTCTCAGCTCAAATACGGATATCCGTGAATTTTTCGGATACGATCCTCGACTTGAGGCTACGCTTGAAAGAGACGAGACGCAGAACACCGAAGAGGCTTTAATGGAAGTATTCAAGAAGCTTCGTCCCGGCGAGCCTGCAACTCTCGAAACCGCACAGACTCATCTTGACAATCTGTTCTTTGATCCGTACCGTTACGATATTTCCAGAGTCGGCAGATACAAATACAACAAGAAGCTTTCTTTGTTTGACCGTATTGTAGGCGCAACGCTTTCACAGCCTGTTATCGCACCGCTCACCGGCGAGCTTCTCGCAGAGGAGGGTGAGGTAGTCTCCAAGGAGAAGGCTACTGAGATCGAGCAGGCAGGCGTCAACGTTGTATTCGTTAAGGTTGACGACGATAAGGAAATCAAGGTTATCTCAAACGGCATGGTTGATATCAAGCCCTACTTCCCTCAATTCACGGAGAAGCAGCTTGACGAGATCGGCATCAATGAGAAGGTTTCTTTCTCGGCTCTTAAGGAAATTCTTGAGGCTGACGTTGAGGACGATAATGCACTTCTCGGACTTCTCAAAGAGCGTTGTGATGACCTCATTCCTAAGCATATTACAATTGATGATATCTTTTCATCAATCAACTACGTTAACTCCATTGCTTTCGGCATCGGCAAAACGGACGATATCGACCACCTCGGTAACCGTCGTATCCGTTCCGTAGGCGAGCTTCTTCAGAACCAGTTCAGAATCGGTCTTGCAAGAATGGAAAGAGTTGTTCGTGAAAGAATGACACTTCAGGCTCAGGAGGATGACGACAAAATTACACCGCAGACCCTTATCAATATTCGCCCCGTGCTTATGGCGATTAAGGAATTCTTCGGCTCATCACCGCTTTCACAGTTCATGGATCAGACAAACCCGCTTGCCGAGCTTACTCATAAGCGCCGTCTTTCGGCACTCGGCCCCGGAGGACTTTCCCGTGACC
>HF999617.1 GCA_000434055.1 Ruminococcus sp. CAG:488 | reverse complement strand
CCGTCAACAGTTCCGACAAGAAACGGCTATACATTTGCATCGTGGAACACTGAAGCAAACGGAAGCGGCGTAAAATACAATGCACCGGGAACGTTTACTAACAGCAAACAGAATGAAAAGCTGTATGCACAGTGGACAGAAAATAAGTATACAATAACGTATTCATATAATGGAAGCGGAACAGCAGACAAGAGTATAAATTATACTATAACGTCGGCAATAACGATTGAAGATGCACCGACATATAAAGATCATGTGTTTGCAGGCTGGAAAATACAGCAACCAACGCAGGGTAATTGGCCGGATCCTTCTAAGGAAAGTAACGCTCCTGAATTGTATGGACCCAAAGCAACAATAGCAGCCGGAAAATTCGGCAATGTCGTATTTGTAGCACAATGGGTCTACATAAACAGTGCAGAAAACAAGTCCGATGAATATACTCTCGGTAATGAAATTGAAATCGTTACGGGCGTTGAATCTAACGGAACAAAGAAAACCGAAAAAACAACTAAGTATGATAAAGCGTCTTTCGATAATTATACGGCAGCTATCGAAAAGTATAGAAGTGCAAAAGCCTTAGTTGAAACGCTTGTCAAGAAAGATGTAAATTCATCAGGTTATTCGGCAGCTCTGAAAACCGCAACGAAGAGCTTGCAGGATGCGATTACCGAATTGACGGAAATTGTTTTGAACGAAAACGGAATTGTAACGAAATACTATAACAACTTCTATGTCGGAAACAAACAGTGTAATCTCAGCCAAATGAACCTTAACCATTATGAATACAGTGAACTGGAAACTGCAAAGACTTCACTTATCAACGGAAAGGCATATATAGGCAAGGATTACAAGATAACCGACACAGACAGTGCAAATGTTACTTATCAGTCAAGATTGAATGACTGCGTTCTTTCAATGGCAAAGGCGTTCATAAGTACATCTGATAAGGTCAAGACTTCAGTCGGATTCAAAGTATATGAAACGGTAAGCGAAACACGGAAGGTTAAGGACGCAAACGAAAATGCGCTTGCAGGAGATGCGGCAGTGAACTATGTATATGCAGGAAAAGACGGCAGTACATACTATTGCTACACGAATTCAACGAATCCTGTTGTTCTGATAACCGTAGATGACGGAATCGACGGAGGCAGAAAATGCTATCCGACAAAGGCGGAGCAAGTAACTGCATCTACCACGACCGGCACCGTAAAGAAAACAGACGTAACATTCCCGATAACAAAAGATGATGCGGATAGCAAATATGTTGGATACATCAATGCCGGAGTGGGTAAAAATATCGGCTATTACAGGCAAAAGCAGGTAATCAGGCTCGCACCGGAGTTTGAAGTTAACTTAAACGGAACCGTAACATATGAGTTCACGGCACATGATGACACACTCAGCAAGAATGTTGCAACACAGTCCGCACTGTCATCGGGACTCGACTCCAAAAAGGCAAACGATTTCAGTGAAAACCTTACAGCGTCAAAGACGATAAAGATAGTAATTGATTATCATGCAGCCGATCCAAAGACAGGCGAAAAGCTTGACGTAAACGGCGATCAGGTAAGTAACGACGCATACCTCAATCAGTTCCATCTTTACAGAAACGCTGGCGGAGCAAAGAACTGGGAGCTTCCGAGAGCACAGCAGTACACAAACAGCAGCAACGGAAATACGTATGATCCGTACATAGTAGATGACGGCGTTTACGGACAGAAGGACTACGGTTCATTCACATTCACGTTTAAGCTCGGAAACAGCATAGATCTTGAAACAAAGATGACATGTGCAAACGGAAACGTAGGATATGTTCCGACGCTGAATACAACGGACGCAAGCAAGATAGCGCAAATGATAAACAACGGAACAGTATCGTTTGAAAAGCTGAAATCGTGCGAGTATACCGCAGCAGGAGAGAAACCGTATTACAAACGTTTGACAAACGGCGATTATGAAACGGAAACCGTAGGCGGCAAGACTAAGAACAAGATATACAAAGGCGGAACCGGTTACGGCTTCATTCCATGGCCAAAGTCAAATATATGGTCGTTTAACTATTATCCCGAGAACGGAGCATACACCTATGTTCACCTTGTAGACAGATGGGGTAATACAGTCGATAAGGTAATCTATGTAGGACTTCAGGATCCCAGAGATATTACAACGAGCGGATCCGACGGTATCTACACAATCCTTGAGGACGGCGGAAGCGGAATAGATACGCTGAGCCTGAACGCAGGAACACTTGAAATCCTTACGGACGAGAACTCAACGCTTGAGAACAATGTCTACAGAACAACAGGCAATACGGTCAGAATCAAGACGGGCGAAGCAAACAAGAGCTATACTCTTTCGATGAAGGATAAGGCGACGAATGCTTCGACGGCAACGCTCAAGAGCGACGAAAACGGAATAATAACGCTCAGCATTGATGATGCGATGTACAAGAGCGGAGTATATACGTTCATGCTCAACGGCACGGAGATCAACCTCTATGACGGAGTAAACAAGGATAAGTATATCTTGAATGTTTACGACGGCGAAGCGGAAGAGGGAGAAGCCGCGGAAATGATCGTAATAACAACAGGAGAAGTCGGAAAGACAAGATTCACCGATACTGACGGAAATACTGTAACCGTGGCTGCAAGCGAGACAAACGAGGACGGAACAAAGACGTGGAGAATGTCAAAGAGCAGACCTGCGGGAGAGTATGAGTACAGGATCAGCGTGAAGGTAGGACACGACTGGATAGAGGAAAACAGCACAGGCAAGCTGATATTCACTGAGAAGCAGCTTGATACGGGACGAATCGTCAAAGCCGAGTACGATGAGGAGAGCGGACTTTACAGGCTCACGATCGAAGGCAGAGCGACGAAGATACAGTTCATAACGGAAGACGGAATGACAAGAACGTATACAAGATACAGCGAAGCAGTGAAGAGCCGCAAGTCGTATGACGCAGAGGGCAATGAAGTACCCGATACGGGCAGACTGCTCGACCATGAGGTATGGCTTGTAAATGCAAGACTCTATTCGGGACAGAACTACACCGTAGCCGGCAAATTTGAAGCAGGCTGGAACAGAGAAGGCAC
>HF999616.1 GCA_000434055.1 Ruminococcus sp. CAG:488 | reverse complement strand
TCAAGTGCTTTATTGACCCGGACGCTCCCGAGTTTGTTCCTCACGGAAATATTCCCGAGCGTGTACGTGAATTCTGCCGCAAGACGGGTCAGTACGTTCCCGAAACGGTCGGCGAGATCATGCGATGTATCTACGAAAGTCTTGCAATGAAATACAGGCTGACATTTGAAAAGCTTCGCGAATGTACGGAGCGTGACTACCCCGTTATTCACGTTATCGGCGGCGGCACAAAGGACGGTCTGCTTTGTCAGATGACGGCAAACTCCTGCGACCGCACGGTTAAAGCAGGTCCGATCGAAGCCACCGTTATGGGCAACGTTGCCGTTCAGCTCATGTCCGGCGGTTCTGTTAAAAATATCGGACAGGCAAGAAAAATCGTTGCCGACTCCTCCGAGCTTAAAACCTTTGAGCCGAAGGACACGGACAAGTGGGCAGGGGCTTATGAGGATTTTCTCAAGGTAGTTTAACAGAACTGCAAGTACGGGACTATAAGGGTGATTGAATATGACTGAAAGAGATAAAAAATCAATTGTTTCCGCGCTTAAAGTTCTTGCCATATCGGTCTTTTGTGTTGCTTGCATCGGAATATATTTGTTGTTTTGTTTTCTGTTGGCAGCCGATTCGTTAAACTACGGTGAGTACGGATATATCGGAAAGATTATTCTTGCCACCGTTCTTGTTGCATCTGTAGCTTTGCTTGCACTTGCACTGTTCGGCAAAACAGGCAAAGTCAAAAGAGTAATTGCATTGATAGCCTGCGCCGTACTTATCGCTTCGTTTTTCCCTCTGTTAGATGTAACCGATAAGCTGTGTGCAAAGCCGTACACGGAATTTTCACCTGAAAATTGGAACAGAACAGCTCAAATACATCCGAATCTTTTACAATACATGGTACCCGACCTTGAAGAAAAATATAATTTTGTCGGAATGGATATTTCAGAGGTTGATAAATTGCTTGATTTGGAAAGTTGGGGACCATCAAATTACGGACGGGAATACTATCACCGAATCGGAGGGGCTTATAAATTTCTTGTTATCAGCTATGACAAAAACGGCAAGGTCACAAAGTTTTATACAACTGACGATATAGGGGTGGGATAAAAATGAAAAACAAAGGCTTGAAAATTGCTCTTAAAATTCTCTTAGCGATTTTGTTCGCAGGAATATTTTGCGGAATTTATTATATAGCGAAGCTGTCCTTTATCGGTCCTGCGATAAGCTCAGGGAAATACGGACATCTCGGAGAAATAATTGCCGCCGTTATTCTTGTTTTGGCGTATCTTTGCACTTGCATTGCAATTTTTGCTGAGAAGAAAAGGCTTGTCAGCGGAATAGTTTCTTTTATCCTTATAATAAGTGTTATCCCTGCTCTCGGCGTAGCTAACACCGTTGTTGCTGCCAAGGAGTATCAGACCTTTAATCAGGAAATCTGGAATGACCCCGAATATTATAACTGCCGTCAATACATGATCGACGATATTACCAATAAAAACAAATTTGTCGGAATGGACATTAGAGAGGTCAAAGACATTCTCGGATTTGATTGCTATGAACTGTTTGAAAGTAACACTTTCTATTATGAAGTCGGTCAGGAATTCCCCGGATATAAAAAACTCGTAATAACTTATGACGATAACGGCAAGGTTACCTCGGCTGAGGTTCAAGGATAAGGAAGTTGATTTTATGAGAAAATCAAGAAAGAAATTTTTTATTCCTATTTTAGTAATTGTTCTTTTAGCCGTATCGGTATACGGTTTCCTTGTATATTGGGATAATCACGGAATGATAACAAAGGTTGATTCAATCGAAGAAGTTGCCGAATACGGAGCAACGGACTTTTTCCCGACCGATTATCAAGATTATAATAACGTTCACTTTGTAAAAAACAATCGTTTTCACTTGATATTTGAATCCGAGTCAATTACCATGAAAATCACAGATCCCGAGAAATTCGAGTCTTTGAAAGCCGACATTGCCCGCAAATATGGAGAAAACGACTTTTTCGGCAATGAACCGTTTGAATACAAATCAACGGTGTTCAGAGCAGTAACAGACGGCAAGCTCGGCTATCCGAAGCAAATTGGTTTTGTCGGTATTTCAGAAAGTGAAAAAACAATTTATTATCTTTGGTTTTACGATTTTGACCTTGATTCGATAGGTGACATGGAAGATTTTGTTATTAAAAACTTTAATCAAACGATTTAATGTGGGATTTGATATGACGAAAACGGTAAGGTTACAAAAGTTGAAACAACTAACGATGCAAGGAGGGGATAAAATGAAAAAGGTAAAAGAATCAAATGCTGCAATTAAAATAATTCTTTTGACAATTTTCGTTATACTCTTTATCGCTGTTTGTTTTATAGACTCTGTGTTTTTGGCAGGAGATGCAATTAGCTACGGAAAATTCAGCTTTATCGGCAAATTAATACCTTCCGTAATGCTTGCGGCTGCTTTTGCTGCCCTGTGCTTTGCGATGTTCAATAAAAAGAAACGAAAGCTCTGTGTAATAATATCCGCAGCACTGGTTGTTTTCATTGTATCCATTCTTTTCTTGGCAAACACTATAGTAGTCAACATAGAATACAAAACATTTGACTCCGCAAAATGGAAAAACTATTCAAATCATGTGCAAGGCCGTCAATACATGATTGACGATCTTGAAGAAAAGCACAAAATTGTAGGAATGAAAACTTATGAGGTTAAAGACTTGCTCGGCAAGGGAACGGATGAAACATCCGCAGACGGGTCTAATAAAATAACATACGATGTCGGCGTCTCCGGTTTATGGCATAAGACCTACATCCTTGAATATGACGAAAACGGCATTATCACAAAAACTTACACTTCGGTTGATTAACATATTAAGTTAAAAATCTGCTTGCAGATTTATATAAAAAATAATTCAACGAAAGGATGAATTTTATATGGCAGAAAACAGATATCTGGGCGAATACCCCGTAATCGGTATCCGTCCTATCATCGACGCAAGACGCGGACCTCTTAAGGTCAGAGAGTCTCTTGAGGATCAGACAATGGGCATGGCTAAGGCGGCCAAGAAGCTCTTTGAGGAGAACCTCAAGTATTCAAACGGCGAGCCCGTTAAGGTCGTTATCTCCGACACAACTATCGGTCGTGTTGCCGAGACGGCAGCCTGCGCCGAGCAGTTCAAGAAAGAGGGCGTTGCCATTACTCTTTCCGTAACTCCCTGCTGGTGCTACGGTTCCGAGACAATGGACATGGATCCTAACACAATCAAGGGCGTTTGGGGCTTCAACGCAACAGAGCGTCCGGGCGCAGTTTATCTTGCATCCGTTCTTGCAGCTCATGCTCAGAAAGGTCTTCCGGCTTTCGGCATCTACGGCAGAGAGGTTCAGGAGGCTGACGATTCCGAGAATATCACAGAAGATGTTAAGGAAAAGCTTCTTCGCTTTGCACGTGCCGCTGTTGCAGTTGCGACAATGAAGGGCAAGTCATATCTTCAGATCGGTTCGATCTGCATGGGTATCGCAGGTTCTTCAATCGACCCCGATTTCATCGAGGAATATCTCGGCATGAGAGTTGAGTCCGTTGACGAGGTTGAAATCCTCCGCCGAATGGAAGAAAACATCTATGACGAGGAAGAATACAAGAAGGCTTACAAGTGGACAAAGGAGCATTGCCCCGAGGGATTTGATAAGAACCCCGACTTCGTAAGAAAATCGGACGAGCAGAAGGAAAAAGATTGGGAGTTCACGGTCAAGATGATGTGCATCATCAAGGATCTCATGAACGGCAACAAGAATCTTCCCAAGGGCAGAGAGGAAGAGATGGCAGGTCACAATGCTATTGCCGCAGGCTTCCAGGGTCAGCGTCAGTGGACAGACCATTGGCCGAACGCAGACTTTGCCGAGGCACTTCTCAACACCTCCTTTGACTGGGACGGCGTAAGAGAGCCTTACATCCTTGCAACAGAGAACGACGTTCTCAACGGTATTTCAATGCTCTTTGAGAAGCTCCTCACAAACCAGCCGTCAATGTTCTCCGACGTTCGTACTCACTGGAGTGCGGAATCCGTTAAGAGAGTTACAGGCTATGAGCTTGAGGGTCATGCAAAAGAGGCAGGCGGATTCCTCCACCTCATCAACTCCGGTGCCTCATGTCTTGACGCTTGCGGCGAGCTGAAGAACGACAAGGGCGAAGCTTGCATGAAGCCTTGGTATGACGTAACCGACGAGGACGTTGACAAGATGCTCAAGGCCACAACATGGAACGCAGCCGATAACGGTTACTTCCGTGGCGGCGGATATTCCTCACGCTTCGTTACGAAGAACGAAATGCCCGCAACAATGATCCGTATCAACCTTGTTAAGGGTATCGGACCGACAATTCAGATCTGCGAAGGCTATTATGTCGGACTTCCCGAGGACGTAACAGACGCTCTCTGGAAGAGAACAGACTACACATGGCCCTGCACATGGTTCACTCCGATCTGCAACGGCAAGGGTGCTTTCAAGTCGGCTTACGACCTCATGAACAACTGGGGCGCAAACCACGGCGCATCTACATACGGCCATATCGGTGCAGACCTCATCACAATGTGTTCAATGCTTCGTATTCCCGTTTCTCTTCATAACGTTCCCGAGGAGAAGATCTTCCGTCCGGCAAACTGGAACTATTTCGGTATGGACAAAGAGGGTCAGGACTACCGTGCATGCCAGGTTTACGGCCCGATGTACAAATAATCACATATTTTCAAAGACTGCGTCACTCGGCGCAGTCTTTTTTCATTGACATAAGCATTTATATTTTATATAATTTAAATATCAAATCAACGGAGATGTCGTTATGCGATCTGTTTTGTTTTTTATTGAATCGCTCGGTCGGGGCGGTGCGGAAAGAATTTTTGCAACGTTCATTGAGAACACAAAAAATAAATACGATGTTTTCACCGAGACCGACGGCGAGGTTTACACGGATATCATCAAATCGCACGCCAATCACCGCTGCATGGTAAAAAAATCGGACTCAGGCGCAAAATCAATTCTTAACAAGTTAAAAATCAAAGCGTCTCTGCTTGCCTCTCCCGAATTTGTAAGGAAGAATTATATCAAAGGAAGCTATGATGTTGAGGTCGCCTTCTGCGAGGGATATTCAACAAAAATTATCGGTAACTCAAAAAAAAGAAACTGCAAAAAAATCGCATGGGTTCATACCGATATGATAGTAAACCCGTGGAGCGAGAAAATTTTCGGCTCGGCAGAGGAAGAAAAAAAGTGCTACGAAAATTTTGATTCAATCGTCTGCGTAGCCGAAACAATGAAAGAGGCGTTCATTCAAAAATACGGCATGGCAAAAAAGGTTCATGTGCTCTATAACCCGATTGATTTTGACAGCATAATTGAAAAGAGCAAAGAGAAAAACAATTTTGATTTCGGCAACGGAATGAAGTTCATTCTTGCAGGAAGCTTTGTAAAGGTTAAAGGTTTTGAGCGCTTTGTAAATGTCTGCGAAAGATTGAAAAATGACGGGAAGATTTTTTCGGTTCTCATAATGGGTGACGGCGAAGAAAAAGAATATATTAAAAAAATAATTGCCGAAAAAAAGCTCGGTGATACAATAAAAACTCTTGATTTTCAAACGAATCCGTATAAATATATTGCACACTCCGATGTCTATGTTTGCTCGTCATATGCCGAGGGCTACAGCACCTCAGTCAGTGAAGCGGTTGCATTGAGCGTGCCTGTTATCACGACCGAATGCTCGGGCATGAGAGAAATTTTCGGCGAAAACGAATGTGGAATTATCTGTGAAAACTCCGAGGACGGTCTTTACAATGCGATGAAAAAAGTTTTGGAAAATCCGTCGCTTCTCGAAAAATTCAGTAACGAGGAAAAGAAACGTGCCAATGATTTTTCGCTTCAAAAAAGAGTGAAAGCAATTGAAGATTTTTTAGAGAGTGTCTGATAAAAATGAATGAGATTGAAAAATATGTTCAAGAAAAATTATTTGAATTGCAGGACGAAAAGTACCGTGATTTTCATGCAGCGCTGATGCCGACGATTGACAAAGAAACTGTCATCGGTGTGCGCTCGCCGCAACTGAAAAAGTTTGCAAAAGAGTTTTACAAAAGCGGCGATTACGAAAGCTATTTAAAAATTCTTCCGCACAAGTATTATGAAGAAAACAACGTTCATGCCGCTTTGATCGGCTTTGAAAAAGACTACGAAAAAGCAATAGAACTGCTTGACAAATTTCTTCCGTTTGTCGACAACTGGGCGACCTGCGATATGATGCGAATTCCCGTTTTCAAAAAGCATCTGCCGGAGCTTTACTCGAAAATCCCCGACTGGCTCGGCTCTGATAATCCGTATGCCGTCCGGTTCGGAATAAAAATGCTGATGGACTTTTTCCTCGGCGAGAATTTTAAAGCAGAATGTGCCGAACGCGTCTGCGCAGTCACACGTGAGGAGTACTATGTCAAGATGATGATTGCGTGGTACTTTGCAACTGCACTTGCAAAAAACTATAACGAAATAATTCCCTATATCGAAAGCAGGCGTCTCGAAAAACAGACACACAACAAGACGATTCAAAAAGCAATAGAAAGCTATAGAATTACAGATGAACAGAAATCATATTTACGAACGCTAAAAGTTAAATAGCAAAAACGGCATCAACCGATTTGGAAGATGCCGTTATTTTTTATCATACCGTTTCAACTTTGATTAGATTTGTATTGCCCGAAATGCCGTTTGTCATGCCGCCCGTAACAATAATTCTGTCACCCGATTCAAGTCCGAATGTCGCAATCGCCTTGTTCTTTGCCGCATAGAAAAGCACGTCGGTTGATTCGTATGTCTCGCAGAGCACGGGAGTTACACCCCATGACATTGAAAGCTTGCACCACGTCTTTTTGTCGACCGTCATGCCCATGATATCAACAGGCGAGCGGAAACGGGAAACCATTCTGACCGTCATTCCCGAAAGGGAGCAAACGGCAATAACCTTTGCGTTCAAATCGATTGCCATTCCGCAGGTTGCGTGAGAAATTGCATCAACAGGATTCTTGATTCTGAATTCGGTTGTGCCGAAGCGCTTTGTATAGTTTATGTTTTTCTCGGTCTGCATTGCGATTCGTGCCATTGTGTCAACCGCCTCAACGGGATATTTGCCTGCCGCAGTCTCGCCCGAAAGCATGATCGCGCTTGTTCCGTCATAAACGGCGTTGGCAACGTCTGAGGTCTCGGCTCTCGTCGGTCTCGGATTGTGAATCATTGATTCAAGCATCTCTGTGGCTGTGATAACACGCTTGCCGAGTAGGCGGCATTTTGTGATAAGTGCCTTTTGAATTATCGGCAGCTCCACGAACGGTATTTCAACACCCATATCGCCTCGTGCAATCATGATTCCGTCACATTCGGTGCAGATATCATCAATGTTGTCGATTCCCGTACGGTTTTCAATCTTCGCGATAAGATCAATTCTGTTTACGCTGTCTCCCATGACTGCCTTAATATCAAGAAGATCCTGCTTGCAGGAAACAAAGGAGCAAGCAATAAAATCAACATCATTTTCAATGCCGAAAAGTATATCGGAGCGATCCTGTTCGCTGACATATTTCTGCTTGAGTGTCTTTCCGGGGAAGCTCATGCTCTTGTTGTTGGAAAGCTCACCGCCCGAAACAACACGGCAGTTGATGTCATGTCCGTCAATCGAGATGACCTCAAAATTGAGCAAAGCGTTGTTGAGAAGAATTGTATCGCCGACCGAAAGCTCGTCCGCAAGGCCGGGATAGCTGACCGAAACCTTATGCTCATTTCCGACAATTTGGTCGGTTGTAAACGTAAAATCATCACCGTCATTGAGAAATACGGAACCGTTTTCAAAGCTTCTGATGCGGTACTCTGGACCTTTTGTGTCAAGCATAATTGCAAGCGGCACGTTGAGCTTTTTTCTGACTCTTTTCAACATATCAATTGTTTCAAGATGCTCGGCATGCGTTCCGTGCGAAAAATTGAGCCTTGCAACATTCATTCCCGCCCTGATCATGTCAGTCAAAGTCTCCTCATTGCGGCATGCAGGGCCGATCGTGCAAATAATTTTTGTTTTTCTCATTTATATCAAATCCTTTAATGAAATCAAAACTTACCTATTTTATAATTTTTTATATTATATCAATTAGCCGAATTCATGTCAAGAAAACGTTTACACAAATTGCTCAAACGGGTTGATTTTTTTGTTTGTTTTAGGGTATAATGAAAAAAATGAAGGAAAGCGAAGTGATGCACCTGATGAAAAACAGAGTTATATCATTGATTGTTGTAACCGTTTTGCTTATGCTCAGCGTTATGCCGAGCATTTCGGCGAAACAGGCGACAATTCCGACTGCGGAAGAAATAATGCAAATATCCGTGTATGACGGCAGAGAATACGGAATTGTTACTCCCGTTAAGGATCAGGGCACCAGTAATCTCTGCTGGGCTTATTCTTCGATTGCGGCTTCCGAAACAAGTATCTTGCGTCTCGGCATTGACCCCGACGTTGACAAAAACAGCCTTTCTTTTAACCCGGTTGCGGCAGCTTACAGAATCTACAGAAGAGAATCCGACCCTCTCGGAAACACCAACGGCGATTGGCAGTCCGTCGATTACACCAAGGCAACAGGTAATCCTCTTAAAATCGCTAAGATTTTTTCTCTTTGGTGGGGACCCGTTTCAGGCAGTCAGGCGAATATAAATCCGTTTGAAAACCCTACTTACAGATTTGAAAACGCTTTCTATATTCCGGAGAACAAAGCAAATCCCGCAGAAGGGATTCTCGCAATTAAAAAGGCGATTGCACAGTACGGCGCAGTCACTTTTCAATATAACAATATGCGTGAATGCGAGTACTATAATCCGAAAAACGAGTCGGGTTCATCCAGTTCACCCCACGCTTGCACAATTGTCGGCTGGAACGACAATATTCCTGCCGAAAAATTCATCCCCGGCGGCGCTTCGCAGAACGGAGGATGGCTTGTAAAGAACAGTTACAGTTCCTGTGAGTATTTCTGGCTCTCTTATGACAACACCAGCTCAAGCGCATACGCTTTCACCTATGCGCCCAAGGATAAGTATGATTTCAACTATTGCTACGACGGCAACCTTGAAGATTTTTCATTGAGAAAAGATAAGTGTATAGCTAATGTCTATCAAGCCAAAAAAGGAGGAACAAGCGGAAAGTCCGAGTTTTTAAAAGCAGTTAATGTTGCTGTTCAGGGAGAGAACATAACCGTTGAAACCGAAATTATCAAGAATTTGGACGCACCGTACAACGGACAGAGTAATGTACCCGTTTCGGGAGGAGCTTCCGCCGGCAAAACAACGAGATTTTTTGAACACGGCGGATATGTGACAGTTGAGCTCAACGAACCCGTGAGGCTTGAAAACGGTGAATGGTTTTCTGTTATTGTCAGGGTTTCAAACAATAACGGTGACGCAAAAATCGTCACCGGATACCGAGACCGCAAGGATCTTTCTTACGTTCCGAGCGGTGATAACTGGTACACTCTCGGTTATTATGTCGGAAGAATCAAAGCTTACACGGCACTTATCGGTTGTGAAAATCCGAATGATCACATATGGAGTGCTCCGACGGTCACAAAAGAGCCGACTGCAGCCGCAGACGGCGAAAGTATACGCACCTGCACCGTTTGCGGTGAAACGGAGAAAACGGTAATCAAGCGGTTTGCCCACAATTGCTCTGCCGATGATTCGATTATTTACGGGTTAAAGCAAGGTATTACCTCCGACAAATTTCGAGAATACTTTTCAAGCGATTACGCTGAAATATCACTGACCGTGAAGGGAGAATATATCGGCACGGGGACTGTTGTTAAGGTAACATATCCGGACAAAAGCATTAAAGAATATACCGTCGTTATTTTCGGCGACCTCGACGGAGACGGACTGCATGATGGACGAGACGCTGTTTTAGCTCAACTCATCGCATCCGGAATGTTGACTCCTCAAAGGGCGGTGCTTGCCGCTGCAGACCTAAACCGTGACGGAAGAATTGACAGTTACGATGTCGATAAGCTTGTATCGGCGGGACTGTTTATGTCAGA
>HF999615.1:5390-5747 GCA_000434055.1 Ruminococcus sp. CAG:488 | reverse complement strand
CGGCTCGTCCAAAAGCAGAAGATTGTAACCGCCGAGCATAAGATTGAGAAGTGCGATCCTTGCTCTTTCTCCGCCGCTCAGCTCGGAAATCTTTTTGAAACCATCGTCCCCTTTGAAAAGGAACGCCGCCAATGCACTGCGAACCTGAGTCTGCGTCATTTTCGGATAATGTGACCAAATCTCCTCAATCGCTGTTTTATTGAGATCGAGCCCTGCCTGAACCTGGTCGAAATAGCCCTTGAAAAGATTTTCGCCGAATATGAATGTGCCCTCGTCGGGAGAATACTGCCCCATAAGCGTTTTGAGAAATGTTGTCTTGCCGCAGCCGTTATCACCGAGAATGAACACTCTTTCGCC
>HF999615.1:0-5365 GCA_000434055.1 Ruminococcus sp. CAG:488 | reverse complement strand
CCCCTCGTTATGTGCAGCGAAGCGTTGCGGAATACTGTCTTATTGCCGAACCTTTTAGCCAGCCCGTCGGCGATAATAACGTCGTTGCCGCTGACGCATTTCGGCTCAAAGCGAAATCGGATTCGCTCAACCTTGCTGTCGGGAACAACAAGCTGTTCCCTGATTCTCTCAATCTGCTTTAGCTTGCTCTCGGCAGTCTTGATGTTCTTCTCCCTGTTCCATTGCCTTTGCTGAGCCACAACGCCTTCGAGCCGCTGTATCTCTTTCATATCCGTTTCGTATTTATCCTCAATCGCCTTTTGCTCGGCCTTCTTTTTTATAAGGAATTCGGAATAATTACCCTTGAAGCATCGCACCTTGCGATTTTCAAGCTCCACGGTTTTGTCCGTTATTTTATCGAGAAAATAACGGTCATGCGATATTACAAATATTGCGCCGTTGTAATTCTTCAAGAAGTTCTCAAGCCATTCTACCGACTTTATGTCAAGGTGGTTAGTCGGCTCATCAAGAAGCAGGAGATTGCTCTTTGAAAGAAGGAGCTTTGCAAGAGCGACCTTTGAACGCTGACCGCCCGACAGCTTGTCCGTCGTTAAATTAAAATCGTCCTCTGTGAATCCGAGGCCGAGAAGCGCACTTCTTGTGCGGCTTCTGAATGTCAGACCGCCCCCGTTATTGAATTTAGTCGTCAGCTCGTCCTGAAGCCGCAGATCATCCTCCATATCGCCGAGGTTATGCTCAAGGCGGTAATTGACCTGATTTATTTCAATCTCAAGGCTTATCAGGTCGTCAAAAACGCTGATAAGTTCATCGTAAAGGGTCATGCCCTTCTTTGAGCAGGTGTGCTGCTCCATATAGCCGAGCCTTGCCTCCTTGCCTGTTACGATTGCGCCCTCCGTCGGTTCAAGCTCTCCTCTGATGAGCTTCAATATAGTGGTTTTGCCCACGCCGTTAGAGCCGATAAAGCCAACCTTCTCTTTATCGTTTATTTCAAAATTAACATTTCTGAAAAGCTCACGCTCACCGAAAGAGAACGCAAGATTTTGAAAACTCAATACTGTCATAATACACTCCGAAATTTGATACAAACATTTTACAACATCGGCGAAAATAAAACAAGTGTTAAAGCCAAAATAAACGACCTCATGCCGTAATTTTGGCAGGAGGCCGTGAAATGATTTTAACTGTAAATATCGTTTTCGTTTTTTTCTTCGTTTATCTCGTAGACGGAAAGCTTGCCGTCATTGACAAAGGCGGTAAAAATCTTGCCTACCGGAGGGAAATTGCCGACCTTAAGAGCTTTTCTGAGCCAGACCTCGTTTTTGCCGCAGGATTTGAGATTTTCGAATAGTATTTCTCCGTCGGAAATCAGGATGACGGGGGAGGCTTCCTTTTCGGGATGTATGCCCATATCCTGCGGATTGACGGGTCTCATCGTTGATTTCGGCAGAAAACTGAGCTGCCCGTTCGGCTCCATGACAACCGTTTGCAGGTCGTCAATATTGAAATAACCGTTTATTCTGCACTGCGTCAGAAATTCGTTCAAATCAAGCTTCGATTTCTTGAAATTCTCACGGTAAAGAGTACCGTTATCCATGAGAATAACCGCCTTGCCGACAAAAAATCTGCGGAATTTAATTGATTTGTTCGCAAGCACCGAAAAAAGCACCGCAAAAATACCGTAAATAACAATGGCAACGGCAGGCTTCCAGCATTCGTTAAGCGGACTGAACGCCATATCGGCGGCAATTGAGCCGATCGTTATTCCGTTGATGTAGTCGAAAAGGCTGAGTTGGGATACCTGACGCTTGCCCATTATTTTTGTCAGGAAAAACAACTCGATAATTGACAAAACGGTTGTTAAGCAAATTTTAAAAATTTCCATAATATCACCTACATTATTATTGACGGTTTAACGCATAATAACCGTGACAAGAATTCAATGCAACAGCTTAATTGCTCGGCATTGCCTTAACGGCAGTGATATTTTTTCAACCGAACATATCTACATATTGTATATAGAAAAAATGAAAATAAGTTTTTGTACAATATGCTGAAAAAATGTTGGCTTATATTTTATTTTACTCAATACAACACAATATATAGTTATATAAGTGGATAACATATTCTATATATAGCGGTTTGAGACATAAAATATGAATTATTGCGGAAAATAAAAAAATATTGAACTTTGTTTCATTTAGTGGTATAATCTTAAAAGTTTAATAATATATTTGGTTAATTGCCCCTTTTGTGGCATAAATGAGAATTTCATCTTTTTTTACATATATAAATTTTTAAGGAGTGTAACGGGTGGATAAGATATATATCAACGGCGGAAAGCCGCTCCACGGCGAGATTACCGTCAGCGGAGCCAAAAATGCCGCTGTCGCAATTCTTCCGGCAGTTATCCTTGCACAGGACGTGTGCAGGGTTGAGAATATCCCCGATATCAGCGATGTTACGATGATGATAAGGATTCTTCATCAGTTGGGCGCAAAAATTACTAAGGTTGACGCAAATACCTACGATATAGACTCATCAACAATCAATTCATATGTTGTTTCTCACGATATGACAAAGCATCTGAGAGCTTCGTATTATCTCATCGGCTCTTTGCTTGCCCGCTTCGGCAGGGCAAAGGTCGCTATGCCCGGCGGCTGTAATTTCGGAGTTCGTCCGATTGACCAGCATATCAAGGGCTTTGAGATCCTCGGCTCAACAGTAACTCTCAAGGAGAATGCGATGATTGATGTTGAGGCTCCGGACCTTACCGGCGGTCTTGTCTATTTCGATGTGGTTTCCGTCGGTGCAACTATCAATCTCATGCTCGCCGCCGTTAAGGCAAAGGGCTTGACGATTATCGAAAATGCCGCTAAGGAGCCGCATATCGTTGACCTTGCAAACTTTTTGAACTCTATGGGTGCGGATGTCAGAGGCGCAGGTACGGATGTTATTAAGATCCGCGGCGTTGAGCATATGCACGGCTGCACCTATTCGATAATTCCCGATCAAATCGAAGCCGGCACATTCATGGTTGCCGCAGTAGCAACTAACGGCAATGTGCTTGTTAAGAACGTAATTCCGAAGCACCTTGAGTCAATCACAGCCAAGCTTATCCAGTGCGGCGCAACGGTTGAGGAATACGATGATTCGGTTCGTGTAATCGGCAACGGCAGACCGGGTAAATGCAATATCAAGACGATGCCTCACCCGGGCTTCCCGACGGATATGCAGCCGCAGTTTGCTACCATGCTCTCGATTGCCGACGGTACAAGCATTGTTTCCGAGGGCGTTTGGGACAGCCGTTTCCAGTATGTTGAGCAACTGGCAAGAATGGGCGCAAACATTTCCGTCAACGGCAAGGCGGCTACTATAGAGGGCGTTGAATATCTCAACGGTTCTCCCGTCAAGGCAGATGACCTCAGAGCAGGTGCGGCGATGCTTATCGCAGGCCTTATTGCAAGGGGCACGACCTCAATTGAAAATATAGTTTATATCGACCGCGGCTATGACAACGTTGTCGGCAAGTTCCGCAATCTCGGCGCAGATATTGTGCGAGTAAGCGAGGAGGACAAGCCTAAGCCGTTGGAGGATACGCAGGTAGGTTGAGACAGACTCGCACAAAATGTCTTATTGAATTCTTTATGCCCCGAGCAGCTCGGGGCAGTATTTTTATTTATAAATATAAGGAAGGTACATATGGCTCGTTTTTGTTCACTCTTTTCGTCAAGCAGCGGAAACTGCACATATATAGGCTCTTCGGGCGGCGGTGTGCTGATTGATGCCGGAGTGAGCGCAAAGCAGATTTCACTGAAGCTCAACGGCATAGGTGTCAGCGAGAGGAATATCGGTGCTGTTTTTGTTACCCATGAGCACGGTGACCATGTAAAGGGTCTGCGTGTTTTGGCTTCGAAATACAATATTCCCGTATATGCTACTGATGGAACGATTCGAGAGCTTGAGAAAATGGGCATTATAAACGGCAAATTTCCTGTTATTCCTATCGGTGACGGTGTCGAGTGTAACGGCCAGCTTGTCGTTCCGTTCCGCACCTCGCATGATGTTGCCGAAAGCTGTGGCTATTCCGTCACAACGAGCGACGGCAGAAAAATCTGCGTTGCGACCGATACGGGAATCGTTACCGACGAAATGAGGACGGCGCTCACGGGCTGCGATCTTGCACTTGTCGAGAGCAATCACGATATAGGTATGCTGCGCAACGGCAGTTATCCGTATCTTTTAAAGCGACGTATTCTTTCCGATGTCGGGCATCTTTCGAATATTGCGTGCGGCGATTTTGTCACCGAGCTTGTAGAAAGCGGTACAACACGTCTCATTCTCGGACATCTGAGCAAAGAAAACAATATTCCGTCATTGGCATACAGAACTTCAAAATCGGCACTTGACTGCATGGGAGCGACCGAAAACAGGGATTACATACTCAAGGTCGCAGGCTCAGACGAACCGGAAACGGTGGTGCTGTGATGTTAGGCGTTACGATAATCTGCGAAGCGAAGCTCAAAGAAAAGTATCTTCGGGACGCTTCGGACGAATATGTTAAACGTCTCGGAGAATATTGCAGGCTTAATATAATTGAGCTTTCGCCGAAAAAGCTCCCCGAGAATCCGTCGGATAGCGAGATTGCAAATGCTTTGAATGCCGAGGGCAAGGAGATACTATCTAAGATTCCGAGCGGAGCAAAGGTCTTTTCGATGTGTATTGAGGGCAAACAGCTCAGCTCCGAAAGGCTTGCAAGGGAGATCAATTCCTGCGGCGTACTCGGTTTCAGCAATGTCGTTTTTATCATCGGCAGCTCATACGGGCTTTCCGACGAGGTGAAAAAGCGTTCCGATTTCAGGCTTTCAATGTCTGAAATGACGTTCCCGCATCAGCTTGCAAGAATCATGCTTCTTGAGCAGATTTACAGAGCTTTTCGCATAAACAGCGGCGGGAAATATCATAAATAAGACAAATTGTAAAAAAATTCTTTTCAAAGGCTTGACAAGATAAAAAAGTCGTGTTAAAATTCGTACAAATAAAATATTTAAAGACAATGACGAAGAGGACTTAAAGCGGTAGCTTTCCAGAGAGTCGGCGGCAGGTGAAAGCCGATAGGTGAGTTTTAGGTTTGTAGCTTCTGAGTCGGAGGGAAGAAAGATTTTCAAGTAGAACCCTCCCGTAAGGCTGCGTGAAAGCATAGGACTTGTTGGAGTCCGAAGTGGTGTTCAATGAACGCAATTTGAGTGGTACCGCGGGTAGTAAATCAGTAATTACAACTCGTCTCAAGGCAAAGAAGCCTCGAGACGGGTTTTTCTTTTTCTTGACGGATCTTTTTCCGTTATACAGCCCAAAGCTCCCTCGGCAT
>HF999614.1 GCA_000434055.1 Ruminococcus sp. CAG:488 | reverse complement strand
CACGGCTCCGACACTTCGCTGCCACTGAGAATATCCTAAATATTGTCTAATATCTAAAATCTAAAATCTATCTTAGTGGCAGCCGCCGCATGAACCGCATTCGCCCGAGCAATGATGCTCCTCCTGCGGCTCACAGGTTTTGGGGTCCTCACCCTGAACGCAGAGGGCAAGAATACCTGTAATATGATTCATCATCTCGTCAACAGCCTGACGTGCGGCCTCATACTTCTGCATATTCTCGTTTGCCATAACTGCCTGATAAACCTCTGTAAACTCCTTGTCGTAAGCAGCGAGCTTCTCCTCGTTTGCGTCATCCTTGGCCGCCTCGTGCTGATATGACATGTGGATAAGCTGAATCTTATTGATAAGATCGTTGAGATCTGTGTCAGCCTCGTTTGTCTTTCTTGCCTCATGGAATGCAAGATAACGCTCGTCCTGCTGAATCGCTGCGCCGAGCTGTCTTGTGATTTCAATAATGTCCATTGTAAAACTCCTATAAATTTATTTATCTGAAAAACGCCTTTCAGCGTTCATCCAATACTCCTCTGACTATCCATGTCAAGGGCTCCGTAACCCTAACCTTGCAGAATTTTCCGATAAGCTCCTTACCCTCGACCTCGGGGAACTCTATCATAACGTTGCCCTCGGTTCTGCCGTTGAGAATACCGTCCTTGGCATAACCCTCGCAAAGCACCGTATAGGTCTTATCCTTCATAGCTGCCGTTCGCTCGGAGGCGATTTTCTCCTGTGCGTCCGTCAGCTCCTTGAACCATTTGCCTTTTTCCTCTCTTGAAATCGGGTCCGGCATATCTGCCGCTTTTGTGCCCGGTCGCGGTGAGAAAATAAATGTGAACAGCGACGTGAACCTAACTTCTTCTATCAGCGAAACCGTGTCTCTGAACTCCTCATATGTCTCGCCGGGGAATCCGACAATAACATCGCTCGTCATTGAAAGGTCGGGCATAACCTGCCTTGCATATTTTGCAAGCTCAAGATATTTTTCCCTCGTATAGCCTCGGTTCATCGCCTTGAGGACTCTGTCATTTCCGCTTTGGAACGGAAGATGCAAATGCTTTGCAACCTTGTCGCACGAAGCCATTGTATCAAGAAGCTCCTTTGTGCAGTCTTTAGGGTGCGAGGTCATAAATCTGATTATAAAATCACCCGGCAAATCGTTGATCTGACGAAGAAGCTTTGAAAAATTGATATCTCTGTCAAGATTTTTTCCGTATGAATTAACATTCTGACCGAGCAGTGTTATATCCTTGCAGCCCGATGCGATAAGCTCCTTTGCTTCCTTGATAATATCCTCGGGCTCGCGGCTGCGTTCACGTCCCCTTACATACGGAACAATGCAATAGCTGCAAAAATTGTTACAACCGTACATGATCGGAAGCCAGCCCTTGATATTACCGTCACGCCTTATCGGCAGATCCTCGGCAATAACGCCTGCCTCATCGGGGCACTCATAGACCTTTTTTCCCGTACAAAGCACACGGTAAATGAGCTCGGGAATTCTGTGAATAACGTGAGTTCCGAAAACAAGATTGACAAAAGGATAGCTCTTTCGTATTTTATCAACAACTCTTTTCTGCTGCATCATGCAGCCGCAGAGTGCGATTATCAAGTTCGGATTGGTCTTTTTCAGCCTCTTGATTGCGCCGACGTTGCCGTAAATTCTGTCCTCGGCATGCTCACGAACCGCACAGGTGTTGTAGAGAATCAAGTCTGCTTTTTCCACATCATCGGTGAAGCCGTAGCCGAGCGTTTCAAGAATTCCCTTAATGCGTTCTCCGTCGGAAACATTGCCCTGGCAACCATAGGTATGAACAAAGGCAAGCGGCTGAGAAGGTTCAAATCTTGAGGTCAAAACCGTCCTGACAAGCTCTGTATATTCACGCTGCTTCTCCATCTCGGATGGCGAAACCTTAATAATCTTTTTCATTGTGCCTTCGCTCAAAGGGCATACCTCTCTTTTTAACTTATTAACCGTTTAATTATATAATAAAAACTGTATTATTTCAAGCTTTTTAATATAAAATCTTTTGCTTCAAGTCTTTTATAACATTCCATAATATAATATTTAATAAATATTGACTTTAAGCTTTGTGTAATGATATAATTCATGTATGTATGAACGGTGGTGAAAATATTGAAAAAACAAAGTGCGTTATCAAGCAAAAACAAGCTTATGACTTTTGCTGTTTATTTGCTTTTTCTCATTTTTTCTTTCGGTATTCTTTACATCTGCACCGCATCGTCACCCCGTTATGCCACGAATCCGTGGAATGACGCAAATGCATTTCTGACAATGGGACGTGCAATGTCAAGCGGTCTGACAATTTACAAAGACATTTTTGAGCAAAAGGGGCCGTTGCTTTATCTTCTTCATGCCATCGCAAGTCTGATTTCCGATTCCTCGTTTTTGGGAGTTTATATTATTCAATCTCTATTTCTTTCGGCGACTGCATTTGCCGCATATAAAATTGCTTCGCTTTATGTCGGAACGGCATGGTCGGTGATTTCCGCTGTGCTCACCTGCTTTGTTACCGTCAATTCCGGCTGCTATTATTACGGCGACAGTGCCGAGGAATTTTGCCTGCCGTTTTTGATGATCAGCATTTATTTTTTCTGCCGATATTTCAGAAACACCGAACAAAATGAGCTTGGCAAGTCCGTTTTCCTTCTCGTCGGTTTTTTTGCCGGCTGTGTTGCAATGATAAAATTTACCGTTATCGGTTTTTGGTTCGCATGGGCGGCATACATTTTGCTTTACATTTGGATTGCAAAAAAGAATTTCAAAAAATCTTTTGTTAATGCTATGATTTTTCTCTGCGGAATGGCACTTGCCGTTGCACCGTGGATAATATATTTTACAGTCAAAGGTGCTCTGTATGATTTCATCAACACATATTTTGTTCTCAATGCCACGGCATATCCCAAGGCAGAGGGACTCGGAATTATTTCACGAATTTTTGAACCGTTACATTCATTGTGCGAAAATCTTGTGATTTCACCTGCTTTGTTTATCCTCGGATTTCTCGGAATAATCCTTTTTGCCGCAACAAAAATTTTTACCGAGAAAAAACTTTTCTCTCGGCTTTCCGTTCCGTTTGTTTGCTGTATCGGGCTGTATATAATTTATTTCGGAATAAGATACTATAATTACTATTTTATTCCGATGTCCGTATTCACAGTATTTACCTTTATCGCTTTGACGTATTCGCTCAATAATATTACAAAAAACAAATCGGGAATAATTGCGGCTATTCTTTGCATCGCAATTATTCCGACGGCAATAGTTGCTTCAAATTATTTAAATCTATCATCAAGGTTTACTCCGAGGAAAGGCGAAGAAACAGTACAATCCAAAGCAGCCGAATACATCGTCTCGCACAACCCCAACGGCAGGATTCTCAACTATGGCTCTTTGGATTCGGGCATTTATCTTGCCGCGAAACAGGTGCCGCAATTTAAACACTTTGAGCAGCAGAATCTTTTATACGATAAATATCCCGAGAATATTGATGAACAAAACAGATACATTTTCGACGGGTTGGCCGATTATGTTGCTATTGCCGCTAAATCTGGCATGGAGCTTTCCGATATTTATAATAAAAGTATCGCACTAAAGACCGATTATACGCTTGTTTTCTCTCAAGAGTACATTATTGCCGAATCGGCATTCAAAAATAAAAAAACGGCCCAAACGTACTATCTTTTTGAATTAAAGGAGGACTGACTGTGGAACCTAAAACTTTATATATTCTTGCGCCCTGCTATAATGAAGAAGAAGTATTGCCTCTTACATCAAAAATCCTTCTCGATAAGGTCAATTCACTTATCGATGAAGGTAAAATAAGTGAAAACAGCCGCGTCGCTTTTGTTGACGACGGTTCAAAGGACAAAACCTGGGAAATTATCGAAAGCTTGCATGAGCTTGACCCGAAATTTGTCGGCATTAAGCTTTCGAGAAACAGAGGACACCAAAACGCTCTTCTCGGAGGCATGTCAACAATAGTCGATGATTGTGATATGATAGTCACGATTGATGCCGACGCGCAGGACGACGTCAATGCTATTGATAAAATGGTTGATGATTTCAATAACGGAGTTGAAATTGTTTACGGCGTTCGTGCTTCAAGGGAAAAGGACACATTTTTTAAGCGAACAACAGCTCAGGGTTTTTACAAATTTATGTCAATGATGGGCGTTGAAACGGTATATAACCACGCCGATTTCCGACTGATGAGTTCAAGAGCAGTAAAGGCGCTTCTCGAATTTAAGGAAGTCAATCTTTTTCTCAGAGGTATGGTTCCGCTTGTCGGCTTTAAGTCCTCCACGGTCACCTATGACCGTGCGCCGAGGCTTGCCGGAGAATCTAAGTATCCGCTAAAAAAAATGCTGACCTTTGCTTTTGACGGCATAACATCTTTTTCAATAAAACCAATCCGTTTGATAACAGCTCTCGGCGGGGCAACACTTATTTTAAATATAATTTTCGCATTATATGCCTTGATAAGCTATTTTATCAAAAGGACAGTTCCGGGCTGGACATCTACAGTCCTTTCCATTTGGTTTTTTGGCTCGTTGCAGCTTATTGCCATAGGCGTTGTCGGTGAGTATATCGGAAAGATTTATCTTGAAACCAAAGGGCGTCCCAGATTCTTTATTGAAAAATATTTAAAATAAACATATTAAAATACATTAAAGCCTTGCATTTCATATGATTTGCAAGGCTTTACTTTGTAAAAAGATAACCGCCCCGAGCCGAATTCCTTCGGTTCGGGGCGGTGTTTCGGTAAATCATTCAGTCTGATTCGCCGTTACGTTTTTCAGTGCGCTGTCAGAGTGGCTGTGCCTTCTCTGTTCCAGCCTGCTTCAA
>HF999613.1:181-2938 GCA_000434055.1 Ruminococcus sp. CAG:488 | reverse complement strand
ACCGACTCTTATGGGTATCACAAAGGCTTCCCTTGCAACGGAGTCGTTCCTTTCGGCTGCTTCCTTCCAGGAGACAACGAGAGTTCTTACCGACGCTGCGATCAAGGGCAAAACCGATCCTCTTCTCGGACTCAAAGAGAATGTTATCATCGGTAAGCTTCTTCCATCAGGTACCGGCATGAAGTGCTATTCCGAGGTTGAACTCAGACCGACCGAGGATCACTCAACAACAGTACTCGGTGAGCTTCTCAAGGGCGTATAATTAAATAAACAAATCCTCTCCCTGTTCAAAGGAGAGGATTTTTTCTGACATTTTGTGCGAAGCTGTGTCAAAATGAAAACGGCAGTACCCATGAGGATACTGCCGTAAATTTGTTTTATTTATCAGTCAAGCAGACTTGCTGCCGCCTTATCAAGCATAACAACAACATCATTATGCTCATTGAGGATTGAGCAGGGAATCTGCGGTGTAATTTCACCCGAAACCATGGCTTTGATTGCCTTCGCTTTGCTTTCGCCCGTTGCGATGAGAAGAATCTTCTTCGAGCGCATGATTGAGCCGATGCCCATTGTCATTGCGTATCGCGGCATCGGAACGTCGCCGAAGTATTTCTGATTTGAATTTATGGTGCTCTGAGTGAGCGTAACCTTGAAAGCCTCGTCTGTGAATTTGTCGGCAGGTTCATTGAAAGCGATGTGACCGTTTGTACCTATTCCGAGAAGCTGGAGGTCAATTCCGCCTGCAGCCTTAATTGCTTCGGCATAGCGCTTGCTCTCTGCATCGCAATCCTTAGCATTGCCGTTAAGGAAGTTTACATTCTCCTCTTTGACATCAACATGATTGAAAAGATTCTCGTGCATGAAGGTGTAGTAGCTGTTTTTGTCATGCTTGTCCAAGTCACAATATTCATCAAGATTGAATGTTGTAACGTCCTTGAAGCTGATTTCGCCGTTATTGTAAAGCTCAATAAGCTTCTTATATGTAGGTACGGGAGTTGCGCCCGTTGCGAGTCCGAGAACTGCATTCGGCTTGTTTCCTATAAGATCCTTGTAAAGCTGAGCTGCCGCACAAGCAATCTGCTCTGCGTTGTCGAAAATTTTAATATCCATTGTTTTGCCTTCCTTTTATTATAATGTGACCTCTTTACCGGAATCCGAGGATCTGTAAATAGCGTCAAGAATTTTTGATGTTATAACGGCTTTGTCAATATATGCTTGATTTGGCTTTCTTGTGATAACGGAGTCAACGAAAGATTTGATTTCTGCCGCATAGTCAAAGCCTGTTGAGTTGTAGTCGGGTGTGATGTCCGTAAGCATACCGTTCATTGTTGAATAGAGTTTGAATTTTCCGCCGTATTGCATTCTTATGCCGCTCTTTGTGCCGAGAAAATCGACAAACAATTCATTCTCGTTTATGTTCTGTGCCCATGCGCCGTTAAAGGTAATTGCCGCTTTGTCGGTTCTGATGAGTCCCGTAACAAAATCGTCAACGTCGAATGTGCCGTTTTCCGTATCCTTGGTGTCCTCAGCCCACATACTTGTGTAGACATAATCTTTCATCGCTGTGCCGAGCTTTGAATGAGCGACACCCGAACAGGTGAGGGGAGTCGGATCATCAAGACAATAAAGAACAAGGTCAATAAAGTGAACGCCCCAATCAATGAGAACTCCACCGCCGGAAGCTGCCTTCGTGGTAAAATCGCCTCCGAGACCCGGAATCGAGCGGTGCGACCTGAAGCTGATATACACCTGATAAACCTCGCCGAGAACACCGTCAGCGATAAGGTCTTTGATTTTATTGACTGTATCGACAAATCGGTTTACAACACCGATTGAAAGCATTCTGCCCGTCTCGTGAGCAACCTTTTGCATTTCAAGAGCCTCGGAAAGGATTCTTGCGGCAGGCTTTTCGCAAAGCACGTCTTTGCCGTCACGCATAAAGTCGATCGAAATCGGTGCATGACAGTCGTTGTGGGTGCAAACGGAAACAATGTCTATATCGTCGTGACCGAGAAGCTCCTTGTAATTATACACAGCCTTGCCGCAGCCGTAGGTCTCAACAGCATTGTCGGCGCGCTCGGGAATAATATCACAAAAATAGCGTATCTCAACATTGTCAAGCTTAAGATAGCTCGGTATGTGTGAACGGGAAATGTTGCCGCAGCCTATAATGGCTACACCTAATTTTTCGGACATGCATATCACCTCACGAAAGATATAATAGTATTTTAACAAATTTTTCAAGAAAAGTAAAGACATAATAAGTATTTATATAAATAATGTTATTGCTTTCAAAAATCACAGTGCATTTTGCATATATTAAAAAACTTAATTTTATGCATAATGACGCTTTGGGGAGTTATGCAATTTGCTTTTGAAATGAAAAAGCTGCTTGAGGACGTGACGTGCATAACAAGACGGCATCATTAGAGAGAAATAAAAGAATAATTCAATAGGTTTTGAATTTTAAATATAAATATATATGGATTTATCGATTCAATCAAAAGCAATAAATATTTATTATTTCACTGCTATTATCCTCAAAAAGAAAATTTATTTAATAAAAAAACAAAAATTGTGCTAAACTTATTTACAAACGTGAATGAATGTATTATAATTGGATTATAATCCTATACAAAGGAGGCAAATAAATGAAAAAACAAACAATGAAACGGATTTTTACCGTCATTTTGGCGGTGTGTATGCTCCTGAGCATTGCACCTGTTACGATGGCTGCCGACACGGCGGACGGCGGTT
>HF999613.1:0-166 GCA_000434055.1 Ruminococcus sp. CAG:488 | reverse complement strand
GCCGACACGGCGGACGGCGGTTTGCAAAAAGGGGATATAATCGAATTCGGTTCATATCCTCAGTCAAAGGTGACCAATCCAAGGATCATTTCGGCACTTGACGGCTTCCTGACCGACGACGTGTGGGTGTCATATGACTACTACATCGGCACGGGAACGGAGTATG
>HF999612.1 GCA_000434055.1 Ruminococcus sp. CAG:488 | reverse complement strand
TTTATAGTTTCTTTAATAAATCATTTGAGAAAAAATCCGCAGGAACAAAATAAGTTCTTGCGGATTTTAATAAATTTATCTCATATCTCAGCAAATCGAGCCGAAAAGGGTTTTAAAGAAGAAATAAATTGCGTTGATTATTTCGGCAAGGAAGCGTTTTTGCTCCTTTGCAGGAGTCATCGGAACGTGCGCCGAATTTGCATTGTAGGCGGTGTTGCCGCCCTCGGCCGAAAGACCTATCGTTGTTTCCGAAAGAGTACCTGCGTTTGAGTAATCCCAAGGCTCGAAGCCTGCGGCGATCGCCGGAGAATCGGGACTGAGTTCAAAATCAAAGCTTGCGGCATCTCTGAACATCGGGTCGGCTATTATGGGCGAATGTATAAATCCTTTTCTGATTGCCGTTTTAATACTTAATGAAAGATTTATATTTGTTTCTTTGCTTGCATAAAGTTCTCCTCCAAACGAAAGATCCCAATATGTATTGTTACGTTCGTCCATTGTGAAAGTGTTATGCATATAGGATAAGACACAGGTCTTTTGATCCGTGAGAATAATATTGTTGTAAAGGTCAACGGTTTTTTGTCCGCCGTCATCGGGCGTGCAACGAGTCGGTGCGGTAACGATTCTAAGTTGGGATTCTCCGCTGAGGGCAAAAATATTGTTCCTTAAAGTATTGTATGAGCCGTAATGGAGATGATAAGAGTCACTGCCGCAGGAGTAAACAAGATTTTTTTCAACAAGCATATACGACGAGCCCTCATCAAGATAAATTCCCCAGCCGCCGTAGCCGCCCTCCTCAGGGTCTGCACTTACATTGTGAATTACATTACCCGAAATGACCGTGTTCGGCTGGTTGCCGAGCATATAAATTCCACCCATGTCGGAAAGCCAGCCTTGACCGATATTGTATATAAGATTGTCGCAAATTCGGTTGTTATAGCAAACGTTGTGGGAGTAGCCCCAAACCCAGCCGACTGAAATTGCCGTGTAATATCCGTCGTGAATTTCATTGTGAGTGATGTCGACGGAATTTGCATGAATAACGAGAATTGCAACGGCATTGAAATAAGTCCTGCCGTATTCTGAGATCAGATTGTTTGAGATAGTAATATTTTTTGTAACGTTCGGATCGTTAATATCAATGTTTTCGCCGTGAACATAAACAGCCTGTGCACCTATATTGTTGAAAAGGCAACTTTCAACCGAGGCGTTCCGAACATTGCTGCCGAAGAAAACCGAGCAGGCAGCGATGTCTCTGAACTCACAATTTTTTATATGGAAGTTCGTTGCGTTTTTATAAGAGATACAGGATTTTACATCGTATGCCGCCTGAGTGAATTCACGCTTGGGGAGATAAAAAAATCCGTTGGCACGAAAGAGAATGTTTTCAAAGGAAATTCCGTCAACACCGTCGACGGAGATCATAGTCTCTGTTGTTGACCCCCAAACGGTATAATTTTCGGGCGTATCGCTTTCGTTGGGGATGACGTAGAGAACGCCTTCGGTTTTGTCGAGATACCACTGACCGGGTTTGTTAAGCGTTTCAAAAACATTTTGAAGGAAGAAGCGGTCATTTTTGTTTATTCTCATGGTAGATGTTTTGTTAAAAGCGATATGACTCGTCTTTTTGTCGTAGGACTTTATTAAAAGTGTTTCATCCTTCCAAAAATGAAGAAGCTTTATTTCAACATCTTCCATATTCTTGAAATCGAAAAAGTTGCTATTATCAATGTACATACCCAAAAATCCCGTATGATATTGGTCGTTTTTATCGTCGCCCGGCTGAATGTCATCATCGGAAACATCGTTAACATAAAAATATCCGCTTTCGGGATAGCGAGTTCTTGAAAGCGTGGTTTGCTCGTTGAAAAGAATATTGAAATCTGCACCCTTGCCGATATCCTTTTTAAAAGCACGTACGCCGTTTACCGTGCATTCCTCAAATCCTGTGTAAGGGCTGCCGGAGGTGAAAATAACCTTTTCGTTGCTGTAAGCTTTATAAACAACGCCGGATTTATCGTTTTTGTCAAAATTAACGGTATCGTCGATTGTGTATGTTCCCTCACGGAAGCAAACAGTAACCGCGCCGTCAAGTGCTTTTGCCTTTTCTTTGGCAGCGGAAAGAGTAGCAAGCGGAGCATCAATTGTGCCGCTTGAATTGTCATTGCCGCTTGGTGAAACAAAAATCATGTTTTTATCCTCCGCATAGGCAGCAAAGCCTGCTGCCAAAAATATGATTGCTAACGAGAGCAAAACAGAAACAACTTTTTTATCATGCTGAAACTTCCTTTTGCTTGCTTCTATAGATAATATCATATATGATAGATTTTTTCAACAAAAAAGGGAGCTGAAATCGCTATCAGCTCCAAAAAAATATAAAGTTTTATGACCATTTAAATTCGGCATCGCCTGCACCTATTTCAAAATGGTATTTGGCGATTCCGAGATCGGTTTTTGAGTAGAAACCCCTGAGAGCCTTTGCGCGAACCGTATCGTTATCAAGGGTGAACAAAAACTTTTGCTGATTAACAGCGGTCGGTGCAAGCATTGCAAGAGTCATTGCATTGAAAAACCATGGCAGCACATCGCCGACAACCTTGCACAATTCGTCCATACTTTTGGATTTATGCTGTGTGCCCTGTGTTGTTCCGTAGCCGAGGGCGATAACCATATACAGCTTTTGCCCGTGAGGAATGTTGCAAGGCACCTTTGATTTCCCGTAGCTCACTGCGACCCAGCAGGAATTCAGCCCGAGCTGCTGTGCTTTAATGACGATTTTTTCGCCGTAATAGCCGCAGTCCTCATCGTGACCTTTTGGACCTATCATTGCAATGTAATTTTTACAGTTGTGAAAATTTCCGTAGTGTGCCATTCGTGTGGAAAAAGCGTTCGGTTCATCGAGCATAAGCTGAATCCTAAAGCCGCTCAGACGGTTGCAGTCATCAATTGTTTTCTGAAGCTCGGCGGCAATGCTGTCATCAATTTTTCTGTCTGTAAAGCTTCGCACGGAATGTCTTGCCGTGATTGCTTCGGTGAGCGTCATAAAAATCGCCTTCTTTATAATCGTTTTACGGGTGCGGCTGACCGGCTCGGTAAGCATCCATGACATCACGGAAGATTTCGCCGTTTGAAGGCGGAGTCCATGTGATTGCATTTGCGCCCGCCTCAATTGTTTTTCTGATCGAGTCCTCTGTCGGACCCCCTGTTGCAATAATCGGGATATCATGGAAATCTTTGCGGATTTTGGCTATGATTTCAGGTGTGCGTGAAGCGGCGGAAACGTTGAGAATGGCCGCGCCGGCATCTATTCGAGCTTGAATATCATCATCATCGCGAACAACAGTCATGACTGTCGGAATATCAATATTGTCGCTGACATCCCGTACAATTTCGTTTGATACCGGAGCATTGAGAACAACTCCCGTCGCTCCCTGCATTTCAGCAAAGGTGGAAAGGCTGAGAATTCTTTTTCCGCTCGTCAAACCTCCGCCGACTCCGACAAAGACAGGGATGTCCGAAGCGGACAAAATCGCCTGGGTTATTATCGGTTGGGGTGTGAACGGATATACGGCGATTATCGCGTCAGCGTTAACGTTTCTTATTATGGCAACGTCGGTTGAAAAAACAAGCGACTTTATCCTTTTCCCAAAAACAACAATTCCGCTGCACTCACGGATAACCTCGGGAACTCGCAGAGAGAACTTCCTCAATGTTCCGTCAATCGGCTTCGGCAAAGCCTTTGCCATTTAAATCACTCCTTTATTTTGATATTCAAATTTTACCAAAAAAATGTGAATTTCCTGTGAATAGATTTTTAATTGATTTGTTTGCTATACAGCTAAGTCTGATTATATATTATTTTACTTGAAAAAAACGTCGGTTCATAGTAAAATAAATTTATTATATGCTTACTTGAGTCGGGAGAAAAATATGAGCAAAGAAGAATCTAAGATGTTACAGGGAATATCTGTACTTGCTATGGTCTGTTTGCACCTTTTTGATAATCTTAATTATTCTGATTTATTTACGCCCTTGATTATGCTCAAGGGATACCCTTTGATTTTTTATTTTGCACAGCTTTCGGATTTCTGCGTTATGGGATTTGCCTTTTGCAGCGGCTATGCACACATGAAATTGTTTCGGCAAAAGAATTATTACAAAAGAAGACTGATAAGCTTATTGTCTCTTTACTGCAATTTTTGGATAATTCTTCTTTTGTTTACCTTGATCAGCGTCGCCACAGGTCAGGCTGATTTTATGCCTGGAGATTTTGTGAAGTTTCTCAAAACTTTTACAACGGTTTCGGTTTCTTATAACGGCGCATGGTGGTATATGTCGGTTTATGCCGTGATTGTTTTTATCTCTCCGATTGTGCTCAAAGCGACTGAAAAAATGAACTCAATTGCAGTTTTGCTGATATCGTTTGCAATCTATTGCGGCGGTTATCTTATGCGGTTTAAATACGGAACCCCGTATGAAGCGATAAATTGGTTCGGTCCGTTCGGAACAACTTTTTTTGAATACATTATCGGTGTTGTTTGCTGTAAGGAACGGTTTTTCGAAAAGCTTGAGAGGGCTGCAACAAAAGTTAAACCGATATGGAGATGTGTAATTTCGGCGGCGGTCTTTGTTGCAATGCTTTTGGGGCATACACTTGTTATCAGATCGTTGGTTATAGCTCCGCTGACAGGCTTTTTGATTATATGTATTTTTAAATTTTGTCCGAGATTGCGGCTGGTTGACAAAGTTTTCGGCTTTTTCGGAACACATTCAACAAACATTTGGTTTACGCATATGTTTTTCTATTTGGTGCTGTTTCCAAAGCTTGTATACAGAGCGGAATACCCTATCCCGATATTTTTATTTATGCTTGCAATATGCGTCGCGGTGTCGTATGTAATAAATCTTATTTATTATCCCATAAATAAGCAGGTCAGAAAACTTGAAAATTTACTTTAATTATATTATAAAGAGGAATAACCCATGCTTTCACAAAAAATCGAAAAAATTTTGCAAGAGGTTCAGAAGCCGGGACGCTACGTCGGCGGCGAGTTGAACAGCGTAATAAAAGATAAGAACAAAGTAGACGTCAGATATGCATTCTGCTTCCCGGATACATATGAGATCGGCATGTCTCATCTCGGCATGAAGATTTTGTATTCCGTTGTCAACAGGCTTGACTATGCGTGGTGCGAGCGTGTGTTTGCTCCCGATGTTGATATGGAAGAAAAAATGCGTGAGAACGGTATAAAGCTGTGGGCGCTTGAGAGCGGAGATCCGCTTGATGAATTTGATATGCTCGGCTTTACGCTCCAATATGAATTGAGCTATTCCAATATTCTCAATATGCTTGACCTTGCGGGAATACCTCTCTATTCCAAGGACAGAACCGAGCTTGCCCCGTTGGTTGTTGCAGGCGGTCCGTGTGCGTGCAACGGTGAACCGATTGCCGATTTTATTGATATCTTTATGCTCGGCGACGGTGAGGAAACTACGGTTCAGCTCGTTGACCTTATTCGCAAGCACAAAAAACTCGGCTCACCAAAGATCGAGCTTCTGCGTGAGGTAGCACAGCTCAAGGGCTTTTATGTTCCTTCGTTTTATGATGTTGAATACAACGCGGACGGTACAATAAAAAGCGTGACAAATAAGGAAACCGCACCCGAAAAGGCTGTCAAGGCGGTAGTCGAGGATATGGATAAGGTCTACTATCCCGAGAGCTTTGTTGTTCCGTCAATCGAGGTTGTCCATGACAGAGTGACGGCGGAAATTTTCAGAGGATGCATAAGAGGATGCCGTTTTTGTCAGGCGGGATTTTTGTACAGACCGATAAGGGAGAAGTCTCCCGAGGTCGTTGAGGAGCAATGCAGAACGCTTTGCGAAAGCACGGGTTATGACGAGATATCGCTTTGCTCGTTGAGTACAAGCGACTACACAGGGCTTCAACCGTTGCTTACGTCTATGCTGAAATGGACAACGGAGGAAAATATAAATGTTGCGCTTCCGTCGCTGAGAGTTGATAATTTTTCGGACGAGCTTATGGAAAAGCTGACCGAGGTTCGCCGAAGCAGCCTGACCTTTGCTCCCGAGGCAGGAACTCAGCGCTTGCGTGACGCAATCAACAAAAATGTTACATATGCCGACGTTATGAAAACCGTGAATATGGCTTTTTCAGGCGGTTGGACTGCCGTTAAACTCTATTTTATGATCGGATTACCGACCGAAACTCTTGATGATGTTGCAGGAATTGCACAGCTCGGGCAGCAGGTCGTTGACGAATTTTACCGCAATCCCGATAGACCTAAGGGCAAAGGCGTTCAGGTAAGCATAAGTGCGTCGTCATTCGTGCCGAAACCGTTCACCCCGTTCCAGTGGGAGCCGCAGGACACCATGGAGCAGCTTGAAGAAAAGCAGAAGCATTTGTATGCAAGCGTTATGACGAAGAAAATCCGAATTTCAACCCACCTTACTCCGACGAGTTTCCTTGAGGGCGTGTTTGCAAGAGGTGACCGCCGTCTTTCAAAGGTTTTGGAGCTTGCATGGAAAAAAGGATGTAAATTTGACAGTTGGGACGATCATTTTGACTTTGAAAAATGGATGGAAGCTTTTGATGAGTCAGGGCTTGATCCAAGCTTCTATGCAAATCGCCGCCGTGATTTTGACGAGATTCTCCCGTGGGATCATCTTGATTACGGCATAAGCAAAAAATTCCTTATGAACGAGAATAAAAAGGCGCATGAAAGCGTCACAACTCCGCATTGCAGGATCAAATGTGCAGGCTGCGGAGCAAACCGACTCAACGGAGGTAAGTGCGATGCGCGCAGTGAGGCTTAATTTTTCAAAAACAGGCAGGGCAATTTATATTTCCCACCTTGATATAAACCGAATGATGACCCGTGCCGTCAGACGGGCAAAGCTGCCGATGTGGTACACCGAAGGATTCAATCCTCACCCTTATTTGACCTTTGCTCTTCCTCTTTCTCTCGGTCAGTCAAGCGACTGCGAATACATGGATATCCGCATTGAGGGCGATATTACAGACGAGGAGATAATGAACAGGCTTAACGCCGTTCTTCCCGAGGGTGTGAAAATTCTTTCGGTTTCCGCTCCGGTTTACGATGCGAAGGAGATTGAAAAGGCGCTTTATTTTGTGAAGCTTGTTTTCAAGGATGCCGAGACATCTAAGATCTTTGCCGAAAGGGCACAGACCCTTGCCGAGGGCGAAGAATTGCTTGCCGAGAAGAGAGGCAAAAAAGGTCACAGGAAGGTTATGAAGCAGATAAATCTTATTGATTTTATCTATGATATGAAATTCTCAACGGCGGATAATATTGTGAATTTGCAATGTGTTCTCGCCGCAGGAAATACGAACAATCTTAATCCGACCCTGCTTGTCGAAACACTCGAAAAAGAGATAGGCATTGAGCATGAGATGGAATATATTGTCCGCAGGAAGCTGATTACCAAGGACAATAAAACTTTCAAATAAAAGGAGACAGCCGAAATGGTTCAGCCGATAGAAAGAATTAAAAGAGAAAAGATTTTTTCCGTTGTTTTGACGGTTCTTCTTCTCGGCTTTGTCGGCATGGTCTTTTATATAAATTTCAGCATCAATCCTGAGTATTACGACGGGGATATTTATAATGATATCAATTATGCAAAAGAAGCGTGGAAAGCGAAGTCTCTTTTTCCGAAGGATTGGATTTTCGGCAATCAGACCTATGTTGTGGCAACTCCCGTTTTGGCGGCGTTGTTTTACGGAATAACAGGTAACGGTTTTACCGCCATGGCAATTGCGTCAAGCATTATGACCGTGTTTGTTATACTGACATATGACTGGATGACAAGGACACTGTTTTCTTATAACGAACGCACGGCAGGCTTTTTGTTTATGATCGGCTTTCTGCTGCTCAAAGCCCATGTGGCAACAAGTCAGCAGGGAATACAGGCTTTTTTCACTATGGCAAGCTATTATGCGTGCTATCTTATAAATGCGTTTATCGTTTACGGCTGTTATGTAAGAATTCGCCAGGGAAAATTTACGGGAAAGCATATTATTCCGGCAATTATCGGTGTTGCGCTCAGCTTCGGAACGGGTATGCAAAGCTTGAGACAAACGGCAGTTATGGCATTGCCGCTCGTTGCCTGTGAGGTGCTGTTGATAATAATTTATTCAGCCAAGGATAAAAGATTTGCAATATCATATTCAACGCTTTTTTCGGCAATCGTGTTTATTGCAAACATTGCCGGACTGGTCGCAATGAGGTTTATAGAAATAAATCAAAATTCTATCTACGGGACAACGGCGTTTGTAAGCTGCTTTAAGGACTTCTTCAGAAAGCTTTTTCTGAATATGGAGAGCGTGGCATTGACATTTGGCCTCGACGCACTCGAATTAAGGGTGCGGCTTGTTGCTTCTATACCGTTTTTGCTGATTATTCTTATCGGATTTATACTTTGCGTTAAGGATTATATCAAAAACAAATGCAACGAACAGGGAAGATTTGTTTTAGTAATGCTTCTTACTCTCGGCTGTGTATCCGTTTTTGCCGCAGGTGTTCTCACCGATGTTGTTAACCGTGCGCTTTATTATTTCATGATCTATCCTCTTCTAGCGGTCTGCGTTTCGTATATCATCGTAAAATTTGAGAAAAAAAGAGACATCCTTTTCTCTGTTGTTGCTGTTTTTACGGCAGGAATGATAATATTCCGCACTGCCGGCGCAGTAGAAGAGATAAAGGCGGGCAAGGACAAAAATTCGACGGCGCATCAGATTGCAAATTATATGCTCGATAACGGCTATGATACGATCTATTCGGTGTTCGGACTCAGCGGCGTTATGGACGGAGCGGAAAATGTAGTTGTTGCCTCGGGAGATAAAATCCATATTGTTCAATTCAAAAACGTTGACAGCTCAAAGCCCATGAAGCCGGTTGAATACCTTTGCGTTAAGGATGGCTACAAGCAGTGGGATAATTCAAAGAGCTTATATCTTCTGAGAGACCACGAATTGCCGAAGGTCAAAAAAATTGCCGGAAAATATGACGTTACGATGACCGAAAAGGCTCGGTTCGGTGACGGACTGTATCTTTACAGCATGTCGGAGAATATTTGTATCTATACCGATATGCAAAAATAGTGGTGAAAAACATAGCGTATAACAAGATGTTGTGAACAAATATATTTCAGAAAAAAATTATTGATTTTTTCCTATAAATCATCAAAAAATACTTGAAATAAATCGATCAATATGTTAATATATTTAAGCATTTGTGACCACCAAGGCGGCAGTGTCGGTTTGGCGGGGTTTAATGCCCAACATTAAAGCGGACGGTCCTCTGTCGGTTTAACCGTTAAGAACGCCTGAAATTCTATGGGAGGTGTCTGTAATGGACGCACTTAAGTTAATCGCTCAGGACAGCCTCAAGGCTGACGTTTCTGAGGCAATCAAGGTAGGTAACACTATCAAAATCTGGGTTAAGATCCGTGAAGGCGAGAGAGAAAGACTCCAGGCTTTCGAGGGTACCGTAATTGCCATTAAGGGCAGCGGAGTTTCCCAGACATTTACCGTTCGTCGAGTTTCTTACGGCGTTGGCGTTGAGAGGGTTTTCCCTGTTCATTCACCCAATGTTGACAAGATTGAGCTTATCAGAACAGGTAAGGTACGCAGAAGCAAGCTCTACTATCTGCGTGACAGAGTCGGTAAGGCTGCTAAGGTTAAGCAGAGCATCGGCTAATGTAATCATAGATTACGAAAACGAGCTGAGGGGTATGGCGGTGGTTCCATGCCCTTTTGTTTTTATTAAGAATTATATAATTAGCGGTTTTGAACCGATTCGATATAAGGAGGTAATTCAATGTTATTAAGCAGACGCAGTGTTCAGGAAAGCTGGAATGAATACCTCAAAAACGGCATGACTCCCGAGCAGGCTAAAAAGGAACGTTCACGTTGGGTAAAAATTTACGATCTTGTCGGCTCGGTTATAACGGCTTTGGTTCTGGTTTTTGTCATATTTACTTTCATTTGCCGCCCGACGAGCGTGGTCGGTACCTCTATGGTTCCGACGCTTCAGGACGGAGACTGGCTGCTGACAATGGCTAAGAGTGAGTATAATTACGGGGATATCGTTATTATAACTCAGCCGAATGTTTTTGATGAGCCGATTGTTAAAAGAATTATCGCAACCGAGGGACAAACGGTAGATATTAACTTTGTTTCCGGTCAGGTTTTTATCGACGGGCAGGAAATCAAGGAGTCATATATCAATGAACTGACCAAGCGTTCGGGTGATGTTACGTTCCCGCTTGTTGTTCCCAAGGGTAAGGTTTTTGTTATGGGAGACAACAGAATGCACTCGACGGACAGCCGAAGCACCGACATCGGATTTATTGATACGCGATATATTCTCGGTAAGGCAACGGTGAGAGTTCTCCCGTTTGGAGATATGAATATATATGCGAATTTTCAACAGGGTGAGGAATAATCCATGAATGAAAATAACACAAACGAAACGGCGGCAGAGGTTGCCGAAGAAAGCAAACCGAAGGGTTCATTTCTTTATGAGACCGTATCGGTTTTTGTAACTGCGCTTGTGATTATAGCGATTATGTTCACGTTTCTTTTTCGCTTTGTCGGAGTTGACGGATCGTCAATGGTTCCGACGCTTGAAAATAACGACTGGCTCATCGTTTCGGCAATCAATACGGATATTGAGCAGGGCGATATAGTTATAAGTACGCAGCCGAATGCTTTTGACGAGCCTATTGTTAAAAGAGTTATTGCCAAGGGCGGACAGACGGTAGATATTGATTTTTCAACAGGTAAGGTCTATGTTGACGGCACGGAGCTTGACGAGCCTTATGTTGCCGCGCCGACGTATGCTCAGGAGGGCAACACTTTTCCCATGGTTGTTCCCGAGGGCAAGCTTTTCCTGATGGGTGATAACAGAAACGATTCTACTGACAGCCGTTCGCCGATGGTCGGTTGTGTTGACGAGCGCTATATTCTCGGCGTTGTCAAGTGCAGACTTATGCCGAACTTCACATTTTTCGGCAAGTCGGATAATTAAGATAATATCGTATAATAAAAATCACGGTCGAATCCTTTGGTTCGACCTTTTTTCAAAGGATGGCTTAAAATGGGTGATTTTCAGAAACAAACCGTTCAGTGGTTTCCGGGACATATGGCGAAAACGAGGAGGCTTATCAAGGAAAGTCTCTCAAGAGTGGACTGCGTGACCGAGATACTTGACGCCCGAATTCCTCTTTCCAGCAGAAATCCCGAAATCGGAGAGATAACAGCAGGCAAACCGAGGATAATTCTTCTCAACAAATGCGACATGGCAGACGAAAAGGTGACCGCACAGTGGATAAAATATTTTCGCTCTACGGGAGCGGAGGCAATGGCGGTTGACTGCCGCTCGGGCAGGGGGCTCAACGGATATACTCAGCTTGTCCGCAAGGTTCTTGCCGATAAGATTCAGCAGAACAACGAACGCGGTATGGTCGGCAAAGCGCTGAGAGTCATGGTTGTCGGAATTCCGAATACGGGAAAATCTTCTTTTATAAATAAGATGGCAGGCAGAGTCCGTGCCAAGGTTGCCGACAGACCCGGCGTTACAACGAGCAATCAATGGTTCTTCATCGGCAACGGAATTGAACTTCTTGATACTCCCGGTGTGCTTTGGCCAAAGTTTGACGATCCGGTTGTCGGCGACCGCTTAGCCTTTATCGGCTCGGTCAAGGATGCCGTTCTCGATGTCGAAACAATGGCGGTCAGACTGATCGACGTTCTCCGTGAGGGCTATCCCGAGCGGCTTGCCGAAAGATATAAGCTCGATGATATTACGGATATGCAATCGTGGGAAATCCTCGAAGCAATAGGCAGGAAAAGAGGTATGCTCATAAGCGGCGGCGAGGTAAACACCGAACGTGCCTCCGTTATGCTCCTTGACGAGTACAGAGGGGGAAAACTTGGAAAGATAACAATGGAGTTTCCTCCTGCTTGACGGATCTTTTTCCGTGATACGAATTTTATTCCTCTCGGCATATATGTATATTGCCGTCAAGAAATAAAATCCGTTTAACGAAAAAATCTCGCGTCAAGAAATAGAGGTATCTTTTTCCGTGATACGAAATTTATTCCTCTCGGCATATAGGTATATTGCCGTCAAGAAATAAAATCCGCCTAACGAAAAAATCTCACGTCAAGAATAAAGACGATTCTTTATGATTACGCATCCGATCTCTATAATCTAACATCTAAAATCTAATTTGGGGATGACCGCAATGAAAACGGAAGTAAAAATTGACTGGTTCAAATATGAAAACGAAGCCAAAGCGGACGGTTATAACATAGTCTGCGGAATTGACGAAGCCGGCAGAGGCCCACTCGCAGGACCGGTTTGTGCGGCGGCGGTTATTCTTCCCGACGGCTGTATAATCGAGGGAGTCAACGATTCCAAAAAGCTCACCGAAAAAAAGCGTGAGCAGCTTTTTGACGTGATAAAGGAGACTGCCGTTGCCTATTCTATTGCGACCGCCGACGAAAAGGAAATTGATGAGATAAATATTCTTCAGGCCACATATCTTGCGATGAACCGTGCCTTTCGTGGATTGAGCGTAAGACCGGATATGGCGCTCGTTGACGGGAACCGTGATCCCGGTCTCGGTATTCCGACAAGAACAATTGTTAAGGGTGACGCAAATTCAATGTCGATTGCCGCAGCTTCGATTCTTGCAAAGGTGACAAGGGATCGCTTCATGCTTGAAATGGATAAAAAATATCCGGAATATCAATTTGCGAAGCACAAGGGTTACGGAACAAAGCTTCATTATGAAATGCTGGATAAATACGGCGCTTCGGAAATTCACAGGATGTCGTTTTTGAGGAAATACTATGAAAATAAATAAATCGGGTGTTTGGGGAGAAATTTTTGCCGCAAGATATCTCAGAGACAACGGCTACAGAATTATTACGGCTAACTTTCGATCCCGCTTGGGCGAGATCGATATCATTGCACAAAAAGGGAATTATATGTGCTTTGTTGAGGTCAAGACGAGAGGCGAGGAAAGGCTGTATGAGCCGAAAGAGGCGGTTGATTTTTCAAAGCAGGAAAAGCTGATATCAACCTCGAAGCTTTTTATGAAAGCCTATCCGAACGGAAAGCAGCCGCGATTTGATGTCTGCGAGGTTTTTCTTGACGGTGGGTTTAATCTCATAAAGATAAATTACATTGAAAATGCGTTTACGGAAGGCATTTAATTGCTGTTTTTTATAATATTTCATTGAATTGTTTTTTTACTTATGATACAATTAGTTTAGAACTTACCAAAGGAGAGGTAATATGTTTTACACAAGCACAAGAGATAAGAGCATAAAGGTAACTTCCTCACAGGCGATTTCTCACGGCATTTCTGCCGAGGGAGGTTTGTTTGTACCTGAGGAGATCCCTCATATAACAATGGACGATATCGTGCGTCTTGCCGACTGCGATTATATAGAAAGAGCAAAGGAAATACTTTCACTTTATCTTACGGACTTTACCCCCGAGGAGATTGATTCCTGCGTTAACGGCGCCTACGGAGAGGGTAAATTTTCAAGCGATAAAATTGCGCCGCTTCATACATTGACAAAAGGCGTTGAAATCCTTGAGCTGTGGAAGGGCCCGACCTGTGCATTCAAGGATATGGCTCTTCAGCTTCTTCCGCATCTTCTTACCGTTGCCTCAGCAAAGAGTGAGCCGGGCAAGCAGATAGTTATTCTTGTCGCAACCTCCGGCGATACGGGCAAGGCAGCGCTTGAAGGCTTCAAGGACGTCAAGAACACAAAGATTCTTGTATTCTACCCCAATGACGGCGTTTCTCCGATGCAGAAGCTTCAGATGACGACCCAGGAGGGCTCAAATGTCGGCGTTTGCGCTATCGAGGGTAATTTTGATGACGCACAGACGGGAGTAAAAAAGATTTTTACGGACAAGTCGGTTGCCGCAAAGCTTGCCGAGCAGGGCATGATGTTCTCGTCGGCAAACTCAATCAACTGGGGACGTCTTGTTCCGCAGATTGTTTACTATGTATCCGCCTATTGCGAGATGCTCAACAAGGGCGATATCAAAGCGGGTGACGAGATCAATGTTGTTGTTCCCACGGGCAACTTCGGTAATATTCTTGCCGCTTACTATGCAAAGGAGATGGGCGTGCCTATCAAAAAGCTTGTCTGCGCCTCCAATGCGAACAATGTTTTGACAGACTTCCTCAGGACGGGAACCTATAACCGTGTAAGAGATTTCTACACGACCGTTTCGCCGTCAATGGATATTCTTATTTCATCGAATCTTGAAAGACTTCTTTTCCTTCTCTCAGGCATGGATGATGCCATTGTCAGAGAGTGGATGGGCGAGCTATCTTCAAAAGGCTCATACAAGGTAAGTGACGATGTTTTTGCAAAGCTTTCTGAGCTGTTCGATGCAGGCTGCTGTGACGATAACGGCACCAAGGCTTGCATTGCCAAGGAATTTAATGAGCACAAATATCTTTGCGATACACATACGGCAGTTGCAGTCTCCGTTTATGAGGACTATGCTAAGAGAACGGGAGACACAACCCCGACTGTTATAGCTTCAACGGCTAACCCGTTTAAATTCAGCAAGGCAGTTCTTGACGCTGTTCGTCCCGGCATGACCGAAAATCTTGATGAGTTCGAGATGGTTACGGCTCTGCATGACGAGACGGGAGAGGTATGTCCGCCGCAGCTTGCAAACCTTAAGGGCAAAACCCCGAGATTTACCGGCTGCTGCAAGAAAGAGGATATGGAGCAGGTCGTATTTGATTTGCTGAAATAATTCTATATTATTAGAGATACGCCGGATGAAAAAGGCAGGATTTAGTTATTAAACAGCTTTGTGCTGTTTGAATAAAGTAAAATATTGAGAGGGTGTTTCTTATGAAAAAGCATGTTCTCAGCTTGGTTTCATTTATTGTTATTTTTTCTGTTGTGTTCTGCAACATCTTTGTGACCAATGCTTCAAGTGTTGTCGGCGACATTAACGGCGACGGCAGGGCAAACTCGTCGGATGCATTGATCGTTCTTCGATATTCCGTAGGACTTTCCACGGGTATCAAGGATATGTCTCCCGGTGACTTAAATCATGACGGAAAGATAAACACTGCCGATGCACTTATTATACTCAGAATATGCGTCGGCCTGGATGACCCCAAGAACTATACAACAACGGCGAAGCCGACAACGACAAAGCCGGTTCAGTTTACCCCGTCTGCCGTCAAGGAGGTTTCTCCGTCATCTGTAACTCATTATGCAGGAACAATTCAGCGCGCATGGCGGATTTCATCCAAAGTTTCAAGCGTTGAGATCCATAAGGTTGCATACGGTCCTAAAATCACGCAGAACTTTTTAAAGAGTCAGGACAGTGCATTGGATGTTTCATCTAAGAGCGTTACATATCAACCGATTTGCAATGTTGCCATTGTTTCATGTGCTCCGACAACGGTTAAATATGCCATTACATCGGTGGTTCTCGGAACCACAAAGAGCAAGCAGGAGGATATCTCCAAAAAGGTTGGCGCATTGGTGGCTATCAACGGCGAATCAACCAGCGCAGCCACGGCTATGGCGATAAAAAACGGTAACGCATATTTCCAGAACGGAGCGGGCAGAGAGGTTATGCGTTTGTACAGAAACGGCAAGTGCGATTACGGCCCGCTTAATAAGCAGAATCAGAATCAGCTTATCAAAGACGGTGTGTTTAATACGGTCAGATATCATTATGTTCTTATTAAGAACGGCAAAAAGATAGACAACAGTGAGTCTTATTATCACAACCGTACGGTTCTTGCTCAAATTAGCACAAACAAATACATTTTTGCGGTTGCCGAATTTATGCCGTTGAATACGATTGCCGATCTTCTTTTGAAATACGGTGCAAAAAATGCCGTAGTTATCAACGGTGGTAATTGCTCATATATGTATGTCAAGGGAATCGGAAATGTTACGGGAACAAAAGCGACCCAGCTCAAGAATTTGAACAAGGTAAATGTTGTTGAAACCGAATTCTTTGCAAATCACGGTATGCTCGGCCTTAACAGTGCCGGAAAGCCGAAGCTTGGCGGTCCGTGCAGCGATGAGGTCAATTCTGTGTTTGTTATGTAACATTCGCTTGATTTTCGGCAATGCAGTTTAATTGAAGAAAACTGTCACATTAAGCCTGTGATATACAGCCTTGATGTGACAGTCCCTTTTAAAGAAGTTTTACTTGCTTACGTCGCTGCTTGGCTCAAAGGTTGCGCAGATTGTTTCCGCGCAGGTGCAAGCGCTTGACGGGCCGACTTCGATTTTACCGGCTACGCACTTGCAACCCTCTTCGTTATAGATGCAGTTGCTGGCATGGCACTTGATATCTTTAATTTCGTGCTTCATTGCAAATTACCCCTTTTTTAGATTTGTGAAACGTTTCACGCTTATATTATCTGCTTAATCTCGTTTTTTATTCTTTTTTTGAGGAGGTGAAGAAATGTCATTATTTGCCATTGCAGATACGCATCTTTCTTTTGGTACGGATAAGCCGATGAATGTTTTCAGCGGTTGGCAGGACTATGAAAAAAGACTTGAAAAAAACTGGAACGCTGTTGTAACGGAAAGAGATACCGTTGTAATCGCCGGTGATATTTCGTGGGGAATGAAGCTTGAAGACACATTGGAGGATTTTCGTTTTTTGAATAAGCTGAACGGAACGAAGATTATTACAAAAGGCAACCACGATTATTGGTGGTCAACTAAGAGCAAGACCGAAAAATTTTTGAAAGAAAATGGAATCGAAAGCATAAAAATTCTTTTTAATAATGCGTATAAAGTGGACAATGTTGCAGTTTGCGGCACAAGAGGCTGGTTCTTCGATTGCTCAAAGGATGAGGATCAAAAGGTTCTTGCGCGTGAAGTCGGCAGGCTGAAAACGAGCATTGCCGAAGCAAAAAAGCTCGGCGGCGAGGTTATCGCATTTCTTCATTATCCGCCGATAAGTTTGACCGAGACCTGCCATGAGATTTATGATACATTGGTTGAGGAGCAGATTAGGAACTGCTATTACGGACACCTTCACGGCAATTCCGTAAACTGGGCATTCAGAGGGGAAAGCGACGGAGTGAATTTTGATCTTATCTCCGCCGATTACTTAAGCTTTTGCCCGAAATTGATAAGAAAATTTTAATTACAGACAGAAAAAAGCTCCCGGAAAAATCCGAGAGCTTGATTTTTTGTTGAAACAAACTTACTTGAGTTCGATCTCTGCGCCGACTTCCTCGAGCTTAGCCTTGATGTCCTCAGCCTCGTCCTTAGAAGCGCCTTCCTTAACAGCCTTCGGTGCGCCGTCAACAAGAGCCTTTGCCTCAGCAAGTCCAAGACCTGTGATGTCCTTAACTGCCTTAACAACCTTGATCTTCTGTGCGCCTGCGCTCTTGAGGATAACGTCAAACTCTGTCTTCTCCTCAACTGCCGGGCCTGCTGCTGCCGGACCTGCTACAACTGCTGCTGCAGCTGATACGCCGAACTCATCCTCTACTGCGTGTACGAGCTCTGAAAGCTCAAGAACTGAAAGAGTCTTCAACTCTTCAACGATAGCATTAATTTTCTCTGATGCCATGGTAATTTACCTCCGTAATAATTTAGTAATTTTTTAATTTTAGTTTCGCTGACAATTAAGCCTCAGCGGGAGCCTCTGCCTTATCGGCGATAGCCTGAACAGCACGAGCAAAGCCTGCGATAGGTGCGCTGAATACATTTGCAACCATAGAGAGCAATGTTTCTCTCGAGGGAAGGTTTGCAAGATCCTTGAGCTTCTCCATCGTCATTACCTCACCGTCGAGGTAACCTGCTTTAAGCTTGAAGTTCTCGTGATCCTCTGCATACTTGTTGAGGATACGGGCTGCGGCTACATAGTCGTCCTTGGAAGTTGCGAGAGCTGTTGTTCCGTCAAGAACCTCACCCATGCTTTCGAGGGACGTACCGTTGATTGCGAGCTTGAGGAGAGTGTTCTTAACAACTGTGTACTCAACTCCTGCTTCACGAAGCTCCTTACGAAGAGCTGTATCGTCGGCAACGGAAATTCCCTTGTAATCTACGATTACACCTGCGCATGAATTGCTGATTCTGTCTGCTACGGAAGCAACTATCTGCTTCTTCTGTTCCAATACGCTTGCACTTGGCATTTTTTTCACCTCTCATGCAATGAAATAGGTGCGTGTAAACGAAAATAAATCCCTGTCCACTCACCGTGAACAGGGATATGACATACAAATATTGATCCGAATAGCTCGGTTATCGTATGCTCCCATTCTCGGCAGGCGGTCTGTTAAAACCATTACGCTGTTTTGCACCTGCTGTCTTTGAAAAGAACAGCTTAGTTATATTAGCACACGTTTGGATTTTTGTCAATACTTATTTTTAATTTTAAGCAAATTATTTGCCGAAAACGGGATAAAAGGAGATAATAATCTTGTTGAGAAGGTCTATAACAAACTTAAAGAGCTTTTTTGCCATAACAATAAACTGATTTTCATTGGCTTCCTTGACTGCGTAGCCGGGAATAGCACCGTCACGGTTTTCCACTCCGTCAACATCACTGAAGTATCCGCCCCAAAGGCCGTAGGCAATTGCAAGGGCCTCCTTTTCCTCGGGAGTGGCAAAACCGTATTTCTCGCTGAAATCGCGGAGCAAGTTATCGGCAACGCTGCCCTTATAGCCGAGCTTGCCAAGAATCTCGTTTGCATCGGAAAGAATGTCGCTGTCTGCCGTTGCGGCGATTGATTTACGAACGGTGAACGCAAGCAGCCTTATGAGAACCGTAAAATCATTCGAGTTGAGATTATATCTCTTGTCGCCGATTTTGCATCTGAGCATGGCCAGCGTCATGGCATCATTGAGAGTTTTATACTCACTGTCGGGAATTTCAAGGCCGTATGCCGCTGCTTGCTCTTGAATTCCTCCCTTGCCGTAAATCGGTGTATCGGACATTTCCTTTATTGTATCCGTAACAGGTTTGAGCTTGGCATAAAGTGCGCTTGACTCTTCGACGCCGAGCGTTTCGGGGGAGATATTTTCTCTCAGGTCCTCGGAATACTCCCTATAAGACATGCTCCAAGTGTATGTTTGAAGATTATTCTTCATCATTTCGAGAGCTTCATTTGAGAAGCCTTTGCAAACTTCGGCAAGCTTGTCTGCGTCGATATGGTTGATTTTCTTTGTTTCATAGCTGATTTTACTGTCGGTTACGTTAAAATATTTGTATTCGGCGGGGAAGTTGCCGAGGCTTGACATTGAGAAATCATAAATTGTGTTGCCAAGAAAGCTTGTGTATGATTTTACATTGTTGCAGTGTGTATGACCCGAAAAAACAAGCTTAACACCCAAGTCGGCAAGAAGTCCGGCAAAGGAATATGGGGTATTAACAACATAGTTTTTTTCGTTCAGCTTCTGAAACGGGTTGTGCTCAAGAAGGTTGTGGTGCATGATCATTATAACTTTTTTGCCTTGCTTCTTTGCGGCTTTGATTTGCTTTACCGCCCAGTCCATTCTTGTAATGTCGTTATTTGGAACAACCCGATATCT
>HF999611.1 GCA_000434055.1 Ruminococcus sp. CAG:488 | reverse complement strand
TTCGCTACCCTTACCATAAGGGGAGGCTGAAAAATTCTCATAAATTCATAGTCAACTCAAAAAATGTTTAAGCCGAAATTTCCTAATAAAAACAAAAAAGCTCCATCCCAAAACAGGGATGAAGCATAGCTCCACGGTTCCACCCGTATTGCAGTCAAGGACTGCCACTCGAATGCCTTAACGCGGCGAACGGCGAACCTTATTTCGGAACGCACTCCGCAGTGGTAGCCGATTCCGAACACCGATGCGCTCGCACCAAATGCACATCTCTCTGAGGATATTCCAACGAAGCAGCCTTCTGCATCAACGTTTTTTAATATTGTCTACATTTTATAACGTTTTATTTTTATTGTCAAGTAGCAAATCAAGGATTTACAACAAAAATTCCGCAAACACATTTATTTCTGTGTCTGCGGACTATTTCGCAAGCTCAATTCCTATGTTAAAAATTTCTTCAGCAGTTTTTTCGCATGGTTTGCCCTGTTTTTGCCGGACTTCATACCGGCTGAGCAAAAATACTTCGGCAATTCGTTTCAAAATCTGAAATTTTCTTATAATCACTTATAATCAAAAATAAATGTTGACATCGGGTGCGGACGGTGCTACAATAAAGCCAATGGTTAGCCATGGCTAACTAACATAATTATAAGTTGTTATTATAAACCGTTATTTATTATAATTCAAGGAAGAGTGCAGACAGCTTACGGGTTGTCTGTTAAATAAAAATTTACAGTTAGCATAAGCTAACAGGATGTGAGGGATTTATGGCTATTGTTGAATTTAAAAATGTCAGCCGTGTTTATCAAAGCGGCGATCATCAGCAGAAAGCATTGGACAACGTCAGCATGAAGCTTGACGAAGGTAAATTTGTTGTTGTACTCGGTCCGAGCGGCGCAGGAAAAAGCACATTGCTCAATCTTTTGGGCGGTCTCGACAGCCCGACAGACGGTAAAATTTTTGTTGAGGGCAAAGACATCTCCACCCTTTCGGACAATGAGCTTGCCGAATACAGAGCGGAAAAGGTCGGCTTTGTATTCCAGTTTTACAACCTTGTCCCTACGTTGACTGTTCACGAAAATGTTGCACTCGTCAAGGAGATTGCACCAAATTCGCTTTCGGCAACAAAGATGATTGAAGAAGTCGGTCTTTCCGACCATTTGAAGAATTTTCCGTCTGAGCTTTCCGGCGGTGAACAGCAAAGGGTTTCCATTGCCCGTGCTCTTGCGAAGAATCCGAAAATTCTTCTTTGTGACGAACCGACGGGTGCGCTCGACTCGGAAACGGGTGTTATGGTGCTCAAGCTGCTTCTTAAAATGGCTCGTGACTACGGTAAAACAATTGTAATAGTTACCCACAACCAAAACATCGCTAAAATGGCCGATGTGGTTGTTCGGGTTAAAAACGGAAAAATCGTTTCGCAGGAGGAACAAAAAAATCCCGCCTCTGCCGACAGTATCGACTGGTAAAGGGGTGACGATATGTTATTCAAAAAACTATGGAGAACGATGGGTCTTTACCGTGCACAATTCATCTCGATGATTATTATGATTGCTATAGGCACGGGAATCTTTGTCGGCTTCAATATGGAATGGTACAGCATTGAGGGTAATACTTCGTCTTTCTTTGAGAAAACAGGATATGCCGATTTCAGGATAATCTCCGAAAAAGGCTATTCCGCCGCCGACCTGAAGAAAATATCCGATATTGACGGAGTTGACAATGCAGGACGCTATGTCAGCATTGCTGCCGACGTTAAGGAGAGAAAAGATGACGCCGTTGCGCTCACGGTAACAACAAACGAAAAGGTTTCGGGAGTGCTTATAACGGACGGCGAGAAATATGATGCAAAAAGCACAGACGGTATATGGCTTTCCGACAAATATGCCGAGGCAAACGACCTCAAGATCGGTGACAGCATAACTCTTGCTTACAAAGGCATTGAGATGAAAGGCGTTATAAAAGGTCTTGTCAAAGCAGGCGAACAGCTTATATGCGTTCGTGATTCGAGCCAGCTTATGCCCGACTACAACACGTTCGGCTTTGCCTATATCTCACCTGTTATGTACGAAAAAACAATCGGCAGAGACTATTATCCGCAGATAAACGTTGTTTCATCAATGTCTAAAAAAGACTTTACGGAAAAAGCGGACGACGCTCTCGGCAATACTGCCATGATTCTCACCAAGGACGAGTCCGCTTCATATTCCAATGCTCACGGTGAGGTTGAAGAAGGACAGACAATGGGTTCGATTTTACCGACATTGTTTCTGCTTATTGCCGTTCTGACAATGGTTACGACGATGCACCGCCTGACCGTAAAAGAGAAAACGCAAATCGGCACACTCAAGGCGCTCGGCTTCAAGAACAGGCGCATTCTCAGGCACTACACTTCATATGCGTTTATGATAGGAATTATCGGTTCGGTAATCGGAGTGGGTCTCGGATTTTTTATCGCATGGTATATTATGAACCCCGACGGAATGATGGGTACATACTTTGATATGCCCGAATGGAAGCTCTATATTCCGAGCTTCTGCTACTACATTCTTGCGGCAATAATTGTTGTTCTTACCCTTATCGGATTTCTCTCGGTCAGAAAGATGCTCAAAGGCACTGCGGCGGATGCGCTCAGGCCGTATTCGCCGAAGAAAATGAAGCCGATGATTATCGAAAGAACAAAGCTTTTCCATAAGCTTTCATTCGGCACACGGTGGAATCTGCGTGACATTGTTCGTCATAAATCCCGTTCGGCAATGAGCCTTCTCGGAATTGTCGGCTGCACACTGCTCATTATGGCATCGTTCGGCATGAGAGATACAATGAATTCTTTCCTTGATACCTACTATGACGGCGCAATGAAGTATTCGTCAAGAATCTATTTTACAGAAAATGCAACGAACGAGCAGAAAAACAGGCTCGCCGAAAAATACGATGCCGACCTCAGCGCATCTGTCAGCGTTCAGGCGGAGGAGAAAACCGTTTCGGTCGATGTTTATAAAATCGAACATGAGCTTGTTGCTTTCCCCGGCGACAATATGGACTATGTAAAGCTTCCCGACGACGGCGCATTGATCTGTGAAAGGCTTGCAGATCAATTCGACGTTAAAGAGGGCGATGAGCTTACGTTCAGCCCGTTTGGCACGGACAATGAATATACCGTAAAGATAAGCAAAATAATGAGAAGTGTTTCTGAAAGCATTGCGATAAGCTCCGATTATGCAAAGAAAATCAAGCTTCCTTTCGCTTTTGATTCTGCTTACACAAAGACGCAGAAATCCGATATTTCCGCAGATACTTGTATAAAGAGTATCCAGTCAAAGCAAATGATAATGGATTCGTTTGAAACTTTCATTGATATATTTAACACAATGATCATTATTCTCGTTCTCGGTGCGCTTGTTCTCGGCATCGTTGTTCTTTACAACCTCGGCGTTATGAGCTATACGGAGCGTTACCGTGAGATGGCAACGCTCAAGGTTGTCGGATTTAAAGACAAAAAAATCGGTCAGCTTCTTATAGGTCAAAACCTCTGGCTCTCCGTTTTCGGCGTAATTCTCGGTATACCTGCCGGAATCGGTGCGCTCGATTATCTGCTGAAAGCGCTTGCCGGTGAATATGAAATGAAAATGCAGGTCAGCGTATTATCTGTCGCAATCAGCATTGCGCTAACGGTCGGCATGTCGCTTCTGGTCAGTCTTATGGTTTCACGAAAAAACAAAAAAATCGACATGGTTGAGGCTCTTAAAGGTGCGGAATGAGCGAAGTCAAAGAGATTTTGCTCTCCGTTGCAATAATCGGCATAGCTTTTGCTTGCACAACCAAGGTAAAAGCGCTGCTATATAACATAGCAAACAGAAAGGATGATACGAATGTTGAAGATCACAATGGAAATTGACGGCATGATGTGCGGAATGTGTGAAAGCCATATAAATGATGCTATACGCCGTGAATTCAAGGTCAAGAAAGTTACTTCCTCCCACACAAAGAGGCAAACGGTCATCTTAACGGAAAAGCCGCTCGATGAAGATAAGCTTCGCAAGGTGATTGATGAAACCGGCTACAAGGTCATGTCAATTGAAACAGCCGAAGAAGAAAAAAGGGGAGGGCTGTTCGGTCTTTTCAAGAAATAAGCTCTTATATTAACATCAAAAACCGCTGTGGATTTACACGGCGGCTTTTCTTTAAACCTTAAGAATTAATTAATTTTTCGGAAAAATTATTGTGTTTTCTTCTCTTTTATCTTATAATTTACGCAGAATAGGAGAGGAGTAATCCAAAAGATGATAAATATTATTGCCTGCGACGATGATGCGGACATTGTTCGCGCTTTAAAAATATATCTTTCCTCTGAGGGCTATAACGTTTTTGAAGCACATAACGGCAAAGACGTTTTGCGTTTGCTTGCCGAAAATGATGTTCAGCTTGTGCTCATGGACGTTATGATGCCGCAGATGGACGGCATTGAAACCACAGCCGAGATAAGAAAAAAATATAATGTTCCCGTCATTCTCATAACTGCCAAAAGTGAGGACTATGACAAAATTCTCGGTCTCAACGTCGGTGCCGACGATTATATCACCAAGCCGTTTAATCCGGTCGAGGTCGTTGCAAGGTCAAAATCACAACTTCGGCGGTATCTTGAACTCGGCAAGGCTCCGGCCGGTCAGTCGCTTCGCAACGGCGGAATTTTTATTGACGATATTTCCAAAAAGGTTGTCGTTGACGGTGAAGAGGTCAACTTCACACCGACGGAATACTCCATTCTCAAGCTTTTTATGGAAAATCTTGACTGCGTTTTATCGCCCAAGGAGATTTATGAAAAAGTATGGCATGACGGCGTTTTCGGAAGCGAAAGCACAGTTATTGTACATATCCGTCACATAAGAGAAAAGATAGAAATTGACCCTGCCGACCCTCATTATATTGTCGCTGTCTGGGGTCACGGCTATAAGATGCAAGGAAGGGGTCACTGATGAAAATAAAGCTCAAAACCCTTGCGGACAAAATAACGGCGGTAGCTCTCTACCTTATTTGTATGACAATAGTTATTTCCCTGTTTCTTGAAGTCAGCTATATGGCCGATTACGGTTTCTATGATAAATTTCAGCTCACCGAAAGCACAACTACCCGACTGATGAAGGAAAAGGTTGACAAGGAATACTCCAATATTGAGGAATACGTTCTTTTGTCTTTTAAGAATCAAATTAAAAAGCTGCAAAGCAGCGATTCTGATTACGAGCTCTACCGTTCGCTTTGCGAGAAATACAACAAACGTGATAACACAAATCTCATTATTTCCGCAAGAACCAACAACGGTATGTATAAGCTCAACAATTTGCAAAATGGAGAACTGAACGAAGGTGAGCTGCTCTCGGACGTTGTCGGTAACAGTCCCGACAAAAAAATTCAGACATGCTTTGGAACGAGCCGCACCACAAGTTTTTTTGACGAGAATTCGGCTACTATCAGACCTGTCACAATTCATATTTACATAAGATCGGATCTTTCCGCCGACGATACATTCAGGCTTACATCAATCATTATTCGCACGGCAAACAATCTTAAATACTTCATTATCATTGCGATGTTCATCGCACTTATTACAGGCATGGCAACTGTCGCAGTGCTGATGGTTAACGTTAACTACACCCCGGGACATATGAGATTTATCGACAAAATTCCGTTTGATCTGTTCTCGATTTTGACCGTTGCTATGAACGGCTTCGTCATCTCGATGATCGTGCTTATGTCCGCTGACAAAACCCGTGAGGATGACATAGTTCTTTGGAATGCCTCATGCGCAATTCTTGCCTTTGTCGTTTTCTGCATAATGCTTATTTACTTCCTTTCGCTGGCAGTCAGAATAAAGGCGGGTCATGTTTTCAGAAATACCCTTATTTATAAAATAATCGAACGCATCAGAAAAGGCAATTCGGACGGCGAAAAATCCGGCTATTTCAAAATGCCCTTTGTCGGAAAGCTGATAATAACCGTCGGCTTCGTTCTGGCTCTCGACCTTGGGCTGATTATCTTCAATTATTTCCGCTTCAAGTCAAAAGGTCTTGCCTATAATTTCCCCGTTTTTGCGTTAATTCAGGTCACAATGGCTCTCGTTGTCGGAACTCTCCTCTTTTTCATTGCAATAAACTTCAACCGTTTAAGAGAGAGCGGAAACCGACTTGCAAACGGCGACTATGGCGAAGATCTTGATTCAAGAGTAATGTTCGGCGATTTCAAGGCAATAAACGACAGCTTCATTACCCTCAAAGATGACGTTATAAACGCTCTTGAGGAGAAAAACAAGAACGAAAAAATGCGAAGCGAGCTTATCGCAAACATTTCTCACGACATTAAAACGCCGCTGACCTCGATAATTAACTATACCGATATCATTCGCTCAGGCAAATGCAGCGAAGCCGAGCTGAATGAATACTACGAGATAATCAACAAGCAATCAAAGCGGCTTACAAATCTTTTGCAGAATCTTATTGACGTTTCGCAGATAACAACCGGCTCGGTCAAGATAACTCTTGACAGTCTTAACCTCGGTATTTTCATTTCGCAGGTGCTCGACGGTGTCGGTTCCAAACTCGAAGAAAAAAACCTTACTCTGGATGAGCGTCTTCCTCGGGAGGATATCTACATAACCGCCGACGGGCAAAAGCTTTGGCGAATATTTGAAAATCTTCTGAGCAACGTCTCAAAATATGCGATGCCGAACACAAGAGTTTATCTGAATGTTAAAGAGATTGAGGACAACAGAGTAAAAATCGAACTGAAAAACATTTCGGAGAAAAAAATCGAAGCAACGCCGGAGGAGCTTTTGGAGCGTTTCACCCGTGACGATACCGCCAGAAATACCGACGGCAACGGCCTCGGACTTTCAATTATCAAGAGCCTGACCGAGCTTCAGGGCGGCAAATTTGAGATTGCCGTTGACGGCGACCTGTTCAAGGCTATTCTTATCTTTGAAAAAGCGACAAACGGCGCTGAATAATTTTTTACCGGCAGATCATTACGATTTGCCGGTGCTTTTTATTGACAGCCTCGGATTAAAAGATTATTATATATTTAATAAAACTTTTCGGAGGTCAGTTATGGCAAAGGGCTTACCTAATTCACATAAACACATCAGAAACGGTCAATCTTCTCTCCGCTTCGGTGAGGACGGAAAATTCCGTATACTTCATCTGACTGATATTCACGAGGTCGATCCCGAAATGGATGACGACGAAAACCGATCGATTCCGATAAACAAATCCGCCGAAACAGTTAACGTTATCCGCCGCTGTATGGAGCTTGCAAAGCCCGACCTTGTTGTTTTCGGCGGCGACAATATCAGCGGCTATTGGCAGGAATTTACATACGACTATATGCGTAAAACGATAAAGAAAATCGTTGCGCCGATTGCGGAAAAGAATATTCCGCTTGCAATCGTATTCGGCAATCACGATGCCGAAGCCGAGCCGATCTGCCCCTGTCTTGCAAAAGAAAATCAAATCAGCGTTTACTGCGAATACGATAATTTCAGAGGAACGATGAATGACGAGGACGTTTACGGCTGCTGCAATTACAATCTGCCGATTTTTTCCTCCGACGGCAAGCGTGTTGCATGGAATGTTTGGTGCATTGATTCGAACGACTATGTTCGTGGCGAAAACTACAACGTGATAAAGGACGAGGGCTACGGCTTTGTGCATGACGATCAAATCGCATGGTACGAAAAAAAAGCCGCCGAGCTCAAAGCGGAAAACGGTGGAAAAACCGTTCCTTCTCTGCTTTTCCAGCATATCCCTGTTTTGCAGGAATACAACAAACTGACCGAGGTCAGCGAGGGCACTCCGGGCGCTGTTGAACGAAACGGCAAGTTTTACATTGCCGAAGAAGGCGCTATTCTTGACGGCTCTCTCGGCGAGGGTCCATGCCCTCCCGATAAAATAGGTTCCCAATTTGAGAGCTGGAAGAAAACGGGCGATATCGTCGCCGCATTCTTCGGCCACGACCATAAAAACACATTTACGATGGATGTTGACGGAATCAAGCTTGTTCAGACTCACGGTGCAGGCTACCACACCTACGGCTGCCAAAGAGGCGGCAGGCTGATAGTTATTGATGAGAACAAGCCCGACACCTACGAAAGCGAGCTGCTTTTCGTTGACCGCATAACGGACGGCGAAATATAAAAAGAACATAAAAATGACCCGAGAAGCATTGAACGTTTCTCGGGTCCGGTTTTATTTTCGGGTAGGCTTCACATTGATATTCGGGTCGATGTCGCCCTCGATTTTTCCGTTCTGTTCCTCAAATTGCTTGATGTTTTCACGAATAAGAACAAGAATATGACTGTTCACCGAACGTCCTTCGTAGTCAGCGACATAGCCTATCTTGCGGAGCATTTCCTCCTCAATTCTTATCGAAACACTCTTAACTGCCATAAAATTCACCTCATAATAACTATATTGTGTGTTTATTTTATAGTTTTTATGTGCTATAATGTCGATATTGAATATACCGTATATCTATTATTTGAGGTGAATATATGAAAATTGCAGTTATAGGATCCCGAAGTTTAGTTGAACAATTTAGAGAAATATCTTCCAAAAGATGTGAATGAAATTGTCTCAGGCGGCGCAATAGGTATAGACAGATGTGCAAAAGAATATGCGATACGGAACAATATTACTTTAAGAGAATTTTTGCCCGAATATAATAAATTTGGGCGAAGTGCACCATTAAAAAGAAACATTGAAATTATAGAATATTCGGACTCAGTCTTAGCTTTTTGGGACGGACATTCTCATGGAACGTTATTTGTCATTAAGAAATGCAAAGAAATAAAAAAACCAATTAAAATTTTTATAAAAAAATAAACCTGAGAAAAAACTCAGGTTTACAAAATTTCTTTAAGTGCTTAAACATCAATGACCGTATATCTATGCTTTGAATACGGCAGGAGTTTTTCAAGTATATCCTTGGTTTTCAATTTCATGTAGCCCGTCGTTGTGCCGTCGGAGCAGCCGTACCATTCGTCCTCGCATACGACCTTGTCAAAAACGACCTGAACATCCTCCGCCTCATGGCGAAGAACGCCGAAAATTGTTGTTGCGCCGACCTTTGTTCCGATTATCTCATCGAGCTTTTCCGCCGATGCGAACGAAACACGGGAAATTCCGAGAGCCGAGCTGAAGTCTTTTGTCACAAACGGCTTGTCACCAGCAGTTACAAAAAGATAAAAATTTGTTTTCTGACGGTTGCTGAGAAAAAGAGTCTTGACGGTTTTCATATCAAGCGCCTTATCAATTTCTATACAATCCTCCATGGTCACGGCTTCGTCATTTTCAACTCTGCTGAACGGGATATTGTTTTCGTCAAGAAATTTATATGTCATCTCCTGCAAGGGCGTTTTATATTCTTCGGGCAGGTCTGTCATCGGTTTGCTTACATGTATCATTTGAAATCACCTTTTCTTTTATTCTGCCGATTATTATATCACAATTATATTTTTTTGCAAAGAAAAATCCGCCGGTTCGAAAAAATTTCCGAACCGGCGGATCGCTTTTTAATTTCAGTTCTGACGATCGTCGAAAGCATAAGCGTTAAACTGTGGGTCGACATTCTCAACGTTGTTCATAATTTCCGTTCTTCTGAGGTTCTCATAGAACTGAGAATGCGCAGCAGCCATATAAGCATTTACCCAGAGTGTACCGACTCCGCAGCAGCATGCGCCGACAAAAAGCCAACCGATAAAGCTGAGGTCAAGCACAAAAAGCTCCCACTTGTGTCCCTGCATCATTCGCTGACTTTCATCAATACACTGCTTCCAATCATAGTCGGGATAATCAACCTTGATATACACCGCCATTGAATAGCTGTATGACTTAATGATACCCGGAATGATAAAAAGCAAGCTCCACAAAATAGTAAAAATCATCGTCATAAGTCCGATAAGGAACGTGTTCGAAAAATCGTCTTTGAAGCCGTTAAAAATATCACCGATATCCATTTTTTCGCCCGTGCGGGTCTGCTTGAGAAACATTGATGCAACACCGTATGCAATCGGTCCCATAACCAAAAGTGATGCAACCTGACCGGCTACGGGAATTGCGTTAACAAAATATGAAATAGCCGTCTGAATCGTAATCACGCCAACGGCGATAAGCCACGTATTGCCGAAAATCTGATTCCCGAGCTGTGCTTTTGCCATTGCCTTCATCTGTTGTCTTGTCATAGTTTTCTTTCCTCCTTTTACGACATATTCCTGTCGCTTACCCCTATTATAGCATAAATATTTTACTAATCAATATCTACGAAAAATTTTACATATTATTCATTTTGTACGGCAAAATCAGTCTTTGCTTTCGCCGTCCTCTTTCTTCCTGTAAGCAATGTACTCATAGGTCGAATTCTTTTCGGCGCGGTCTTTCATTGCGTTATAGCACTGATCTCTCAGAACCTTTTTTCTCTCAGCCATCGGCAGGCTTTCATCGGGATAAAACGGCCCGTCAATAAATGTTACTGTTTTTGGGAAGCTGCCGATTTTTCTTTTCTGATAGCAGGTTGTCATCGCAAAAACAGGTGTGCCCGTATGAGCAGGGTAACTGAAGGATGCGTCCGTAAACGGCCTTATTCCTGTATAGTACGGCCACATGTGCGCCTCGGGATAAATCGTTACAAGGTTTCTCTGACGTATGCGTGTTTTGACGCACCTTATCATTTCTTTTTTCTGTTTGATCGTTGAGCCGAGCGGAATTGCGCCGAGCATTTCAACTATAGTATTAAGTCCCGGAACCGACATTGTATCGGGACCGACAACGATATATCCCCTGCGAAAATGTCTGATCAAATTCGGTAAAAAGGCATCAAGAATGAAATTGGTGTGATTTGCGTAAACATATGCGCCGGAAATGCCCACTTTCAGAATAGCCTTTTTATTCTTAAAACGGTGAAGCGGCACAATTTTAGTATAAAGCCACGCAAGCGGCTGACCTATGATTCTGTAAAGAATGAATGAGAAAAGACGCCACAACGGACCTCTGTGAATATAACGGTAGTTTTCACGCAGAGGTTTTATTTCAATGCCCATTTTTGCAAAATCGTCGGTCAATTCGTTCTCATAATATATTGTTTTTCGGGGTATATTCTTTTTATTTTCTTTCATAAATTGAATTCCCTTCTCAAATAATTTAAAAGGTACAATATAATAAGCTATTTTAATTATATCATACCTTTATTTTGTGTCAATAATTCACATTTTTACGATTTGCTTACCTTGTCCAAAATTTTCTGTCCAGAGAGCGATATTGAATCGCTTCGGCAATGTGCGACGCTTCGATTGTCGGCGAATTGTCAAGGTCCGCAACCGTCCTTGCAACCCTTAGAATTTTATCATATGCTCTGGCGGAAAGTCCGAGTCTGTCAAAGGCAACCTGAAGCATCTTCATTGCCGCATCGCTTGCCTTGCAGAATTCACGGGTCATTGCAGCGTTCATTTGTGCATTGCAGTTTGCCGAGGTTCCGCTCAGGCGGTTTTGTTGAATTTTTCTTGCCGCTTCAACTCTCTTTTTAATCTCCGAGGACGGCTCTCCCCGGTGCTCGTCGGCAAGCTTTTCAAAATCCACGGGCGGCACCTCGATATGTATATCAATTCGGTCAAGCAACGGACCGCTTATCTTTGAAAGATACTTTGCCGCCGCACCGTCGCGGCAGGTACATTCTCTTGTCGGGTGTCCGTAATAGCCGCATGGGCAGGGGTTCATTGCACAAACG
>HF999610.1 GCA_000434055.1 Ruminococcus sp. CAG:488 | reverse complement strand
AACGGCTTCACGTTCATTCCGCTGGATTCCGAAAGCTCGGTTATGGGAGTGACATATACTCCGTCATGGAGCAGTGTAAATGACTACAGCTTTTCGGTTGACGGCAGACCCTTGAAGCTTCAAGTTATTGAAGCAACGGGAGCGACAAGAACGTTTTCGAGACACGCAAGCAATGTTGCTATAAAGGCTTATGACGAGCAGGGCAATGAGGTTCACGACACTTCGGCTGATCTCGCATATGAGGTTTGGACGGTCAAGACAAGACTCACACCGAACAGCAGCTTGAAAATTCATGCAAAGCACGACAACGTTTGGGAAGATCAAACGTACGATTTCAGCATATCGACGCTTTATTCGGATACAACACTGAAATCTGCGGAGCTTGCCGAAACGAGCGGCAAGCAAAGTGCCGTTGACTGCAAAATCGTTACCGGCTCGGGTGTAAACAAGGTTCGCATTGAGTACGAGGACGGAATGACAACCACCGTCAATTCGTCAATGGCAGTGCTCAACGAAACGAACATGACATATACCTACAACCTTTCCGTAAAACCTCGCCACATCGGCGAAAACAGCTTCAAGGTCTATATCAAAACCCCGACCGACGGCTGGAAATATGCAACAACGTTGACCTATACGGTTGAGTAATAAACAGCAAAGAACTGCAATTCACAATTTATTGTTGGAAATTGCAGTTCTTTGTTCAGATTGGAAGCTTAACAGAGCGTAATTGTATTGTATAATCACTATATAAAAACCAATACATATGATACAAAAATGATGCCGCTTGTTCTTATTTGGAGAACAGGTGGCTTTTGTTATAGATAACACTGTATTTATTCGACAGAAAACTCTTGATTATATGTTTTTTAAACAAGAGACGGATCCTTTAGTTGTTATATAGCACTATGAACGACGCGGTTAAATCTTGAACCGTGTAAAAGGTACAGATTTATACTATTGAGAATCAGTTACACTTTTATCAACTTTATAATAATAATATCAAAAACTATATTACGCCATAGAATTACTTTAAGCAACAATGATTGACATTTTTGTAAAATAAGGCTCAACTATTGTTGTAGTTTATGGTAACTTGCAATGATACATGATAAAATACCTTCAAAATAGGTTATTGTCAAAAAATAACGGTAATTGAGGGATAAAATTGGATTTTGCAATTTCCGGTGTTACAGATATCGGTATAAAAAAAACAACAAATCAAGACAGCTTGTTCATGTGTAAGTTTCAAACTTCGTTCGGAGAAGCTGTTTTTTCCGTACTTTGCGATGGAATGGGCGGATTGGAAAAAGGAGAGGTTGCAAGCGCCTCGGTAATAACCGCTTTTGAAAAATGGGCAAAAGAAAATATTTCGTTTGCATTTGATAATAATGGCGGAATCAACAATGATTTTGTGAGATCTCAGTGGAACGATCTTATTTTTTCATTAAACGAAAAAATAAGGCTTTTCGGACGCAAAAACGGAGTTTCTTTGGGTACTACAATTACAGCCATAATTATTTCGCAGAAAAATTATTTGATAGTCAATGTCGGAGATACAAGAGCTTATGCTGTTACCGATAGCTTGTATTTGCTAACAAAAGATCAAACTTTGGTGGCTAAAGAAGTGGAAGAAGGCAAGCTAACCGAGGAACAGGCCGAAAATGACCCGCGAAGAAGTATACTGCTACAATGTGTCGGAGCATCCGAAAAAGTATATCCGGAGTTCTTTTTTGGGGACGTGTATCCGGACGAAGTGTTTGTTCTTTGTACGGACGGTTTTAGACACGAAATAACTGCTGAAGAAATACTAAATGCATTTTCCCCTGCTGTACTATGTGACGAGGAGACCATGTATTCCAATTCAACATATCTTATTGAAACAAACAAAGCAAGGATGGAGAGAGATAATATTACAGTTGCTTTGATTCGTTCATATCTGGAGGGATAATGATGCTTAAAATAGGCTCATTGGTTGACGGTAAATATAGGGTGCTGAGTGAAATCGGTCACGGCGGAATGAGCGTCGTATACATGGCCATAAACGAAAAAGCAAATAAAACATGGGCAATCAAAGAGGTGCGTAAAGACGGAGTAAAAGACTTTGAAGTTGTTCGACAAGGACTTATTGTTGAAACCGAAATGCTTAAAAGATTGGATCATCCGAATTTGCCGAGCATCGTTGATGTAATTGAGAATGAAGATACGTTCCTTATTGTTATGGATTATATCGAAGGTAATCCGTTAAGTCAGGCTCTTGAAGAATATGGAGCGCAACCGCAGGAATTTGTCATCGAATGGGCAAAACAGCTTTGCGATGTGTTGGATTATCTTCATACAAGGAATCCAGCGATTATTTATCGTGATATGAAGCCTGCAAATATTATGCTTAAGCCGGATGGAAATATTACTTTGATCGACTTTGGCACGGCAAGAGAGTTTAAAGAAAAAAATCTTGCCGATACAACATGTCTCGGCACGGTCGGATATGCGGCACCTGAGCAGTTTGGCGGAATGGGACAGACCGATGCAAGAACAGATATTTATTGTCTCGGAGCAACGCTTTATCATCTTGTTACGGGTTGCAATCCGTGTGAGCCGCCGTATGAGATATTGCCTATCAGATCAATCAATCCACAACTTTCAAGCGGACTTGAGAGAATAATTATAAAATGTACTCAGCGAAATCCGGAAGATAGATATCAGTCGTGTTCCGAGTTGATGTACGCACTTGAGCATTATGAAGAAATTGATGACAGATACCGAAAAAAGCAGAAGAAAAAACTGAATCTGTTTATTTCATCGTTTTCGGTTATGCTTGCAGCCTTGATCGGAGCGTTCGGGTGCTTATCATTGGAAAGTAAACAAAAGAAAAACGAATATTTTTCTTATCTTGAAAATGGCCAGAATACCTCGTATCACGATGATGTCAGAGAGGAAAACCTGATAAATGCGATTAAAACAGAATACTCCGATTCGTTTGATGCATTTGATGAATTGAGAATGATTTATGCTAAAGATAGAATTATTTCTCCCAATGAAATGCAGACAATAAATGCACTTGAACCTCTTATAAAAAAAGATATAAAGAGCAATGAACAAAAAGCAGAGATCTGCTATAACATAGGGCTTACAATTTTCAGCTATTACAGTGATGACGGCAAATATGCAGATTCTGTAGTCGGATCAACAAGAGCAAGAACATGGTTCAGTAACACAAAAGAGTATGCGCAAAAATCCAACAAAGAATTCTTGAACGATATAAACTATTCCGATGAAGTAATAAACATTCTATTAAATTTGGGAGATTTCAGCGAAGATCTTTTGAACAATAACAATTCACAGGAGTCCGCCGGATCAAGCATTGCGGATATAAATGCAGGTAAGGATTACAAGAAAAGCTGGAAATATCTCAGCGGTGATTTTGTTGATGATTTAAAGGACGATTCAATAGACGAGCGATTTAAAATTACTGTTTGCAAATACGGAAGCTATATATTATACAGTAACAATCAAGAAATGCAGAAAAGTCTCGGTAGTTCATACAGCTATGACAAGGTAATAAAAGCTTATGATGAGATGATAAAATATCTTGAGGGTATAAACTCGGAAGATTCTAAGGATGTTTTGCAATCTGTAAAAAAAGCAAGAAAACAGTTTGAGTATGCAAATAAAAGGTAATCATATCGTCAAGAGGTGAATTTATGAGTACATTTGAGATAGTGGCATTGATATGCTTTATTATATCCGGATTGTTCTTTGTGCTCAGTGTTGTTTTGTTCTTTGTTTTAGACATAGTAAAGGTTATAGGAGACTTAACGGGACACACAGCGAAAAGAGAAATAGAGAATATCAGATCGCAAAATCAAAAAACAGGGAATAAGGCTTATAAGCCAAGTGTGGTTAACTCAAAACGCGGAAAACTGACCGACAGAATATCACCATCCGGCAGAATTCTTGAGAACAGAGCAACAGCTATCGGAGGAAGCGTCGGAACAGAAAAAATTGCTTCACAGAAATTATATTCAGGCTATGAAGAAACAACATTACTTGAAAACGGACAGGAAGAAAATTCTGAAACAACTTTACTTTCTCAAGATAATGGCTATACATCGGAAGCTTCCGTTATGGGAAGTGAAGCAAATGAAACATCGCTGCTAAATCCGGGTGCCGGTGAGACGACGGTTCTGAACGGTCAGGATCAAACAACTGTATTAGATTCGGATTCTTCGGCGGACGGTGCGAAGTTATCTGATATTGACATTATCACGGTCGATATTTCCTTGTTGCAAGAGATCAAACTTATAAACACTCAGGAAATTATTTATTGAAAGGGATGAGATTAAATTGGAAAAGCTTAAAAAGTTAAATTTTCTTTCAATTGTTGCTTTTACATTATTTTCCGGAGCGGTTTTGTTGACCCCTCTGTCGGAAAACTTTGATGTTACTGACGGAAAGAAATTTGTGAGCTACATAATTGTTGCCATGTTTTGGGGCGGACTGGCTCTTGGAATCGCATCGGTTATATTAGCGTCAAAAACACGAAAAAAAGAAAAAATAAAAGTTGAAGGAAAGCTTCCCGGTATAATTACGTTTTTTAAAAACAAAGAATCCATTGTTGCGTTTTGCTTGTTTGCAGTTGGATTGATTATGGTCATTGTTTCAATCCCGATTGAATCAGTCAATAAAACAGTTTTGCAAATTGCCGGAATGTTTGCAGCCTTATGGGGCTTTTCGTTACACAGCATTTTTGATGGTCTGAATTACAGAGCAACAAAAAATATAAATAAAAACAAAGGAAAGGATGATAAATGATGAAGTGTTCAGCCAAAAAGATTTTCAGTCGGATAGTTGCGATAATCATTTCGGTGATTATTGTATTTTCCGTTATGCCTTTTTCTTTTGCAACCGGCGAAAGCGGTACTGATCCGAAGACAATTAAAATAACTCAAATTGTTTCTGAAAATCTTGTAATTGACAAGGATACTGTTATCAACGCAAATGAGGCATGGAGTATTGCAGCGAATATCACAGTTACCGTTAAGGCTAATTTGACGGTTAAGGGTGCTGTAATAGTAGACCCAACCTCAAAAATTGTTACCCAAAAGCAGCATGACGAGGAAACCGGCACCGATACTGTCGGCTCGATTATTTTTGCAGGAGGATTGTTTATTAAGGGTACTCAGTGTATTTTTGGATATGATGAGACGTACTCTTATGAGGAAAATGAAATTTCTCCTTCTGTTGTTGCAAAGAGCGGAACAGTAGTTACCGTGAAAACAAATGAGGTCGCGGGATCTGACGGTTCCGTAGGTTCTGATATTGTGATTGAATCCGATAATAAGGATACTGCGCCGAGTCTCAAGATAAATAAGGCTTTCAGAATCGGCAAGAATGATAAGATTACCATTGCTGAAAATACCGAAATAACCGGTACAACAAATGGAATTATGGCAGTACTCGGAGCAAAGATTTATAACCACAGTACTAAATGCGCAGATATATTTAATGCTCTTAAAAACGCCGAGGTTTATCACTGGGTTGAAGTGAGAGATATCGAGGCTAAGAATGCTTCAAAGTATGTTTTAAATAATAGTAACTATTCGGTTTCAGCTCCGGAAGGAAAGCATATTTCAAAGCTCACAATTGACGGATCCGATGAGGTTTCGGCAGTTAAGGAAAATAGAAAAGATATATTTGTTGAAAAGCCATTGTCGGTATCGGTATCGTTTGAGAATAATCCCGATGCGGAAATCAGTGTTACGTCGCCGAAATATGTTGTTAAGAATGCAGCGTTTTCTATTGAAGTCAGAACCAACAGAGACAGCAACAAGGTGTATCTTGACGGAATAGAATACTACATGGGAGACGGTGCTTCAAGAACCGAAGAAAATGGCAGCTATGTGTGGAAAATAGATGATCTCCGCACAAGTGAGACAAAAAAATACACAGTTAAGGTGGAAGACAGCCATTTCTCAGCGGCAGAGACTGCGTTTAATGTTGTTGCGGTTGACGGTATTTCAATTTCCGCAACAGCAAGGGATGGCGAAAATGAGTACAACTTTGGTAGTTTTACATCAAACGACGTAGTGTTTACCTTAAATACAGCGGGCGGCGTTCCAAACGATGACGGAACACTGGCTACAAGTGTTAAAGTTAAAAAGGACGACGGACAGGAATCAACACTTACAGGAAACACATTTACTGCAACAGAAAGCGGCAGATATGTGTTTATTGCTACAGATGCAAAAGGAAACCATAAAGAAACAGAGCCTTTTGAGGTAAAAATTGACAAAATTGTCCCGGTTGCAGAAGTAACCCTTTCAACTGAAGATTGGGCAAAGGAAGTCGTTGCAACCGTAAAGGCAAATGTAGGTTCCTCCGGTGTAAAAAAAGTTTACTATACCAATAACGGAGTAGAGAACGAGATTACCCCCGATGAAAACAATGAATATAAAATAAAAATAAACACGGATACAACAAGCGCGCCGGAATATATATTCTATGTTGAGAACAACGCAGGCATACGCAGTGAGGAAACAAAAAAGGAAATAAAAGTTGATAAAATTTCACCGACCGTTTCACTTTCTGTAAAGCGTGAAAATGCAATTGACAGCTTTATTGATATTATCACGGGCGGACTTGTCAATGTAAACTCTGCAAAGTATTTTGCAACATTGACTGTAACCGATAATTGTTCCGGATTGTCAACGACGGACAGTGAAGCAATTAAATGTGTGATTCTTCCTGCCGGAGAAACAGATCTTACTAAGGGAATCAATGTAAGCTTCGGATCCGTGAGCAATGACGGAAAAACTTTCACGACTGATTTCAGATTCTCCAACCTGGAGGATGGTGAGTATAATATTTATACCATTGCCAAGGATATTGTCGGAAACAGCTACGAAGGCAAGATTGCAATAGAAGTTGACAATGCGAAAAAGGACATCGTTTTCAAGGTGAATAATGCTGAAAATGATTGGGATATGACAGTTGATTCTAACGGAAGCGCTGTAACGGCAGATAAGGAAGACGGAATTTATTATGTAAAAAAAGATTTTGTTTTAACTGCAAAGGCTTCAAATGAAACAAAAATCAATTCCGTAATTGTTTCATATAATAATTTGGAGATTGACAAATTCACAATCGCAAATTATTCTTCCGAGACAGGTTTTGTATTTGATAATAATATTTTCCAAAAGATAAATAATTTTGAAGAGCTTTGCCCGGACGGTACATATAAATTCATTTTTGACACAGACGGGGAGGAAAGTCTCACCTTGACAGTTGTCAAAGATTCCGGCGTTCCGGCATTTGATCTTACTGCTACCGAAAAAATTTCTACGGAAGTTGAATTGTCGGTAAGCGACATTGTAAACATTAACAGCGGTTTGGAGAGTATTATACTTTACAGAGTTGAAAACCTTGGCGCTGCGGATGAAAAAGAAGTCGAAATCAAATCGGAAAACGGAGATTCCGCTTTCTCATTCTCAGAAAATGACAATGTTTATAAAGCTGTTGTTACAGAGAATGCAAATTACAGAGTAAAGGTTCTTACAAAATCGGGTAATTCTACTGTAAAGGATATTTACGTTGGTAATATATTTAAAAAAGCTCCCGTGCTTACTGTTGCCGCAAAGACATCTGACGAATCAGGCCTCTTTGTCGATGATATCAACAGCGGCGTTTGGACAAACAAGAGCGTTAAGATTGTTCTTTCAGTTAACGAGGATAACAGAGGCGAGGTTAAGTACTTTTACAGCATAAATGACGGAGAATATACGGAGCTTAATTCTTCCGAGGTTGGCCCGTTTGACTCAAATGTTGACCAAACAATTAAGTTCAAAGCTATAGGCGAAAACGGACTTGAAAGTGAAGCGGTTGAGTATTGTATAAAGGTTGATAAGTCTGCTCCGAATGTTGATTTAAAAATTAAAGAAGGCTTATGGAATAAGTTTATCAATTGGATTTTCTCAAGGGAATCGGTCGAGGTTTCGGTTACTGCAAATGACAAAATATCCGAAACAGAAACAGCAAATTCAGGAATCAAGAAAATATCTCTTTATGAGGTCGTAGAAAATTCAAAGGTATTGCTTCAAGATGAGGATGGAAATGCTTGCGTAAAAGAGTTTTCGTCAGGAAAAATAAAGGAAACCGTATCTTTTAAAATTAACAAAAATACCGATGGCATTATTGCTGTTGCAGAGGATGTTGCCGGCAATGTAAGCGAGCATGCAAGTGAGGATGGTATAGTTATCGATAAGACGGCTCCGGCTATATCTTTTGAACCTGATTCGGCTCCGGTTATCGACAATTCTGTTGAAGGAATTAAGTATTTTAACACAAATCCAACTATAACGGTTAAAGTTGTTGAAGATAATTTCAATGATAAGACTACATCAATTTCAATTACCGACTTTGACGGAAAAGCACATTCGACAAAAGATTTTAAGATTTCAAAGTCATTTGAAACAGGTGATAACGGCAGTTCTGTATCTAAATCAGTAACGATTTTGAAAGACGGAAACTACATTATTACCGTTAGTTCCAAGGATAAGGCAGGTAATGAAGCAGAAGCAGTTTATAAATTCTCTTCGGACACGACTGCTCCAATTGTTACAGTTTCATATGACAAAACTGAAAAGAATACAGGTTCTGGAAACGGAAAGTATTTTTCGGAAAAGACCGTTACCGCAACAGTAACTGTTAAGGAACTTAATTTTGCACCCGAAAACAGTGTGATTACAGTTGCACCAGGAATCACCGAAAACACGGGATATACCGTAAGCGAGTGGACTGTAAGCGGTAGAGATAAAAACACATATATTGCAACGGTCAAGTTTTCAGCTGAAGATAAGTATACTATCAATGTTAAGCCGACGGATGATCTGAATCATTCAACAGAAATAAGTGAGAAACTTGTACTTGACAGAACAGCTCCGAAAATTACAATCAAATACAGCACAAACCCCATAAAAGCATTTCTTAACAAATTGACTCTCGGCTTGTTCTTTGCAGAAAAAGTTGACGTAACTGTTTCTGCAACGGATAATGTAGCAGGTATTTTGACTATTGATTTTTCGGGCGAATCCGAGGCTGTAAAATCATCGGTTTCATTTAATGAAAATGAAAAAGATGTAAGCAAGTCATTTTCTATAGACCCGGAATACAGAGGCAGGATTAAGGCCGTTGTAACCGACTATGCCAAAAATGAAGCAGAGACAACAAGAGATGATCTTGTTGAAAATGCAGGAGAATTACCCGACGGCAGCTTTGACAATGTTGAGGTAGTTGTTGATACGACTAAACCTGTTATCAGTGATATTAAGCTTGACACTAACGGAAAACTTCGCAAGTTGAGCGGAGTCGGCACAGAGCAGTTCGCAAATAGCAATGTTACTGCAACCTTTGAAGTTGATGAGACAAACTTCTTCAGCGAGGATGTTTTGGTTGAGGTCACAAAGGTAGATTCTGAAGAAAATAAAACGATTACCACATACCAAAACGGTGTAATTAAAGAGAACGGAAATCTGCTTGGCGCAGGGGAAAAGGATCCGTACGGTTATAAATGGACAGGTTACAAAGCGGAACTTAAATTTGAGCAGGATGGCGATTATACCGTTACTGTAAACTATACAGATAAGACAGGCAATGTTGCCGACGGAAAGGCCGTAAAATTTACGGTTGATAAGACTGTTCCCGTTATCCGTGAAATTGTTTTTGACAAAACAGCAGGATATACAAGCGAGAAAACCGGAATCAGTTATTTCTCGGAGGACAAAGTAGTTGCAACTATTAAAATTAAAGAGCATAACTTTGACTCCGAAAAAAGCGTAATTACTGTTTTGGGTGAATCGAAGGCTGAAGGTATGTATACGATAAGCGAGTGGGTAAAGGATACCGACGAAAGCAACGTATATACTGCAACAGTTACATTTACGGGTGAGAATAACTATACAATCAGTGTTAACACCAAGGATTATGCCGAGAATGCAGCTAAGGCTGAAAAGAAAATTTCGGTCGACAGAACTGCTCCGGAAATTAAAATTGCATATAACACCAATCCTGTAAAAGCTTTCTTGAATGAAGTAACTCTCGGACTGTTCTTTAAGGATACTGTTGTAGCGACGGTAAGTTTTACGGACAACACTGCAGGCCTCAGAAATATCAGAATCAGCAGTGATCTTGAAGAGAATGTTTCATCGGTCAATAAACGCATTGCCGAATATAAAAACGAATTGACAGAAGGAACAAAGCAGAATGAGGTTAAATATTCAATTGAACCTCAGTTCAGAGGTACAATCACCGCTGAAGCAACCGACTATGCAACAAATCAGCATAGCACAAGCTATAAAGATCTCACGGAAATTATAGAGAGCGACAAGTTTACAAACGTAGAACTTGTTGTTGATAATAAGGCGCCCGTAATCAGTGATATAAACATTACCTCTATCGGCGATATTCAGACGAAAAAGGGCGTTGGCACAGAGCAGTTTGCAAATGACAACATAACTGCTTCGTTCACAATAAATGAAGCTAATTTCTTCAGCGAGGATGTTGCTGTTACCGTAACAAGTGAAGATGGAAACGGAAAGAAATCAACCGTAGTTTATAAGAACGGTGAGATCACCGTTGACGGAAGTGTTACACAAACAGATCCGTATAATTACGGTTGGAGCAAAACGGATTCTGAGGATACTTACCGAGCACAGCTTAGCTTTGCCGATGAGAAAGATTATACAGTTTCTGTCAGCTATACAGACAAGAGCGGCAATAAGGCAGAACCTAAAGCAGAAGATTTCACTATCGACAGAACAGTGCCGGTTATTCGGGAAATTACATTTGATAAAACAGCTAAGTATGTCAGCGATACAACCGTTATAAACTATTTCTCCGAAGACAAGGTAGTTGCTACCATAAAGATTGAAGAACATAATTTTGATGCCGAAAACAGCATTATTACTGTTTCTCCTGCGGATAAGGAGGGTAAGAATTATGTTATAAGTAAGTGGAACAGAGATAAAGACAACGCTAATGTTTATGTTGCAACCGTTACCTTTACCGGCGAGAATAACTATTCAATCAATGTTAAATCAAAGGATTATGCTGCAAATGTTGCAACAGAGGCAAACAAGGAGATTACTCTTGACAGAAACGGCCCTGTAATTGAGATCACATACAGCGGCAACCCTGTAAAGGCTTTCTTAAATGATGTTACACTTGGTTTGTTCTTTAAGGAAAGCGTTGATGTTACCGTTTCAGCAAAGGATGCGGTTGCCGGTGTATCCAAGATCGAGTTTTCAGGTGAGCTTGAAATAGGTAACTCGATTGATACTGCAATCACAAAGTCAACTGTTAACTTTGAAGAAAAGAAAACTGAAGCAAGTAAGACATTTACCATTGATCCTCAATACAGAGGTACAATAAAAGCCGTTGTTACAGATTATGCAACTAATGCTACTCAGTCAACAAATTTTGATCTTGTAAAAAATGTCGGTGATTTACCAACAGGAAATTACAAAAATGTTGAAGTAATTGTTGATAACATTGCACCTGTAATCAGTGTTGAATACAATGCAAAACCCGTATTTGTAAGCAGTGAAACAGGAATTGATTATTATAACACTGAAGTAACTGCTAATGTCACGGTAAATGAGCACAATTTCAATGCTAAGGATAGCATTATCACAGTGAACGCAAGCGATGTTAACGAAAATGAATTATCCGAAGAGATGTATGTAATCTCCGAATGGAAAACGAGTTCCGAAAATGCTGATATTCATGTTGCAACAGTAAAATTTGCAAAAGATGCAAACTTTACGATTGGTGTTACATCAAAGGACTATTCGGGCAATGAGGCCCAGGCTTACACAAAAAAGGTTACTGTTGATACTACAGCGCCGATTTTAAAGGTCAGTGATATAAAGTTCAGCAAAACCGATACAGAAACCACGGAAAACAATATTGACTATGAGTCGTATCAGTATTTCTATAACGGTGAGATTGCTGTAACAATTGATGCGGATGATACAACAGCGGGCATCAAGAATATCAGGTTCTATGCAATTGATTTCACAAATAATTCAGAGGGAGAAGTAAAAGAGATAACTCCTTCGGTTGCTTCACAGGCTGAGAAAAACGGACATATGACATATATGTTCAAAATGCCTGCAAACTTTAAGGGAAATATATATGCTCAGGCAGAGGATTATGCTACCAATAAATCAGTCGGTGAGGCTAAAGACGGATATACAAAGTCCAAAGGCCTTGTTGTGGAAAATTTGGATATGCACAATGGCATTGCCTTGACTGTAGAAAACAGCATTATCCCCGGAAGACCCGCAAATGAGAACGGATTCTATAATGCAGATTTGCCGGTTAAGCTTTGCGTCTCCGATAAATATGCAGGTATTAACAATATCTCGTACACAGTCGGATCTGCGGATCCCGTAAGCGTAAATCTAAGCGGAGAGAGCGACGTTACATATGAATGGTCAGTCGATGTTGTTTTGAATGCGGTTTCAAATAATAACAATAATGTTCCGGTAGTTTTATCCTATGTAGATAACGCAGGAAATCCGCATGAAACGAGAACCGTGTTTAAGGTTCTTTATAAGATGGATATTACGGCTCCCGTTATCGACATTTCATATGACAACAACTCGGTTCAGAACGGTCGTTATTTCAAAGCAGCAAGAAAAATGACTGTTTCAATCAACGAACTTAACTTTAAAGCATCCGATGTAATCTTTAAGATGACCAAGGACGGTAAGCCGTATAATTCACTTATTCCGTCAGTTGAAAGCTGGACAAATGTCGGAACTGAACACAGAACGACAATTACCTTTGCCCAGGACGGCGATTATACATTTGATATTTCTTACACGGATCTTGCCGGAAACAAGAACAAAAAAGTAAATTACGGCGATAACGCAGTTCCAAAATCATTTACTATTGACAATGTAAATCCTGTAATAAGCGTTTCATATGACAATCGCAGTGCAAGAAACGGAAATTATTACAGCAGCGGTAGGATTGCAACCATTACGGTTCATGAGCATAACTTTAATCCCTCGGCGTCTATTGTCAGTGTAACTGCACAGACGAGAAAGAATGGGTCATCAACAGCATTACCGAATGTTTCTTCATGGAGAAAAGTCGGAAACGATATTTATAGCGCAACGGTTAATTTCAGCAGCGATTCCTTCTACACCCTTGATGTTGCGGTAAAAGATCTTTCGGGCCGTGCGGCACAGAAGTTCAATAAGGAAGAGTTTATCATTGATAAAACAAATCCGGCTGTAAAAATTTCCGGTGTCGCAAATAAGTCTGCGAACAAAGCGAAAGATATCAGACCGATCATTTCAGTATCTGACACAAATGTAAATCCGGCAGACATTTCAATTATTGTACACGGTGCTAAAAACGGAACCGTATTCCTTTATGAAAAAGGACAATTAAAGAAAAATGCAACCGGAGACGGAGATATAAACTTTACAAATGACAGCTTTAGTTTTAAATTTGATAATATCCTGAAGGATGATATTTATACCCTAAGTGTGGTTTCCACGGATTACGGCGGAAATCAGAATAAGTTTGTCAGCGTACTTAACGGAAGAGGGGCATTTGTTGATCTTGCAACAAATTCGATGATGTTCTCGGTCAACAGAAACGGATCAACATATATGCTCAGCAGCAACACGAAAAAAGTGGTTGACAGCTACTATGTTGATGCGGCACCTGAAATTGTAGTTACCGAAATCAATGCAGACGAAATTTCAAATTATGAGATTGCCGTTGCTTCGGGAGGAAATATCAAGGAACTTTCGGAAGGAAAAGATTTCCGCGTTGAAAAGTATAAGCCGGGAGAAAGAAATACAATCGGCGGGGAAACTGTATGGTATGAAAATACTTATACAATTTTCAAGAGTTATTTCAAGGTTGATCAGCGATATGATATTAACCTGAATTCCAATGACAGAGCGACAAATGATAACTCGTCAATCGGTCGTTGTAAAATCAGTTTCTGTCTTGATACCCACAAACCGTCAGGTGTTATCAACGTTGACGGACTGAATTCGCATAACAGTATCAATGCAGAAGAGGCAGTAATCAGAATCAACGTGAACGACAATAACTGCGATATTGAAAAGTGCGTTATCAAGGTTGATAACAGGCAGCTTTCAATAGTCAATGAAAACGGAGTGTTTGTAGTTTACGACGGATCAACTAAGGTTGGTAAATATGATTCATATAAAAACTGCTTTGTACTCACAATAAACAACGTGGATAACAGTCTTAAATCGTCGAAGCATAAGGTTGAATTCCTTGCTGTTGATAAAGCAGGTCATAAGACGGAGTTTGAACCCTTTGGTTTTACACTTTCAACAAACTTCTGGATTTTGTTCTATTCAAATACTCCGCTATTTGTCGGTTCAATAGTCGGCGTGGTTCTTATTATCGCCGCCATTGTAATTATTATAGTTATGAAACGCAGAAAATCCGACAATGTGCAAGAACAATTCTGATTGAACAGTGAAAAAATAAGCCAAACCAATCAAGCACCTCGTTGTTGACAATGAGGTGCTTGTGATTTTCACAAAAGGAGAGAATAAAGGCATGGAAAACAATCTGGATTTTACGATTGCAATGGAAGATGATTTTTATTCTGTTGTTGATAATGAGGATTTCTTAAACAAGGATGCGGAAGCGATATATGACTATCTTTGCAATAAGGTCAAGCCTATTCCTTTTTGCGACTATTTGAAAAGATATATTTTGAGAAAGCTTAACCGTGATGTTGATGTGAACTTCTTTGACCTGAAATTTTATCAAACATATATTATACAGTCGTTTAACCAAAATATGACGCCAAAATCTTTTACGGAAACGACAACAAAAACAGCCATGATTACGAAAAATTGGCTTCAGCAGGCATCGGTCAGCAGAAAAGCAATATTTCTCCTTGGCTTTGGTCTGGGAATGACGGTTGATGAAGTGTCTGAGTTTTTGGTTAAGGTTCAGAAAGAATATGATTTTAATATGAAGGATCCTTTTGAGGTTATTTGCTGGTATTGTTATTCTCATCATCTTAAATACCGTGATTACCTCAGAATAATGAATAGATACTCTGAAATGTTTCAAATTTCGGATGGTCATGAATTTGATTCAACGGTAACAATAAAAAATTCTTTTTCTAAGCTTGATAATGAGGACGATCTTGTTGAAAGACTCTGTGCATTAAAAAATGAAAATAACGGAAAGCATTTCAGCGTAACGACGAGGATGTGCTTTGATAAATTATATGATGATGTCCGTGAAATAATCGTAGAGCAAAAGAATAATGACGAAGAAGAATTTTTTGAAAGAAAGGCTGCCATATATTTGGACAGAATAGAGAATTCCGACAAAATACCATTTGAGGAAAAGCTGCAAAGAGCAAGCATAATACGTCAGTCGGCAAAGAGATATACTGTGTCGGATATTACCGAGGGAGATGTAGAAAAGTGTTTATGCTGCGGAATACCCTTTGACGAAAAAGGTAATCTTGTGAAAAATAAATATTCTACTCTTGCATCATTGTTTAGGAATAAAAGAATGAGCAGACAGCATATCAGAGATATTATTGTAGGAAAAACAGATGTTGACCGATTTGATTTGATAACGCTCAATTTTTATATTTACGCTATGCGAAATGAAAAAAGCGCAAAGCAGCGTTGCTTTGATTTTATAGAAAATACAAATCAAAAACTTAGAGGGTGCAACATGGGGGAAATATATTTAGCCAATCCGTATGAAACGTTTCTTCTCATGTGTATGCTGTCTGACTACCCTATGGGAACTTATTCGGATGTTCTCGAACTGTCATATAGACAAGCATAAAATATGGGAACAGCTTTTAATTTGTCAATTTGAAATTGTTGATTTTTTAAGCCGCTTTGGGATTTGTGTGGAGGTGATGTATGTATTGATTACCGTTTGATTTTTGTTGTATATAGACTATCGTGCTTGATTTTTTAAAAGATGCTGTGCAACAAAATGAAAAAAGGAAATCAAAACTACAAGTGCTTATTTTACACGTATATTATATTAAGGAAAGCGGATATTTTATCAAAATATCTTTGCTTGAAAAATTTATGGAGGGTTATAAATGGAAATTATTGACTATGTTTCATTGGGCAGAGAAATTAAAAAGAGCAGGGAAAAGAAACAGATTACACAGGAAAGACTGGCGGAAAATGTTGGACTAAGTTCAACGCATATTAGTAATATTGAAACAGCACACACGAAGGTGAGCTTGTCTGCTCTGGTTTTGATCGCAAATGAATTAGAAGAGTCTGTCGATGACCTTTTATCAAACAGCTTGCATTTATCCAAAGATTCTGCAAGCATGACAAATAGCTTTACACCCGAGGAGATCAAAATCATGAACGAAGTAATGTCAACACTTAAGACAGCTTTTAGACGGTACAAGTAACGAAAGAATAAAATTAGTAAACAAAATAAATAGTTCTTATGTTTTTACATTAGGCATATAAATTATGTTTTACCTTTTAGTTGGTTAAAAACAATTTATTAAGTTTGTGGACTAATTTTTTTACAAATATTAAAATATATAGTGTATTATTGGTCATTTTGATAGTTTTTGTCGGATTATCAGATCATTGGGGTTTGTAAGTTGCTATGAATATTGAAGAAGTTTGGCCGGAATGGCATGAAAGTGAGCTTATCGGCGAAGGATCATTTGGAAAGGTGTATAAGGCTACAAGAGAAGAATTCGGTGAAACCTTTTTCTCTGCAATTAAAGTGCTGAGTGTGCCAAAAAGTGACCGAGACATTCGTCAAGAAAGGGCACAGGGCATGTCCGATCTTGAAATTCACGCTTACTTCCAGAGCATTGTTCAGGATCTTGCCAATGAAATTGTTCTTATGGAAAGTCTTAAGGGCGCGGCGAATATTGTTTCGATTGATGATTATCGCATAATTGAAAGAACAGGGGAAATAGGTTGGGATATTTTTATTCGAATGGAATTGATGAGGCCGTTTGATGAAGTGGCAAACAGCCCGAATTTCTCTGTTACAGATGTACTGAAGATGGGCGTTGATATTTGTTCGGCGCTTGTTGTTTGTGAGTACAATAAAATAGTTCACCGTGATATTAAGCCGGACAATATTTTTGTTTCAAGGTACGGTGAGTATAAGCTTGGAGATTTTGGTATATCGAGGCAGCTCGATAAAACGCAGGCGAATATGTCCAGAAAAGGAACGCTTAATTTTATGGCTCCCGAAGTTTATAAAGGCGAGTCATACGGTTCAAGTGTGGATATATATTCGCTGGGTCTTGTTATGTATAAGCTGCTCAATAAGAATCGACTTCCTTTTATTGAATCGGAGCAACAAAATTTAAAATACAATGAACGTCAGGAAGCGTTTGAAAGAAGAATCAGAGGAGAAAAGCTCCCGCTGATCCCGGGCGTGAACAACAATATAAATTATATTCTACAGAAGGCTTGCGCTTTTAATCCTGAAGAAAGATATGCCTCTGCATCGGAGTTTAAAAATGATCTCATTGGAGAATTGAATAACATACTTTACTACGGCACCAATGAGATGACAATTAACAATCAGTGTGGGCTTGCCGAAAGTTATGATTCATATAATAACACGACTAATGATATGACCAGCCACGGTCAGGTCATGTATGACGAAAATGTTTCGGAGAACTCATTGTATATTGACAGTGACGAAAGCGCATACGGAAATTTTGTTGCCAATCAAAAAACTCTTGACAACAAAAAACGCAGCTTGCATAAAACCAGCAAGATATGTAGGTATATTGCAATTCCTATTGCGGTAGCTGCGTTTGTTATTTTGCTTATAGATCATGCAATAAGCACGAATATCTTTGAAGCTGTAGCTGTTTTGTCTATACTTTTTATCGGCAGGAACAGAAGAGCTGTAGGTATTGCAATAGCGGCGAACGCTGTATTTAATATTATCGGCTGCTTTACATATGGGGAGATGCCCGAAATTGAAATTATCGTATTGTCGGTAAGCGGATTTCTATGCTTCCTTGGCGGTGTTTCAATGATTTTACAAAAAGAAGTTCGGCTTGGCGGCGTGCTTATTTTGTACGGCGGTCTTATATCTGTTATATATCGTTTTATTGAATCTGATATTTCGTCTTCGCTATTCAGCGTAATGGCATTTTCGCTGTCAGTTTTGTTTTGGGCATACGGATATGACAGCAATTGGCTGCATGATACAACAGTGAAAAAAATAGGTTACATATTCAGTTATATATTGGTTGCAGCCGGAGCCGTAATAAAGGCTATTGAGCTGCTTAGGTGATAGAAATGGAAAATGATATGATTTTGATCGCTTCATGCGTTTCATATATAGGCGCGGGTCGCGCAAACAATGAAGATAATTTTTATTTTAACAAAAAAAGACTTGCAGAAAAAAACAACGGAATGACAGCGCCGATCAGCCAACAGACAGGCTTAAAAAATCCGGTCGGATTTGCAGTGTTTGACGGTATCGGCGGTGCATCTTACGGAGAGAAAGCTTCATATTTGGCGGCAGAAATATTTGCCGAAAATATGGATAGACTTAATGATTTGATTATCCCTGAACGCGAGTTCCTTGTGGAAATCTGCAATCAGGCCAATGAGAAAATTGTATCCCTTGCACACAATAAACAGATTTCTCAAACCGGCACAACACTGGTCTCATTTCTCTTTTCGGAAAATGGCGTGTTCACATGTAATGTCGGTGACAGTAAAGCGTTTCTAATAAGAAAGAACAAAATAATGCAGGTATCAAAGGATCATACCGACAAAGATTTTTTGGATTCAATTGGAATTAATAAAAAGCCGTCATTACTCCAGTATATAGGTATATCGGATAAAGAAGGGGAGCTTGATCCTTTTATTTCAAAAGGACAGGTGATGAAGGGTGACGTCTTTATTCTTTGCAGTGATGGAGTAACAGATGTTATCAGTGCAAATGATTTGTACAATACAATTAAAGAAAACTCTGATGTATCGTCAGGGGTCAATGCGATTTTGGATATGATTAAACAGCGTTGCGGGCAGGATAACGCAACAATTATTGTAATAAAGGTTTCGTAAAGGGTGATTTATTTGGATTCAGAAGAATTGGTTGCTAAAATAAAACGGATTGTAACCGATGTTTTACCGTTAAGCAAATTAAGTGATGAAGAACTCAGTGATGAAATTGAACAGATCGTAGATGAGCAGACACGAGATCGGTATTTTCCAATTAATGAAAAAGTTCAGATTGCACAACAGGTTTACAGTTCTATAAGGGGCTTCGGAATTCTGGATTCAATTATCAGTGATGATGCAATTACCGAGATTATGATAAACGGGCCCGATGAAATCTTCATTGAAAAAGCCGGTAAATTACATAAAATAAATGAACGCTTTGAAAGCCAAAAAAGACTTGAGGATATTATACAGCGAATTGTCGGTTTGGCAGGACGGGAAGTTAACCAATCAAACCCGATCTGCGATACAAGACTGCCGGACGGTTCCCGAGTTAATGTAGTTCTTCCGCCGGTTGCTTTGTGTGGACCGACAATGACGATACGAAAGTTTTCAAAAACTCCTATGACCATCGGAAAACTGATTCAATACGGATCTATAACCGAGGAAATTGCGCAGAAGTTAGAGATACTTGTTCGTTCAAAGTATAACATTTTTATCAGCGGCGGTACCGGTTCTGGTAAAACAACATTTTTGAACGCTTTGTCGAATTACATTCCAAAAGATGAGCGTGTTATTACAATTGAAGATTCAGCCGAGCTTCAAATAACAGGTATTGAAAATTTGGTAAGTATGGAAACAAGAAATTCCAATACCTCCGGAGTCGGAGAAATCACCATCAAGGATCTTATCAAAACCTCGTTAAGAATGAGACCCGAGAGAATTATTGTCGGTGAGGTTCGTGGCGAAGAGGCACTGGATATGCTCCAAGCGATGAATACCGGTCATGACGGCTCATTATCGACAGGTCATGCAAATTCAACCGAAGATATGCTCAGTAGATTGGAAACAATGGTTTTGCAAGGCTCGGCCGGACTTCCGTTGCCTGCAATCAGACAGCAAATTGCTTCTGCGATAGATATAATTATTCATCTTTCAAGATTAAGAGACAAGACAAGAAAAACTATAGAAATTTCAGAAGTAGTCGGATATAAAGACGATCATATTGTTCTTAACCCGTTGTATGTTTTTAAAGAAGATGAGAATACAACGCTTGAACACGTTTCGGGCTCTTTGAGGAGGACGGATAATCCGCTTATCAATGATTTCAAATTAAGAGTATCCGGCTTCGGCAACTTTGTATTTTAATCAGATTTTTTAGGAGGAAACATCGCAATGAAAGTCAGAGTGGCGATACTTGAAAACGATTCAAATTATTTGCAAAGAGTAGTTTCAATTTTTAATAACAAGTTCGGAAATGAGCTTGAAATATATTCATTTACAGATATATCTTCCGCATACAGATGTCTTGATGATAAAAAAATAGATGTGTTTTTGGCTAACGAGAATATTGATATAGATTTTTCGATGATCCCGAAAAAATGCGGATTTGCTTATCTTGTTGAAAGCAGCGATATTGAAAAATACAATGACAAAAAGGCGGTATGCAAATTTCAGCGTGCGGAGCTCATTTACAAGCAAATCCTGAGTATTTATTCCGAACAGATTCCCAATATTACAGGAATCGGTGAAAGCAACAATTCAATGAAAACAATAGTTTTTTCTTCGCCTGTCGGCGGTACCGGAACATCTACTCTCGCCGCCGCCTGTGCAATAAGCATTGCCAATAAGGGCTTTAGAGTTCTTTATCTAAACCTTGAAAACTTTGGCGATTCCGATTCGTTTTTCAGTTGTGACGGACAGTTTGATTTCGGAGATGTAATATACGCAATCAAGAGCAATAAGTCGAACAGAAAAATAAAGCTTCAAAGCACTGTTAAGCAGGATAGCACAGGAGTATATTTTTATTCCTCGGTTAGGGTTGCACTGGACATGCTGGAATTGAAAGTTGACGATTATCTTACTTTGCAAACAGAATTGAAAATGCTCGGCGAATATGATTATGTTGTTATAGATATGGATTTTCCGAGAAATAGGAAGGGCTTTGCGTTTTTTGAAAATTGCAACTCTATAGTTATTGCCTCGGACGGAAGTCAGGTTTCCGAGATTAAAACAGCAAGAGCAATGGATGCGATTCAAATTCTGGATTCGTATTCCGAATATATAATTCAGCCAAAATTCTCGATGATTAGAAATAAAGTTCTCGGCAATACGGAAAACCGTGATGAAATTCGTGTTATCGGAGAAATCCCAATGTATGAGAGCTGCTCTCCTTCCCAAATGGCAAGACAGCTTTCGCTCTCAAGTGTATTTGATCAGTTACTGTAAGAGGTGATGAGTGATGTTTAAAAGAAAAAAGCAAAAAGAAGAGGAACCTCTCTTTGTTCTTTCAAAAACAAATCAACAATTGCTGAATTATAAGGTCTATAAAATGGAAGCAAATGAAAAAATGCTTTATTTTCTTATTGCCTTTATCGTCGGAGCTTTTGTAGGATTTGTTTTTTACGGCGGCTTGGCAAAGGATGAGTTCGGTCAGGCGACGGTATGGACCTACATACTTGATGTTGTAGTAATGGCGCTTGTCGGATTTTTAGCCGGCACCGTGTTCCTCCCGATCAGAAAAAAGCAGATAATAAATAAAAGACAAAAAGAATTGAGAACGCAATTTATTTCTTTATTGGATTCCTTGGCAACATCCATTGCCGCCGGTAGAAATGTTCCGAATGCGTTTATGGCTGCAAGAGACGACCTCCGCATCCAGTATCCTGAAGATGCTTATATTCTTCAGGAGGTTAATAACATCATCAGCGGTATACGTAACAACATCAGTGTAGGCGGCATGCTCATGGATTTCGGCGAAAGAAGCGGCATAAAGGATATCCAAACCTTTGGCAGAGTTTTTGAAACCGCATTTGATAAAGGCGCAAATCTTAAAGATGTTGTCAGAAACAGTAATGAGATACTCAGCACAAAGATTCATATTGAGGAAGAGATTGAAACAAAAGTTGCTTCTACTAAAAATGAGCAGAATATTATGCTTATTATGCCGGTTATTCTTGTTGCAATGATAAAACTCAGCGGCGGAGATTTTGCAAATAATTTTACAACGGTTAAAGGTGTTATAACAACAACGATTTCAATTGGATTTTTTGTTATTGCTTACTTAGTAGGCAAAAAGATTTTGAATATTGAGGTGTAAAAGATGACATCAGAAATAATTCTTCAAATTGTATTTTTTGCACTGTCGATTTTAACAAGTGCATCGTTTGTATTTTTGCTGATAACATCAAGCGATTATGATGAATATCTTGAGCCGCTTGATCCTAAGGATTTTGTCTTTATTGATATATTCGGCGTCGGTTTTAAGATTCTTAAACTGATAAAGTTTGATTTTAAAACCTCAATGGCAAGAAAGACAAGAGATCAGGTAGTAACGTTATATGGCGAAAAGTATGCAGACTATTATTTACAGGTCTATTACGCTCAGAAAATCAGTCTGAGCTATTTTGTGTTTACGGCGATAACAGCAGTTGCCGCGATGGTAGGCGGAGTGAACAGCGTGCTGTTTTTTGTGATGGGGATAATAGTTTTTGCTGTTGTTTACTATTTTTATTCTCAGGCAACAGAGAGAAAAATCAAGACAAGAAGCGAACAGTTTGCTTTGGAATTTCCGAATGCCGTTTCAACGATAGCGTTGCTTGTCAACTCGGGCATGATTTTGAGAGATGCATGGAAAGAAGTAGCTTTTTCCGGCGACACCTTGCTCTCATATGAAATGAGAAAGGTTAATGAGGATATTTCAAACGGTATTGCCGAAGCAGATGCTCTTTACAGCTTTGCAAACAGATGCAGCACTCCGGAAATTAAAAAGTTCACTTCAATCGTTGTTCAGGGACTTGAAAAAGGCAGCAGAGATCTTGCAATTGCACTTCAGGAGCAGAACGACAGCCTTTGGGAGTCCAAGAAACAGCTGACGCTTAAAAAGGGCGAATTGGCATCGGGAAAATTGTTGATTCCGTTGGTAATCATGTTTGTCGGTGTTTTGTTCTTAATCATGGTTCCGATAATGACAAATCTGAACCTAGATATATAAGACATCAAGGTATCTTAAATAGAAATAAATTGCGGGGAGGTGAATATCATGTCAGATTTACTTTTTAAGATTTATTTTATGGGATGCAACGCAAAGAATAAGGCAATCAATCTTTTCAAGAAAGAAAACGGTGATACAAATATCATTGCAATCGTTCTCCTTATCGTTATTGTTATTGCCCTTGCAGTTATTTTCAGAGATTCGATTACGAGTCTTGTTCGCCGACTTATGAACAAGGTAACGAATAATGCCGATGCTGTATAATAGCGCAAATAACTTTGCTCTCCCACTGTGATGAGCAGTGGGAGGGGGATCCCGTTAATTGTGGAGGATATTGAATGAAATACGCTGTTTTTTCTTTGGTGAGCGTAGCCACGGTAATCTGTGAATTTATTTATTGCTCGTATATGGGCATTTTCAGCTCTAAATTCAAGCTGAAAGAAAATCAAAAATATAAAAATTCTGAAATACTTCCTTATAAAAAGGGAGCAATGATTTCGATAATAATCATTTGTGCGATAGCTTCGTTTTTCGTGCAAATGTCACTATATTCAAATACGTCGATTATAAACTGTATCAAATTATACGGACTGTTTGTTTTGGTTCTTTTCGCTGCATTGATCGACAGCAAGAAAAAGATAATTCCGAATATTCTGATAATAATCGGATTGCTGTTCCGTGCGGTAATTTATGTTTATGAGTTCTTTGCGCTTGACAGCATAAAGGATGTCGCAAAGAATGATTTGATCGGTTTTGCAATAGGCTTCGGCGCATTGGCGCTTGTGTCTGTCGTGACAAAGCAAAGCATCGGCTTTGGAGACGTGAAGCTTTTTGGAATTATTGGAATAACCGGGGGATCAATGTGTACCTTCAGCACCTTGTTTGTTTCATTGATAGTTTCGGCAATTATATCCGTTGTGCTTCTTGTTTCTCATAAAATGGGTCGCAAAGGATCCTTCCCCTTCGGTCCGTGCATAGCGGTGGGCTATATTGTCGCAATTCTATTGACGAGTTATTAAATTGAGGAGAGAAAGTCATGAAAAATAATAAAACGCTTGTAATAATTGCTTTAATTTTTCTTAATGTAATAGCGGGATATATTGTGTTTACCGGTACATTCGGAGGAGCTTCAAAGTTTGACAAATGCGTTGAAAAAGCTCAGCAGTATCAGGAACAAAAGCTTTATGCAAAGTCGGTTGAGAAGTATGATGAAGCTTTGAGCATTAAAAAATCAACGGCTGTGTGCATCGCAAAAATAGATGTCATGGATGAGGGCGTTGAATACGGTGAGCTGTCAAACTCAGCAGATATAGATACAATTCTTGAAGAAATGATCAAGGATTATTATAAGGAAACATCCGTTTATGAGCGAGTATGCGAATTTTGCTATAAATATGAAGAATACGAAGCTTGTGCCGACTATTTGAAGCAGGCAAAAAGAATGAGTCTTGAGTCCAAAAAGCTGAGCGACCTTACGGAAAAAATGCGTTATACATATGAAATGAATTATACGATGTATGACCACGTAAAGAGTGAGAGCAACGGCAATTATGTTGTTGAGTCCAACGGAGCCTGCTCAATTATTTCCGCAGGCGGAGAGAGCATTATTCCGGGAAAATATCTTTGGGCAACGAATTTCAGCAGTGAATTCTCGGTAGATGACAAGAATGTTAAATATGCAATCGTCTCAAAGCTTGACGGAGACGGCAACAAAATCGTATATATTGTTGATAATCTCGGTACAAAACAGATTTACCTCGATAAAGCGATTACAGGCGCTTCGCCGATTGTCAAAGTGTCCGCAGACAATAAAAACAAATTGATTTTCTCGTGTCAGATGGGAGAGAATTTTTATTTCTATTCATTTGACCCGAATTCCGAAAAGGTTGAGCAGTTGAGCGGTCCGTATATGTTTGCGGGAACATATCGCAATAATATTGCTCCCGTGCAGATTTCAAAAACAGAGTGGAAAATTATTGACGGCAGCGGCAAGCAGATCGGAAAATCATTCTCGGATATAGTTGTAAACGATGCGGGCGAATGTTCTCCGAAAAATCTGATTTTTGCCGCAGAAAACGGAAAGTATCATCTTTATACGGTTAAGAACAACGATATTGTTACGGTAGGAAGCCTGACATGTGACGGAGCTAAAGCCTTTGTTGACGGCTCATATGCAGCGGTCAAAATCGGCGATAAGTGGGGCTTCGTTGATTCAAACGGTGAGACTGTGATCAAACCTAAGTATGAAGAAGCACGTTCTTTCTCAAACGGAATGGCGGGCGTTCGTGAAAACGGAGTATGGAACTTTATCAATACGAAGGACAAAACGGTTATAGACGCCGGATTTGACAATGTAATTGATTTCAGCGCCTCGGGAAAATGCTTTATCGAGTCAAAGGGATATTGGTCGGATATACAGCTTTACTATGTTGAAGATACCAAGGAGTGAATGATAGTTGAAACGACTGTTGAAAAGAGAAAAGGGTGAAGTAATGGTCGAAGCGTCACTTGTTATGACAGTTGTTATTGTCGTAATTGTGACCTTGGCGTACCTTGGGCTTATCATGTACCATCAGACCCTTATTACCTCAACTGCGAATCAAACTGCGTCAAATATTGCTCAGGTTTACAGCAACAGCGGAAAGGACCCCGTGACCGGTTATATAGATGTTTCTAATCTTGATAATGACGGCATGGTTATTAAGATGAAAAATCAGGCGTATTCCAATGTAATAACCAAAAAGGCGGAGTGGTATTCACGCTACAGACTTGCAAAAGGCAGATTTCTGAAATCGGATGAGCCGAAAATTGAGGTTAAAATTGAAAATAAAAAAGGCGCTCTGCTCAGAGCACAAGTCATTGTTACCGTTGAGGTGGACTACGAATTACCGTTTGTAAAGCTCTTAGGACTCGAAAGCACCACAATTCACTACAAGGCTACGGGAAGAGCGGACTGCTATGAAATACTTGATTACATCAACACGATTGATGCGGTGGATAAAATTGACGTTACGGAAAACTACACCGTCAAGTTTTATGACAGGGAAAATACTCTGCTGAAAACCGTTGAAGTAATGCACGATATGAGCATTGCCGATACGATGAAGCTTTCAAATGCGGAGCAGACAAAATTTCCGGGCGATCCCAAGCAGAACGGACAGAAATTTTACCGTTGGAAGACAGAAACGGGCGAAACCTTTACGAAGGATACAATTGTTACGGGCAACATGAATGTTTTTGCCGAGTACGATTGCGTAGTGTCCTTCATGAATTATGACGGAACCACAGAGCTTTCAAGGGTTTTTGCTCACAGAAATCAGCCGTATTCCAACAGTGGAAACAGCCTTCCGGCAGGACCGGGCGAGAGCGGCGACAATAAATTCTATTGCTGGTGGTATAACAATGCCGAGTTTAAGGCAAGCACAAAAATACCCGACGCCGATTCGATAAACGTTACCATATTGAAGTACATTTGCGTTAAATATGACGCAAACGGCGGCAGCGTAAGCCCGAACAGATCCTTTGTTGTACCTGGAGAAATGATAGGCAATATGCCGACTCCGAATCGCTACGGCTACGGCTTCAGCGGATGGTTCAGCGACCGAGACAACGGAAGTCAGTATTTCTCACATACAGTGCCGAAAATCAATGTAAATCTCTTTGCTCATTGGTATTGCACGCATCCGAGCAGCTACAGAGAGGTTGTTAACAACGATTGTACGAGGTATGAGTATGTAGACCGTTGCACGGTTTGCGGAGCGATCTTGGGAAATCGTCATGTTGAATACGGTGACCATGATTTCACCGGACGTTGCGGCGTTACGCATGAACTTAATCCGCCTCAAGATCTTAATAAGGGTGAAAACTCTCAACATCGTTCACCAGGAGTAACGAAGTGGGCTCAGCATACAGTTTGTACAAAATGCAATGCGTATGAATATAATGCAAGACTTATTCGTTGCTTTGGACATACTAATGAGTCTGAAGCAGATGCAAAGGCTTACAAAACAGGTTGTGCTAAGACTTGGAAAGGCAGGAAAATAATGAAATGTAAATACCCCAAAATAATTGATAATGCTTATTGGAGTGCCCATCCAAGACCAGAGACAAATATACCGGAACTGTATTAAAATTATGGTGATTCATTTGAAAAAATTACGAATTATTTTTGCCACATTAGGTATTGTTTTGCTGCTTGCCGGAGCTGCATTGCGTATTTTCGGTTTTGTTTCCCAGGACGGAAACAAAGCCGAGGATCCAAGCTCTCCGACGGAGATAAACGATATATTAAACACGAATACTCTCGATGAAATCAACAAGAAGGCTAAGGAAGACGGCTTGAAGGTTTCAAATACGAACGGGGTGACGGTAATCAGCGGCTACAAATTGTTCGGTTTTGAATCGGGGGTTATTGCCGACCTGAATACCGACAAAAGCGTTCGCCGATTTGAATGTGAGGGACATCCGTTTACGGACTATACCGGGGAAACAAAAATAAGCGCCGAGGAGCTGAAAGCAAAGTCTCTTGCAGCACTTAAAAGCTTCTCGGAAAGATTTCACACAACATATGACAGCTTTTATATCATAGAAACACCCGATAATGCTGTTATGCATAAGCTTGATAAGGAGTCTCTCGAATCGTATCAGGCGGTTGTTGACGGAAAAGCATGGCTTGAGCTGAGCATAAAGGATAAGAACGGAGATATCTGGCTTTTCAGAGAGCTTCGGGAAGATACGTACGGCGTGATAATCAAGCTTTACAGAACAACAAAATCGGAAGATACAAAAAACATGAATTATGATATTGATTTATCAATCGATAATTCGAAAGGACAAACAAAATGAGCGGCTTTTTGAAAAAAACACAGGGTGTTATTACCGTTTTTATCTCGCTGTTGCTTATGACCGTGCTCTCCTTCGGTACACTCATCATTGAGGCGGGAAGATATCAGAGCGCAAAAAATCAGCTCTCCGAGGTGAATATCAGTGCGGCTTCATCTGTGCTTTCAAATTATGATATGGATCTTTATCAGCGCTTCGGTATTCTCGCATTTACCGATGATAACGACACAAAAGCGGCTTTCAGCGAAAATGTGCTGTTTGACTCGGATTTGAATGCCGACTATATCGGAAATAATGCTACCTGCCTGTACAGAATTTCCGATTCAAATATGACGGGATTTTATAATTTAACATATCCCTCGGTTTTGAAAAGGCAGATTCTTTCAAAATCGAAATATCTTAAAAGCAGCTATTCGTTTGCACTTAACACGAATAACGTGAATGAATTCCTCGGCTCGTTTATTTCAAAATGCGGCACCGTTCAGCCGATACTTAATGCGGCTGTCGGCGGAACAAATCCGAGCGGACTCGTTATGGCGGCTTGCTCCTATGTGGAGTCGGCATTTACTGACCTGAAAATATACGACGAGGGCAGTGTGGCGAATCTTTCGGCGTCTGTAACCTCGATTCTGCCGTCAAAGACAGGCACCGTGAAGGATATCGTTCCCGACAGTGAGGTCGAGGCGATCCAGGCGACTCTTGACGATGCAAAAAATGTCGTTCCTGCATATTCTTCGTCTATCGGCAACATAAGTGCCGTTAACGAGGACGATGAGGACACTGTATCGGTCAGCATGGATTACTCGGGAATTCGTGAAAAGATGAAAAGGCAACAGGTCGCAGGAACAGGTGGACTTGCAGACATTGCGGCGAATATTGTATCTGCGATGGGTAACGCTATGTCACAGCTTTCCTCGGGCGACAGCTCACAGGTAAATTTGATGATAAATTCCTACCTCGCAAAGCATTGCGCGAACAGAACATATATCCCGAACGGTTATTCGGGAGCTACCGATTCGAGATCGTCAGAAAATTTTGTTTCGTCCTGCGCCGAGTATATTTTTAACGGCTCGGGAAGTGAAAAGGATAATCAGGAAGCAGCTTATTGGATGATTTTCTTCCTGCGATTTGTGGATAACATGAATTGCATTGCAAACAATGCCTTCGCTTCTTCGGCACCTGCCGCAACCAAGGTCTTGCTTGGCTATTATGAATCACTTATTGATATGGAGCTTATGACGGCATACGGCAATTCTGTCTATGTCCCGATGACAAAGACAGGCTTGTTTCTTGATCCGTCAAGAATTACCGCATTCAGCTCTTTTTCAAGAACCTGTGATATTCTGAGCGTTTTAAAGAACAGTATCGGCTCGGTCAAAACCGTTAAGAAAACCGTCGGTGAATCTGAAACGGATTGCTATACGGTTGACGGAACGTTTGATGCCGGATACAGCGACTATATTGCCGCAGCTTTATGGTTCGTATCAAATTCCGATAAGCTCATGCGCTTTTCCGATCTTATTCAGATTGAAATGAGATATAAGCAGGCTCATGTTCTCGGCGAAACGGTATCTTTCCAATCGAAAAAATATTATACATACTGTCGTGTAAAAACGGACGCGACATTAAGTACACTTTTGCCCGTAATTTCGGTGAATACAGACGGAAATGCTTTTGCCGGAACAACATTTACGAGTACCAAGTATGTCGGATTCTGATTTGGTGGTGAAAACATTGAAAAAAGAAAAAGCAGCATTAACTGTTGAAGCGTCGCTGACATTGACCTTGTTTATGTTCTTTGTACTGTTTCTTCTGAGCTTTAACAGGGTTTACAGTGCACAGAATACGGTCAGTCATGCTACATTACAGGCTGCCGATGCTATTTCGTCGGAGTCAATGCTACGTGCAGGTGCCACCGAAGAAAATATCGAAAAACTGCTTGCGGTTTCAAATCATATATATGCCGGTGAATCAATTCCGAAATCGGCGCTCGAAAAGCTGACAAATGCCAATATTGTGGAGGTTGCAAGGAACAATTTCATTTCCGCTATTGCCGAGTCCGAGTCAAAGGCTGATTCAGTGCTGAAAAAATACGGCGTCAAAGACGGCATTAACGGCATTGATTTTTCGGGTTGCTCCTATAACGGAGACACGGGCGAAACAGTTGTTTATGTCAAATACAATGTCGAACTGCAGTTCCCGATTTTGGGCTTCAAGTCGTTCCCGATGACCAAGGCTGCAAGAGTAAGCAACATGGGCAAGGAAACCTATACCATTACCGTTAAATCGGCAAACGAGAGTATGGGTACAACAAGCGGCACTATTAAGGTCAAAAAAGGCGCTTCAACGACTATTTCCGCATATCCGTCATACGGCTGCAAATTCGTCGGATGGCTTGAGGGCGGTTCGGAGAATCCGAAAAAGCTTGAAAATATAAGCTGTGATCTAACATTCACGGCATCTTTTGTAAAGACAGATTATTATGTTGTCGGAACTCCAAACAACAGCGAATACGGCAGTGTCAGCGGAAGCGGAACCTACAAGCTGAATGATACTGCAACGCTTGTTGCAACTCCGAGAGTTGCCGGCGGATACGATTTCCTCGGCTGGGACGAAAACGGCAACGGTGTTATTGACCAGGGCGAGTCTACAAAGAATATTTTAAGTATAAAGGTCAGGAGAGATGTCAGTGTAAAGGCGCTCTTCAAGCCTAAGAAATTTACTGTCAATGTTCAGACCGCAGGCAGAGGAACCGCAATTCTTATTGCAGACGGAAAAACTCAGCGAACAACAACGGCAGAGGGTAACAACGTAAGCGTTACGCTTGATTTCAATACTCCGTTTGTCATTGACGCAGAGAGCAATAACTACATGTTCGTTGAATGGACAGGAAAAATAAACTCGAACACAAAGCGGCAGCAGGTACGGGTACCCGTCGGCGGCGGTACGTACATCGCTAACTTTGAAAAGCCGTATTTGAGAATAGGCGGCCAGAGGTTTAATCACGCCTATTCCGATGAGACGTCCAGTCGCTACAGCAGCAACGGTTCAGCCTTGATAAGCGGAATTAAGAATTCGGCTCAGCTTTCGGTAGATACCAATTTGAAAAACGTTTCGTACAAATGGAAATCGGACAGCAATGTTGTTTCGGTTGATTCCAACGGACGAATTAAAGCAAATGGAATCGGTTCAGCAAGAATAACCGTAACTGCGTCGAACGGTATGTCTGCTTCCGTAACGGTTACAACCAAGTATCTTATGACTGTTGCTGAATATCGTATAAATTCTTATTCAAATAATGCTTACAAGTACAGATACTTTTTACCGGATACTGTATCGAATTATACTTACGGTTCTTTGAAATTCAGCACCGGTCCCGGTTGGTTTTACCGATATATGCTTGTTGACAGCTTCTCCGGTCATGCCGCAGTCGGACCCGGACAGACGACTAAGGGCAAGAGCGTGAATAAGAGTAATAAGCACGGTTACGTTATGCACGGAACTAATCCTACAGATCAAACCGCATATTGCTTCATATACGGAGAAATCGGTGATATTCCGTTCTTCAATAAAGGTATTGTTATTAAATCAATTGAGGGGTAAAGAAATGGAGGACTTCATTTATGAATTACAGCTTTGAAACGCAGGGACCGTTTACATATCTCGTTGTTGAGGTTGAACCGAAAGAGGTTATCGACACCCTGACAATGGGAATGCTTTCCAACAATCATATTGTCGGATTTGCACCCGTGCTCTACACAGAACTTGACGGCAGAAGATTCTTAAAATATAACATCTCGGCAAAGCTGACGGCAAATCAGTTCTTTTCCGGTAACATTACCCCCGCAAGAGCAATTGAGGGCTTTAAGAATATTCTTACGGCGATTTGCACTGCCGATGATTACATGATCGACACATCATGCTTTGACTTCAATGCCGATCATATTTTCATCAATATATCAAGCTGCGAGGTCGCGATGATATGTGCACCGATAATCAAAACTCAAGATGTCAACACAGAGGTAATCAATCTGTTCAGACTGCTTTTGAATTCTTCGGGCTTATTCGATTCTCCCGAGCTTGCAAAAATCAAGAATTATATAGAGGCATCGGACAGCTTCAATATTTATAATTTGAAGAATATAGTTGATTGCTGGGCACCGGGTGTGGCGGCGCCTTTCCAAAGTACTCCGCAAAGACCGGTTCAGACTCCCGATCCTATTACGGCACAGACTAATAAGAGCGGTCCGGCAAAGGCAAACGGCAACAGCTATGTTCCGCCTGCTTTGAATAACGGTGCCTCAAATGCCGCAACTCCGAAGGAGGATCTCAACTTTAACGGCACAATTTCAATGGAGCAGGCTCCGAAGCTTTTCAACAAGACAAGCATAGGCGGTGCCGAGAAAAAAGACATTCCGCCTGCCAATGAACCCTTTAAGTTCAATCCTCCGCCGAAGAATCCCCCGATTCAAAATCAACCGCATTTCGGCGGCGTTCCTTACGCTCCTCAGATCAATACCGGCAAATCACCCGAAAGAAAGGTATATTCACCGAACGGAGCAGGCGCGGCAAACAACAATAATTCGGGCAAAATGAAGCCGCCGTTCGGCGCAGTTCCGCCTGTTCCCAACGGCAGACCGACTCCGTCGGGACAGCAGGGAATGGCAATCCCCGGGAAGCCTCCTATGCCGAACAAACCCCCTATGCCGGGAAATTCGGCACAGAATACCGAGAAGAAAAAAGAATCTTCTTTCTTCAAAAAGCTCTTTGGACATAACAAGGGAAACACTCCTAAGAATGCAGAAAAGAAGCATAAAAAAGATAAAAAGAACAAATATAACAATGCAATTCCGCAGCAGCCGCCGATACCGAATATGTCCGGTGCTAATCCGCCGATGCCGAACGGCATGATGAATAACCCGGGATTCCCTCCGATGAATAATGTTCCAAACAATAACGGAATGATGCAGGGATATAATAATCAGTTTAATCAGGCAAGACCGGCTGTAATTAACGCCGCACCAATCAACAATTCTTTCAACGAGACTACGGTATTAAGTCCGATCGGAGAAACGACCGTTCTCGGCGGAGGAGCAGATATGAACGGCCCGCACCTCACACGAATGAGAACGGGTGAGAAGATAAGCATAAATAAGCCTGTATTCAGAATAGGTAAAGAAAGCAGCTATGTTGATTATTTTATCAGAGACAATACGGCAATCAGCAGAAGCCATGCAAATATTATTACTTCGGGTGACGAGTATTTTGTTGAGGACACAAATTCGACAAATCATACTTATGTAAACGGAAAAATGATAAATGCAAATGAAAAAATAAAGCTTTCAAGCGGAGATGTTGTCCGTTTGGCAAACGAGGACTTTAGTTTCTCGGTGTAAAATAAAGGAGGATGAAAATATGACGTGTCCAAATTGCGGCGCCGAAATAATCGAAGGCGCAATGTTCTGCACAAATTGCGGACAGAAAACTGTTAATGATACAGGATATCAGAATGTCGGAGGAAGCTTCAATTATCAGAACCCGAATTCAAATCCTAATCCTAATCCGTATCAGAATAACTACCAATATCAAAACGGAAATCAGTATCAATACCAAAATTCGAATCCCAATCAGAACAATGCACAGTATTACGGCAACAATCCATATCAAAACGGTACATTTAACATGGCACCGCCCTATCAGGAACAGAAAAAGGTCAGCTTCGGTCAGGCGATAAAACTATTTTTTACGAACTATGCGAACTTCTCGGGAAGAGCAACTTTGCAAGAGTATTGGTTTGCGGTTCTCTTTAATGTGCTGGTTAATACGGTATTTAATGGTTCTTCATATGCAAAGACTTTCTCTGCAATATCGAGTGGCCTTGATGGCAGCAGTGATGGGATGTTTATAGGCCTTTTGGGAATTATCGGTATGCTCTATTCTTTGGCAACATTGATTCCGTCCCTCGCCATAGCAGTAAGGAGACTGCACGATACCGGAAAAAGTGGGGCATATATTTTTATCTCACTTATTCCGGTAGTAGGATGGATTCTGTTAATTGTTCAACTTTGTAAACCGAGCGTTCCGAATAACGATTTCAACGGTGTTCAGCAGAATAATCCTGCGGACTATAATTACCGGAAGTGAGTGAGGCAAGTGGACTATATTGTTTCGGCAAGTACGGACATAGGAATAAAGAAACAAACCAACCAGGACAGCCTGACGGTTAAAGTGATAAATACACCGTTAGGAAAAATGACACTTGCTGTGTTGTGCGACGGTATGGGCGGCTTGTCTAACGGAGAAATTGCCAGTGCAAGTGTAATAAAAGCCTTTGAAAAATGGCTCAACAATAAACTGCCCGATCCGACAGAGAATGATTTTGATTTAAAGCTCGTTTCAAAAGAATGGAACGAGCTGGTAGTCGGAATGAATCAAAAAATTATGCAATACGGCAAAGAAAAAGGCATTAACATCGGAACAACCGTTACCGCAATGCTTATAAAACAGGATCAATATATCGTTTTGAATGTCGGCGATACAAGGGCTTATGAAATATATGATTCTCTTTACCAGATAACCAACGACCACACTCTTATTGCAAAAGAAATTGCAGAGGGCAGGCTGTCGGCTCAAGAGGCGGAAACGGATCCGAGGCGCAGCGTGCTGCTTCAGTGCTGCGGCGCATCGGCTGAGGTTGCTCCGGAATTCCATTACGGGTATCCAAATAAGAATGCCGTATATCTGCTTTGCTCCGACGGCTTCAGACATCAGATTTCTCCCGAGGAAATGTATTATACATTTGAGCCGTCGAGAATGTGCGATGAGTTTACTATGAAAAAAAGCATTGACGATTTGATAGAGCTGAATAAGCAAAGAATGGAAAACGACAACATTTCGGCAATACTGATAAGGACTTTATAGGTGAGGATCATGTCAAAAGAATTGATTAAAATCATCTCGGATATTTGTTTTGCCTGCGGAGGCTTATTTGCGGTTGTATCAATAATTTTAAGTATTCTCTTAAAGAAAAAGAAAAGTGTTACACCCCAAAAGAGTGCATCGGTAGAATATGAAATAACGTACACTCATTCCGATACGATAATAGAATGAGATATGTATTGAGGTTGATAAAAAATGATTGTAAATCTGATAAAATCCAAGCAGATGTTCAGCTTGAATCTTCCTGTAAAGGTTCAGGGACAATATTGGATAACCGATATTGATAAAACCGGAAAAGCAAGAAATCTTATCAGTGTTGAGGCGATAAACGGAAAATGGGTCGTTAAAAGCAACAGCCTTGCAAGTATAATTGATCCGTCAAATAATATTTGCAAGCAGGTTGAGCTTTTGCCCGACAGCTTCTTTTATGTAAAGATTTCAAATTACAATGAAAAAGTAATACTGTTCGCTGAAAATATGGATTCGAGCCGACAAAGCTTTACAAAAATTGTTGTCAACGGAGCATCCGCTTTCACGATTGGAAGAAACAGAGATAATAATATATGCTTTGCTAACGGACTTGTTTCCGGACATCATGCGAAGCTTACATATGACGGAAGCAATTGGTCCGTTTTTGATATGGGAAGCACAAACGGAGTTTTTGTAAACGGATTCCGTGTAGATTCTCAAAATCTTGATGCAGGCGACCTTATTTACATAATGGGTCTTAAAATTGTTGTCGGATTTAACTTTATGGCAATAAACAACCCTGACAATGTTTTGGTGATCAACTCCAACAGCCTTTCTGAGTATATTCCGCAGCGAATACAGAAAAGGCCGGAAAATGTAAGCTTGGAGCTTCCGCAAAAAAAATACTTTTTCCGTTCGCCTCGCTTCCATAGAGAGGTTGAACATTCGATCGTGGAGATTGATGCACCGCCTCAAAGAGAAAAAGAGGAAAAGGTTCCCCTTGCCTTGACGCTTGGACCGTCCTTGACAATGGGTATTGCATCCCTCAGCTCCGCATCAATGGCAATTATCAATCTTTCGTCAGGAAAAACGGAATTGATAAATGTTTTTCCGACATTGATGATGGCTGTCAGCATGATGGCCGGTACAATTTTGTGGCCGACAATTACAAAAAAGCATGCAAAAAAGATGCGCATACTTAATGAAGGCAAGCGGCAAAAAAGATATCTTGCATATCTTGATGAGATACGTGATGTTATCAGAAGAAAAAGCAAGGAACAGAGTGATATTCTCAAAGAAAACCTTGTTGCTCCGGAAATGTGTGCGGAAAGAATTGCCCGAATGTCCCCGAATCTGTGGGAGAGAGTAATAGGCCAAAGTGATTTTTTGCGATTCAGAGTCGGCGTAGGCATGGTTCCTCTTGATGCTGAAATAAAATTCCCACCTAAAAAATTCACGCTTGATGAGGATAATCTTCAGGATGCGATGCTGTCGCTGGGAAATGAACCTAAGGATATTCCCGATGTTCCGATAAGCATATCGTTTGTTGACGACAATATCATCGGTGTATTCGGTGATTACGGTCAGTCGATAAATCTTGTAAAGTCAATCATTCTTCAGGCAATTTCGCTTCACAGCTACGACGAGCTGAAGTTGATACTTATTACCGATGAAAACGATTTAAGAGAGTGGGAATTTGTAAAATGGATTCCTCATTTTTGGGATGACGACAAAAAAATCCGCTTCTTGGCAACCAATAATGACGAGATAAAAGAGCTTTCTTCATATATGGAGAAGAATATTCTTGTACGAGAAGACAATGAGAAAAATGAAAACTACGCAGAGAGTATTCCGTATTATATAATAATATCAACAAGCGAAAAGCTTCAGAAAAGATGTGAGTCACTTCAACAGCTACTGAAGTATGAGAGCAATCAAGGCTTCAGTCTTTTGTTCCTCACGAATGAATTGAAGGATTTGCCGAAGGAGACAAACATTGTCGTTAAGACGGACGGAACAAACTCACAGGTATTTGATAAGAACGATACTACAGGAAAAAGAGTCGTGTTCACGGTCGACAGAATTAACGAGAATATGCTTGAAGGAATCTCGGAAGATATTGCGAATATCGAACTTGACCTGAGCAGCCAGCGATATGCCCTGCCGAATATGATAACATTCCTTGAAATGTTTAATATCAGCAAGATCGAGCACCTGAACATTTTGACAAGATGGAAGGAAAACAATCCGACAATCAGCTTGCAGGCGCCGATAGGTGTTGACACTCAGGGAGAACCGTTTTACCTTGATCTCCACGAAAAATATCACGGACCTCACGGTCTTGTTGCCGGTATGACCGGTTCAGGTAAATCCGAGTTCATTATTACATACATTCTTTCGCTTGCGGTTAATTACCACCCTGATGAGGTAGCATTTATATTAATCGACTATAAGGGCGGTGGATTAACGGGTGCATTTGAGGATCCTGAAAGGGGAATCAAGCTTCCGCACCTTGCAGGTACGATTACAAACCTTGACGGTGCGGCAATTCAAAGATCACTCATATCAATACAGAGTGAGCTCAGACGCAGACAGGCAATTTTCAATGAAGCAAGACGAGTCTCAAACGAAGGTACGATGGATATTTATAAATATCAGCAGCTTTACAGAGATAAGGTCGTGTCGGAGCCGATACCTCATCTGTTTATTATTTCCGATGAGTTTGCCGAGTTGAAAACTCAACAGCCGGAGTTTATGGAACAGCTTATCAGTACCGCCCGTATAGGTCGAAGCTTGGGCGTTCACTTGATTCTTGCAACTCAGAAACCAAGCGGTGTTGTTGATGATCAGATTTGGAGTAACAGTAAATTCAGAGTTTGTCTTAAGGTTCAGGATAAATCGGACAGCCAGGATATGATCAAGCGTCCGGATGCCGCAGAGCTTTCACAGACCGGTAGATTTTACCTTCAGGTCGGCTTCAATGAATTCTTTGCTTTGGGACAGTCGGCATGGTGCGGTGCAGAATATGTGCCCACAGAAACAATTGAAAAAACCGTGGATAACAGTATTCAAATTGTCGACAATCTCGGCAGAGTGCTTATGAGCATTAAGCCGGGCAGAAAGCAAGAAGATAAAAAATCGAAGATTAAGCAAATCGTTGCGATAGTAAAATATCTTTCGGATATTGCGGATGAAGAAAAGATCAGTGAAAGACCGCTTTGGCTTGATCCGATTCCCGAATTTATTTACATTGACGATCTTGAGAAAAAGTATTCTGTTAAATCGTCGGGAACATATCTTAACCCGATCGTGGGTGAATATGACGATCCTTTCAATCAGAAGCAGGGCGTTTTGACCGTTCCGTTTTCGGATGAAGGCAACTGCCTTGTCTACGGTGCAATAGGTAACGGAAAAACGACTTTCCTCACAACTTTATGTTATTCGCTTTTGAAAAATCACAGTGTCGATGAACTGAATCTCTATATTTTGGATTTCGGTTCGGAAACATTGAGGATGTTTGATAAAGCCCCGCAGGTCGGCGGTGTCGCCGTTGCGGCGGACGAAGAAAAGGTGATAAATCTTTTCAAAATGCTCAGCAAGGAGATGGAACGCAGGAAACAATTGTTTTCGGAATACGGCGGTGATTACGCATCATATTGCAAAACCTCGGGAAAGATTTTGCCGAATATAGTTGTTGCATTAAACAACTACACGGGATTTGCGGATCAGTATGAGAATTTGTATGAGTTGATGCTTGCAGTCAGCCGCGACGGTGTTAAGTACGGAATCTATTTCATAATGACAGTCAGCAGCGTCAGCGGAATAAGATTCAGAATACAGCAGAATTTCAAGACAATGCTTACAATGCAGTTGAATGACGTTACGGATTATCCGGTCATTGTCGGAAAAACAGGCGGATTGCTTCCTTCAAAATTTAAAGGAAGAGGTCTTGCAAAGCTCGACGGGGTTTATGAATTCCAGACAGCTTACTGTGCCGAAACCGATGACACGGCAGAGTATATCAGAGAATTCTGTGCTTCTCTTGCCAAGAAGACAAAGAAAACGGCAAAGAGAATTCCGGTGCTCCCGAACATTGTCAATCTCGATTATGTTCAGAGCTCGGCAGAGTCGCTTAGCTTCGTGCCGGTCGGTGTCGGAAAAAAGTCGCTTGATATTGTCGGCATAAATATGCTGAACAAGGTGGTTTCTGTGGCAATGACACAAGATTTTTATCAGTGTGCTTCTTTTGCCGAGGAAATGATAAAAGTAGTTTCAACGATTGTTCCCGTAACGGTTGTGGATGCAGGAATGTTAATGACCGAAGTGTTGCCGGAAAATGCAGAGCTTATTTCGGAAGACTATGATGCATTTGTTGAGTCACTCTTTGCTGAAATGGTTAAGAGAAACAACACTTACAAAGAGGCGTCGCTTGACATGAAGGTTCTCGAACAGTTTGAGCGAAAGGCGGTCGTAATTTTCGGCTTGAAAGCATTGTTTGAGCGAATCACGAGCGAAAACAAAAAGAAATTGGCATTGCTGATTGAAAAGGGCGAAGCGATTTACAAAATACACTTCTTTATGGCTGACGGAGTTGCTTCATTTAAGGAGTATGCTTACGAACCGTGGTATAAGCGTCACGTTTCGGGTTCAGACGGAATTTGGATCGGTGACGGAATTGCGGATCAGTATTCACTTAAACTCAATAAGATGTCGAGCGAATATTATGATGACATCGGAAGCGACTACGGATATGTTGTTGAAAGAGGTAAAGCTGTATTGACTAAGCTGCTCAGCTCAACGCCGGAGGAGGAGTATTGATATGGATAAGATATTGATTGAAGTTTATGCTCCGATTTTGGGCAAAACATTTGATATTTTCATACCGCAGGAGTGTCAGATGTTTGAAATATTGGATTTGATAAAAAAAGCGGTGGCAGATATGTCAGACGGAACATTTGCGGCGAATGACAGTACGGCGCTGTGTAACCGTTCCGACGGAACTATACTGAATATCAATTTATCAGCTTACGAGCTGGGACTGCACAACGGCTCGAAATTGATATTAATATAACAAATTATTTTGGAGGAATGAAAAATGGCAGCAAAAACCATTAAGGTTGATCCCGAGCAGCTCAGAACATGGGCTAACGAGATTTCAAACTTAGGCGGAGATTATCAGAGTAACTATAAGCAGATTCAGGCTTCTGTCGATGAGCTTGCACAGACTTGGACAGGTGAGGATAGCAATGCATACAGAAACAAGGCACATGAGTTCGATGATGATTTTAACAAAATGTTTGAAGAAATCAACCAATATGTAGATTATTTGAACACAGCCGCGCAGAAGTATGATGAAGTACGTATGGATGCACAGTCAAGAGCGAACGCATTAAAGGGCAACTACAGATAATCAATTAGGAGGAATGAAAAATGGCAGAACAGAATATTAGCTCCCAGGCATTAAGGGACGGCGCAGATAAAATGAGACAGTACAACAATTCACTTTTAGATGTACTGAATAATTTCCAGAATAAGATTAACAGCTTGACAAACGTTTGGGTTGGCGATGCTCAGTCTGAGCTTGTTCAGCAGTTTACCAATAAGCTTTATCCCCGTTTTCAAGAGTATTACGACGTAATCAATTCGTATGCCGACTATCTAATCACAACAGCAGAAACTTATGAGGCTGCTGAAGAAACTCTTATCAGTCAGGCAGAATCAACAACAGATTTTGCATAATTGTAAAATATATTTGCTGTAGATTTGCAGTCAATCTACAGCAAATATAAAAAGGAGGAGTATCAAAATGAAGCTGTATAAAAGAATATTGTCGGCATTTATGTCGATTGTTATGCTTACCGGAATTATTACAATGTTCGCTTCGTGCTCAGGCACGAAGGACAAAACGGTTTCCTTGAATGTAGGCGAATATTTATCAGAACTCGCGAATGCTTTTGGCATGTATTCGTATACATCCAAAGATCCGCACGTTTCGGGAATAAACAAAGATAATAAATATTTTGATACAATTCAAGCATGTTTTGAATGGAATGTTATTGACGGTTCAAGTATTGACCTCGAGAAGAATCTGACCAAGGGCTTTGTTGCAAAAACACTCATCAATGCTGTAGGTCAGGAAAACATTGAGAATAAGAGTGAAAAAGAGATAGCAAAAACAGCAACATCAAAGAGCTATATTAAATATAAGTATAAGGGCACATCCGATGTTGATAAAACTGTTACCGACGAAGAAGCACGAGAGTCGATAAAGGCTTCCGTAAAGCTTTGGGCTACTCCTACGGATAAAAAGTCTAAGTCCGAGGCAACCTTCGGAGATAAAACCGTTAACCTTACAGGTCTTAAAGCGGATGATATTGTTTACGGAAGTGACGGCACGGTTGCAATATCAAAAGCAGCAATGAAGCAGCTTGACAGTTCTGTAACAACCGGTGACGAATCAAACAAAATGACAGGCGGAACGTCAAATGGCGGTACGATTAAAGAGGGAGATAATTATATTCTTCCTGCAACTGCGAATAAGTCGGCGACGGCATATACCGCCAAATCCGTAATTGACGACGGAAACTATTATATTATTAAAAACGATTCCAAAAAGCCGGATCTTGAAACCACGATTCAGGAGCTCCATGAATCCGGAACAACAGATGTTAACTTTAAAAAGGCTGTTATAACCTGTGGAGACGGAGTTGTTCTTTCTGAAGGGGAAGGCAACAGCAACATGAATTCGTACGAGAAGCCGGAGGTTGGATATATCGGAACGGATGTTTCGGGTTCGGAAGCGAAAAACACGGGCGTGGATTTCACCAGAAAATTTGAAATCGATAATGTTGCAGTTAACTTAACGGTTGGCGATAACGGCAAGAGTATAGGCTTTGGCATCTCTGCCAAATTCGGAGAAAAAGAGAATGTTTCTGTAAGTTCGCAGTACACATTGAAAAATGTTAAGGCTGAAAATGATATTGATATCAGTTGGTTTAAGGTTAAGTATGCAAAATGTGTTCTCGGCTATGAGCTTGAAGAGAAAAAAACGGCAAAAGTTGCCTTTGTGGATACAGATTTACTTACATACTCGGGTGATTTTTCTACGATGAAAAATGCCAGCGGCTTGAATATCAGCAAGTTCAGTCATGCAGTCAGAACAGCTTCAAACAGGTCGAAGGGACATACTTCAATCAAAATTTGCAGTGTAGATTTGACAAGCATAGGTGTTGCTTCAATCAGCTTTGATGTTAAAATCAATCTGACTATAGAAGGATCAATTGAATTGAGCCTTGTTACAAAGGATGCAAAGGGTCTTGAGTATTCAAATAAGAATCTGAGATCAATTAACGATCACTCTCAAGAAGAGAGCATGAAAGTGACCGGAAAGGCAGAACTTACTCTCTATGCAGGTGTTGCCGCTAATGTTTTGGGCGTTGAAGCACTTGGATTCGGCGCAAGCTTCGGATTTGGATTCACGGCTTCTCTTAAATCGACACTTACGGATTCACAAAGACATCTTTTCTCGCAGGAGGTTATAAAAGGTGCAAGTGAAGATTCCGCCGATGAATTAGCAAAAGCAACCGACGGAAAAACCGTTTCATTGGAAGAAATCGGAGAAGTTTCGTTGAAAATTGAAAATTGTTTGGATTTGTCGGCGTATAAGATTCTTTCGATAGAGTTATCTTCCACTTGTTTGGTTATAAAGCTTACAGGCAAGATGTCTTTTGAAATTTGGGGCTCAGGTGATAAACCCTTATGGAATAAGCATTATGAGGACGGAAAAGAAGTAAGCGCTTGTACAAGAAAATATAACGAGGTTGAAATTAAAGACGACGAGGAAGAAACTACGACAGGCTATAATTTTGAAAAGAGTGATATGATAGATATTGCTGATTTTGCATTGGGCTTGGCTGTCGGAGAAAGCGAGAAGATTACTATTGAAGCCGTGCCTCAGGAATATGAATTCTCTGATTTGAGATTCAGTTCAGAAAATCCGAATGTTGCAACGGTTGATTCTAACGGTAATGTCAAAGCTGTTTCGGAAGGCAACGCAACGATAATAGTATCTACTTCGGACGGAAAATACAGCTCAAGATGCTCTGTATTAGTATATTAAAGGTGGGATGATGAAATGGCAAGATCAATAAGAGTTGATGCTGATAAACTCAGAAATTGGGCAAACGAAATAAAAGCAATCGCTGAAGATTATCAGTTTAATTACAGTTCTCTTTTGGCTACAGCAGACAGCTTGTCCGGTTCATGGGTCGGTGAGGATAATGTTGCTTTCCAAAAAAAGGTTCATGAATTTGATGATGACTTTAAAAAGATGATGAAAGAGATTTTGCAATACGCTTCATATCTCGAAAAGACCGCTAAGGTTTATGATGTAGTCCGTAATGTTGCTCAGAAAAAAGCAGGAGCTCTTAAGGGTAATTACAATGATGCCGGAGGTAGCGGTGGCGGCGGATCTTTTGGCGGAGCAGGCGCTACAGGATCATTCGGTTCAAGCTCATCCGGTGGCGGCGGATCTTCAGGCGGAGCAGGCTCGTCAAGATCATTCGGTTCAAGCTCATCCGGTGCCAGCGGAATGGGAGGTCGCTCCGCTTTCGGAAGCGGTGGCGGCGGAGGATTTAGAGGTTCTTCCAATTCTAATAACAGCAATGGCAGCGGCGGAGGAGCATGGTAATTTCTTGCATCTTATTGGCGCAACCGGTCGGTTTGACAAAGTTAATTAAGTTTTAAATTTGCTTAATGACGAAGCTGCTGTATCGAAATAATGTACGGGACGGTAGGCAAATATTTGCCTGCCGATTACCCGATAATATAACTATTTTTGGAGTGTGTTATTATGGCAATGGATGTGTCGAGAGCAAATGCTCAGGCGGCAAATCTTTCTTCATGTTCGAGTGAACTGAACAGAGCTCTGAATCTGCTCAATTCATATAAGAGTAACATATTGAACAATTATCAAAGCTCTGAGGTCCCTTCAATTATCTCTGAGATAAACAGTATTATCAAGCTTATTAACGGTGCAATGAATGAGCTGAATTCCGTAGGAAACGCCGTCAGGACAAGTGCGAAAAATATAAGGAATCAGGAATTGGCCCGTATTCGAGCTGCGCAGAACGCATTGAACGCTGCAAAAGCAACTCTTGATAATTTAATAAAAAGAAGAAAAAGACTGAATGAACAAATGCGATATATTACGGATCAGAACGAATTAAATAAATTTCGTAAACAGCAATTGATTTTGAACAAACAAATCCTTGACGCACAGAGAAAATATAATAAATGTTATTCTGAACTTCAGGCGGCGAGAAGGTAAAGATATGAGTCTCGGTAACATTACAAAGCAATCCCAAACCGCCCAGCTTGTTATAAAAATCAAGAACGATCAGCAGGTGAACGAGCGGGAGATTTATGCCATTAACAGCGGACAGGTCAGCGGATTGATGCACTTTGATGTGATAAAAAAGAGAAAATGTATTAAGCTGGTTTATGATGTTTCCGGTTACACAACATTAAGAGGAATTTTGAAAAGCCCCTTGACAAAGGATCTTTTTGCAAAAATAATTGACGGGATTCTGTCAAATATTCGTGAGATGAATACGGCATATCTCAATTCTGATTATGTGTTGATGGATTTAAACAGAGTGATGGTAAATCCGTCCACAAGGAAAGTGTATTTTATCTATATCCCCGTTCAATCGTTCGATACACAGACTGACCTGAAAAGTATGCTTATGGAGATGATAAGCCTTGCGAATTATCCCCCTTATGAAGATAACAGCTATGTAAGAGAATTTATCGGAATACTTAATGAGGGAATTAATTTTTCAATATTCAGACTTGAGGAATTTATTAAACAAATATCTGCTCCGTTTGATGTTGAGATGCAAAGCAAGGTTATTTGTCCAAGGTGCAATAATGTCGTGGCTTCGGGAACCAATTATTGCAATCAATGCGGAGCGAAAATTACTATCGGGCAAAAGCGTGAAGCATCGATGTTTAACCCCGCTGCAGGCAAGTCAAGTATTCCGCAGGTTGAAAGACGAACACCCGTTCAATCAGCCGTTGGGTCAAGGGCATATTTGCTGAGACGAAATACAGGAGAAAAGATTTCTATTGACAAAACGGTGTTTATGATCGGAAAAGATGACAGATACAGTGATTATTGTATAAAAGGAAACACGGCCGTCAGCAGGCAGCACGCAGAAATATTGAATTATAATAATCATTTTTTTGTAGTTGACAAAAAATCAACGAACAAAACATTCTTTAACGGGCAGGAGATCATGCCGGAAACTCAAATTGAACTTTTCAACGGAGCAATACTGAAGTTTGCCAATGAAGAATTTGTTTTCTTTTCGGAATAGGAGGTAAAAAATGATTACAGATAAAATTTATGTTGCAATTATTGTCGAAATAGTTTTGCAGACTTTGATTTTGGCGGTTGCCATAGCAGGTATCGTTTTGCGATTGGTAAAATCAAAATCATCCCGAACGGATAACTGCATGGGAAATAATCAGATGTACTACGGCAATCAATCGGGACAGAATTATTACGGCGGAAATTCCGGAAATGTTACATATTGCAGAAACTGTGCCGGTGAGTACGATGCCTCTTTAACGGTATGTCCTCACTGCGGAACGCCGAGGTGATAAAAATATATGAGTGTAATTAAAATAAATGTTTCTACGGTCATTGGCTCGGGTTCCTTGGCAGATTCGGCAAAGACTGTCGTTTCCTCTCAGCGCAGCCGAATACGGTCCGTAGGCAGACAAATTGACGGAAGGATCAGAGGCACTAACGGCATTTCGTCCCGTCTTGACCGTGTATACTCAGATTTAAGGCAGGCCGAGTCGAGAATAGGCAACCTGAAAAATGTGGTTGAAAAATGCGCGATTGAATACAAGAAAGCCGACATGCAAATCAAAAAATTGGCTGATTCAACGGCAGATTTTCCAAATCCGGATGCCTCCAAGGCAGTCGGGGAGAATTTCCTAAGCAAATTGTTAAAAACTAAATCAGAAAAAGAGTGGATAGAGGATTCTATTAAGGGCGAATCAAAAATCTTAAAGGCTTTGTCCAAACTTATTGAAGACAAAGAAGCCTCAAATGATTTAAAATTAACATCATCGGCATTGTCTTATATTGCATCATTATATACTTTTTATAATGCCGATTATAACGACACTTCAGACAGAATTTCAGGCGGACTTAAGATAGTAAAAAGCTCGACTTCAATGTGGGATGGAGTGTATAAATATTTGGAAAAATCATTAAAGACAATGGATGCGGCTCGCTTTGGAAAAAAATATCAAGCAATAGTCGGTGGAGTATCTTTGGTAGGAAGCTTAAGCGGACTCACAGGCAGTGCTATCAACAGTTTTAAGATACTAACAGATAAAAATTCTAAGGGATATGAAAAAATATCTGCTATACTGAAGAATACATCATCGGCATCCGATGTATCACAGTCAATAGCAAATTTGAAATGGGGGCAGAAGGTTTTGAGCAGAGATATACACGCCAAATATCAATGGGGTGTAGCTGCAAAAAATGCACCAAAACTCGACAAAGTGTCAACAGTAACCTCCGTCTTGGGAGTTGTTGCGGATACCGGAATCGGTGCGGTAAACAAGTATGGAGAAGTTTCTGCCGATGGATTCGTAGATTCACGAGATTTTGCCGAAATCGGGATTTCGGGATCTGTGCACGGATTAACATCTGTTGTAAGCGGTTTGACCTTTGGAGTAAGTGATGTTATTGGATTATCCGACAGTGCCGATGCAATCAGCGACGGAATAGTGAATTTTGCCGACACAAAAGGTGTTGACTTTGCGACTTCACATAGATATTCATCAGAATATGTAAAAAATACAAAGTTTCTTGCAGATTATGCTGATAACCCGGAGAATAATGCGGTGCTCAGAGTAGGCGCATCGGCTGTTGCCGGAACAGGTATGATAGGAGCTATGGCTGTTGATGGTATAAGTGAGGGATGCAGCTGGGTTGGAAATAAGATTTCGGACGGTTGGCAATCTATTAAAAATATATTCTAGAATAGAGAGGATGCAAAACAATGTTTAAAAATTTATTACCTATCGGAAGCGTTATCATGCTAAAGGGCGGTGTAAAGAAGCTCATGATTACCGGTATCAAGGTTTCGACAGAGGACCAGCCGGAAAAATTCTATGATTATATTGGCGTATTCTATCCGGAAGGATATATTGGCGCACAATCATGTTTTCTGTTTAACCATGATGATATAAATGATATCGTATTTAAAGGATACAACAATCCGGAACGTGAAGATTTTATCGAGTTTTTAGAAAATGAGTTTTATAAAGAATCGGAAATGAAATAATATTTCAGGAAAACGGTTCTACACAATTAAACGAAGAGAATTAAACTTAAAAGCATAGATTACTTTTGAAATTCAATGAGATAATCTATGCTTTTGTTTTGTGTAATTAAACAAGATATGGACTTTACATTTCCTTGCCCGCTGTTGCGGGATTGTAGAGGACGGGACCGTGTTTTGCAAAACGGGAGCCATGGTAGGGACAATTCCAAGAATACTTGGCGTGGATTTGAAATATTGTCCGATATACAGGATGCCGTCGGACGTTATGCAGTCATGCAATCCTGCACCGCCCATCTGCCGATATTTTTACCAATTTATAGTGCTTTCAAACAAAATCTTTAAGCTCCGTCAACATTCACCATATGTAATATTAAATATTTTGCTTTTTTGAGCCTATTTCTTCTGCAAGTTGTCGGTGAAAACAGTTTATGCAAAAATAAGAGAGTGGAAGTCTTTAAAAGACCACACTCTCTTACGGTTAGATTAAAAACACAATTTTCACTTATCAAACGACGGATTGAATGCGTAGAAATTCTTTGAATTGAGCTTATCAGTTGCGATTCTCAAGCCTTCACCGAAGCGCTGGAAATGAACGATTTCTCGTTCGCGCAGGAATTTGATTACATCTCGAACATCGGGATCGTCAACAAGGCGAAGAATGTTGTCATAAGTCAGCCTTGCCTTCTGCTCGGCAGCCATGTTTTCCATGAGGTCGGCAATGGTGTCGCCTGTTGACTGCATTTCTGCGGCGGACCATGGCAAACCGCTTGCCGCTGTCGGATAAACACCTGTTGTGTGATCGACAAAATAGGTGTCAAAGCCGCCGCGTTTGATCTCGTCATACGAAAGGTTCCTTGTCAGCTGGTGGACGATCGCTCCGATCATTTCAAGGTGACCGAGCTCCTCTGTGCCAATATCCGTCAGCAATCCTTTAAGCTCGGGATATGGCATAGCAAAACGCTGGCTGAGATATCTCAGCGAAGCTCCCAACTCGCCGTCCGGACCGCCGTATTGTGAAATTATAATACTTGCGTATTTGGCGTTGGGTGTGGCGATTTTGACGGGATATTGCAATTTCTTTTCATAAACAAACATCAGTTGTTACCCCCTAAGTCCCACGGCCACGGATTTTTGAGCCATGATACGCCGGGGTCTGAATTTGAGTAAAGCGGCCCGCAGGTTTCTTCATATTCGGCAACGAGCTTTTCGTTTTTTTCTTCATACTTTTTGAATAGTGCCAATGCGCTGATGTCGTCCGGGTGAGTGTCAAGATAGAGGTGCAGTTCCCACATGGCAAACTGAACGGCATCGATTTGCTGCGAAAGCAATGCTTTTGTCATCTCATACCACGACCCTTGAAGGGCTTGTCGAGTACGGGGAAAAGTGTACCTGCTCTGAGAGCTTTCATCTCATCATAAACGGTCGCGTCAGTTTGAAACGGAACGTATGCCATTGTTGCAACAGGGTTTTCGGGTAAAGCCGATGTGAAACCCGTTTGCATTGGCGATGAAAGACTCTTTGCAAATCCCATGGGCGCCATAGCGGAGCGTTCATATGGATAGTTGTTCAATTTAGTTAACTCCTTTTACCCGACGAATATATTTTGCCGGGTTGTTTTTTGGCTTTTGCCTATTAACAGAATATGCCGAGCCGCAAACTGTGGCACAAAAAACCGCTTCCGTTATCGGAGGCGGTTGAGCTTTTTGTTTTGTTCAATTTTAATTCAAGCGATTATACTATAAAATGTTCGCCGACTTGGAAAACGAAGTCGTTGCTTTGGAGGAGGGAGACGAGTTCGTGCTCGTTTCCGGGGAGGTACGGTGCTCTTGTGGCGCAAAGATTATCATGGCCGATGTGGTGATAATCCGTTCCTGCTGTGGCGATTTTGCCGTGTTCTCTTGCATATTTTTCTGCGAGGGCAACCCTCGAGTTGTGATTGGGATGCATGTTGAAAACCTCAACGCCGTCAAGATAGTTTTCAAATCCGAGCTTCATTCCGTCTCTGAACGGATGAGCCTGTAAAAGAAACATATCATTTGTCTTAAAGTTTTCGACAAAATTTTCAAGCGTTCCCGTCATATAGGAATACATCTCCTCAAGCTGCGAAAGCTCAAAGTCGAAAAGAAGATAGTCATTATCATTTTGGCTCGGAAATCTCAGCTCTGCGCCGAGATAAACCTTCATGCCGAGCTTGTCGCCTGTTTCAAGTGCTTTGAGATAATCAGAGCGGTAAATATCAAGAAAATCGGGTATTTCGGGTCTTGGGAAAAAATGATTTGTTATGGCAATTCCGTCATAGCCGGCATTATGAAAAATCGTGACAACATCCTCGGGCTTTACCTGCGAGCAACGGCTGGCAGGGGAGGTATGTGCATGAAGCTCAAGCCTATAGGGATAGGCCTCTTTGATTTGTTTTTCCGAATCTTCTTTAAACATAGTTATCGCTCCTCAGATTTCATTGACCATCATTTTATAAACCGTCTCGCCGATCTCATTTGTTTTGAGGTCGGAAAATTTTTCATAGGGAATCACTTCGAGAATTTTCAGATAGACATCTGAATGACGCCGAAACATATTTTTGTTAGCTTCTCTCGTATTTTTCACAACAGAAACCACAATCGGGACTTTCGCTTTCTTGGCGATTTTAAACGCGCCGTTTCTGAACGGGAGCAACGTGCCCGGTTTTTTATTTACGTAGCCCTCGGGGTAAATCCCCATTGCACACACGCCGTTTTTGATATTGTCCGCCGCTCGGTTTATTGCCTTGACCGCCTCACGGTTGTTCTCTCTGTCAAGACCGATACATCCGGATTTTGCAAGATATTTTCCTGCGGCAAATATACCGAAAATCTCCTTTTTGGCAACAAAGGCAAGGTTTTTATCAGCCAAAGCTGTTATTGTAATCATCGGGTCAAATGTTGAAATATGATTGCAGACGAGCAAAAACTGTCCGTCGTTCGGAACAAGCTCCTTGCCTTCGACATGAACGTGAACCTTTGCGGTTTTAAGGAAAAGATTGATGCTTGAGAGCATGAATCTTCGGTATGAATTGTGAATGTTGCTGGTGTAGACCTTATCCGTTGTGAAAGAATAAAGGCAGAAAATGCCGAGATGAAGCAATAAAAAGCAAACATAAATCAAAGGAAACAGCAAGAGCGGTTTCCAAATATCTCCGAAGCCTTTAACAAATCCCTTGAAATACGTTATGAGAAAATCCACAAGTGCGCTGAGCACAGCATATACCAAAGCCATAATAACTCCTCATTTGTGCGATGTTGTCTTAAAGTGAAATCACGGTTAGTTTTTGCTGATTTGCAGGACGTTATTCTTCTTTATCAAACGAGCCCGTATAAAGCTGATAATATCTGCCCTGAGCGGCGATAAGATCGTCATGGTTGCCTCGCTCGATTATCCGTCCGTGTTCAAGTACCATTATAACATCTGAATTCTGAATTGTCGAGAGCCTGTGAGCAATAACAAATACGGTTCTGCCCTTCATCAGAGCGTCCATGCCTTTTTGAACGATTGCTTCGGTTCTTGTATCAATTGAAGACGTAGCCTCGTCGAGAATCATAACGGGAGGATCTGCAACTGCGGCCCTCGCGATTGCAATAAGCTGGCGCTGACCCTGTGAAAGATTTCCGCCGTTGGCTGTCAGCATGGTGTTGTAGCCGTCGGGAAGCATACGGATGAATTCGTCGGCATTGGCGAGCTTTGCCGCCGCAATACATTCACCGTCTGTTGCGTCAAGCTTGCCGTAACGGATATTTTCCATAACCGTGCCGGTGAAAAGATTGGTTTCCTGAAGAACGATTCCGAGCGAATGACGAAGATCGTCTTTTTTAATTTTATTGATGTTAATTCCGTCATAACGTATTTTGCCGTCGGCAACGTCATAGAAACGGTTGATAAGGTTTGTTATAGTTGTTTTGCCTGCACCCGTTGCACCGACAAAGGCGACCTTCTGGCCCGGTTCGGCGAAGAGCGAAATATCATGGAGAACAATTTTATTCGGGTCATAGCCGAAGTCCATATGCTCCATGCGAACGTCGCCCATGAGCTTTGTATAGGTAACGCTTCCGTCCTCGTGGGGGTGTTTCCATGCCCATGTTCCCGTGCGTTCCTTACACTCAATGAGTTTGCCGTCAATCTCTTTTGCATTGACGAGTGTAACATAGCCGTCATCAACCTCGGGCTTTTCGTCCATGAGGTCAAATATTCTGTCCGCACCCGCAAGAGCCATAACGATGCTGTTGATGTGCTGGGAAATCTGGCTGATGTTGTTCGTAAACTGTCTTGTCATGTTCAGAAAAGGAACAACAACGGCAATGCCGAGAACCTGACCCGAGAATGAAAGATTGTGAGCATTCGGCGAGAGAATAAGAAGTCCGCCGATGAAAGCGATGCAAACATAGAGAATATTACCTATATTGCCCATGATAGGCATAAGAATATTTGCAAAGCTGTTAGCCTTTGAGGCTTCTTTAAAAAGCTCGCCGTTTATTCTGTCAAAATCCTTGCAGCTCTCCTGCTCATGGTTAAAGACCTTGACGACCTTCTGTCCGCTCATCATTTCCTCGATGAAGCCCTCTGTTTTGCCGAGAGCCTTCTGCTGACGGACGAAAAATTTTGCCGAATTGCCGCCGACAATTTTAACGACTATCATCATCAGTCCTACTGCGCCGAAAACAATAAGGGTCATCCAAACGCTCAGATAAAGCATGTAAGCTACAAGAATGATAATTGTCAGTGCCGACTGAATGAGAGCCGGCATCGCCTGCGAAACAAGCTGTCGAAGGGTGTCAATGTCGTTCGTGTAGTAGGACATTATATCTCCGTGCGGATGTGTATCGAAGTATTTTATCGGTAGCTTTTCCATCTTACGGAACATTGTCTTACGGGTTTTGTTGAGAAAGCCCTGCGTAACAATTGCCATTATTCTTGCATGGAAGAAAGAAGCTACAACGCCCACAAGATAAATGCAGCCCATTGTCGCAATGATTTTGACGATATTCGGCAGTGCCGCATCCCACCCCGTTTTTATTCCTTTTTCTATCTCAACAATGAAGTTGTTAAGAAACAGATTTGAAGTGGTTGAAGCAAGCGTGGAAAGAATTATGCAAACAACAACCGCGATGAGCGGGGATTTGTACTCGCTGAAAAGCATTTTCAGAAGTCTTTTAAACGTTCCTTTTTTTGCTCCGGATTTCATTCCCATCATCGGAGCTTTTTTCCCTTTCGGCATCGGATTACTCATCAAAATCACCTGCCTTTGTCTGAGATTCAAATACCTCACGGTAAATTTCGTTGTTCTCCATAAGTTCGTCATGGGTGCCGATTCCGTTGACCTCACCGTTGTTGAGGACGATTATTCTGTCGGCGTCCTGAACCGAGGAGATGCGTTGAGCGATGATCAGCTTGGTTGTATCTGGAATTTCTTCACGGAAAGCTTTTCTTATCATTGCGTCTGTCTTTGTATCAACGGCGCTGGTGGAGTCGTCGAGAATAAGAATTTTCGGCTTTTTGAGCAAGGCTCTTGCAATGCAAAGTCTCTGCTTCTGTCCGCCGGAGACATTTGCGCCGCCACGCTCGATATAGGTGTCGTATTTGTCTGGCATCTGCTCGATGAATTCGTCTGCCTGAGCGAGCTTGCAGACTCTGATTATATCCTCGTCGGTTGCGTTTTTATCGCCCCAGCGAAGATTTTCTTTTATCGTTCCCGAGAAAAGAACATTCTTCTGAAGCACAACGGAAACCGCATCACGCAGAGTCTTGATGTCATATTTTCTGACATCAATTCCGCCGACCTTAACGCTTCCTTTTGTAACGTCGTAAAGTCTCGGAATGAGCTGGATAAGCGTTGATTTACTGCTTCCCGTTCCGCCGATTATGCCTATCGTTTCTCCTGAGTTGATGTGGAAGCTTATATTTCGCAGAGTATTGACCTCCTGCTTTTTTGAATAAGCGAAATCAACATTTTCAAAGTCAATCGATCCGTCCTCAACTTTGCAAACGGCATTCGTCGGATTTTTGATCGTGCTGCCTTCTTCGAGAACCTCGACGATACGGCCCGCCGAAGCGAATGACATGGAAATCATAACAAGCGTCATGGAAACCATGAGAAGGCTCATCAGAACCTGCATACCGTAGGTTAAAATTGACGAAAGACCGCCGACCTGAAGCTCAGTGCCGCCCGATGTAACAATTATCTTCGCTCCGAAATAGAATACTATGAGCATGATAACGTAAATTGCGGCGCTGACAAGGGGATTGGTGAGTGCCATAAGCTTCTCGGCCTTAGTAAAATCGTTACAAACATTGTCGGAAGCGACAGAGAATTTACGGTTTTCAAAATCCTCACGAACAAATGATTTGACCGCTCTGATACTTGCAACATTTTCCTGAACGGAATTATTCATCGCATCGTAACGCTTGAATATTCGCTTGAAAAGCGGCATTACCATCTTTATCATCAGCACGAGTCCGATTGCAAGAAACGGAATAAGAGCAACGAATGCTGTTGTCAGTCTCGGGCTGAGCTTGATTGTCATAACAATTGAAAAAACAAGCATCAACGGGCTTCTTATTGCCGTTCTTATTATCATCATGTATGAGTTCTGAACGTTTGTTACATCGGTCGTGAGTCTTGTAACGAGGCTTGACGACGAAAATTTGTCAATGTTTGAAAATGAATAGTTCTGAACCGCATAGAAAAGATCGTGACGGAGATTTTTTGCAAATCCGCACGAGGCTACGGCGCAGAAATGTCCTGCAAGTGCGCCGCACATAAGCGAGCAAATTGCGAGAATCACAAGCTTGATGCCGTATTGAGTTATTACATCCATGCCGCGTCCTGCTTCAATGCTGTCAATGAGCTGAGCCGTTATAAAAGGTATAAAGCACTCGATAACGACTTCGCCCGTGATAAACAGAGGACTGAGCAGAGACGGCAGCTTGTATTCACGGATACATTGCATTAGTCTTTTTACCATATGCATATCAACATTCCTCCTTTTCCTTTAAATGATAGTTTTTAAGATTTTGTTTCATTCTTTTGAGATAATCACACAAGGCTTCCTTTTCCTCGGGGCTGAATCCTTCGGTCAGAATACCTTCAACGAGGGCCATATCCTCAGCCATAAGGTGTGATACAGCCTTGGATTTATCCGTCATGACGATTTTTTTCAGACGTGCGTCACAGCTTACCGACTGCCTTTCCACAAGACCCTTTTGCTCCATAAGATTTATCACCTTTGAAGCGGTCGAGCGTGTTATCCCGAAGGCCTTTTCAATATCCTTTTGAAAAACATCATGGCCGCTGTTCTCAGCAAGATAACCGATTATACAGCCGTTTGTGCCTGTCATGGATTCAATTTTCTTTTTATTCGGCAGGTTTTCGATAAATCTGTAAATAATATGCGAAAGTGACCGCAGCTCGTTGTGAACTGTCTCTTCCATAATATTCACTCCCTTTTATATTTGTACGACATTCAACATTATAGTTTACTGTTCAACAATTGTCAATATTTCCGCCTGTTAACAATTTATGAATTTTTGAGTAATGTTTCCGAAAGAAAATAAAAAATCACCCGAAAAGGAAGGGGGGAATAAAACCTTTTCGAGTGATTATGAGTTCTGCCTTTGCCGTCACGCAATTCCGATATTTCGGAGCCGGTAATTACCGGGGTGCAATCCGCATGGCGGTTAAATCGGGCATAGAGAAATTCAATATTAACGGCTCGCAAAAGCCGATGCTATTAAAACTTTCTTGAAATAGCGCCTGCTGTCAAGAGCTTTAAGATAGCACGGAATGAAAACTTCTTTTCATTTGCGATCTCGTTTAATATTTTTTCCTCTGCGACATAGTACATGTTGTTTGTCATAAGTCATTCATTCCTTTCTTTTCTTTTTGTGACTACATTATAGCACCAAAGTATCTACTTGTCAAGCGTTTTGCACAAATAATTTATGCTCAATTTGTGCACTTTTACCCAACTAAAATTGTGCTATGTGCATAATTGCCTAATAGAAACAAATTAAATCGTACCAAAAAGTATGTTTTTTGACGTTTTATACAATCTCACACTGAAAATGTAATGCAATGGACTGCTTGACACCGTTTACTGTTGTTTTGACTTTTAAAACGATATGTAGTATTGACAATTTTTTGTCATTATGCTAAAATCTACAATGTATTTTTAGGAGGTATTGCATAATCATGTGGTGGAAAATTTTATTGGCTTTGTTGGCTCTTTTTATTGTTGTAACTCTTATAAGGGCAATTTTTCACAAGCCGAAAAAGTTTGAAGGGGTTAAAATCGAGGATGCCGACATCGACGTGGATAAGGTTGCCGAGCATCTTTCAAAAGCAATTCAGTGTAAAACAATTTCAAGAAGCAATCCCGATGAGATAGACTGGTCGGAGTTTGAAAAATTTCACGCTTTTCTTGATGAAGCCTATCCGCTTATAAAGCAGAATACGGTTAAGGAAAATGTCTCAAAGGCGAGCCTTATATATCGCTGGAAGGGCAAGAATCCGGATCTTGAGCCGATGGCGCTGCTTTCGCATCAGGATGTTGTCCCTGTTGCCGAGGGCACGGAGGACGACTGGACGCATGATGCTTTCAGCGGCTATAACGACGGTGAAATAATCTGGGGCAGAGGCGCTCTTGACATGAAAAATCATCTTATCTGCGTTATGGAGGCGGTTGAATCCCTTATGGAGGAGGGCTTCCAGCCGGAAAGAGACGTTTATCTCTGCTTCGGCCACAATGAGGAGATCGTTTGCTCCAAGGAATCGGGTGCGGATGAGATCGTTAAGGTTCTCCGTTCAAGAGGAATTCATCTTGACAGTGTTCTCGATGAGGGAAGCGCACTTCTTCGTCTTGACGTCAAGGGACTTATTCATACATATATTGCTGCGGTCGGCGTTGCCGAAAAAGGCTATGCGGATATGAAGCTCACCGTTCATGATAAGGGCGGTCACACTTCGGCAGCTCCAAAGCACAGCGGTATGGCGAAGCTTGCCAATACAATTAAGGACGTTGAAAGGCATCAGTTTAAGTCGCATATGCTCCCGTTTCTTACAGAGCTTTTTGATACGGTCGGCAGAAAGGCAACCTATCTCGGCAGAGTTGTAATGTGCAATGTATGGCTTCTCAAGCCGATTATTAAGCTTGTGCTTAAAGCAATTCCCGAATCTGCAAGCATGGTCAGAACGATTCAGAGTATCTCGATGTGTGAGGGAAGTCCCGAGCCGAACGTTTTGCCGCAGAGACCGAGCATCACGGTCAATTTCAGACCTCTCCCGGGCGATACGGTTGACGATGTTGAAAAGCACATTCGCAAGGCTGTTCGCTATAAAGATCTTGAGGTTGAGCGTCTCTACAGTAAGGAAGCAACTAAGTTTTCACCGACGGATTCCAGGGCATTCAATGCGATAAGAAAGGTTGAAGAAGGACTTCACCCCAATGATGTTGCCGTTGCTCCCTACCTTGTAATGGGCGGCACGGATTCCTACCGTTACGGAGAGATTTGTGACAACATCCTTCGTTATGCTCCGTTCAATGTTTCCGTTGAACTTTTCCTTACAACGCACGCAACCAACGAGCGTTGCCCGATCTCGGCGCTCAAAGAAAGTGTAGTTTTCTTCAGAGAGTATATCAAAGAAGTATCCAAGAAAGACTAAAAAACGGCTTCTTTCGGCGCAGAAAACGTTTTTTCGCCCACTCGCAGTGCAAAAGCA
>HF999609.1:3391-6311 GCA_000434055.1 Ruminococcus sp. CAG:488 | reverse complement strand
AGCAGAAAAGGTACCCCATCTTTTCGGAAGCGACGAAGCATCTGAAAGAAAGTAAATCTGACTTAAAGGAAAGGAAATCATTATGGCAGTTTATAACCCGAAATCACTTAAAGCCGAGGAATTCATCAACCATGAGGAAATTCTCGAAACAATCGAATATGCCGAAAAAAATAAGCACAATGTTGAGCTTATCGATTCATTGCTTGAAAAGGCTCGCCCGAAGAAGAACGACCGCGGCGTTACCTGTGCAGGTCTAACCCACAGAGAGGCTTCCGTCCTCCTTGCCTGCGACATTCCCGAGAAGGTTGAGGAGATGTATAAGCTCGCAAATGAGATTAAGCTTGCTTTCTACGGCAACAGAATCGTTATGTTTGCTCCGCTTTATCTTTCCAACTATTGCGTAAACGGCTGTGTTTACTGCCCGTATCATTACAAAAACAAGCATATCGCAAGAAAGAAGCTCACTCAGGAGGAAGTTAAGAACGAGGTTATTGCCCTCCAGGATATGGGTCATAAGCGACTTGCAATTGAAGCGGGCGAGGATCCTGTTAATAATCCGATTGAATATATTCTCGAATGTATTAAGACGATTTATTCGGTTCATCACAAGAACGGAGATATCCGCCGTGTCAACGTAAATATCGCCGCAACAACGGTTGAGAATTACAGAAAGCTCAAGGAAGCGGGTATCGGCACTTATATTCTCTTCCAGGAGACCTACAATAAAAAGAGTTATCTCGAGCTTCACCCGAAGGGACCGAAGCACGATTACGGTTACCATACGGAGGCTATGGACAGAGCTATGGAGGGCGGCATTGATGATGTCGGTCTCGGCGTTCTGTTCGGTCTTGAGGGCTATAAATATGAATTTGCCGGACTTCTCATGCACGCCGAGCATCTTGAAGCGGTTCACGGCGTAGGCCCTCACACGATAAGTGTCCCGAGAGTTAAGCATGCGGACGATATCGACCCCGATGTTTTCGATAACAGTCTTGCGGACGATATGTTTGCAAAGATCATTGCTTGTATCCGTATCGCCGTTCCTTACACGGGAATGATTATTTCCACCCGTGAGAGCGAAGCTGTCAGAGGAAAGGTGCTTGATTACGGCATTTCGCAGATCAGCGGCGCATCGAGAACCTCCGTCGGCGGTTATTGCGAGGAGGAGCGTCCTCACGATTCCGAGCAGTTCGACGTTTCCGACCAGAGAACCCTCGATGAGGTTGTTCGCTGGCTTATGGAAAAGGACCATATCCCTTCGTTCTGCACGGCTTGCTACCGTGAGGGAAGAACAGGCGACAGGTTTATGAGCCTTTGCAAGAGCGGACAGATTCTCAACTGCTGCCACCCGAATGCATTGATGACGCTTACGGAATATCTCATTGACTACGCCTCGGAGGAAACGAGGAAGATAGGCTTTGAAATGATCGACCGTGAGCTTGAAAAAATTCCAAAAGAAAAGGTCAGAGAGATCGCACGTCAGAATATTGAGGCTATAAAGTCCTCGAACAGACGTGATTTCAGATTCTAAATGTAACCGATGGTCGATTAAAAGCACAAACCTTATCGGTATATTTTCCGTCATATCACATAAGCCATCTTGATAATACGACAGTATAACCTTCGATGCCTTATGCAATCTGACAAAAAATCTTCTCGCTAATCTTTGCACTTTAAATCAATCATCGGTTACTAAATATCATCTTCGGATATTTACAACGCAAAAAAATGTGTTATAATATCTCGGAGGTGATATTTTTGTGTGTTTATTACAGCCATAATGTTGAGGAAACTTACAGAATCGGAGAGAGGCTCGGCTCGAAATTAAGAAGCGGAGATGTCGTTGCTTATTTCGGCGGAATGGGTATGGGCAAAACGACATTTACTCACGGTCTTGCTACCGGTCTCGGCATAAACGAAAAGGATGTCAGCAGTCCGACTTTTGCCCTTGTCCATGAATACAGAGGCAAGGAAAACACGCTTTATCACTTCGATATGTATCGAATCGAAAGCTGGGACGACCTTTACTCAACAGGCTTTTTTGATTATCTCGACTACGGCGGTATACTTGCCGTTGAGTGGAGCGAGAATATCGAAAACGCACTGCCCGATAACAGCATAAGGGTCACATTCAAGCCCGGCAAAAAAGAAAACGAAAGAATAATCCAAATAGAGGGAGTTGATCTTACATGAAAATACTCGGAATCGACAGCTCGGCAAGATCGGCTTCCGCAGCAATAACGGACGGTGAAAAGGTTCTCGGCTGCTTTTATACAAACACGGGGCTGACCCATTCGCAGACGCTTATGCCGATGATTGAAAGCCTTTTGAAAAATGCAAACGTCAGGCTTGACGATATTGATCTTATAGCCGTCAACAAGGGCCCCGGCTCATTCACGGGAATAAGAATAGGGGTTGCGGCGGCAAAGGGTATGGCGGATGTTCGAAAACTCCCTGTTTACGGTGCTTCGACGCTTTGCTCAATGGCATATAATCTCATTGATTCGGACTGTATCGCTTGCTGTGCCATGGACGCACGCTGCGGTCAGGTTTATTATGCTTTGTTTGATATTACGGACGGTAAAATCACAAGATTGACCGAGGATAACGCCGATTCGATAGAAAATGTTGAAAAAAAGCTGAAAGAATACAAAAAAATTAAATTTATAGTTGGCGACGGCGCAGAAATATGTTATAATAATCTGAAAAACATTGATGATGTGCGCCTTACATCGCAAACACACCGTTTTCAGTCGGCAATCGGCGTATGCTTTGAGGCGATGAATGCGCCCGAGGATCAATATATCGAGAGTGCAATGCTTGTGCCTGAGTATCTCAGACTTCCGCAGGCGGAGCGTGAACTAAAGGCAAAGATGCACAAATGAAGTGCACGCCTTGCTTGAATATATTTCCGCCATGC
>HF999609.1:0-3359 GCA_000434055.1 Ruminococcus sp. CAG:488 | reverse complement strand
TACCTTATAAAAAAATAAAATTTAAAATTAGAAAATAAAAAACTAATAAACTTAGAAAAGGCGAGTGATTTAATGAAAATAGCAATCGGAGCCGATCACGGCGGATATGAGCTCAAGGAGTCCATCAAAAAGCACCTTGAAGAAGTCGGCGGATATGAAATCACCGATTACGGTACCCACAGCACCGATTCGGTCGACTATGCCGAGATAGCGTTCAAGGTAGGTAATGCAGTAACGAACAGTGACGAGAAAATTCTCGGAATCCTTTGCTGCGGCACGGGTATCGGCATCAGCATGGCTGCCAACAAAGTCAAGGGCGTTCGTGCGGCTTGCTGTTCTGATTATTTCAGCGCTAAATTTACAAGACTTCACAATGATGCCAATATTCTTTGCATGGGCGGCAGAGTTGTGGGTCCGGGACTTGCCAACGAGATGGTCGATGTTTTCCTCAACACGGAGTTTGAGGGCGGACGTCATCAGAGACGTGTTAACCAGATCACGGCTATTGAAAACGGTACATTTTAATTTACGGAGGTATAAATATGTCAACAGTAACCATTACCAATCATCCTCTTATCCAACATAAGCTCTCTATCCTCAGAGATAAGAACACTTCTTCCAAGGATTTCAGATCGCTTGTAAGCGAGATTGCAACTCTTGAGTGCTACGAGGCAACAAGAGACCTTCCCGTTCAGGAAGTTGAGATTGAAACACCTATCTGCAAGTGTATCGCTCACAACCTTGAGGGTAAGAAGCTCGCTTTCGTTCCGATACTCAGAGCCGGACTCGGCATGGTTGACGGCGTTCTTTCTCTCGTTCCGTCTGCCCGTGTAGGTCATATCGGCCTTTACCGTGACCCTGAGACACTCAAGCCTGTTGAATATTACTGCAAGCTTCCCGTAGATATCGCAGAGCGTGACGTAATTGTTCTTGACCCGATGCTTGCAACCGGCGGTTCGGCAATTGACGCTATTTCACTTATCAAGGAGAGAAATCCGAAGTCAATTAAGTTCATGGGTATTATCGCAGCTCCGGAGGGACTTGCGGCTCTCCAGAAAGCACACCCCGATGTTGACATTTACTGCGCAGCTCTTGACGAGAAGCTCAATGAGCATTGCTACATTGTTCCCGGTCTCGGCGACGCAGGCGACAGAATCTTCGGCACAAAATAAGCTAAATAATGCGACAGAGGCTCAGGATTTTTTCCCGAGCCTCTTTTTTTTGATTTGTAATTTGAATTTAGGCATAAATTTCTCTTAGCCTTCCTGCACGGAGCCCGGAAAGTTGTCTGCCTCGCAAGCAATATTTATCGCAACTCATCGGTGCCTCATCGAACCAAGGAAAGATAAAAATAAGGCTGAATCCGCAGTTAATATAATTGCTGAAAAAGGACGACAATCTGCCGTCCTTTTTGAATATTTATTACTTCACATAAGCCGCGACATCGCGTTCATAGTGTCCGGTATTTTGGAAGCCCTCGTCAGTTCTTAGACATGAGCCCCATTTTCTCGCGATTTCTTCGTAGGAATCCGTTTGAACCTTTGCCCGCTCAAAGCCGTCCTTTGCACCGAACATTACCCAGTCGGAGTCCCACATTCCGTGACCCGAAGCCTTGTAGGTCCAAAGCATCCAGTTGTAGTTGAGATTTTTCATCGCTTTGAAGCAGCTTTCCCATGTTGTTGTACCAAGGGGATAAAATTCTCCCATCATCAGCGGCGTGTTCATGTAATAGAGCTTAGTCAGCGTTACAAAAAGAACGAAGATAAAATCGGATTTCTGATAGAAATGAACCTGATAAACAACATTCTTGAAGCCTGCAAGAGCCTTGTGGGGCAGTGCAAACGCCGTCCAGATACATTCGAGAGTAATTATATGATCCTCGTCAACGGCCCTTACGGCCTTGTATAGACGCTTGTATTCTTTTGTGTTGTTAATTCTTCTTGTTACCTCGCCGTAATCGCAATCGCAGGACGGCTCATTAAGAAGATCGTACATTGCTACAGCCGGATTACCCTTGAAGCGTGAAGCAATTGCTGTCCAAAGCTCGTCGGCAAGCGTTCTGTAGAATTCGCCCTGCTCCGAGTTCTCATAAAGCCGGCATGAGTCTCTCTTGCCGCTGTGGGGAGCGTCACTCTGAAAACCGGGTGCACCGTGCATATCGAGTATAACGTAAATCTGTCTTTTTGAGCACTCCTCGACTATCCAGTCAAGATAACGAAAATCCCATTCGCCGTTTTTGTCGAGTATTTTTGTACCGTTATCGTCGGAATAGAAATTTCTGTACCAGAAGGGGACACGGACGCAGTTGAAGCCCATTTCCTTGATTTGGTCAAGGTCATATTCCGTGATCCAGTTGTCCTGATATGTATTCATCAGCGCATAAGCTCTCTCTGTGCCGAAGCGGTCAATGAGAACCTCAAGCATATCGTGATGATCCTGCGCTTCTTCATAGGGAGAAAGCCAATCCTCTTGAATGAGCCATGAACCGAGGTTCACGCCGTGGAGAATAATTTCCTCACCTCTTTGATTGTATATTTTATTGCCCTTTGTTACGAGAAAATCCTCCTGAGTGAAGCCGGTGTCAATTCCCGCCGCCGCAGCGCTGAGCGCAAAGGGTAGAATGAGCACAAAACACATTACAACACATACAAATCTTTTGATTGTCTTTTTCATAGAACCAACCTCCTTTAATTGCATTATATCATTAAAAAATAATTTTGTCTATACAGATAAAGAAACTCCCGAAATCGAGATGATAACGGGAGTTAAAATTATTATTTTTTCTTTTCGGCTGTGCCTTCGGAATTTCTGAAAACAACAAATTTATCAAAGATGAACTCGGTAATCATGTTTGCAAGCATGGTTATGATAAGCACTATATAATCGACGGCTTCCGAATTTGAATATTTGTTTGTAAAATGAACACCGATAACAGTAGAAATCGGCGTAAACACCGCATAATATGCAAAGACCTTGAGCATTGCAATCGGAACATTGTTGGCTGATTTGAATGTAAACTTTCTGTTGAACGTGAAGTTCCATATAACGGATAGAATAAGGGCGATGAGATACATCGGGCCGTATTCGTTGTTCATTATTCTTGCGAAGGTCTCGTGCTCGAGCATCAGATTCTGAAAGAAATCAAGCTTAATGATGACCTCTTTCATCAATGTAAAGCTGCCGAACTGAATGATTCCCGCGGAAGCGGAGAACAGAACGAACTTTATAAATTGTAATATGTCTTTTTTGCTTTTCTTTTCGCTCATAAAATCACCTGATTCACTTTTCTTACTATAATACATCTCTTTGGCGATTTATGCAAGAATTTTTTTGACTCATTGAAAAAAACATCCCTGCCG
>HF999608.1 GCA_000434055.1 Ruminococcus sp. CAG:488 | reverse complement strand
TGAAATCACACATTGTCCCCAAATTTCCGTAAAGAACAAAATTTTCCAAAATAAAACCGCATTCATAAGGAATACGGCAAAATCGCACAAAACGGTTCTTTCGCTTTAAAAAATTCAGCGTCAGGGCGTTTCGCAATATTCGATTTATTTTATTTAATTATAACACTTAAATATAAAATGTCAAATAAAAACTTGAAAAACTCGGCGATAACATATATAATAATATGAGTATCCTCGGGAGGTGAAAAAATGGGAAAAATTGTATATTGGTTAAAGGACTTTATCAAGGGAACAGACAAGATTCTTTTAGGTCTTTGCATGATTCTTTCCGCAGTCGGAACAGTCATGGTTTACAGCGCAACGAGAGTAAACCTGTCCGAGGATCAGATCATTTCAAGAGATGCGAAAACGATGTTTCTCGCTGTTATGATGGGTATATGCGTTTCCCTTGTTATATCATATTTTGATTATGAAGCGGTCACACGGTTGTGGCCGATAATCGCAATAATCTGTTTGGGTCTTATGCTTTCGCTTTTCGTAATAGGAAGCTCCCCGGAGGGTCGTGACGACGCTATTTCATGGATAAAGCTCGGAAGCTTCTACTTTCAGCCGTCAGAGCTTTTGAAAATTGGATTTATAATCACATTTTCGGTTCATCTCGAAAGCGTCGGCAGCGAGATAAATAAGCTCAAGAATGTTATTCTGCTCGGAATTCACGCAATGATCGCCATAGGACTTGTTGTTCTCACCGGTGATATGGGTTCTGCGCTTGTTTTCATGTTTATTACTGTCGGAATGCTTTTCATGGCAGGTTTGCAGCTGCGTTATTTCCTTTTCGGAGCAGGCGCCGTTGCTTTGCTCGCTCCGATTGCATGGTTCGAGGTTCTTTCGGACTTCCAGAAGCAGAGATTTACTGCGATATACGCTCCGAGCAACCTGACCGAAGCAACATATAACGAAGTCATCTTCCAACAGGAGCGAGGAATGAACGCCATAAGCTCGGGCGGCGTATTCGGCACAGGTCTTTTCAACGGAACATACACGCAGAACGGACTTGTTCCCGAGAGTGAAAACGACATGATTTTCACGGTTGTCGGCGAGGAACTCGGATTTGTCGGATGTATTGTCGTTCTCGGACTTCTGCTTGCAATTGCGATTAAAATTCTTGTCGTAGGCAAAAAAGCAATTTCTGTCACGGGAAAGCTGATTTGCAGTGCCGTTGCGGTTATGATAATAACTCAGGTTGTCGTCAACGTCGGCATGGTGCTCAAGCTTCTCCCCGTTGTCGGAATTACACTGCCGTTTATGAGCGCCGGCGGTTCGTCCAACCTGTGTATTTACATTGCGATAGGCATGGTGCTGAGTGTTTACCGTTCGTCGCAGTTCCGTGAACCCGTTGAATTCAAGTACGGCAAGCTTTTCACACCGTTTTCAAACACATATTGATTTAATAAAATATAAGAGTCGATGCATCGCAACGGTGCTCGGCTCTTTTTTCGTTGTATTATCTTGCATCACCTACATGGGAGGATAAAGAAAAAATAACAAATTAAGCAGAAATCTTTTTGGTGCGATGTGGGCATCGCACCC
>HF999607.1 GCA_000434055.1 Ruminococcus sp. CAG:488 | reverse complement strand
TGAACGTGAAGCCGTTTTCGTTTGCATATGTCTCCGCCGCCGTTCCTCTGTAGCCGTAGATTGTGAAGCCGTCATATTTCTTATACTCGTTTTTTTCTGTAGTATAATACCCAAACGCTTTTTCCCCGATAGAAGTTACAGAAGCAGGTATTGTAACGGATTTAAGCGAACGGCAACCAAGAAAAGCATTTTCACCAATAGTCTCCAAGCCATCGTTTAATTCTAACTTCACCAAACTTGAATTATCATAGAAGCTTTTTTCGCCTATACTTTTTAAAGTCGAAGGGAATTTCAATTCTTTTATAGAATTACTGTTTTCAAAGCTTCTGTTACCAATGCTTTCCAAGCCTTCATTCAAATTCACTCTTTCAAGATAAAAAGTTGAGTGAAAGGCTCCGTCCTCAATCTCGGTAACCGAAGACGGAATAGTAATACTGAGAAGACCGCAGGTATCAAAACAGTCAACGGGTATTTTTTTAATGTTTTGGTTTAAAAAATTAACGTAAATTAAAGACCAACACTCCTGAAACATTGCCGGACACAAATCGCTTCGAATTGTCGCCCTTCTCAAAAAGCTTGCTCCGAATACACACTCTGCACCGTTTTCAAAAACTACATTGGATGGGATATCAATATCGGTAATGCCTGTGTAGCAAAACGCAAAAGAACTGAGAATGATTTTACCTGTTCCGTTTATTACAAGGCGCTCAACCTGTCTCGTAACACTGCCGGAAAAAGCGGATCTTTTTATTACAATCGGTTCTTCTCCCAATGCGTTTATAGTTACCGTTTTTACGCACTTAAATTCCGGATCATATTCTCCGTTAAATCTTTCCTCAGAATACTGATTCGCCTCAACGACATCGCCGCTGTTGAGTGTTACGTCATATGTCGGATAATCGGAAGCATAGACGTTGGTTGTTATCATTGCCAAAATCACAATGATAACCAATATAATTCTCACTCTTTTTTTCATATTGAATCCCATCCTTAACTGTTTATTTAGCAATAATGAACTAATTCATCAGTCCACTACTGTTCCGTTATGACTCTTTATATTATCAGGCACATTAAAAGATGTATAGCAATCATAACTACCTGATATAAAAAGATTTGCACCACCATTATTTATGAAGTAGAAAGCTTTATCCGGCACATCATTGTTGCCAATAGGTTCTTCTATACCGTAATAGGCTTTACAATTGTGAAAACGGTATGTAGATTTTTTTCCATCATTTCCTTGTACAAAATATATACGTTTTTTACTGAAAATCCTTCTGAAATTACTGAATTCACAATTATCAAAAAGAAAATTCCATGAGAACATACAACTTTTATTAAGCGAAACGTCATAAGTTTTTATTCCGTTATTTTCCCAAATCTCTTTTGTAGTATTAAAATTTCTTTCTGTAATATCAATAAACATTGCTTTTCTTCCTTTTAAAATATATTTTTAAAAGTCGTTAAAAATAACCGCATATTGATATTTATTGCCAACGGCATTTTGCGCCGTTAGGATTAGCTCCGACAATAAAAATCGGAATCGTTGATAAAGTCAAAAACAGACTTCAACAGTCATTGTTAACGACTTACCATAGCATCATTTTTTCGGAAATGAACGTTCAAAGTTCCCGGATCAGCTTCCCTTTTTGCTAATCTGTAATTTCATTATATTTGAACATTTGTTCTTTGTCAATGGTTTTTGTTAATTTTGTTCACAATGTTATTGATTTTGTTCACGATTATAATTTTATTTCGGATTTTTTGTTTAATATGTATAGCGCTTTTTGCATACTTGTACCGACAAAACCGCATTGTATATATGATTCTCCTTTTCTCCGCTTTTTCACGCTTTTATTACATTTATGGTAGTTTTAATCTGAACCTTTTGCTCACAAAGGCTCTCTAAAAATTAAACATCACAGTACCAATAAAGGTCCTTATAAATTTGACTATTTTTCCGAAATATTATATAATGAATTGAAAAATAAAAAAGACAGCCAAATGGCTGTCTCAGTTGCAGATTAGTGTAGGTTACTGCAATACCCTACGGCGTTGTCTTTTGCAAGACTCAATGCCTTATCTCAGAGCTGTTGATGGATATTGATAAATTTGTACTATCAAATAGTTTACTGATGGATATTGATAAACTTGCACATCAATTTCTGAGTTCTTTTTTATTATATCACACTTTAAGGATTTGTCAAGCGGAGGAGATTTTGTTATGAAATATGTAATCGGTATGGATATCGGAATAGGTTCAATCGGCTGGTCGGTAATAAGGAGCGATGCTGATTGTAAGCGAATTGAAGATTTCGGTGTCAGAATTTTTGACCCCGGTGAAAATGCAAGCGACAGAAAAAGCAATAGCCAAATACGCCGTGAGTACCGTTCCGTCAGACGTGTTCTTCGCAGAAGAAAACACAGGAAAGAGCTTCTCAAAGCACACTTGGAGAACATCGGTCTCACAACAATTGATAGAATAAATGAGTATTTTAAACACGCAGACGGCGATATCATATCGCTTCGAGTTAAAGGGCTTGACAAAAAGCTTGCCCCTGAAGAAATTGCGGCTTGCTTAATAAACATTGCAAACAGGCGCGGCTACAGACCTTTTTATGAAAATGAGGAATTGAGCCAATATGAAAAGACATCACTCAACAAGACCCGGCAGTTTATGCTTTCGGGAGAATATCGCACGTCTGCGGAAATGATCCTGAAAAACGAGCAATTTGATTCCGAAGAATCGGAATACAGATCATACAGAAATCGTTCGGGAAACGAAGAAACCGTTTTAATTGAGCGCAAATGGCTCAGGGATGAGGTCGAAAAAATTCTTAAAAAGCAAAGCGAATTTTACCCTTGCCTGAACGACAGAAACACTAACGCAATAAAAAGGATTATTTTTGACCAGCGCGATTTTGAGGACGGACCCGGGGATAAAAACGACCCGTTTAGACGCTACACGGGATTTTTGGAGTCAATGGGTCAATGCCGCTTCTACCCCGATGAAAAACGAGGATACCGAGCAACCTTGACAGCCGATACATATTCTCTTGTGAATGAACTTTCTCAGTACAGTTACGTTGATGAAAACGGATGTTTTGTTTTTGACTCCGCACTGGCTCATGATTTAATCGCATCGGCCCTTAAAAATGCAAAATTTACCAAAAGCGATTTTAATAAAATATGCAAGGCACACGGCATAGTTCCGATATACGGCGGTAAAGGTAAAGACACGGATATAAGCAGATGCTTTAAGTTTCTCAAAGCAATTAAACCGATTCTTGAAGCCGACGGTTTTGACTGGGAAACCGTATGCAACATTGATACTGCAAGCGACCCGGACAGTATTTTAAACCGTATCGGAATAATTGTATCCGAAAATATAACACCTGCAAGGCGCAAAAAAGCCCTCAAGAATCTTAACATTCTTAATGACGATTCGATTACGGCGCTTTGTAATTACAAATTCGGAGGGACTTCAAGCGTATCATATAAATATATGTCGGGTGCAATAGAGGCGTTTCTTAACGGGGATATCTACGGAAAGCATCAGGCAAGCCACATAGAAGAAACCGCGACCGAAAGCATTAAACATACCAAACTGCCCGTATTTGATAAAGATTTTGAGTTCTTTAAAAATCCCGTTGTGTTCAGAGCGATCAACGAAAGTAGAAAGGTTATAAACGCAATCATCGAAAAATACGGTTCTCCCTCTGCGATAAACATTGAAGTCGGTTCCGAAGTAAGCAGGAGCTTTGCCAACAGAACTGCAGATAAAAACGAACAGACCAAGCGCATGAAAGAAAAGGATGCGGCAAAAAAAGCCATTGCCGAGCTTCTCGGAGTTGATATTGCAAGCGTTACATCAAAAATGATTGATAGGTACTTTTTAGGCGAATTGCAAGGCTGGAAATGTCTGTATTCAGGCAAAGAAATAAACAAGGAAGAATGTCTCAGAGGCAGTAAGGCATACGAAATCGATCACATTGTTCCTTTCTCGCTGATTTTGGATAACACGCTCAACAACAAGGCTCTTGTCTTGACAAGCGAGAACCAATTGAAGAAACAGCAAACTCCGCTAATGTATTTAAGCGGCGAGCAAAGAAAAAATTTCATCGGAACGGTAAATGAGCTGTTCCGTGCGAAAAAGATAAAGAAAAAGAAATATGCTTATCTTTTACAGCCTGATCTGAACGACGAAAAGATGTCAGAATGGAAAAGCCGCAACCTGAATGACATGCGGTATATTTCACGATTCATGGTCGGATATCTTAAAGAAAATCTCAAATTTGACAACTCCTCAAAATCGGAGGGTCGTTGGCAGAATGTCTATGCCGTTAAGGGCTCACTGACATCAATGTTCAGAAAGCTTTGGCTTAACGAAACAACATGGGGCAGAGCGGATAAAGCATCGATCAAAGCCGAAACCTACCTTGACCATGCTGTTGACGCCGTCGTTATCGGCAACTGTCTGCCCGTGTATGTTGAGATTGCACAGGTCAATCTGCGTCTGCGCGACATATATAAATCAAACGGCAGACAATTTGTTGCCGAATATTGGGATTGCTTCAACAAGGGCGTTGAAATGATCAGCCGTTACTATAACATTGATAAGGATACCGTTCGCGCTTTTCTGAAGAAAAGTGATCGTATTCCGTCGCTGATTCCCGACCTTCGAGAAGAGGTTGACCGCAGATTTGTTGACCATGCAATATACAGCAAGTATCAAAAAGAGGTAGCAGACCATGAGGGTAAGGATTTCAAAAAGCCAACATATGAGGAAGCCGAACAGGCTTATCGAGTTTCAATGGAAAATCTTTATCCGACAGATCTTCAGTTTGCACACGGTCTCTCTATGCCGCTTATTTCCTGCAAGCCCGAAAGGAAGTACCGCGGCGAGATAACAGCCGCTAATCCCGTAAAGCTTCGTGAAATTGACGGTAAGCTCTATACACTCAGCAAAAAAGAGATTGGAAAAATTGAGCGAAAAGATATTGAAAAAATTTACACCTCGGATGCCAACCTAATTGCTTACCTCATCGAGCTGTTTGACGGGGCAAAAGACACAGCAACTCTCGGCGATATTATGAAAGAAAAAGGCATCTCGGAAATACGAACCAAGAACGGCAACGCCATTCGCAAACTCACTTTGAGAAATATATGCAACAAGGATTTCTTAAAAAAAGAAATTGACGAGAACAATCACACCTACCTTGACACAGCTAAATACTACTGCGTTGAATTGTATAAAGACATCAAGAATCAACTGCAAGTTCAAGGAATAAAGCGAGCCGATATAATCCTGCAAAACGGCAAGCTCTGTCTTGCTCCATGGTATAAACAGCCCGATGACTATTTTAAGCACGTCATGTACCTTCAAAAGAATGATTATTTGAAAGTCTATAAAAACGGTAAGCTTTCATTCTGCGGATATTACCGTTCGGCAGCAGGACTTACAAATTCCAGGCTTTATTTTATAATTGATAATCAGCCTGAAGATAAAAAGAAGTATATTACCTTAAAATTGGAAGTAAAAAAATATCCTGTTGATATTCTTGGAAAAATCGGAAAGAAGGAAATTAAATGTGGAGAACCGTTATCGTCAGCAAAGGTGAAAAAATAACCGTAAAAACGGTTGGATGATCGTGTATGGTGACAATATTGAAAGTCACGTTCCAATCGAGGATATTTATTCCGTTGTTATTGACAACCGTGCCGCCTATATCAGTGTCCAAACAGTTACGACTTTAGCGCGGGCAGGAGCGGCAGTATATTTCTGCGATGAAAAGCATATTCCGACTGCCGTTAATCTTCCGCTTAATAATCATTGCAAACCGTTTGGTGTCTTAAAAAAACAGCTTGATATGTCAGATGATTTCAAAAAGGCTGTTTGGCAGAAAATTGTCACAGCAAAAATAAACAATCAATGCAAATGTCTGTCACTTGCAGGTATAAAAAAGGAAATTATCTTGACAGCCGAGATATCATTGAATTATAATGAATATGGTTTTTAAAAGTCGAAACCGCAATAAAGCACAATATATTGCGGTTTCGGTTCTCTGATGGATATTGATAAATTTGTAC
>HF999606.1 GCA_000434055.1 Ruminococcus sp. CAG:488 | reverse complement strand
GGAAAAAAACAAATCTCCGCTTCACTATATGAACGCCGAGAATGTACATATCAAAAAAAGCTGTGGCGAACAATTACAATTCGTCACAGCTTTATACTTTTTTTATTCGATTATTTCCGTATCGGGGGTTTCCTTGACCTCGTCAACGTTCGGGAGGGTTTCCGGCTCCTCGGTATCCTCCTGAAGCTCGCCCTTCATAAGCTTAGCGAACTTTTCGCCGTCAATCTTTTCGTACTTGATGAGGTACTGTGCAAGCTCATGGAGCTTATCCATATGATCCGTGAGAATTTTCTCCGTACGGTCGTATCCGTTATGGATAATCGAGCTTATCTCCTCGTCAATCTCCTGCGCAAAGGCTTCCGAATAGTCCTTGGCATGGCCGTAATCCCTGCCGAGGAAAACCTCGCCGCTGCCCGAAGAATAGGAAACGGGGCCTATCCTGTCGCTCATGCCGTACTCGGTAACCATGCTCTTTGCAAGCTTTGTTGCACGCTCGATATCGTTTGAGGCGCCCGTTGAAATATCGCCGAGCACAAGCTTTTCGGCAACTCGTCCGCCGAGAAGAACAACGATATCGTCAAGCATACCGTTCTTGGTCTTGTACGATTTATCCTCGGTCGGCACGGACATGGTGTAGCCGCCTGCCGAGCCTCTCGGAATGATTGAAACCTGACGAACGGGATCCTGCGTTTCAAGGTAGTATGTCGAGATCGCATGACCTGCCTCGTGGTAAGCAGTGAGCTTCTTTTCCTTGTCGCTCATCTTGTGCGACTTCTTCTCCGTACCTACGATAACCTTAACGGTCGCTTCCTCGATTTCAGCCATTGTGATTGCCTTCTTGTTTCTCCTTGCGGCAAGCAATGCAGCTTCGTTAAGAAGATTTTCGAGGTCTGCGCCGACAAAGCCGACGGTCGAATTTGCAATAACTCTGAGGTCAACGTCGGGTGCGAGCGGCTTATTCTTGGAATGAACCCTGAGAATAGCCTCTCTGCCCTTTGTATCGGGATAGCCGACTCTTACCTGACGGTCAAAACGGCCGGGTCTCAGCAGAGCCGGGTCAAGGATATCGGGACGGTTTGTCGCAGCAATGACGATAACGCCCTGATTTTTCTCAAAGCCGTCCATCTCAACAAGGAGCTGGTTGAGAGTCTGCTCTCTCTCGTCATGTCCGCCGCCCATTCCTGCGCCTCTGTGGCGTCCGACGGCGTCGATTTCATCAATGAAAATAACCGACGGAGCGTCTTTCTTCGCCTGGTCAAAAAGGTCTCTGACTCTCGAAGCGCCGACACCGACATACATTTCAACGAAATCGGAACCGGAAATCGAGAAGAAAGGAACATTTGCTTCACCGGCAACGGCTCTCGCAAGGAGGGTCTTACCTGTACCCGGAGGGCCTACAAGAAGCACGCCCTTGGGGATTCTTGCGCCGAGGGTGCTGAACTTTTCGGGGCACTTGAGGAAGTCAACCATTTCGCTGAGCTCTTCCTTTTCCTCATCTGCTCCTGCGACCTGTTCAAAGGTCGTCTTTGACTTCTGATCCTGCTGCTTTTTGGCATTTATCTTGCCGAAGTTCAGGGTCTTGTTCATGTCGCCGCCCATTGTGTTCATTCGTCTCATCATAATGACAAGAAGAATAACGAGGAGCACACCCATAATTATCGTCGGAAGAAGATTGACAAACCATGAGGTCGATGAGCCGGAAATCAGCTCATATTTTATCATGTCGTCTTCGCTCTTGGCATTCTTGTTATGCTCCCTGACGGTCTCGTTAACGTCGTCAACGAAAACCGACACGTTCGGAACCTTGTACTGCCATTTTGTGTCGTCGCCCTTGAGCTTGTATTTTAGCGTTCCGCTCGTAAGGTTAAGCGTAAACTCGCTGACCTGATCCTTGTCAAAATACTGAACGATCTGGTAATACTTAGCCTCCGCCGAACGGTTGCCCGACTGCTGAGATGCGATTGCGATACCGATAACCATCATCAGAGGAATAAGAATATACGGCAATATGGCAAAAACCTTATTTTTCTTTTGCTTCGGGGTCTGATTAGGACTGTTGTTCAAATAATTCACTCCCTGTTAATCCGCATAAATTTCCGGCTTGAGCACGCCGATATACGGAAGATTTCTGTACTTTTCCGCAAAGTCAAGACCGTAGCCGACTACGAACTCATCGGGAACGAAGGTTCCGTAATAATCCGCCTTAATGTCCGCCTCACGTCTCTCCGGCTTGTCAAGAAGCGTGCAAATCTTAATGCTTGCCGGGTTTCTCGTCTTGAGCACCTGCGATATATAATAAAGAGTCTTTCCGCTGTCGAGAATATCCTCGACAAGGAGAAGATCCTTACCTTCAAGGTTAATGTCAAGATCCTTGATAATCTTGACCGTTCCGGAGGATTTTGTTCCGTTGCCGTAGCTGGAAACGCACATAAAGTCGATCTCACACGGCACGGTGATCTCACGCATAAGGTCTGCCATGAATATAACAGAGCCTTTGAGTATGCTGACAAGCGTAAGGTTTTTACCCTCGTAATCCTTGCTTATCTGCTCGCCGAGCCTTTTAACGATCCCGTGCAGCTCCTCCTTGCTGAAATATACTTCTTTAATGTCATTCTCAATCATTTTGTTTGTCCTCTCCGATAATTAAGATTTTATCTGTTTCGGCTTTTATTTTACATCTGTCGGCACAGCCCAATCCCTGAACCCAGCAAATGCCGGCTTCGTCCGCAAGGACGGCTGCGCTGTTTCGGTTTTCGATATGCTTCTCGCTGAAAAGCTTTTTTAAAGTCTTTGTGCAGGAGCTGCCCGCGAGCTTCATTTTATCGCCCGGCCGTCTGTTGCGAAGCACACAATGACCTACGATACTGCCATAGTCTAACACTTTATTATGAACAGACTGTTTCGGCGGTAAATTATTTCTATGAATTATTTCTCCTTTGATTTTTCCGAAAGGAGCTTCCGCAATAAGACGGTCAAAATCACATTCCCAATCGGGATAATTTTCCGTCTCGGGATTGATTTTCAAAATGCCGTTTTTGACCTCAACGACAGTGCTGCCGATAATCTCGGTTCTGCCGCCCGAAAGGATTCCGTCAACCTGCTCAATGTGCACCGCCTCGGGGATAATTCCCGTCTCGGTATTTATTATTTCAAAGATCACGCGTTTTCTCACGGCTCGGTGCTGTTTATTCAAAAGCCCTGCGTCATAGCCTTCGGCGAGCCTCACTTTTCCGAGTATTTCCCGGGAAAAGCCGTCCATGAAATCATTCTCCTCCTCGGCGTTTGAAATCAGGCGCAAAAACGCTTTTTCAAGCGAGGGGTTGAGCTTTTTCAGCTCGGGAATAACGTTTAATCTTATTCTGTTTCTGGAATAAATATCCTCAAAATTCGTCTCGTCGGTAACGAAGGCTATTGAATTGTCGCTGCAATACTTTTCTATATCCGCCCTCGTGCAGTCGATGAGCGGCCTGACGATATTGCCTCTGACGGCAGGGATAGAGCAAAGCCCCTTGACGGACGCTCCCCTTGTGATATTAAGAAGCAGAGTTTCGCTGCGGTCGCTGAGCGTGTGAGCCGTTGCGATAATAACATCGTCGGCAACGGAATTGAAGAAATCATATCTGATTCTCCGACCGCATTCCTCAACGCCGAGATGCATTTTTTTTGCCGTTCCCGGCACATCGGCTCTGAGAGCACGAACTTCAACGCCGAGCTTTTTACAGGCTTCGACAACGAATTTTTCGTCCCTGTCCGCCGTCTCTCCTCTTATACCGTGGTTGACGTGGCAGGCAATGATTTTCATGCCGAATTCATCCTTCAGCTCAAGAAGAACGTGCAGCAATGCCATTGAATCCGCACCGCCCGATACTCCGACGGCAACCGTCCTGCCGGAGAGCGGCATATTATATCTTACAACAGCGTTTTTGACCTCACGTATCATTTCTGATCTTCTCCACAGATATAAAAAGTGTATGATCGGGGTCCCAAAACATTTCAACAGTGTCTGTCGGACCGTGACGGTTCTTGGCGACGATTATTTCCGCCTTGTTCGGCGAAAGCTTTGCTTCATCGTCATCGTCCTGCTCCTCGTCATTGCTGTAATAATTCGGACGGTAGAGCATTAAAACGATATCGGCATCCTGCTCGATAGAACCGGATTCACGAAGGTCGGAAAGCTGAGGTCTGTGCGAGCCTCCCCTGCCCTCCGTGCCTCTGGAAAGCTGGGCGCAAACGATAACGGGAATTGCAAGATCCTTCGCCATAAGCTTCAGTTCTCTCGTAATTTCGCTGACCGCCTGAACACGGTTTTCTACCCTGCCTGCCGGACGGATAAGTCCGAGGTAGTCGATTATAACACATTCAACGTCACGAAGGCGTCGAATTCTCGCTTTCATTTCCGGAACGGTTATGGAGCTTGTATCGTCAAAATAAAGCTCAACGTTTGAAAGAGCGTTCGTCGCATAACCGAGCCGCTCCCAGTCGTCGCCGTCAAGCTCGCCCGTCCTCATCTTGGCTGAATTTACTCTCGCCTCGGTTGAAAGGACTCTCATCGCAAGCTGTTCCTTCGTCATTTCGAGAGAGAACATAAGCGTTTTTCTCTTGCCGATAACGGCAACGTTCCTTGCAAGGTTTAAAGCAAAGCTCGTTTTACCCATCGCAGGACGTGCACCGATAAGAATAAGGTCGGACTTATGCAAGCCCGTGAGCACCTTATCAAGATCGGCATAGCCTGTCGGGTAGCCCTTGTATAAATCCTTTTCGGGCGAGGTCAACTGCTGGAGCGTCGTATAGACCTCACCGACGATGATATCGCCTATTCTTGACGGCGCATTGGTCTTTTTGCCCTGACGGATATTGTATATCTTCTGTTCCGCAGCCTCAAGCAGTTCGTCCGCCGCCTGCTCCTGAGTTGAGGCATCCTCGATTATCTCTCTGGAAGCGTTTATTAAAGAGCGTATGTAGAATTTCTCCTTAACAATCTTTGCGTATGACTCAACGTTTGCGGTTGACGGAACGCACTGTGAAAGCTGGAAAAGATAGTTCTTTCCCGCCGCAGTATCATATACCTTATCCTTAACGAGACTGTCAAGGACAATTAACGGATCAATTTTTCCGCCCGATGCTTCAATCGTCGCTATGGCGGTGTAAATTGCCCTGTGCTGCGGCAAATAGAAATCGTCGGCGCTCAGATAGACCTGAACCTGCGGCATACAGGCAGGATCCATCAGTATTGAGCCGAGAACCGCCTGCTCCGCCTCAAGGCTGAAAACAGCTTCACTTGAATAATTTGTATTATCCATTTTTTTATCTCCGATTTATATTTATGCCTCGGTCACCGTAACGCTGAACTCGGCTGTAACGCCCTGATAAAGCTTAACCGTTGCGGGATATGTGCCGAAGGCCTTGATGTCGTCAACAGTGATTTTTCTCTTGTCGATATCAATGCCGAACTGAGTTTTCATAACTGCGGCGATTTCCTTAGCCGTAACGGAGCCGAAAAGACGTCCGCCCTGTCCCGCCTTGGCGGTTACCTTAACGGTCTTGCCGCTGATTTTGTCGGCAGAAGCCTTCGCCTGCTGAGTTTCAACCTCAATCTTATGCTTTTTTGAGTCCTCACGGTTCTTAAGTTCGGTCATAGCCTGTGAATTGGCCTCCGCGGCAAGCTTTCTCGGGAAAAGGAAGTTGCGTGCATATCCGTCGGAAGCGTTGACAAGCTCGCCCTTCTTGCCGAGACCCTTAACATCCTGAGTAAGAATTACTTTCATAAATTAAACCTCGCTTTTATTTAATGAACTGTTGTAGCGGTCAATGCAGTGCATTACACGTTCCGTGACCTCTGCAACCGTTGAATTTTTAACCTGCACGGCAGCCATCGTCTGGTGCCCGCCGCCGTTCATGTATTCCATAATAACCTGAACGTTGACCGCGCCGAAGGAACGGGCGGAAACGCAAACGGCATCGCCGAGGGTGAATATAACGAACGAAGCGTCAACCCCGCTGATTGTCAAAAGCTCGTCGGCAGCCTGTGCGCTTATCAGTCTGATGTCCTTTGATTCAACATCTGCGACGGCTATTGCGCAGTTCTTATACTTTCTCGCCGAGTCAACGATTCGGTTCCTCTCATGGTAGCTTTCAATGTCGTTCGAGAAAAGCTTTTTGACTCTTATCGGATCGGCGCCGAAGTCTTTAAGCTTCGCCGCTGCCTCAAATGTACCTACGCCGACACGAAGAATAAAGTTCTTTGTATCAAGCATAATTCCCGAAAGAAGTGCGTCGGCAACAAAGCTGCCCGTTTCGTCAACGGCGGGAATATATTCGATAAGCTCCGTCACAAGCTCCGAAGCCGAGGAAGCGCTCGGGTCGTGGAAGAAAATAACCGCATCGTCGATATAATCAACCGCTTTTCTGTGGTGGTCGATAACGATAGTCATTTTTGACATAGAAAGAAGATCCGGACTTTCGACAAAGCTCTTAATGTGCGTATCGACAATGATAAGAAGATTTTTCTTGCTCTTGGCAAATTCAAGCTTCGCAGTCTCGGTTGAAACAACAACGCCGGGTAACTCCGTTTCCGCTCTTTCGACAAGCGGCTTTGCCATTGTCTTTTCCTTATCCGTAACGAGGAATGCGTTTTTACCGAGCTTTTTAGCAATACATACCACTCCGAAAGCCGAGCCGATCGCATCGAAATCCGGGAATCTGTGACCCATGACGTACACGTTTTCGCAGCCTTGAATAAGCTCGGCGAGCGCAGAGGCGACAACTCTTGATTTGACCTTGCTGCCCGTGTCGACGCTCTTTGAAACGCCGCCGAAGAAATCGTATTTATCCTTATTCTTGATAACCACCTGGTCTCCGCCCCTGCCGAGTGCCATATCAAGCGAAAGCTTTGCATTCTTCTCACATTCGGCAACGTCCGCGCCCGTACCGACGCCGACAGAGAGCGTTACGCCTACATATTTGCCGTCGTAGGTGTAATTTCTTATCTTATCGAGTATATCGAACTTTCTCGATATCATGTCGTCAATATCCTGCTTCTCGGCTACAACGTAGAAGCTGTTGTCGCTTATTTTGCTGATGAGGCAGGGATATTTTGAAAGCCATGTTTCGATATTCTTTTCAACGCCGTTTCTGATGGCGGCGCAGTCGCTCTCCCTGTGATCCTGCTGAATTTCCGACATATTGTCGATAGTCATTATTGCAAGAGCGGGACGGCAGCGAAAATAATCGTTGGCAATATGCCTGTACTTCGTGATATCCACAAGATACATCACTATATACTCGCTCTCGCCGACCTTTGCACGGTGGGAGAAAACGTTGAAGCTTCTTTCGTCGCAGTCGATAACAACGCCGTTGACCGAAGCATCAAGGATAGAATCTATTCCGACGTTTTCAAACACCGAGCTTAACTCGCCGTATCCGGAGGAATGAGGACCCATCGCCTCCTCAAAGCGGTCGTTGAACCACTCGATTTTTCCGTCTGACGAGCAAATGATTATCGGCAGCGGAAAGCCGTCGGAAATATTTTTAACATACTGTTCGAGATTGGAAGAGATATGGGTAATCATCTTCTGCTTCCTGATACTCATCAAATCATAGTTCAGGATAAGATAAACCACTACGGCTATATCGGCAATGAGCTCAACTATCGCAAGCCACAGCGGACCGAGAATAAACGTCAGCACGGTGAACAGCAATGCTGCCGCCGAAGCGCCGCAAATAACGGGAAAGCTGCGTATCAATGATTTGATCTTGTCCTTCATAAATTAAACCTCCATGATAATCGAAAGGATCATCGGGCTTCTCTTTGTCTTTTCGTACATGAGGTGCGAGACCTCATCTCTGACCTTGGATTTAATCGTGCTCCAATCACGGATATTATTATAAATGCAGTTTTCTATTGCATATCTTGCAATCTCTCTTGCTTCGTCAATTAGCTCTTCGGATTCTCTGACATAGACGAAGCCTCTTGTCATGATATCCGGACCTGCCATAATCTCGCCCGAATACGAATCCATTGTTGCGACGACGATTATTAAGCCGTCCTCGGCGAGGCGCTTTCTGTCCCTGAGGACAACGTTTCCGACGTCGCCTACGCCCGATCCGTCAACAAATACCTGACCTGCCGGAATATTCTCAAGCTGCTTGATTCCGTTCTCGGAAAGCTCAAGACAAACTCCGTTGTCGGGAATGAAGATGTTACTTTTCGGAATACCCATATTCATGGCAAGCTGTGCGTGCTTTCTCAAGTGCTTCTGCTCGCCGTGGACGGGAATAAAGAACTTAGGCTTGATGATACCCATCATCAGTTTAAGCTCCTCCTGGCAAGCGTGACCCGAAACGTGAACGCCGTAGCTCTTTTCGTAGATAACGTCTGCGCCGAGCTTCATCAGCTCATTGATAACGTTTCCGACCGTCTTTTCATTGCCGGGAATCGGATTTGCCGAGATTATAATACAGTCGTTAGGGCCTATGGAAACCTTCCTGTGGCCGGAAAAAGCCATTCTCGAAAGCGCCGACATCGGCTCGCCCTGACTTCCTGTCGTGATGATAACCATCTTGTCGTCGGGGTACTTGTTGATCATGTCAATGCTGACCAGCTCACCCTCCTTGACGTTGAGATAACCGAGTCTTGAACCGATTTCAACAACGTTTTCAAGGCTTCTGCCCGAGAGAGCAACCTTACGTCCGAGCGACTCCGCCTGGTCGATGATCTGCTGAACACGGTGAACGTTTGAGGCGAAGGTCGCAATGATTATCCGTCTCTTGCCCGCTTGCTCAAAGAGTGTTCTGAGCGATGCTCCGACGGCACGCTCCGATTCCGTATAGCCCTTTCTTTCGGCATTTGTCGAATCGGAAAGCATACAAAGAACGCCCTCACCGCCAAGCTCGGCGAAGCGGTTGATATCAATCATTCCGCCGTCGATCGGTGTGCTGTCGATTTTGAAATCGCCCATCTGAACAATAATTCCCGCCTCGCACTTTATCGCAAAGGCAAGCGAATCCGGAATTGAGTGATTAACATGAATCGCTTCAATGTCAAATTTTCCGAGCTTAATTGTGTCGCCCGGCTTGATAACATTGAGCTTTGCACCGTCAAGGAGCTTATGCTCCTCAAGCTTGCCCTCAACGAGACCCATTGTCAGCCTTGTGCCGTAAACGGGAATGTTGATTTTTTGAAGAAGATAGGCAAGTGCGCCGATGTGATCCTCATGTCCGTGGGTTATAACGATACCCTTGATTTTCTCTCTGTTCTCCTCAAGATAGGTGAAATCGGGAATAACAAGGTCAACTCCTAGCATATCTGCCTCGGGAAAGGCAAGACCGCAGTCGACTATTACGATATCGTTCTCAAATTCATAAACCGTAATGTTCTTACCGATCTCGTTAAGTCCGCCGAGGAAGCCTATCTTAACGGATTTCGCAGGCATTTTCTTGCTCTGCTTCCTTCTTGAATTTGTTGAACCGAAGCTTTTCTTATTCGTTCTTTTTTGATTTGTCCTTCTCTTTTCGGCCTGTTGAGCGTTTTTCGGATTAGATTTGGCAGTTTTCGATTTTTCGCTCTTCGCCGTTTTGCTTTTCGGCGGTTTGGCAGTCTTTTGGGGCTGCTTTACGCCGCGTTTTGTCTGCTTGTTTTTTGCTGCAGACTTCTGACTCTTGTCAGCTTTTTCATTTTTCGGCATTAAATAAACTAACTCCTATTCTTTAAAATTTTTATGTAAACCGCATTATAGACATAGAATAAACATAATTACCCAATCTAACTAATTTATGATACTATTTTTTGCGTCAAAAGTCAATGATTTATGCTAATTATTATGGGTTAAAGCTCTATTTCATAAACAATTTCGTTGCAAGAAATAATTATTGTTTTTTTCCGTGCCTTATGGTAAAATATTTCAGGCGAGGTGAAGCAATGAAAAAGGTTGAAATTTTTACCGACGGCGCATGCTCGGGCAATCCGGGTCCCGGCGGCTGGGGCGCTGTTCTCAGATATAAGGGTACGGAGAAAGAAATCAGCGGCGGTGAACGCAACACGACAAACAACCGAATGGAGCTGACGGGCGTAATCGAGGCGCTGAAGCTTCTCAGGGAGCCTTGCGAGGTCACGCTGACGACCGATTCAAAATACGTTGCCGACGGCCTTTCAAAAGGCTGGGCAAAGAGCTGGAAGGCAAAGGGCTGGAAGAAAAGCGACAACAAGCCTGCGTTAAATCCGGACCTGTGGGAGGAGCTTTTAAGGCTCTGCGATATCCACAAGGTCACCGTAGTATGGGTCAAGGGTCACGCCTCCCACCCGGAAAACGAACGCTGCGACCGACTGGCTGTCGCCGAGTGGAAAAAGCTGCAATAAATATAATCCGGAACGAGGGTCATAACGGCTTTCGTTCTTTTTTTGAGCCGATAATGATATTAAGCATTCTCATTCTCTTTTTTCTTTTCCTTATTGCTCTTGTAAACAGGTAATTGTTCGGCTCGCCTCAAAAATTCGTCCATGTCGTAGCTTGGCTTTGTGCCGCCGTCCTGCCTGAACCAATTGCGAATCGTCGCATAATGGCTCTGATATCTTTTGCCCGTCGCAGCCATATAGTCACTGAGCTTCTCAATATACGAATTGCGGTTGCTTACACCCATTCGCTCAGCCAAACGCCCGTATTCATCGTCACTCAGTTCAACATTATTATGTTCGCCGTATTTTTTTGTGCGCGTGAGCGCTTTGCTGACAGACTCAAGCTCACTCTCAGACTCAGACTCAATTTCAGACTTAGAATCAGTCTCAGACTCAGTATAGGTTTTGTCGGGTTTTTCCGAAAACCGTTGGGTTTCTTCAAAAACCGTTGGGTTTTCAGCGGCTTCCTTTTTCGGCCTGCCTCCCTTTGCACCGTTTATCCTGTTCGCCTGCACTTTTTTATCATAGTTTTCGTTTGCGCTGTCTATGTATTTTCTGATATGCCTGAAAACAACCTTCATTGCCCTGTCCCCGAAGCACGGCTCTGCGGATTCGCTTGTATAATTAAGGACGGCTCTGAAAATTTTTCCGACCTCATCATCGGAAAAATCCTCCAGCTCGCTCAGAAGATCCGTCGGCAAAACAAAGCTTGTCTTTTTTTCCGTCATATAAACTCCTTCAAGAATGATTAAAATTGTATAATTCTTTATACACAATCAATTATACACGCATTAACGCACCGCGTCCGCCTAACGCCCTATTGCGACCAAAAAAGAGCTTGTTCGACAGAATTACGGAAAGTTTTCACCGCACCGTTTAAATAAAATCAGAAGATTAGATTTTAATGAATAATACTTAGTCAAAAAGCTCGCAACGAAACCGAAGCGAGCTTAAATTATTTATTCTTTTTCTTGAAATGCACAAACACAAATACGATTATGCAGATAATTTGAAGTATTGCGCTTGAAAAGAAAATGTACTTGAAATCCGGCAGATTCGTGAACAGGTCAACCGCCGTATAAATGCTTGCGAACGTTGACCAAATCAGAATCGAGAGGCAAATACATTGCGAAATATTGTGCCACCAAATGAAGGAAAATACACTCAGCGTTATAAACACAACAGGCAGCGCAAACAAAAACGAGTAGTCTGCATAAGGAGCAAGTGACGGTATCTGCTTGAAAACCAGGAACAGAACCGATGCGATGAAATAAATTCCGATTGCGGAAACAAGCGGCACAAACACGGAAATCGAACGCTTAGAGCGTTTTTCCTTGATAACTTTTTCGGGCGTTTTCGGTTTATCCTCCTCGCCGAGCAAATATGACATGGTTACGCCGAGAACCTCGCCGATTTTCATTATCGTCAGAACATCGGGCAGGCTCTCCCCTCTCTCCCATTTCGATACTGCCTTGTCGCTGTAATTCAATTTTTCGGCAAGACCAAGCTGAGTAATGCCGCAGCGTTTTCTCGTTTCGGTCAGCCTTTCGCCAAAAACCTTTCTTGTTTCTTCTTCATTAAGCATGACTTCACCCTGAAAAATGTTTTTAATTATTTTAACACAAGAATCCGCTTTTTACAACATTATTTAAAAAGAAAAAAGATCGTTAAATTATAAAAATTCAACGACCTTTTCTTTTTTAATAAGGATTACTGCTCAACGGGATATACGCTGACCTTCTTGCGATCCTTGCCCCAACGCTCGTACTTAACAGTACCGTCGATGAGAGCGAAAAGAGAATCGTCAGAACCCTTGCCAACGTTGTTGCCCGGATGGATGTGTGTTCCGCGCTGCTTGTAAAGGATGTTACCTGCAAGAACAAACTGACCGTCGGCACGCTTTGCGCCAAGTCTCTTTGACTCGGAATCACGGCCGTTACGGGTGGAACCCATACCTTTCTTATGAGCGAAAAGCTGAATGTTGATCTTAAGCATTTTGACACCTCCGTAGTGTTACTTTAATGTTGTCTGGATAATCTGCGGCTAAAGCCTCAAGGTGAAGCTTTAAGCCCTCAAGAATTTGCTGCGCATCGGATAAATTTGACTTAACACGGAAGCTCATGAATCCGTCGGAAACATCGACCTCCGCCTCGCACTTAACAATATCGGTAATCGTGTTCGCCGCCATGTAGGCCGCCGAGGAAACAGCCGAACAGATAATGTCCAAACCGGCCTCTGCCGAACCTGAATGACCGCTGATCTCGAAACCTTCGATTGATTTATCCGAACAGAAGAAATCGATTCTAATCATTGCTTATGCGTTGATAGCTGAGATCTCTACCTTAGTGTAGGGCTGTCTGTGGCCCATCTTGCGCTTCTCGTTCTTCTTCGGCTTGTAGGTAAATACAACTACCTTCTTAGCCTTGCCATTCTTGACAGCCTTTGCCGTTACAGTTGCACCGTCAACATACGGAGCGCCTACAACAATGCCATCTTCCTTGCCGACTGCGATAACCTTGTCAAAAACAACTTCGCTGTCAGCTTCAACGTCAAGCTTCTCAATGTAGAGGGTGTCTCCAGCCTCAACCTTGTACTGCTTGCCGCCGGTAACGATGATTGCGTACATTCTAACTAACCTTCCTTTATTATGGACTCGCTACGTGGGGCGGAATAAATCACTTGTGCCGCCCGAAAGCGACGCCCGTAATATGCGGTATTTAGAATTTTACCACATGGGTCAAGGTTTGTCAACATTTTTATGTAATTATTTAATTTATTATTTGACACCGTAAAAAAATACCTGTATTATATTTGTATATACGGAGGTGCTATTTATGTTTGACAGCATTGGATTTGATCTTGACGGAACTCTTTGGAGCTCCATGAACTGTATAACATCGTCATGGCAGAGTGTAGCCGAGGAATATAAGTTTCCCCTCCCGACCGACGAACAGATCCGTTCGGTTATGGGGCTTAATAAAATTGACCTGATGAACAAGCTTTTCCCGGGAGCGGATAAAGCTTTGGCGGAGCAATTCTTTAACGATGCAACGGTTGCGTGCGTCGAAGAATTAAGACAGCGCGGCGGAATTCTTTATGACGGCGTGGAGGAAACTCTTGCAGAACTCAGCAAGCATTTCAAGCTGTACGTTGTCAGCAACTGTCAAGAGAGCTACATGGACGCTTTTCTTTCATATCATAAACTCGGAAAATATTTCTGCGACACTGCTTTTGAGGATCCCGAAACACTTTCAAAGGGCGAAAATATTAAGAAAATGCTTACAAAGCACAGCTTTGAGAATTCACTGTACATCGGCGACACTCAGGGCGACAGGAACGCCGCTTCGCTTGCAAAAATCCCGTTCGGCTATGCCTCCTACGGATTCGGCACGGTTGACGGTTACGATTATAAATTTGACTCGTTCAGGGATATATTAAAGCTGATAAAAAATGGGAGTGGTAAAATTGACTGAAACCGACAACCTCTTTTTTGAAGAATACAAAAAGCTTGACAAACTGTGTTCGGATATATATAACGACAAATACGGAATTTCAACATATATTAAAGATATGGAAGAAAATGATTATATCGGACAAAAAGCCGTTAAATCATGGCATAGAGTTTATAAGTCTCTGAAGCATATCCGTTGGTTAAGATCGCAAATTGCACACGAAGTAAATACCACAGGCATAAGCACATATGATGATATTGAATTTATCCAAAAATTTTATAATCAAATTTTCGCGTCTACGGATCCTATTTCTCAGCTTGAAAGGTTGGGTAAGTACAATCAGAGTTCATCGTTTAAAAAAATTGTACAGGATATCGAGTACAGGAATTATTATAACGAAAAAACATTCAATGTTGATCATGCTGATATTCATATATCCACGAAAAGTGAAAACAAGAAAGGCTCAAAGAAAAAAATTATAGCGGCATTAGTTATAATTACGATAATGATAATGTTTATACTTATATCAAAATATGTGCTGCATTAAATATTGCAAAATACATTTATATATGTTAAAATTAAGTCAGAGATTACTAAACACACACGGAGGTGCTGATATGGAGAAGGAAAAGCTTTCGGATATAATCAATAAAAAGGTGCTTTACATTGTTTTTGCAGCTCTCGGCGTGCTTGCCGGAGCATTTTCAATCGTTCTTTTGATCGTCGAGCACAAAATTTATTCAAACGGAGCTTGGTATATGCTCACCGTTTGCTGGTTTCTTCTGGCAGGGTTCTTTGTATACAGGTATATTAAAACAGTAAAAGCCGAAAAAAAAGAGGCGCAAATGGTTGCCGAATACAAAGAGAAATATAAGATTAAATAATAATCCTGCCGTTTACACCCTAAAAAATTAAATCTAAAACCGCCCTTTTTTAATTAAATCGGCGGTTAAATATTTTTTAAAAAAAATTTTTTGAAAATTTTAAAAAAGCTATTGACTTTAGTGCGCTAATGTGCTACTATACTACCACAATAAAGTTTGGAGGAAAACATTATGAAAAAAATTATTGCAATCACGCTTGCCGTACTCATGGCAGCAATGACATTCATCTTCGCAGGCTGCGGCGATAAGAAGCCCGCGGCGGATGGCAACAATAACGCAGCATCTTCAAGCGATCTCGCTTATGTTCAGAGCAAAGGCAAGCTTGTTGTTGGTATCACAGACTTTGAGCCGATGGACTACAAAGCAAAAGGAAGCGACGAATGGATCGGTTTTGACGCTGATATGGCTAAGGCTTTCGCTAAGAGCATCGGCGTTGAGGTTGAGTTCATTGAAATTGACTGGGACAACAAGGTAATGGAGATCAACAACAAGTCGATCGACTGCGTATGGAACGGTATGACTCTCGATGATGAAGTTACATCAGCAATGTCATGCACAAAAGCATATTGCAACAACGCTCAGGTTGTTGTCGTCAACAAGGACGTAGCTTCCAAGTACAACAGCGTTGAGGCTTGCAAGGATCTCACCTTTGCGGTTGAGGCAGGCTCCACCGGAGAGAAAACGGCAACTGCAAACGGCCTCAAGGCTACACCTGTTAAGGATCAGGCAACAGCACTTACAGAGGTTTCCTCGGGCACATGCGATGCAGCTATCATCGACAAGCTTATGGCTGCCGCTATGGTCGGCGAAGGCACTGCAAACGCTAAGCTTGCTTACACGATCGACCTCAACTCCGAGAAATACGGCGTAGGCTTCCGTCAGGGCAGTGACCTCACAGCTAAGCTCAACGAGTTCTTCAAGACTTCCATGGCTGACGGCTCAATGGAGAAGATCGCAGAAAAGTACGGCGTTCAGGCTTCACTCATTAAATAATTAACTAAACAATTAAATCTACACAAACAGAGGACATGAATAATGTTCTCTGTTTTGGTGCAAAAGGATGTTTTTATGTCACAGTTTATTGAACAGTTCCCGATAGTATTTGAGTCGCTCAATATGGGATTTCTTCAGACGGTCAAGCTGTTTTTCGTAACGCTTGTCGGAGCGCTCCCGCTCGGTCTTATAATTTCATTCGGCTCAATGTCAAAATTCAAGCCGCTCAGCGGACTTGTCAAAATAATCGTTTGGATTTTCCGAGGCTCCCCTCTTATGATTCAAATGCTTATTATTTACTACATGCCCGGTCTTGTTTTCGGCACCCCGATCTGGGGCGGTGGCGAGGACGGTAGATTTACTGCGGCGGCAGTTGCATTCATTCTCAACTATGCCTGCTACTTCTCCGAGATATACCGAGGCGGTATTGAGGGTGTTCCCGTCGGTCAGCAGGAAGCAGGAATGGTTCTCGGCATGACAAAGTCGGAGATTTTCTTCAAGGTCACACTCCTCCAAATGATTAAACGCATCGTTCCGCCCATGTCTAATGAGATTATAACGCTCGTAAAGGACACCTCGCTTGCAAGAATTATTGCATTGCAGGAGATCATATGGGCAGGACAGGCTTTCCTCAAAGGTTCTCACGGCATTTCGGGTCAGATTTGGCCGCTCTTTTTCACAGGTGTTTATTACCTTCTGTTCTGCGGTATTCTCACTCTTCTTTTCGGCAAGCTTGAAAAGAAGCTCGATTATTTCAAGGTATAAGGAGGGCTGAGAAATGGCAATACTTGAAGTTAAAGACTTAACAAAAAATTTCGGCGCAACCGAGGTTCTCAAGGGCATTACTTTTGAATTGCAGGAGGGCAAGGTTCTCTCCGTCATCGGCTCCTCGGGAAGCGGCAAAACTACGCTTCTTCGCTGTATCAACGGTCTCGAAACCGCAACCTCCGGCAAAATCACCGTCAACGATCAGGTCGTTTTCGACAGTGCAATAACCGACAAAAAAGAGATAAAGGCACTCGAGAAGAACAAGCAGAACATCGGTCTTGTTTTTCAGCAGTTCAATCTATTTCCGCAGTACACGGCGCTGGGCAACGTTACGCTCGCAATGAAGCTTGCGGCAAAACGGCGTCCCGACTATAAGCAGAAGAAAAAGGAAATGCTTGAGGAGATTGATAAGACTGCAAAATATTTTCTCAATAAGGTCGGTCTTTCAGACAAGCTGGACTTCTACCCCTGCCAGCTCTCGGGCGGACAGCAGCAGCGAGTTTCAATTGCCCGTGCGCTTGCAATGAACCCGAAAATCCTCTTCTTTGACGAACCGACTTCGGCGCTTGATCCCGAGCTTACGGGTGAAATTCTCAAGACGATTCGCCAGCTTGCCGAGGACAAGATGACAATGGTTATCGTCACCCATGAAATGAACTTTGCAAAGGACGTTTCCGACGAGGTCATCTTTATGGACAACGGCGTTATCGCCGAGATGGGCACATCCGACGAGGTTCTTGTCAATCCGAAAAACGAGAGAACGAAAGCATTTCTTAACACATATCAGAAATAATTCTCCGGAGGTATTGCGTTTTTGAATATAAATGCAACACCTCTTTTTTGAAAGGATAAAGAATATGAAAAAAATCGCTAAAATTCTTATCAGCGTTATCCTCTGCCTAACGGTTGCCTTTTGCTCACTGATACCCGCATTTGCAACCGAGCCTAAGACAGCGTTTATCGTTGTCAGCGGAATGAACACTTTTCCTCTATATAAGGACAGTGAAAAGGTGTTCCCGACATCAACAAAAACAATCATGAAGCTTGCCTCAAAAATTGTTCTTCCCCTTGTCGAATTCTTCAGGGACGGCGATTACGACAAGCTTGGCGACGCGCTTTTCCCTGCGGCGGCGGAAGCCTTTGACGACCTTGCCTGCAACCCGGACGGCAGCTCAAAATATGAAATTACCACCGATCTGTTTCCTATGAGCGCAGGCAACTACCCCGACTCCTTCATAAACGAGGTCAAGGACGAGGGCGGCGTTGTCAGGGCGGGAATCGAAGCCTTCGGCGCAGACAACACATATTTCTTCAATTACGACTGGAGACTTGACCCTCTCAAGCATGCCGACGAGCTTAATAAATTTATAAAGAATGTTAAGGCTGAGACCAAGTGTGACCGTGTAGCACTCGCCGCTTTCAGCATGGGCGGAACAGTCACGCTCTCCTATCTCTATAAATACGGCAGCAAAGACGTTGACAGTGTTTCGCTCTGCTCGACCGCTTTTCAGGGCACTTCGTGCATGGGCTCGATGTTCTCGGGTGACATGAGCATTGACGCTTACGGCCTCATTCGCAGAATGGCTCAGCTTACAAGAAACGATTTTCTCGACGAGCTTATTATGTTCCTTAACAACAGCCTTGATGCATATAAAATCAACGCTTCGATTGACGGATACATAAACAATATCCTCACAAATCTCAATGATAGACTTTATAAGGAGCTTATAATCCCCGTTTTCGGATATATGCCCGGACTTTGGGCATTGGTTGATGCAAGAAATTATGAAGAGTCTAAAAATTTCATGCTTGCCGGAGCAGATACGGAACTTATAAAAGCGATTGATGAGTATCACCGCAACGTTCAGGCAAGGGCTTACGACATTCTGAAAGCCGCAGAAAAAGACACAACGATTTATATTACGGCACAGTACAATATGCAAGGCCTTCCGATTTCCGAAAGCTCAACAACAAGCAATAATGATTTTCTTATTGATGTAAATTATGCTTCGGGCGGTGCGATTTGCTCAAAGCTTGACGAAACGCTCCCCGAGGGCTACACACAGGCAAAGGCAGACGGACATAACCACCTCAGCGCTGACCGTCAGATTGATGCATCGACCTGTATGTTCCCCGAACAGACATGGTTCATTCGCGACATGGCTCATGTCGATTACAATGTCGGCAACTCAACGGATTTCCTTATTTGGCTTGCCAAGAGCGAGAAGCAGCTCACAATTCACAACAGCGAAAGCTACCCCCAGTTTATGAAATATAACAGCAAGTCAAACACGCTCTCCCCTGTTACCGATGAGCTTCTCAAGAGCACCGCAATTTCACAGATATTCGCTTTTCTTACAAAGCTCGTTCAAATCTCGGCGCAAATTATTTTCTCTATTTTTATTAAATAACTGCGATTAAAAACGAAACAGGCTGTATCGGTCAACTTGATCAATACAGCCTGTATTTTTTATTTATTTTTATTTCCTGACCGATTCGACAACGCCCTCTGCGAGGCCTGCAAGTCCCTGAATTTCCGACGGAATAATGATCTTTGTTGACTGACCGTCAGCCGCCTTTGAAAACGCTTCAAGGCTCTTTATCTTAATATAGCCGTCGCCCGGGTTTGAAGCATTGATAAGCTCAATCGCCTTTGCCTCGGCCTCCTGAATTTTGAGAATTGCCTCTGCTTCACCCTCTGCCTCACGGATCTTCGCTTCCTTAACGGCTTCGGCGTGGAGAATTGCGGCTCTCTTGTCGCCCTCGGCGGCAAGAATCTGAGACTCCTTCTGACCCTCGGCAACAAGCACCTTACTCGCCTTTTCACCCTCTGCGCGGAGAATAGCCTCACGTCTCTGACGCTCCGCCTTCATCTGCTTCTCCATGGCATCCTGGATCTCCGGCGGCGGAAGAATATTCTTCAATTCAACGCGGTTGACCTTGATGCCCCACGGGTCGGTCGCTTCGTCAAGAATTCCTCTGATTTTAGCGTTTATAGTGTCTCTTGATGTAAGAGTATGGTCAAGCTCAAGCTCACCGATGATGTTACGAAGCGTTGTTGCCGAAAGATTTTCGATTGCCGAAATCGGACTTTCAACGCCGTATGCATAGAGCTTCGGGTCTGTAATCTGATAGAAAACGACCGTGTCGATCTGCATGGTAACGTTATCCTTTGTGATAACGGGCTGAGGCGGAAAATCAACAACCTGCTCTTTAAGAGAAACATTTCTTGCAATTCTCTCAAAGAACGGGATTTTAAGATGAATACCCGTCTGCCATGTCTCGCGATATGCGCCGAGACGTTCAACAACATATGCTCTTGACTGCGGCACGATCTTAACGTTTGTAACGATAAGAAGAACTGCCAAAAGTATTAAAAATACCACAATACCGATTCCTACGGGACTCATAGATCATCTCTCCTTTTAACTAAAAGCTTAGCTCCCTCGATTGCTTCAACAGTAACTCTTTCGCCTTCCTCGGCCTCGGAGTTATCCACCGTTCTCGCCGTCCATACAAGGCCTCCGATTCTGACAGCTCCTGTTGAAAGCTCATTTGAGATTTTTTCGGTAACTGTCGCCTCCTGACCTATATAGCGGTCGGCATTTGTCGGCTGTTTTCGCCCTTTGGTAAATTTTTTTACAAACGGTCTTGTAACCGCAAGCGCCACGGCGGAAACAACGGCAAAAATAAGGAACTGAATCCATATTTCAAGACCGGCTGCACAGGCAATAAGACCCGCGACCGAGCCGATGGCAAACCATATTGTGACAAGCTGAACCGTTGCAGCTTCAATAATCACAAAAAGAACAATAAGACCAATCCATAACCACAGCACACGATCACCTCCGTCTGTAGTTCGATTGTATCATATTGTTATTTTTATGTCAATACGCTTAAAAAATATTCTTTATTGTCGGTTTTTCGCTCTCTTTTATATGTTCAAGGCGATTTATTACGCTGTTTATTTCCTCCAAATATTCGTCGGTCAGCCCCTGTTCATGGTAGTTTTCAATATTTTTTATTCCGATTTCAATATCGTCAAGCTCTGAGTGCGGCAAAAAGGACACCATAAATGTCTCCGATCTGTCCCATGCGTCGGAAAGACGTTTTGTTTCCCAAAAATCTGTTTTCTCCTTTTGACCGACGGACTCCCGAATCTCGCAGGCAATATCTGTCAGCCTGTCGACCTCGGAAATAATCTTAAAATATATACCGATCGACGAGCCCAACACAATAAGTAAAATCACAGTGGCGGCAATAATTCTTCTCATTGATATTCTTCTTTCTTCACTATCGTATAGTTGCCCTCTTTATCCGCAACCATGAAAAGCACCTCGTCAATTTGCGTGTTCTCCGAGTCAAGAATATTGTATAGCTTTTCCTCGTTCATGTCACATTCTTTAAATGAGCGTTTGTGAAATTTACCGTCGTTTATCACCATGCAAAGCAGTCCCTTTGTTTCGTTTTGAATATCAGCCATTTTCGCCGTGACGGTCTCCTTTTCGGGCTTTAGCATAACGCTGAGCTGTCCGTTCGTTTCGACAATCGCATAGCGTACATCGGAGATATCGAACACATCCTTTTGCCTGAGCTGGTCAAAAAGATCGTCCATAGTAAATCGAAGCCTTTTCAACTGCTTTTGGTCAATCACTCCGTCACGGATAACGACGATGGAATTGCCCTGCAAAAAGCTGCGGCACCTTGAGCTTTTGAGCACAATAACGGAATTGATAACCTCCAGCGCAACGAGAAGCAGAACCGCAACGATTGAATTGCCGAGCGGAAGTGCGTTATCCTGCATCGGAATCGCCGCAATTTCAGAAAGAAGTATGGTTATTACAAGCTCTGTCGGCTGCAATTCGCCGAGCTGCCTTTTGCCCATGATGCGCATACATATGATTATCAGTACATATAAAATCAGCGCACGAACCAATGTTACAAGCATATTTATCACCGATAATATGATTGACGAAAATCCGCAAAATAAACAAAACACCGAACATCAGGTGTTCAGTGTTTCAACTATCTTTCTCATATCCTCAGGCATGGGTGCTTCGAGGGTCATTCTCTCCCCTGTCACAGGGTGGACAAAGCTCACCTTGGCGCAATGCAGGAGCTGATGTCCGAGCTTCATTTCGTCCGTGCCGTACATACCGTCGCCGACAAGCGGCATACCTATTGAAGCAAAATGTACTCTTATCTGATGCGTTCTGCCTGTTTCGAGCCATACTTTTACAAGAGATTTTTCACCGTCCGTTGCGATAGTCTCCCAATGGGTAACGGCTCTGTCACCTTGCTCACCGACCGCTCTTAGCGTTTTCATCGGGTCGGGTCGGTAAATCGGCTTGTCTATCGTGCCGATTTTTTCCGTTTTGCCCGAAACAACTGCAAGATATTCCTTTTCCGCCGTTTTCGGAATTTTGGCAGCACTGTGCTTGTTCAAGGCGCAGATAACTATTCCCGACGTACCCTTATCAAGCCTACCGACCGCTCTGAAAACCGACTGCTTGCCTTCATTTTTTAAATGATAAGCAAGCGCATTTGCAAGAGTATCTCCCTGGTGATTATGCGTCGGGTGGCAGGCAAGAAACGGTGATTTATTGACTGCAATCAGGTCGTCATCCTCGTATATAACGTCGATCGGAATATTCATCGGCTCAATTTCACCGTCGGGACACGGAATCTCGATCTTCAATTCATCGCCCGTGTGCAAAATATCTACCGTTCTGATATGCTCGCCGTTGAGCGTTATTCCTTTTTCTATTCTTTTCAGACTTCTTAAAAGCCGAGCCGAGATTTTCGCCTCTCCTTTAAGATACGCAATGACTTTTTTCCCGTCAAACTCCTCGGGAATCTTATATTTTATGGTTCTTTTCATTCTATCACCGAGGATATTATACTATATTTAATAAATTATTCAAGTAAAAATGTAAAAGACAATATTGAATATGGTCAGAATTATCCTGTTTTTTTGCATAATTCGTTTTATTTTGTACATAATAACAAAAGTTTAAAAAATGGGTTAAAAATATAACAAATCACTTGCATATTTCGCTTTTTCGTTATAAAATATCAATGGTAAAATTTAATACTAAGGAAATTACGGCTTGGGATATTCTTTCGGGTCTTCGGACTCGGACGGGCCTCCCCTGTCGTCGTTTTCTAAAAATTTGGAGGTAATTCAAATGTCAGTAAAAGTTGCTATTAACGGATTCGGCCGTATCGGTCGTCTTGCATTCAGACAGATGTTTGGTGCAGAGGGTTACGATGTTGTTGCTATCAACGACCTCACTAAGCCCAGCATGCTTGCTCAGCTTCTCAAGTACGATACAGCTCAGGGCGGCTATTGCGGAAGAATCGGCGAAGGCCTTCACACTGTTTCTGCTGATGACGAGGCAGGTACAATCACAGTTGACGGCAAGACTCTTACAATCTATGCTAAGGCTAACGCTGCCGAGCTTCCTTGGGGCGAGATCGGTGTAGACGTTGTTCTTGAGTGCACAGGCTTCTATTGCTCAAAGGCAAAGGCTCAGGCTCATATCGATGCAGGCGCTAAGAAGGTTGTTATTTCTGCTCCGGCAGGCAACGATCTTCCGACAATCGTTTACAGCGTAAACGAGAAGACTCTTACTTCAGAGGACAAGATCATTTCCGCTGCTTCCTGCACAACAAACTGCCTTGCTCCCATGGCTAAGGCTCTTAACGACTATGCTCCTATCCAGAGCGGTATCATGTCAACAATCCACGCTTACACAGGCGATCAGATGATCCTCGACGGTCCTCACAGAAAGGGTGACCTTCGTCGTGCTCGTGCAGGTGCTGCTAACATCGTTCCGAACTCAACAGGTGCTGCTAAGGCTATCGGCCTTGTTATCCCCGAGCTCAACGGCAAGCTCATCGGTTCTGCTCAGCGTGTTCCTGTTCCGACAGGTTCAACAACAATCCTTACTGCTGTTGTTAAGGGTGCAGACGTTACCGTTGACGGTATCAACGCTGCTATGAAGGCTGCTGCTTCTGAGTCCTTCGGTTATAACACAGACGCTATCGTTTCTTCAGACGTTATCGGCATGAAGTACGGTTCACTCTTCGATGCTACTCAGACAATGGTTTCCAAGATTGCCGATGATCTCTATGAGGTTCAGGTTGTTTCTTGGTACGACAACGAGAACTCTTACACAAGCCAGATGGTTCGTACAATCAAGTATTTCGCAGAGCTTGCATAAGTTATTATCACAAAAAGACGGGGCAGAATTTCTGCTCCGTTTTTTCTTTTTTATGATTGAATTAGCCTCCCCTATGTTGTATAATAATACACGGACGCATATAATTAAAGAAAGATAAATATTTCACCGACGGAGGTTTATTATGTATATACTTGATGTTTTGAAATCCATTCTCTTCGGCATAATCGAAGGCATAACGGAATGGCTGCCGATAAGCAGCACGGGACATATGATTTTGCTTGAAAAGATTTGCAAATTCAAGGAGGTTTCGCCGAATTTCTTTGAAATGTACCTTGTTGTCATTCAGCTCGGCGCAATTATTGCCGTTGTAGTAATGTTCTGGAATAAGCTTTGGCCTTTCAAGAAAAAGCAGCTTGAAAACGGCAAAAGCAAGGTTGCCGTTAAGCCGAGAATAATCGAGCTTTGGTTCAAGGTTATCATCGGTTCGATTCCCGCCGGAATTCTCGGAATTATTTTCAACGACCTTCTCGACAAATATCTTTACAACTATGTTACGGTTGCCATAACGCTTATAATTTACGGCGTACTCTTTATCGCTGTGGAAATCTATAACAGAAAGCGCCGTCCGAAAGTTACAAAGCTCACTGAGGTTTCGTTCAAAAACGCCTTCTTTATCGGCTGCTTCCAGGCACTTTCGCTTATTCCGGGAACCTCGCGCTCAGGCTCAACGATTCTCGGCGGTATCATGCTCGGCAATTCAAGGAGAGTTGCTTCGGAATTTACCTTCTTTCTCGCCGTTCCCGCTATGCTCGGCGCATCGCTCATCAAGATAATTAAATTCGGCCTCGGATTCACCGTTACCGAGTTTGTTATACTCTTTGTCGGAATGATAACTGCATTTACCGTTTCACTTGTTGTTATCAGATTTTTGATGAATTACATTAAAAACCACACTTTCACTGCATTCGGCATATACCGCATAATTCTCGGCGCAATTGTACTTATCACCTATTTTGTTACAAAATAACGGAGGAAAAATGGAACCGCAAAGACGTTATATATTTGAAAATATTGAAAACTGCCGTGATCTCGGCGGCTACCCTTCAAAATACGGCTGCACAAAATTCAAGCGCTTTTTCCGCGGCGGCACTGTTGACAGACCGACCGAAACCGACATTGAAAAGCTCAAGGCGCTGAATGTCACAACCGTAATAGACCTTAGGGGAGATTTTGAATTCAGCAATCAACCGAACGGAATGGAAAGGCTGACCGACAATGTTGAGCACATTTCACTCTATGAAATGAATGTTGCCGAAGCCAAGGGCATGAAAAAAGCTCTTACAGAGGTCTATGAGTACATTATAGATAATTATAAAGAAAATGTATGCAAGGCGTTAAAGTCCGTCGCAGACGCCCCTGACGGCGCTGTTTTTTATCATTGCTTTCTCGGAAAGGATCGTACGGGAATACTCTCAATGCTTCTGCTGACGATAGCGGGTGTCGAAGAAGATGACATCGTTGCCGACTATCAGCTTACCTATACATACCTCGAAAAATATATGTGCACCCACGCCGATACGCTTTGGGACACAGACCCCGAGATGCACTATTCCCTGCCTCAAACAATGCGCTCCCTCCTCGCCTACATCAAAAATAAATACGGCTCGGTCGAGGACTATATCCGACAAATCGGCATAAGCGACAGGGACAAAGAAAAGATAAGAAAAAGATTTTATTGATAATAAATAACTGAAAGCTGCCGAGATTCAATCGGCAGCTTTTTTGCAGAAAAAATATAGTAGAATATTTTACGTTTGCAAACTCCACCGGACTGTTTTCTTAACGCTCAGACCTTCTCAGGTTCAAGCCCTTGGCAAAGAAAAAAAGAGCCTCAATCGGCTCTTTTTTCTTTGGTCGAGGCGACAGGACTTGAACCTGCGGCATCTT
>HF999605.1 GCA_000434055.1 Ruminococcus sp. CAG:488 | reverse complement strand
CCCTAAAAAAGTTTTTAGGACAGGTGGACGGTTAGGCGGTATGCTGTTCCAAGCTCTTAAATAAGTATCATTTACACATTCCTCGCTATCTTCGTCATTGTGAAGAATATTAAAGGCTATGTATCTGCAATACTTTCCGTATTTTTTTGAAGTTTCGGATATAGCAGCTTCGGAGCGCTCCCAATATAAATCTAATATCTGCTTATCATCCATAGGCTTCTCCTCCTTCCCTTAGTATTAAAGCCTTTCACCCTAATAGACGGGGAAAATGTGTCATACGTCACTAAATTCAAAAAAATCTTCCTCATTTTTTAAATTATATCATTTACTTGTGAATTTTTCTATTTTGTTTATGTATCGAAAAAGCCTTGCAAATCAAGGACTTTATAAAAAGAAACTGGACACCAATCAAGATACGCATAGTATCAAAATTGGTGTCCAGTTATGGTGCGAGAGACGGGACTTGAACCCGTACGGGATTACCACACGCCCCTCAAACGTGCGCGTCTGCCGATTCCGCCACTCTCGCATTCAATTGTCGTTCCCTCAAGGAACGCTTGATATTATATCAGATTCATTTTTGTTTGTCAACTGTTTTTGAAATAAATTTAGGTCTTTTTCATAATTATTTTTTAAAAACCTTCCGACAGCGATTAAGCCGTCGGAAGTGATTTTATTTTGCTGTCAAAAAACAATTTTTTATACTCACGGCGTAATTGTATGCCGCCTTTTATTTCTCCTCAAAAACATATTCACCCGAACCGAGGCGAATAATCGCACAGCCGTCCTTGCACTCATACTCATCGAAGCTGTGTTCAACGCCGTTTATTGTGAGCTTTTCGCCCATAATCGGCAATCTCAGCTCGGTCGCCACCGGAACGGTACATTTATATATGAGGTTTTTCTCGTTGCTCCATTCGCTCACGATAAGTCCCGAGGCGGAATCATAGCTTGCCTTAACATATGTCATGCGCTGCTGTCCGTCGGGAAGCTCATCGGCGGTTCTTGTATCAATTCTCGGCCGAAGAATAACAGTTTCAAAGCCCGGCATTCCCGGCTCGATGCCTGCCATATAGCGATACATCCATTCAACCACCGAGCCGTAAGCATAGTGATTGAACGAATTCATGCCGACATCTCCAAAGCCGTTTTCCTTTGTATAAGAATTCCAGCGTTCCCAAACGGTCGTTGCGCCCTGGTCGATGCTGTAAATCCATGACGGCTCATTGTGCTGCATAAGGAGCGTATATGCCATTTTATCCTTACCGTATTTTGAAAGCGTCGTGCAAAGATTATATGTTCCGAGGAAGCCCGTCGAAAGTCTGTTGCCGTTCGCCTTTATCTGCTCAACAAGCTCGTCGGCGAGAACTTTTGCATAGTCGGCATCAACAAGGTCAAAGGCAAGCGCAAGGATTTTATCGGTTTGGGTCTGTCCGATGAGCTTTCCGTCCTTCATGTAATTCTCAACAAAGTAAGCATAAGCCTGTTTTCTCAGCTTCTTATAATGCTCGGCTCTGTCGGATTTACCGAGAACGTCGCTCATCTTTATCATAAGGTCAATATCGTGTACAAAATAAACGGACGAAACATACGTTTTGTCGCACTGATCATATGCAAGCCAGTCACCGAAGCGAGCGTTTGCGCCTGCCATGCCGAACTTATCAACGAGCTGAGCAATGTATTTCTCCATTGACTCATAATGCGTTTCAAGAAGCTCAATATCATTATACATAACATACATGTTATAAGGCACGATTATGCCTGCATCTGTCCACGCCGCTTCATTCTCCGTATGGCAGCAAAACGTTTTGGGAATAACCTCAGTATATCCGCCGTCGTCACCCTGAGAATCACGGGCATCCTGGATCCACTTGCGGAAAAATTCCTTGACATCTGCATTGTAAGCAGCCGTTATACTGAACGCCTGCGCGTCTCCTGTCCAGCCGTAACGCTCATCACGCTGAGGGCAATCGGTCGGCACGCTCAGATAGTTACTGCGTTGACCCCAAAGAGTATTTGAAATAAGCTTGTTGACAAGCTCATCGGAGGTTTCAAGCGTTCCTATTTCTTTCGTAACAGAGCCGACAACTTCGGAAATAAAATCAAGTATTTCAATATCCTTCGTCGAGCTTATCTGAACATAACGATAGCCGTAAAAAGTAAATGAAGGTCTGTAAACCTCCTCATTCTTACCGCTGAGTACATATGTTTCCTTCGCAAGTGCTGTTCTGAAATTGATGGTATAAAGTGATCCTTTTGCACCGTCATTTCCTCTTGAAATTTCACCGCTGTCGTTCAAAAACTCTGCATAGTGAACATTAACAAATGTTCCTCTTTCGCCTTTAAGGGTCAGCTTAGCCCAGCCGACCATTTCCTGACCGAGATCAATGATAAGCTTTTGACCCTTTTTGAGCGTTAGAGGAAAAGATTTGGGATTGTCGCAGATATTTATTTCGCCGTAATAGGAGCCGTTATAATTAACACCGTCATAAACCGTGAGAGTTTTTGCTCTCAGACTTAATTCATCACGAACTTGAACCTTAGGACCGATAAAAGGAGTCAACACACCGTTGAAATAATCACAAGCCGTCGCTTTGCGAACCTTTTTCGGCACAAATCCTACTGTTGAAATCTCATCATAACCGTTCTCTGTTGCATCACAGTATTCTCCGTCCCAGATGTCAGCCAAGCGAACCGGTCCGCCGACCGTTGCGTCCCAGTTTTCGTCTGTTACAAGAATTGATTTGCCGCCATGCACAATATTTGCAATGAAAGCGGGCGGATTTGCACCGTATGTACTCTGAACAATTCTGCCTGAATACCAGCCTGCCGATACCACCGCAAGGATTCTATTCTTTCCCTCACGAATATACTTTGAAACATCATAGACGTAGTAAAGGGCACGTTTGTTATAATTTGTCCAGCCCGGTTTCATCTCGTCATTGCCGACGCGCTTGCCGTTAATGTAGATATCAACAATACCGAGAGCCGAAAAAATCAACTCGGTTTTCGCGTCGTTTACGATATCAAAATCACTCCAAAACATCGGCAGTCCATTATTATCGACAATTTCGCAATGCTGATTAACATAAGGCACTCTGCTGCCCCACGGATTTTTTGAAGCGTCAAAATAGTTTTGAAATTCTGTGTAAATAAACTTTGCGTTATTCCACATTTTTTCCATGTTGTCCTCCTGTAAAAAGGACAGAAACTAAAGCCTTGATTATGCTCTTGTTTCTGTCCTTTAATGCCTTTAATTATTTTGTAAGGAAATACCAAACGATATCAATAACTTTGAAATCCTTAAGAACCTTTACGAGGAACTTAACAATTGTGTCGGCAAGAAGAGTCGTTGCTCCGCCGAGATCGACAAAACGGTTTGTCTCCGCCTCGGGTGCACCGTCATATTCAAGGGTGAACGGCTGAGTATAGATAACTCCGCCCTCGCCTACGATTTCGGCTCTGACATATGAGCCGATCTCCTCTGAATAATCATCAAGGTCAATCGTGTTGCCCGTTGCAATTACCTTGCCGTCGGCAATCCAGTGAACCATATATGCGTCCTGAGTGCTGATCGTGATAGTGTCCTCAATATCATCAACGGAAACAGCCTTCACCTTAGGAGTAACCGCTTCCTGATCAAAAGCAAAAATCGTGCGCTGCTTGCCTGCATTTTCTTCCTCAACGATCTTGCTGTAGGTCTCGGCAAAGCTGTCTGCCAGCTCAAGGCCTACACCTGCCGCTTTAAGCTCCTCGGCCCATGATCGGATTTCCGCCTTGCTGCCCATATAGTAGCTTGCGGCAAAGAAAGCTCCGTCCTTCATAGCAGTTTTAAGCTCGGGAATTGTCTTTTCAGGCATACACATGAGGGTATAGCCGGAATTGATGATGCCCTCGTTATGAGAATCCGATGTTGCAAGACCGAAAACGTTTCTGCCGGTCGGAACAACCTTTTGAAGCAGGAGATCCCAAAGCTTTCTGTCGTAACGGGTTCTGTAGTCGCCCTTGCTGTTCACGTCGATACCGAGACATGCCGGGTATTTTTCGAGAATGTTTGCAAACTTATCAACTACATACTTGAACTTAACATTATCCGTGTTATAGGCCTCATCATAGTTGGCAACATTTCTTGCTCCGCTGTACTCGCCCGGGTGATTGATTACGCAGAGTCCGCCGAGCTTATCAACATTCTTAATCGGGGTCTCATAGTCACTTGTACCGCCGATTGTGTCGTTACCGTAATTAACAAACCATGAGCAAACGTGAGCATTGTTGAACGAGGTCGGGTTCTGCTCGTTGCCGAAAGGCACTCTGAGCATTGAATTTTCGGCATTGCCGTTATCGTCATATTCGGTATAATAGTTGCCGTCGTATGTATATTCCCTGCCGTCTGAGGTTTCGCCCTTTGAGGAAAGAACCTCAATGGGAAGGTTTCCTTTTCTGACGCTCATTGCAATCTTAACAGCCTTGTTCGTTGAGGGATCATCCCAGCCGTAGTCCGTTGTGCCATGGTCGGTGACTGCAAGAATATCGAAATTATGGTCATAATGCTTTTCAACGGTTTCTTTCTTTGTCAAAGCACCGTCCGTACCTGTTGTGTGACTGTGAAGATCCGTCTTGTATTGCTTATAGGTGCTCCAGTCAACGTTGGCATAGGTGCTGTTGATTTTGTAATCAACGTCCTTGTCGATCGCAAACGAGCAAAGAGCCGTACACGATGTTGCAATTGCGGCAGACATGAAAATTGAAATGGCTTTTGTAAGTTTTCTGTTCATGATTATCCTCCGTATTATTTGATGATTTTATCGAGTAGTGCTTTTATATCAATATCTTTATTCTGCGTGTCGGAATTTTTCTCCGTCAGCGGAACAATGATTTTGTTGACCTGATCGTTATAAAGGAACTGCGGAAAAACATCGCTTTCATTTACCGTCGGCTGACTGCCATGCTGAGCAAGCCACCATGTAAAATCATAATAGCCCGGCGTGTACCATGTGTGCATCATATCTTTGATAAACCATGTGTATTCGGGATAAATACAGGTCGATGCGTCAATGGCATTGTCACAGGAAATATGGTTGTGACCGTCGGCAACGCCCTGGGTATAGCCCTCGGGGAGCGTCGCTCCGAAATCGGCACAGGTTGCGCCGAGCGAGGTCCTCGCCGTATCTATCAAAAAGTCACTTTGATAGGCGTCGTTTTTCAGCACCGGAACCGCTGCCTTACCGTAATTTGAGATAATTGCAAGCTTCATTCCGTGATTCATGGCTTCATTGAGAATTTCCTTTGTGCTGTCCATAACTCCGTAGTGATAGGCGTCAAGCTTTTTGATAAGAGTCGCATTTTCGACCTCATCAAGCATATATTCCTTTGCCTGTTCATAGTACTCATTGGGAACGAACGTCCATATGCCCGTCAGATTTCCGAAAAGATCTCTCAGACAGTCCTCATAAAGCACATCCTTGCCTCTTGCAAACACCGTATCAAGCTCGCCGCACACGGGCGAAAGAAGAAATCCGGAAAGCGCATAGAAAATGCAACGATAAAAAGCAGTCACAGGATCGCTGCCCTCAATGAAATTTCCGATATAATTCATTACTGACTTTGTTTTTATATTGAGGTCACCCGTGAAAAGTCCGCCGACAAGATTTATTCCGTTAAAAGCCGATGACTGCATTATTACCGTATCGACGCTTCCGTAGCCGTACTGCTTAAGATAGGTCATAATGACTGCGCCGCCCATGCTCTCGCCCTTGAGAACCACTTTGTCGTGGCGAGTGAGTTCCTTAGTCTTTTCGATATATTCGTTAAGCTCCGCGGCAATTTCAAAAACATCCTCACGCCAATCGTAATTAAAGCGATTGTCACAGCGATATCCGTGCTCCGAGGTCGGGTCAACCCTGAATTTGACGTCAACCGTTTCGTTGAGGGGATCGCCGTTATCGTCGCAGGCAACGTCCTTCATCGTATCATTGAGAATTTTGCTCAAAGAGCCTGCAAACCCCTCATAATCACCGGTTATTCTGAGCATAACCGTCGGAACGATAAGCCTCGCAACGGCAGATACTATCGCCGAGGTTTCGGGCATGAAAACGTTATATTCCTCCTCGGTTCCGGGATTTGCAACCAGGTCGGTCATCGCAAATCCGGTAACATAAACGATCGGAGTATACGAACAGCCGCATTTGTCTGTTGCGTATGAAGAAAATGATGCGGCACTGACCGAAAAAGTCAGCAAAACCGCAAGAAAAACAGAAACCGCTTTTTTCATAGAAGTCCTCCCCGGTTTGTTATCATAATAAAAATCTTAGGCAGATTTCATACACCCACGGCCGGCTATGTTCGCACCGTACCGTAAATGTTTTCGTGAATACCGAAAAACTGTCCGCATTGTTCCATTTCTGATTTCTTTTGTATTATATCATAAGTTTTTATCAATATCAATTCTTATTTTATTGAAATTGTCATAATCATTTATACGGAGTGATGCTGATGACAAACGCAAAAAAGCTGCTTACAAATACACTTCTGCTGACGGCTGCGGCATTCTTGATGAAAACGGTCGCTGTCAGCTTTAACGTTTATCTGACAAATAAAATAGGCGCAGACGGAATCGGTCTTTTTCAGTTAATCACCGCCGTTTACGGCATGTCAATAACCTTTTCCGTTGCCGGAATACGCCTTGCCGCTATGAGAATCGTCGCCGATAATATAGCTCTCGGAAAATATAACGACAGACAGATAATGCGCCGCTGTCTTGTTTATTCATTTATCTGCGGCACCGTTATTGCCGCCCTTTTGGCAGGCTTTTCGGAATTTATCGGTTCAAAATGGATCGGCGACGTGCGAAGCGTTCCGTCGCTTAAAGTACTCAGCCTGAGTTTGCCGTTCGTTGCGATGTCGGCAGCGCTTAACGGATATTTTACATCGGTAAAGAAGATCGTCCGCTATACTGCCGTTCAGCTTTCCGAACAGGTTTTCAAGATTGTTGTAACTGTTTTTTTACTGAAATCGGTTATAACTCACGGACTTGAAGCCTCATGTACAGCAATAGTTTTCGGCATTTCCTCGGCGGAGTTTTTTTCACTTGTCTGCTCATATACGCTTTATCGCTTTTCCGTATGCAAACCAAAAGAGACGGAAAACGGGCGTGACATTTGGAAAAGAATTCTAAAGATCTCAATTCCCGATACTGTAGGCTCGGAGATGCGTTCAATTCTTATGACCGTCGAGCACCTGCTCATCCCTGTCGGCTTCCGCAAATCCGGCAGCGATCCGCAGACGGCGCTTGCGAACTATGGTGTTATTCACGGAATGTCGCTTCCGCTCGTTCTCTATCCCTCCGCCCTGCTCTCGTCGCTCTCCGGACTGCTTGTGCCCGAGATATCCGCTCTGCACATTTCGGGGAACAAGCCGAGAATAAACTACATGATAGCCCGAGTCCTTCATCTGACGCTGATTTTTTCAATCGGCACTGCAGGAATAATGTATTTTAACGCAAAAAGGCTGTCACTTGCGGTTTATGGCAATGACAGCGCTTTCTTATATATTCAAATTCTTTCGCCCTTGATTCCTGTTATGTATTGCGACATGTCCGTTGACGGAATGTTGAAAGGGCTTGATCAGCAGGTCAGCTATATGAGATACAATATTATCGACGCTTCAATATGCGTCGTTCTCGTTTACCTGCTGGTTCCGATTTTCTCCGTAAAGGGTTACGTCATCGTTGTATTCGTCAGTGAGATAATCAATTTTATTCTCAGCTTCAGACGGCTGACAAAGGTCAGCGACGTTAACATCTCTTTTTTCAAAGATATTTTCATCCCGATTTTTTGCGTTATCGGTGCAAATCTTTCAAAAAACTTTATTTTCTTCTTTTTCAACATAAGTAATTTCAAACTTGCCGCTTCCCTTGAAATTATTGCGGCAGTTATCCTGTACACCGGAATGATAGTTCTTTTTCGTTCCATAGACAAGGAAGAACTTGATTGGATGAAATCTCTTGTCAAATAAAACGTTTTTCGATATACATTTTTATTTTTCCCATCTTATATTCAAGTTTTTCACAAAACCTGTTTACACCAATCAGGCAGAAAAGTTTTCTCTGCGCTATTCCTATCAATGAGCATCCGAGCGTTACCGCAAGTGAGATACCGATGACAACAAGTACCGATACCGGAGCTGAATACCTGCCGATCCAAGTAAAATTGCCGACTATCCATTTATAAAAAATGACCTCATGAGTATGGATAAGATAAACAGCAAGAGATGCCGAGGCAAAAGCTGCAATTAGCTTTCCGATTTTTGGCTTCACATTTATTTTGACTCCGAGAATCAGAACAAAAATTGCCGTTGAAGCAACAACAACAGTAATTGAGCTGTAGTCTCCAAGCGTAAAAATCTTGTCCCCATAGGATCTGAACTGTTCCGGAATATATGTAAAAATAACGTTACACATAATTGACAAAGCAGCAGCCGCGAAAAGAATTCCGCGTTTTATATTCAATCCGTATTTTTTGATATACGCTCCGATAAAATACATTGTTGTTATCCAAACAAAGGACTGACCTACAGATACTCCTCCGATAAGAAATGTATCCTCTCCTGCAACAGTCGGAATTACCGAAAATGCCGTAAGAGCGCAAATCAGCATCCACGAGAACTGTTTCTTATCAAGCGATTCAATCAACCTGTTAAAAAACGGAAAAAAAATGTAAACAGCAAAATATACGCTCATGTACCAGTACTTTGAAAAGCAGATCGGAAACAAGAATCCGAGCGACGGAAAGCTGAGCATGCTTGTATCCTTGCTTATAACAAGAGCCGCTGCAAAGCATACTACTGAGTAGAAAAAAACATCAAACCATAAAGAAAACAGCCTTTTTATTTTCACGGTTTTTGTACAAAGAAGGTATCCGGTACAAAGCGAAAATAAATTGATGCAACACCCTGCAACAGCGTTCAAGATCTTCTGAGATATTTCTGTCGACAATCTTAAACTGCCTTCTATCACTCCACCCATTCCCGTTATGTGCAAAACCACAACAAGAAACATCGCGAAAATCTTTAATAAATCTATATTATAATTCCTTGAATCTAAGATTTGAGCTTTGTTTTTCATTCTATTCACCTGCCATGTTTAACAATGAAATTTTAACACAGAGCTTTTAAAATGTCAACAAAGCATAAACGTTGGTTTACGACGCCTTCAGTCTCAATCTGAGCTTATCGGCAATCATTGCAATAAATTCAGAATTTGTCGGCTTACCTCTTGATGATTGAATCGTATAGCCAAAGTATGAGCTTAACACATCAACGTCGCCTCTGTCCCACGCAACCTCAATGGCGTGGCGAATTGCTCTTTCAACTCTCGATGAGGTTGTTTTGAACGTCTTGGCAACCGTAGGATAAAGAAGCTTCGTTACAGAGCCCATCATCTCGGTATTGTTTATTGAAAGAATGATTGCTTCTCTCAAATACTGATAGCCCTTGATGTGTGCAGGCACACCTATCTGATGCATGATCTCGGAAACGACAACCTCAAGATCATTCTCTGTTCTCTCATGTGTGCACGTATTTTTCCAGCCCGCAAGCTGTGTAATTCGCTGGGCAATTATGTTTGCATCAACAGGCTTGAGAAAATAATAATCTGCGCCGCTGTTGAGAATTTCACTTTCAAAACGCATATTATCCACGCTTGAAAGAACAATCAGCATCGGCTTTTTCCCGTCCTTCATCTCCCGTATCTGCTTGATAACGCCCAGAGCGTCGACATGAAGCATGAATGCATCCATGATTATTACATCCGGCTTTTCATACTTCATTTTGGTCAGAACCTGCGCGCCGTCCTTGTCCGAAAGCAATGCATTGTAGCCGTAGGACGAGAACTCCCTGACGCAGTTCTGACCGAACTCGTTGTTTTCCGCAATTAGTATTTTGACCTTATTTTCCATAAAACGCACCTCCGTGATTTCGTTTCACCGATATACTACCATTTTATGGCATTTATGTCAATAGTTATTTGCCATTTTTTACCAAAAAATTTTTTAAGACAATTATGCCTTGTGAAAAAACTATAAAAATGTTGTTGAAGAATGAAAAATAAACGCTCTCTCAAGTGCTTTTGCAAGAAAGAGAGCGCTTTTTGTTTAACCGATTTTTGCACCATATTTGCATTTTGCGTCCGAGAAAATCGGAGTTTGATGTTATTTGAAGCATTTTATCCGTTATTTATATATGCCCGTATATTATTTTACGAGACCTTGAGATACTCCTCCACTCCCTCGGCGGTATCGGTCATATCCTGCGCAAAAATTCCGTAGCCCTCGGCAGGGTCATCAACAAAGACATGTGTGACCGCTCCGACCAGCATCCCGTTTTGAATGATCGGACTGCCGCTCATTCCCTGGACTATGCCGCCGGTTTTTTCAAGCAGCTCTGGATCGGTAACACGCAGAACAAGATTTCGCCGGTTATCCTTGCTGTCAAAAATCTTTTCAATCTCAATATCGTAATAATCCGAGCCGCTGTCGTCCACAGTACATATGATTTGGGCAGCACCGGTTTTCACCTCTTGACGAAGAGCGACCGGAACGACCCGACTGCTTTCGTCAAAGGAATCCATTATTCCGTAAACACCTGTTTCGCCGTTAATATAAAGGCTTCCTATGGTGCCGGCGGAGAAAACTCCGCACAGCTCGCCGGCGCTGCCGCTTGTGCCCTTATAGCACCCCTTTATCTGAGCTTCGACCGCATCTCCGCCCGAAAGGGGCATTATTTCTCCCGTATCCGTATCACACACGGCGTGACCGAGACCCGCAAAAATTCCGTTTGTTCTGTCATACCAGGTAACCGTACCGATCCCCGCGGTGCTGTCTCTTATCCAAAGACCGCCCTTGTAGGTTGAGTCCTCCGAACAAAGAACGGGAGTGAATTCAATCTCTCTCGTCTTGGCTTCCCGCTCGATTTTCAGCTTTAGAGTTTTGCCGTTACTTGATGCAAATATTGCCGAAAGCTCACGGTTTCGATAGACTTCAACACCGTCAACGGAGATTATCATGTCTCCCTCTTTAAGCCCTGCCGACTTGCCCGGGCTGACGTTACCCGACGCAGTTGTTACTGCGTCAATACGGATAACCATTACGCCTTTTGTATACAGGCGAATTCCGAAAGCGTTTCCTCCGGGGACAACGTATTTTCGGCGTGAGACCTTAACCTTTGCGGATTTAATGGGAAAAACATTAAAGAGCTTAACGGAGGTCATGTATTCGGTTTCGACGGGAGAAGCATCCTCTGCCGCATGGTTCACAAGAGCTTGACAGACGTATGTTTTTCCGACATTCATTTCATCATATTCGCCAATCGTCATTTCGTCCGGGATACGGACATACCCCACAATAACGAGCATCATAATAACGCCCGTAACGAAAAAACAGATCATACTGATTATCCGAACACACTGCTTCAATTAAAAAGCACCTCCGGTTTTAATTTATCCCGAAGGTGCTTTTTTATTCAGTTTTTAAAATCAATATGTACAAAATGATTAAAATCATTATCAATCCGTAATCGGTTGATTTTCAATCATAGCTATCATGTCCATATAATATTTGAGCAGTGATTCTTCGTCAACGCCTATTCCTATCGCATTGCCGTGGTCACCCGTGCTGACCGGCATAACGTTCCATATTCCTGTCTTGATATTATTCGGGTCGTAATCCGTATGAGCATCACCGAACGGATATTTAGCCGCAACAACGTTAACGAGTCCGTCATTGGGCTTCCACGATTCGTCAATCGGGAACGGCGCATCGGGATTTGAGGAATATACGCCCATCATCTCTGAATATGCACGAAGAATAAACAGCGTACTCGGCAAAGCGATTTGCGCCTTACCGGTTATAGGGCTGTCCACAGTAGTTCTGAACGCATAGGAATAATAATAGACATTATCATCAAGAGAAATCCTGTCGTTAAGTGCTTTTGCGCCTTCACATGAAAGGTCAAACGCAACGTTATCATACTTCTGCTGCAGTATTGTATGCAGCGCTTTATAAACATGGTTGACCGTTGTCTTCTCTCCGGGAACAAACGTCAGTCCGAACTGCTCCAGATGAAAATCAACATATCCGTTGAGCGGCGAACGTCCCAGAACGGCAGCATATAGGAACAAAGCTATTTCGCCTATTTCGATAAGGTTAAGGTCATCGGCTATATAAGCAAGCGTTGTTCCGTTGTTCGGAGTGCAGATTGTGGTAACGGAATTCACCCAATTTGCTTTACCGCCTGTAAAGAGCGGAGAAATATCATTGGGATCAGTGGCTGCAATCTCGTCCGGATCACCTTTTGAAAGAAGACCCTGCAAAAGTCTGATTGTATTTCCGCCGAAGGAATGTCCGATAAGATTCACCTTATTCATAAGGTCATTTTCATCCTTCTCGCCCCAGTTTTTAACAATCGGCTCTGTGTAAGTTCTGCCATAGCGAAGATGATTGTGTCTCTTTGAATGAGCCTCGCCATAGTCAACACGTGTGCCGGTCAACTGTGCAAAAAGCTCGCACGCCCTGTCCCAGTTACTTGAGAAGGGACCTACAGAAGCATCTCGACATTCAATGCCGTTTTCTCTGAGCTTCTGCATAAGATAGCATGAGGTCGCGCCCCAATAGGAAAAGTCCTGATTTATGCCCTCGTCCTCGCCCCAGCCGAGAAATCCGTGAACAAAAATATAAGGGTAGCTTTTGTCCGTCTCGCCGGATTTATCCTCCGGCACAACAAAGCCCGGAACAAAGCTTACAAATGCCATGACCAATGCAACCCAAGCAGCAACTAAAGACTTAAACATAGACACACCACGCCCTCTTTTATTTTTAATTTAATAATATGATATTTTTGTCGTTTTGTCAAGAAAAACCGCGTTAAAACCGTTTATATGTTTTTCTTAAATGTCAAAAATATTTATACCCGTAACAGGATGAACCCGACGGTTCATTTTGCCGTCGATAATATTGACAAAAATCTCCGCCGTAACTCCGATAATTGCCTCGTTGAGATGTCCGCCTACAACGTTGCAGTCCTCTCCCGAGAAAGCGGCATGCAGATGTAAATACGGCTTGCCGTCTTTCCTTGTCATGTTTCCGAGCAGCGAAATGATCTCCATCGGTTCGTCAAAAGTTTTCGGCATATATTCACCCTTTTTGACATCGTAGAAACCGACAGTCGCACGGCTGACCGCTCCGATGCCGTTTACCTGAGCAAATTCTATCTTCTCTTTTTCGCAAAGCTCAAGCAAGGACTTTATGATATCCTCGCCGATGCTCAGTCTTACACTTATAGTATCACCGTTTTTTCTGTAATGCATAATAACCGCCCTTTCCGGACAAATTTCGTCATTTGAAGATTGACAATTTCTTAAATAAATAATAATATATACTTAAATAAAATGCAAGTTTTTTTGAAAGGAAGTCCTGTATGACAAAAATTATTTCTCTTTTTATTTCAATAATAATGTTTCTTTTTCCGATGCTTAATATTCCCCATGCCGATGTCAATAAGGAAAGCTTCAACACGGAATATACAAATGTTTTTGTTCACGGCTTTTCCGGCTGGGGAGAATACGACGATGTTTACAAGCTTTTCCCGTACTGGGGAGTCAGAAACGGTGACCTCATGGAATACCTCAATGCCCGCGGCTTTGATTGTCATGCCGCGACGGTTGCTCCTGCCGGCAGTGCATGGGACAGAGCATGTGAGCTTTATGCCCAGCTCATGGGCACCGTCACCGATTACGGCGAAGCTCACAGCAAAAAATGCGGTCACGCCCGCTTCGGCAAAGATTATTCCGAATGCCGTCTCATCAACGATTGGAGCGCAGAGAAAAAAGTAAATCTTTTCGGTCATTCCTTCGGAGGAGCAACCGTAAGAATGTTGGCGGAGCTTATGGCAAACGGTGACGAAGGTGAAAAAACAAGCTCCGACGTTTCACCGCTCTTCACGGGAGGTAAATCGAGCTGGATATACAGCATTGTAACTCTTTCCTCCCCTCACAACGGAACAACGGCTTACTGCGTCAGTCACAATGCGGCAGCGGCAATCGTGAACGGCTTCAACTCCGCCGCAGCAATCATTCCCAAATTTTCGGACAACGCACTTTACGATATGATGATTGACAATGCAATGGCTCTCAACAAGCGAATATCAACAGTTTCCTGCATTTACTATTTTTCGTACGCCTGTGACGGAACATACCGTGACGAGGACGGCAACTGCCTCCCCGACAGCAAGCTTATAGCTTCTCAATATACTCAGACAGCAAAAATCCTTTGCTCCTTCACGGGCACAACTCCGGGCGGATATGTAATTGACGAAAGATGGCAAGCAAATGACGGCCTTGTAAATACATATTCGGCTCTTGCTCCCATCGGAGCACCGTCTGTTCAATATGACAGCTCAAGCATTAAAACCGGCGTTTGGAACGTGATGGAAATTATCAAGGGCGATCACACAACACTTCAAGGTGCACAAAGAGAAAACTTTAACGGCAGGCTGTTTTGGGTCGAGCTTCTCTCTATGATCAATTCTCTTTAATATCAGAGGGGATTGACAAAAGCGCAAAATAATTATATTATTAAAATACCAAAAATACAGGAGGGTACTACCATGAACAACGAAACCGGCAAACAGCTTATCAAATCGGCAACTGCGGTTCTCTGCGTTGCAGGCATTTGCATATCGGCAGTTATTTCGACCAATAAGGTCGCAGACACAATTAAAGCCACGGCGACCTCATCACAGGTTCAGCAGGGCGGTGCTTCTTACGGCACAGACAGTATACCGACAGATTCGCCTATCATAGACAGCGGTGCAAACGGTGACGCCGTAACCGATGCGGCAGGTACAAATCAGACCGATGCCGCTCAGCCCGACAGCGCTCAGTCAGGCGACGCAGGATCAGTCTCGTCACAGACAGGTGCAAGCTCATCAAACAATCAGACAGCTTCAAAGCCGAGCGGAAACAAAAAAATGAGTAAGGCTGAAATAATCAACTATTGCAATACCGCTCTCAACAAGGCAAAGGCGGCAAAGGTTGGCTACAACAAGAAGATGGTAAGAGAGGTTAAAGGAAGTACAGACGGTATTTCTCCGAGCCTTATCAAGCTTGTTGCCGTAAACAAAAATACAACAATGAAAAAAGGCAGCGACAATATCAAGGACGATTTCCCTGCAGCAGGTTTTGAATGGTCAAGCAAGCTCAGAGAGCAGGATGTTGTAAATGCAACAATCAAAACAAGCGGTCAGTATTATGAAATCAGACTTACGCTCGGCAAAGAGCAGAATCCTGCCAAGGGTGAAAAGAGTAGCTACGGCAGAGTAATGTCTGTTATTGACGCTGCGGAAGCAGGCAAAATGGTTCCGGGCATCAAGTCCATCAACATGAACTATCACGACGGTTATGTTTATGCAAAGGTCGATTCAAAGACCGGCAAGCTCGTTGCCGCCGAGTTCTCTGCCGCCGCAGATATCCAGGCAGATATCAAAATTTTCGGCAGCGTTTCCGTCAAGGATATCGTCAGCACGGAAACATTCACAAACATTGTTTGGTAATCTAACGGAATATAAAATTAACGCTCTCTTGCATATGTAAGGGAGCGTTTGGTTTTGGTATTAGGTTAATAAATCGGAAAAAACAATTGAGCGTGGGTTCCTCCTATGGGGAAGCTGACTGAGGGAATGAGGTTTCATCAGACTTAAACTCCCTCCGTCACGACTTCGTCGTGCACACTTCTCGCTGCGGCTCGGCCACGCTCCGGCTCTGAACGTCCACCGGACGTTCATTCGCTACCGTCGCGCCGCTTCGCTACCCTCAAGAGGGCGGCCACGAAGTTTTTGCACGGAAAGCAATATTTCATCAGACTTTTCAAGGTGCTGAAACAGAATGTAAATCCCATAATCCAATTATAAAGTCAGCAAAAATTATCCAAGCCTCCCCTTGTTGCAAGGGGAG
>HF999604.1 GCA_000434055.1 Ruminococcus sp. CAG:488 | reverse complement strand
TTATATGCCGAGAGGGCTTTAGGCTGTATAACGGAAAAGGATCCGTCAAATCACTTCAAATTTCTGCTGTAGAGTGACGTGTTACATGGCATCCGAAATTAACTGCTACAGGCAATCCGGCAATGTGAGTCGGTGCTGTTTCGATGGCGACGGAAAGTGCCGTTGTATCGCCGCCGAAGCCCATCGGTCCGACATTTGTCTCTGCATTTATGCGTTCAAGAATTTCCGCTTCCATTTGAGCATAGAGTTCATCGGGATTTTTTTTCGAAACGCTTCGGCAAAGAGCTTTTTTGGCAAGGTATGCACACTGCTCAAAATCGCCGCCGATTCCGATTCCGAGAACGATTGGCGGACACGGATTTCCGCCTGCGGTTCTGACACACGAAAGAACATATTCAATAATGTCCTCCCTGCCCCTTGCCGGCGTCATCATTTTAAGACAGCTCATATTTTCGCTGCCGAAGCCCTTGGGCGCAACGGTGATTTTCACTTTATCGCCGTCAACGATATGTGTGTGAATAACGGCAGGCGTGTTGTCCTTGGTGTTGACACGTCTGAGCGGATCGTCGACAACAGAACAGCGAAGATAGCCGTTTACATAACCGTCATGAACACCCTTGTTTACGGCTTCGTTAAGGCTGCCGCCAACGAAGTGAACGTCCTGACCGATTTCAAGAAAAACAACCGCCATTCCGGTGTCCTGACAGATCGGAATATCAAGCTCCTTTGCCGCATCAAGATTGGCTTCGATATCGCCGAGAACGCTTTCGGCAAGTCTGTTCTTTTCACATTTGCGGCAATTGACTATTGTTTCTGCAAGATCATCGGGCAGAAGCTTGTTCGCCTTGACGCAAAGCTCTGCGACCGCCTCGCTTATTTTATTTACATCAATTTCTCTCAAATATATCACCTGAATT
>HF999603.1 GCA_000434055.1 Ruminococcus sp. CAG:488 | reverse complement strand
TCAATGGTGTTTTTATTATAAAATCCAGTATTTATGCGGCTTTTCGAGGTCGCATTTTCTTTTTGTCAGTCGGACTAAAAAACGAATAACTCGGATTTGGCAATCCGGAAAATTAAAAACAAACCTTTTTGAACCCTTTAGTCTGTCTGCACGTGTCTCAGAAATCCTTCAGTTTCAAGGCATATTCTTCTTTCTGTTCGGGAGTCTTGTATTGCAATTTCTTGTGCGGGCGTTTGGTATTATAGAAAATCATGTACTTGTCCACCGCACTTCGAAAGTCTGATTCCGAGCGATACTTGGTGCGATATAACTCCTCCCGTTTCATAGAAGCAAAGAACGATTCCATTACGGAATTGTCATACGGCACATGCGCACGTGAAAAGGAGTGTGTGATGTTCAGAGACCGCATATAATCATTCATTGTTTTGGATCGGTAGTTGCTGCCACGGTCGGTATGGAAAACCAAACTTGAATCCGGCTGACGTGCTTTATATGCAATTTGAAAGGTTGATTTTACAAGCTGTGTGCTGTTGGTCTTGCTGATCTTATATCCCACGACCATGCGCGAGAACAGGTCAATGATTACGCAGATATAATAAGCATTTTCGCTGTACTTGAAATATGTAACGTCGCTGACCCACACTTCATTCAGCTTGCACGTGTCAAACTCTTGGTTAAGGTGGTTTTTATATTTACGCCCCTCGTCCTCGTATAGTTTCTTGGCACTTTGCCGTATACTGACCAAACCCATATCACGCATAAGTGTGCGCACCATTTCGTTGCTGATTTTGAACCCTTCGTTTTTCATAACTGCCGCAATTTTAGCAGCACCGAATACTTGATTGCTTTCATCAAAGATTTCCTGGATACGAAGCCGTAATTCTTCACGGCGTTTCGCATACCACGTGTTATCCTTTTTGTTGCGAAGTACGTGGTTATAAAATGTTCCGCGGGGAATATCGAAAGCATTACAGATCACGTGCACATTGTATTTGCCGTAAAGCTGTTCGGCAGCGTATAGCCTTTGCCTCAAAGGTGCCTTGGGTGTGCAGGGCGCAGATTTAAGAATTTCAACAATGCTCTCCAAATACGGCGGTGACTTAGGAAAACATTGAAGCAAGGAACGGTGTAGCTTAACGG
>HF999602.1 GCA_000434055.1 Ruminococcus sp. CAG:488 | reverse complement strand
CTTAACTATGAGGTCAGCGGCAACGATGTAACGGCATGGACAACGGAGAGCACAACTCTTGCAAAGTACCAGTTCCTTCCGTATGTTTCGGAAATTGAACCGTCAACCTCATATGTTCTCAAGTATAAGGTAACGGGTACGGACGCAGCCAATGTAAGATTTGCGATTTACGGAGCAAACTTCACAGGCGGCAACGGAGATACAACATCATACTATCAGTTCGACGGAGCCGACTCCGTAATCACAACAAATGCGGTTGATTCGGGCAAGGCATACCTGAGAATCGAACTGCTCGGCGACGCAAGAAACGGCAAGAAGGTAATGATCAGCGATCTTTGCCTCGCAAAGGCGGACAGAAACGAGCTTTACCTCAACCCGACAGCCGAGTATCCCGCAAACTTTGTAGCAACATCGGCTGACAAGACCGGCATGAGCTACACTGCTATAAGCAAATCAAGCCTTACTGTTACTTCACAGTATAACAGTAACACATATGACCAGAAGCAGCTTGTTCCTTACTATGTAAATCTCAAGCCGAACGGAAAATACGTTCTCAATTATGAGGTTTCGGGTGTAGATGCTTCTCAGATCAGTTTTGAGCTTATCAATTCGTCATTTACCGGCGGAAACGGAGCTACAGCTAATTCTTACGCATTCACAGGTAACGGTTCTCAAATCGTCGTCGGCACAACGGATGACGGAGCAGCGCAGCTTAAGGTAAGCTATGCGGCAGGACTTCCGGCAGGCACAAGAGCAACGGTAACAAACCTCAGCGTAACAAACCTTGACACAAAGACAACAATCACAGGTAAATTCAGCGACCTCAAGACGCTTGGAATTCCAGTAAGAGAGGGCTACAAGTTTGCAGGCTGGACAGTCAAGGCAAACGACGGCAGTGCAAACGCCTACGGTAGCGTAACAGAGACGATTGCAGGCAGCCTTTATCAGTACAAGTTCGGCACGGGAATTGACGTAGTGGAGGCACAGTGGGCAACGGATACCTGCAAGGTAATCTTCCGTAACTATGACGGAACGATCATCAGCGAGCAGGAGGTAGCATACGGCAGCGCCGCAAATGCACCGACAACGACCCCGACGCGCTTCGGCTATACGTTCAGCTCATGGGATACGGATTTCTCAGCGGTAACAAAGGATCTTATCATTGAACCCGTATTCGAAGAAATAAATATCAACGTTATCCTCGATAAGGCAAGCGTGTCGATATATGAGGACAACGAAACAACCGTACAGGCAACATTCAGCCCGAATGAGCCGGAAATCAGCGAAGTAACATGGACGTCGGATAATCCGGCAATCGCAACGGTGACCGCACAGGACGGCAACAAGGGCTTGATCAAGGGTATTTCTTCAGGCAGCACAACAATAACGGCAACGGTAACCTACAACGGCAAGACATATTCAAAGAGCTGTACCGTAACGGTAACGGCAAAGAAGGTAACAGCGGTTGAGGTAGTTGCACAGCCGACAAAGACACAGTATTTTGTAGGCGAGACATTTGATCCTGCAGGTATGCAGATACAGGTAACGTACAACAACGGAACGAAGTCGGATTATTCAACATACGATTTCAGCACACTTCCGGGAAAGGTAACGTTCGCAACAGTATCGACAACAACAGCGGGAACAAAGACAGTAAGACTTACATATAAGGAAGGCAGCACATCGGTATCGACAACGTTCAGAATAACTGTAGTTGCCGTTAAGCCGACAAAGATCGAATTCCTTAACGCACCGACAAAGAAGTTCTATGTAGGCGACGCATCAACGGCGTTCAATGCGGCAGGACTTGAAGTTCATGTAACGTACAACAACGGAACAACAAAGGACTTCGACGCAACAGAGCTTAATATCAGCTACAGCGGCTTTGATACAACAACGGCAAAGACAATCACAATGACGGGAACATACGAGGGAGTAAGCGGCACATTTGATGTAGTCATCAACCCCGTAGAGCTCGTATCCGTAGCAGTGAAGACAATGCCGAATAAGACAAAGTACTATGTAGGCGATACATTCGATCAGACAGGTCTTACCCTTACAGCAACATACAATAACGGCAAGACAGAGACAATCGCAAACGGAATCACATGCACAGGCTTCAGCTCGGATGCAGTCGGTTCAAAGACAGTAACGGCAAGCTATGGCGGAAAGTCAACAACATTTAACGTTGATATCGAAGCGGTAAAGCTTGTATCAATCGCAGTAAAGACAAACCCGACAAAGATGAGCTACTATCAGGGAGAAGCGCTTGATTCAACAGGACTTACTCTCACCGCAACATACAATAACGGTAAGACGGAAACGGTTACAACAGGCTTCACATGCTCTGCATTGGATTCCTCATCGGCAGGACAGAAGACAATAACCGTAACATATCAGGGACTTACGACAACGTTCAGCGTAACAGTAATCGCCGTAAACCTTGTATCCGTATCGGTAAAGACAATGCCGAATAAGACGAGCTACTTCACAGGCGAGTCGTTCGATCAGACGGGTCTTACACTTACCGCAACATACAACAACGGCAATACCGAGACAATCTCCTCGGGTATTGAATGCACAGGCTTCAGCTCTGCAACGGCAGGACAGAAGACAGTCACGGCATCGTACGGCGGAAAGTCAACAACCTTCACGGTAGAGGTAAAGGCAATCGTGCCGACCGGAATCACCGTAAAGACTGTCCCGAACAAGACGGAATATTTCGTAGGCGACAGCTATGACGGAACAGGCCTTGTAGTAAACGTAACATACAACAACGGTACGAACAAGGATATCACAACAGGATTCACAACAAGCGGTTTCAGCTCTGCAACAGCAGGCAAGAACACCGTAACGGTAAGCTATGAAGGCTTCACCGCAACATTTGACGTAACGATCAAGGCGGTAGAGCTCACAGGTATCGAGATAGCCAAGCAGCCGAACAAGACAACGTTCAACACAGGCGATGAGCTTGATACAACAGGTCTTGTACTTACACTCAAGTACAATAACGGCACAATAGGCACAACAGATACGGGCTACACCGTAAGCGGCTATAACACAGACACAGCAGGCGAGCAGACGATAACCGTAACCTATCAGGGCTTCACGGCAACGTATAAGGTAACACTTATCCAGAGCTATGCAGACTATGCAGAGGTAGACGCCGCCATCAGCGCAGCAAATGCGAAAATAGCAACAGGCTTCTATACAGATGAGTCGGTTGAGGCGCTCAACAATTCAATCAACGCAGTAGTAAGAAATCTCAAGGCAACCGAGCAGGAAACCGTAGACGGATATGCAAGAGACATCATTGCAAAGACGAAAGCTCTTGTAATGAAGGACGCAGACTACAGCGCAGTTGAAGCGGCAAAGACAGCAGCAAAGGCAGAAATCGAAAAGGGCATCTACACAGACGAGTCTGTAGCAGCTCTCAATGCGGCAATAGCAGCAGTGGTAGAGGGCAAGAAGATCGAAGAGCAGTCGGTAGTAGACGGCTATGCAGCAGAGATCGTTGCAAAGACAGAAGCACTCGTAGAGAAGCCTTCCGACTTCTCAAAAATCGACGCACTCTATGCGGAGATCGCAGCCTATGATCCCGACCTTTACACGAACTACGAAGAGATATTCTATGTATATATCTTCGATTTCTATGAGGTACAGGTAGCGGACGCAAAGAAGACTTATACCGGAATCAGCCAGCAGGGTGAGGTA
>HF999601.1 GCA_000434055.1 Ruminococcus sp. CAG:488 | reverse complement strand
GAGATAAGTCGGGCGAAGCGATAAAGAGTATTCTTGCTCCGCTCAAGCAACCCGTTGAAGCTAAGGAGCTTCGTTTCTCAATCAAGTGTGACGATTTCAGAGCATACGGCGAGAAGATAATCGAGGAGCTTGAAAAATATTATTCGGGTAAGGACGGCTGGACGATTGCCGACGATAACCGTGAGGGCATGAGAATTTCCGCCGATAAGGACAACGGAAACGGCTGGCTTCTTCTTCGTCTGAGTGTGCACGACCCCGTTATGCCGTTTAATATGGAGAGCAACGAAAAGGGCGGAGTAAAGAAAATTGCAAAGAGCTTTTACGAGTTCATAAAGCAGTTTGACAAGCTTGATATCAGTCCGATAGAAAACTTCCTTTCGGAATGATATAATAAAAAAGAAAAGGATGATAAAAATGGCAAAGAAAAACTACACGGGTCCGGAGGAGTACAGACCGTTAGGAGCATGGGCATATTTCGGCTATTCGATTTTGTTTTCTATTCCTGTCATAGGTCTGATAGTTAACCTCGTTTTCTGCTTCAGTGACGGAAACATCAATCGCAGGAATTATGCAAGATCGTTTTGGTGCGCATATTTGTTCGCTGCAATACTTGCGATAGCTATGATTGTTATTATGACCGCTTTGGGCATCACGGCCGATTCGATATTTGATGCGATTAACTCCGAAAAATCGGTAATGCCGATATAACAAAATTTCTAAGGAGAGCTTAAATGCCGTTACAAATTGTAAGAAATGATATAACAAAAATGAAATGCGATGCCATTGTTAACGCA
>HF999600.1 GCA_000434055.1 Ruminococcus sp. CAG:488 | reverse complement strand
AGGATTCGGAAGAATGTGTCAACGATACATACGTGGGAGTGTGGAATGCAATTCCGCCTACAAGACCGAGTAATTTTATGTCCTTTGTCTGTAAGATTGCGAGAAACCTGTCTCTGAAGCGGTTGGAGTTTATGAAGCGTGAAAAACGGTCAGCGGATGTAATGTTGTCCCTGGATGAACTGGAATCGGTACTGCCGGATGATCGGTATGCCCCCGACGTGAGTGACGAGGACGTAGGCAAACTGGTCAGCCACTTCCTGCGCACACAAAAGGAGGACGTGCGAAATGTCTTTATCCGGAAATATTTCTACTTCGATTCTATCGGAGAAATTGCAGAGCGCTTTGGGTTTACCAAAAGTAAGGTCAATAATATGTTGTTCTACACCCGAAACAAACTAAGGGACTATCTCATTAAGGAGGGCGTTGAAATATGAAAATACCGAGATTTTCTAATGCCATCGGTAACCTCGATGAGGATCTTGTCGAGGCGGCAGCAGAATGCAAGAAAAAACAAAATCATTTGCTCAAATTGGGTTCAATAGCAGCCTGCTTTGCCGTGATCATTGTTGTAGGCGCGCTTGTTCTTCCATCGCTTTTAGGCGGCGAACCTACACCAGGAGGCACAAACGATAGGTATAAAGACATTAACATTATGGCAGACGAATCAGGAATTGTATGGCCATGGGAATATCAAACCGTTTTTGAGAAATACACTGAAGTAACAATTGACGGTATTGTATACCGAAGTCACGGTCGCCTTGTGTCTGAAGAACTCCTTGGCGATTTGATTGGAACATATACCGTATTGGGCATTGACGAAATTGAAGGAGATAGATACACTGAAAAATTTGAAGTGTATCAGTTAAAATATGCCGATAAGAGCCAGCTTGTCGCCGTGAGGATGGAAGGTAGTTGTTATACCTTCAAGAGGGATAATTATGAACCTCCGCACACGCTCGGTGAGCTCTTCAAGCTGGTAGACCTCCCAAAAGCAATTGAATTGAAGCGGTTCTCTGTAAACGGCGACAGTCCGAACAAAAAACACTATACACTGAGCAATGATGACTATGTATGGGAAGTTCTTGCCGGATGCGAAAATGCACCATTTGTTGAGGATGAGAAATGGGTTGCACATGATAGAGAGTATTACAGTTTTACGATCACATCTGAAACTCTCGGCGTATATAAAGTTGCCATGTATGTTACTGTAGATGGCTATCTGTGGACAAACGCTTTTAATTACCAATACCTCTTCAATATCGGAGAAGATGCAGCCAGTAAGATTATCAAATATGCAAAAGAGAATTCCACCGAAGCAGAGTATGAGCCGTATCAGAATACCATTGTCGGTAAGATTACGGAGATAACCGATGAGTATATTCTGTTAGACGATTCCATTCTCTGCGCCAATCCCGATGACGGAATCACGTACAAAATCCTTCTGAATGATCTGCGCATCTCCCGTTATGCAGAAAGCGGAGCTATCCGAGTGGGAGAAAATGTTCAGATAACATACGAAGGCGAAATTGACGAATCGAATACCATTGACAGTGCCATTTCCGCATCTGACGTGGTAATCTCCGGCGGGGATGTTCTTATTCCCGAATAATAAAATAAAAGTCGCATATATGATTAACCGAATATAAGTTTTTACGAGAGTTCGAAGTCATACGCAAAACTGCC